>NZ_JAVDWS010000002.1:0-649727 GCF_031457395.1 Algoriphagus sp. 4150
GGTTGATTTCTACGAAAATGGTGGATGCCGGGATTTATAATCATGCCCCTGTGTGTCGCGCTCCCGTCATGGATATTTCATCTGTTTATATTTTGATTTTTAATGGTCAGATAGCCTGTCCCGAACTTGATTCGGGAGAATCTCGCATACATTATCCCTGATAGCTATCGGGGCATACCAGTGTGTGATCCCGTACGTACGGGATCATGCTCGATTTCATACGGCTAAATTTTTCTGAAACTACATCCTTTTTAGAATAAAAATCATTGATAAAACTAAAAGCAAACTAAACCATTGATTACCAGCATCAAAAGATGATTCAAACTCCTATCCTTTCAGAAGCCCCACATATTTACACGCTGATTTCACTAAATTTGTAGAATGAGCGAAAAGGCCATCAAAACTGCACTTCATCCCAGAAATGCCCATCGTGAGCGCTATGATTTCCCGAGCTTGATCAGTTCTCTGCCTGAACTGGGTCAGTTTGTTTCTGAAAATGCGTATGGCGACCTCAGCATTGATTTTGCCGATCCGAAAGCTGTCAAGGCTCTCAACAGAGCTTTACTAAAATTTTTCTATCAGATTGATCAATGGGACATTCCTGCCGGATATCTCTGCCCGCCGATTCCGGGAAGAGCAGATTACCTCCATTATCTGGCTGATTTGCTTGAGGAAAGCAATGGGGGAAAGATGCCGAATGGTGAGGAAATCAAGGTTTTGGATGTAGGAACGGGGGCAAACTGCATTTACCCTATACTGGGAAATTCGATTTACCACTGGTCCTTTGTAGGATCAGAACTAGACGAGGAAGCATTGGGTTCCGCCCAGGAAAACCTGTATGCAAACCCCAAATTCCGTGGAAAAGTCTCACTGCGGCTTCAGGAAAACCCCAAGGAAATTCTGGTAGGAATCATCAAGTCAGATGATGTCTTTGATCTAGCGATATGCAACCCTCCATTCCATGAATCTCTGGCCGCCGCTGAGGCAGGAAGTACGAGAAAGGTAAAAAACCTCAAAGGTAAAGTAGGCAAGAAGGTTACTTTGAATTTTGGTGGAAAGAACAACGAACTCTGGTGTGAGGGTGGAGAACTCGCTTTCATTCAAAAGATGATCTCAGAAAGCAAAACTTTTAAATTCAATTGCTTTTGGTACACGGCCATAGTATCGAAGGAAGAGCATCTCAGGGAACTGATTTTAGCATTGAAAAAAGCCAGAGTCGCTGATCGGAAGATTGTCGAGATGACTCAGGGAAATAAGAAAAGCAGATTTATCGCTTGGACTTTTCTGAATCCGGAACAGCAGGAGAATTGGAGAAAAAGAAGGTGGACGTAGAATTTAAAATTTGAGAGTTTGAAATTGGGAGATATGTGATTATTCGCAATGATGTCAATAGCTTGGGTAATGGATGGAAGGCCTCTGTCCGACGTCAGGCGGGGGTAACCTGCCTTTGCCGGTAGGCAGGCGGAAGTGAGCCAAATACTTAAGTTCACCAAATCCTAGTGTTATGTTAAGTGTAAAAAGTACCGAATAAACCTGTCAGGTTTTGCTATTAGAACCGTAAGAACCCGCTTATTTATCAAAAATCGATGGTGGAAACCTGACAGGTTTTGGTTAGCACTCAACACTAGAATGCTATTATCTCTTTAACGGCAAAAAAGCGGATATACATAATAAAAAAAACGGCGCTTGAATTAACTCAAACCGCCGCTCTTATGTCTAGATACTTGATACTAAAATCCAACTTCTTGGCTCTGAAGCCACCGTTCGTGTCACCACGAACGGCTTTCAAGAACCTTGAATCTTTTTTCTTGGCTCTAACACTCAAGCATTCAACGTGCTTTCTACAGAGATCTCCAAGTCCAGTACTTTTGAAATTGGACAGTTTTCCTCAGCATCTTTTACCAACTCATCAAATTTTTCCTGGGAAATTCCATCCACTTTGGCTTTTAGAACCAGATGGGACTTTTTAAGTGTACCGTCTTCGAATGTAATATTTGCAGTCACATCCAATTCCGTTGCGGTGTATTCGGCTTCCTGCAAGTTGAAACTCAATTTCATCGCAAAGCATCCTGCGTGGGCTGCTGCGATTAATTCTTCAGGATTTGTACCCACTCCGCTTTCGAAACGGGACTTGAATGAGTATTGTGTTTTGTCTAAAACAGTGCTGGGTGTGGTCAAGGTACCTTTGCCGTCCTTACCTGTTCCTTGCCATACGGCGGTTGCTTTTCTAATCATGGTTTAAAAGATTTTCAGGGTTAAAAGTTCTATCCATGAAGGTAGAAAATAAACCTAAAAATTCATCCAAAAACAGATTATTCTAAGTGTCCCATCTATTCGAGCTTAGGTTTTTCGGGCGGGTTAAAAAGTGCTTTTGTGCCCAACAGCTCCATAAATACCTCTAACTATTACTCTGTTTCACACCTATACGTTGATGATCTTTCTACTACCGGAGACCGGGACTTACTCTGTACAATTTCTGCAAATCTCTATCTGTGTTCTATCTCTGAGCAGTTGTTTTCGAAAGTTTTGATAGGGCAGTGAGGACCAAATGGCAGCGAGGGATTGTGATTCCAATTCACCCATGACGTACTTGGCGTCTTTGTCAAAACAGCATGGGACTACTTTTCCATCCCAGGTAGACACAGCCCCCTGCCACATCCGCCAGCACTTATCCTCATGCTTTTTCTTTAACCTCCACTTACCATTTTCCGCCGGTACATATCTGGAATATCCCAAATCAGACGGGATCAAGTCGGAACCATTCTCGAAGTCGTAGATCTGCGTGGTTTTCAGCTGCAGCTCATCGACTTGCACTTCTTCGGCCCAGTGTTTTAGTTCGGGAAGTTGATGTTCGTTTTGTCCCGTGACCAGAAACTGCAACACCACACGCGGAAAGTGCTGTCCGGATTTCTTTCGCTCTGCCAAGAGTAGCTTGATTCCGCTCTGCACTTTCTCCAGTCGTCCACCTACGCGGTATTTTTCATAGATTTCTTGGGTGATCCCATCCATGGATACGATCAATTGCTTCAGCCCACTCTGCAAGACTGCTTTTACTTGGTTTTGTTGTAAGTAATGTGCGTTGGTAGAGGTAGAGGTGAAAATACCCTTGGAATCAGCATATGTGACCATCTTCAAAAATCCCGGATTCAAAAATGGCTCTCCCTGAAAATATAGATGCAGCCAAGTGAGATGCCTGTGTGCTTGATCAATTGTTTTTTGGAAAAGAGCTTCCTGAAGCATGCCTGTAGGTCTGGAAAAATCCCGTAATCCAGAGGGGCATTCCGGACAGCGTAAGTTGCAGCCTGTCGTAGGTTCTATGGAAAGTGTGGTAGGCTTACCCCAAAGAATAGGTCTGCCTGCAAGTCTGGAAATCTGAAATGAGCATGCCAGCAGAGCATAGTTCACTGTTTTCTGAAATGTCAGAAGACGAAAGAATGCCATTGCTGTGATCAGCTTATTTTTCACAAAGCCAAGTAAGGCATAGAAAAAGTCAGAAACAATTGCTAAAGGTTAGTTCACCACCTCCAAGACCGACACCGGCTTGGCCTTATTTTTCAGGCTGATCTCTCCCAGTTGTTGAAAAGTAAATAAGTCAGAGATTCCACGCGTGCATTTCTCCAAAATCAAAATCTGGCCCGGGGCAGCGGCATTTTGAAGTCGCGAAGCAACATTTACGGCATCCCCGATCACGGTATAGTCCAGTCTTTTCAGTGATCGTGAACCGATATTTCCCGATACCATTTCCCCTGAATTCAACCCTATAGATACCTTGGGACTGAAATTTGATTTTTCGGAATACATGGGCATTGAGTTCATTTTATCTCTGATGGCTATACAAGCTCTCAATGCTCTTTCTACCTGATCTGAACCTTTGAATACAGCCATTACCGCATCACCTATGAATTTGTCCACAGAACCTTTTTGATCGATAATTTCCCGTACCATTAGGTCAAAATACTCATTGAGTAGGGAGACCACCACATTCGGTTCCTCATTTTCAGAAATTCGGGTAAATCCGGACAAATCCACAAAAACCACTGTTGCTTCCACAGTTTCGTTTTCCATTAGGGATGTTTCGGATTCCTTTCCTACCATGAAATTGAGGACCGTTTCATCCACGTACATTTTCAGGATGTTATTTTCTTTCAATGCAGTGAGGGTGGATTTGATCTGATTGATGTGCTGAAGAGTCTTCTCTATCGTGATCTCCAAATCCTGAAAATCCACAGGCTTGGTAATGAAATCAAATGCTCCCCTATTCATCGCAGTACGAATATTTTCCAAGTCGCCGTAGGCAGAAATAATCACGGCTTTGAGTAGCGGATTCTGCTCTTTGACCTTGGTCAGCAGCGTGAGCCCATCCATTTCCGGCATATTGATATCACTCAGGATCATGTCGATATCAGGATGTGCCAGCAATGTTTCCAATGCTTCGCGACCATTCAGTGCAAAAACAAAATCATATTCTCCAGTCCGAATCTTTCGCCGGAATTTCTGAGTAATTAGAATCTCCAGATCTGCCTCATCGTCCACTACGAGTATTTTAGCCATAGCTTACTGATCTAGTTTTGATTGATTATTCTCCCTATTTCTTTTTTGAGCGAATCAAAATCTATCGGTTTGGTGAAAAATTCCCTGGCTCCGGATTCCATCGCTTTCTTGTAATTCTCAGTATCTCCATAAGCCGAGATCATACTCACGCTGATAGCCGGAAATCGGTTCTTTATCCTGTTTAGCAATTCTAACCCCGTCATGCCCGGCATATTAATATCCGAAAAGACATATACCACTTCCGGTGGATGTTCGCTGGCAAGTAACTTAAGTGCCTCGTCGCCCGAAAATGCAAACGCAAGATCCAAAAGCCCACTTCTGACTTCTTTCCTGAATTTCTGACGAAAAAGCAGCTCTACATCCCGCTCGTCATCGACGATTAATATTTTTGTCATGGTGTTGATAATATGATTGGCAATGTAATTTCAAATCTGGAAAACTCTCCTTCTTTGGGTAAAATTGATATAGTTTCTTTATGCGTTTTGATTTTTTTCAGGAATGAAAATCAGGAATTCTGTCCAGGAATTTTCTCCACTCTCCACACCTCCATTTTGACTCGTGACGGTCAGTTTTCCACCATGTACTTTCACGATGTCATAGCTCAGCGAAAGCCCCAATCCCGTCCCCAACCCAGTAGGCTTGGTAGTAAAAAAAGGTTGGAAGATTTTGTCCTTTACCTCCTCCGGCATTCCTGTTCCGTTATCTTTTACCTTAATTTCAACCCCCTTGGCAGTTCGCTTGGTACTTATCCATACCGTGGGCTTATAGCTGTCGGCAAGTTCGGAATCCCCCATATCAGTCAACTGCCTTTTCTTTTCGGAAACTGCATAGAAGGCATTATTGACAAGATTCAAAATCACTCTTCCGATCTCTTGGGAAACCACATTTACTTTGCCCACTGTCTGGTCAAAGTCCGTTTCCATGCTTGCGTTGAATGACTTGTCTTTAGCTCTGAGCCCGTGGTAGGATAGACGAAGGTATTCGTCAGCCAGTTCATTGATATTTGTAGGCTCTTTCGCTCCGGTGCTACTTCGGCTATGCTGAAGCATACCTTTCACGATAGCGTCAGCCCGCTTTCCGTGATGGATAATCTTATCTTCATTGCCTTCTATATCACTTACGATAAGCCTTATTTCTTCAAGGTCACCTTTTTCCAATTCGCCTTTCAACTCTTCCAGAAGCTCCTTGTTCAGCTCAGAAAAATTGGTCACAAAATTCAATGGATTTTGGATTTCATGGGCGATTCCCGCGGTGAGCTCGCCCAGAGAAGCCATTTTCTCGGATTGTATCAGTTGGGATTGGGTAGCCTTAAGCTCATCAAGTGTCTTTTCCAACGCTTCTTTTTGAGCGGTAATTTCCGCAGTTCGCTCTGCCACTTGTATTTCCAAGGCATCCTTTAATTTCTGCGATTGCTTGAATTGGAGTTCTTGCTGAGCTGCTTTTATTCGCTCTATCTCCAAAGCTTTCCGCTGCTTACGGTTGATTACAAATTGTGCCACCAACCATATCCAGGCAAATAGCTCTGCTGTCTCATACCACGCCTCATAGCTGTCATAAAAAATAGGTGCGACCAGTTTTGTAAAATCCTGAAGAATATAGATTATCACCAAAGGGATAAAGGAATAAACAAAATTTCTCAGCGGAGAAAATTCCTTTTGGGTATATGCCGCATATACGACATATAATGATGCCGCATGAGATACCCAAGTCAATAAATAATCCAATGAATGGGCCGTTATCTGAAGCACCAGTAGAACACATCCTGCGATTAAGCATTTAAAAAATGTACTCCGCCACTCGGGATAGACCAGCTTCGTCTGTTCGTGGGTCTGCAGGTACCTAAAAGCAATAATAAGTAGTAAATAATTCATGTAGACTGGGGTTGTACGGGAAACAGAGACTAAGCAAAAGGCAAAATAACAATAAATTCAGTACTGAAAACTTCCGAATAATCAGTCTCTCAATCTTCTTGCTTTCCTGAATCCCTAATTAGTCTTTTCGCTAACCTTGAACAGTAAAATTATTTGGTGTTGGAAAAAAGAAATCCCGTAATTCTAACTTACTAATAGCCTCTGGCACCTCCATCTTCACTGGAAGAATCCGAAGCACCGGTGTAGAGTTTTTTGGAAGCATCGTAAGTAATACCCATCAACACGCCGATATTTGTGGTCGGAGCGAGTGTATGACCCATTTTTTCCAGTGCCTCTCTAGTATCCGGTGACAGCAGATTACGCTCATACAGAATACGGTCAGGCAACCATTGATGATGGATTTTCATGGCTTCTATCGCCCTGTCCACCCGCATATCGTAAGCCAAGACATTCAATACCGTCTGGAAGACCGTATTGATAATAGTTCTTCCTCCCGGGCTTCCGATTACCAAATAGGGTTTCCCGTCTTTTGCCACGATAGTCGGTGTCATGCTGGATAGCATACGCTTCTCAGGTGCAACCAAGTTAGGATCCGTTCCGATTTGGCCCGTAGTTGTGGTTTTTCCCGGAACAGGATTGAAATCTCCCATTTCATTGTTGAAAATAAAGCCCAGTTTCTCTGATCCCATTTTGACACCATAGGAGTTCTCCAGAGTATAGGTCATTGAGATGGCATTCCCCTCTTTGTCCACTACTGAAAAATGGGTGGTATTGTCACCTCCATATGGATGGCCGAACTTAGCCGGATCGCTGACAGATGCGTTGGCCATATCAAGGTTTTCAAATCGTTTTTTCGCAAACTCCTTGGACAGTAATCTATCCAAAGGCATATCAAGATTGAAATCAGGATCTCCTAAGTACTCTGCCCGATCAGCAAAAGCTCTTCTCATTGCCTCTGCCACCAGATGGACATAGGCAGTAGAGTTGAACTCAATCTCAGAAATGTTGGCTTCCTCCATGAGATTCATCATCTCAATCAAGGCAACTCCACCCGAACTGGGAGGAGGCATGGAATAAATGTCATATCCATTGAAAGTGCCTTTCAGAGGCTCTCGTTCTACAGCTTCATACTTTTCCAGATCTCTGCGTGTAATGATACCGCCATTTGCCGCCATGTAATCTTCTATTTCCTGCGCCACCCAGCCTTTGTAGAATCCATCTCTTCCCTTCTTTTGGATTTCCTTAAGGGTTTTCGCCAGCGCAGGTTGTTGCCAGGTCTCCCCTGGCTTTACGATTTCTCCATTTTTACCCCTGAAGTAATTCTTCATTATATCCTCGGAAGGATCCCGGTCTGTCACTCTGATAGCCACATTGTACAGGCCATAAGACATCGTGAAACCCTTCTTGGCCAGTTCCACTGATGGCTTCACCAATTCCGCCCAAGGAAGTTTTCCATACTTCTGATGTGCCTGATACAATCCTGCGACGGTTCCCGGTACGCCTACGGCGAGAAGTCCCTTATGATTTGAATTATCCTTTATCCCTCCATTTTCATCCAGAAACATGGTTGGGCTTGCAGTCAAAGGAGCTTTTTCGCGAAAATCAAAAGTTGTTACTTCCCCATTTGATTTCATAAATACGATAAAGCCTCCTCCCCCGATATTCCCCGCTTCAGGATGCGTCACTTCCAGTGCAAATGCTGTGGCTACAGCAGCATCTATGGCATTCCCACCTTTTTTGAGAATATCAACCCCTACTTCTGAGGCGATTACATGGTCTGAGACAACCATTCCATTTTCGGCGAAGGTCTGCGCTCTTGCCGAACCGAATATAACCAGAAGGAGGATGGAGCATCCTAATGCTGCGTTTCTTACTAAGTTATTTTTCATGTGTTTATTTTTTCTTTCAAAGGTCAGGCTGGTGGTTTGAGTAAAAATAAGAGAAAATCCCAAACACTATTATGAAGTTGTGATCAGCGGGAAATTTCGATTCGCCTCAGCTGTCTTCGGGGAGACGATCTCCTGTCGATGCACCTATCGCCGAGGTCTGTGTCATACAGAAGGTAAGTGTCTGAACTAGGCGTCCAAACTCATGATTTTTTCAAAACGATTTGAACGCGCATTTCACGCTGCGGATTCCATAAAAAAACAGCTTGCTACCCAAGAGAGTAAAGAGCACAGAATAGAGGTATTCTGTGCCTCAACGGTTACAATAGACTCCACAAAAAAGGCAGTGAGAACACTGCCTTGATTAACTTAACTTTCGCTTACGATCAGCTTAAACCCTTCGCCATGAACGGTTATGATTTGCACTTTTGGATCATCCTTCAGCAGCTTACGGATTTTGCTTAAGTATACGTCCATACTTCGCGCATTGAAGTAGCTATCATCTCCCCAGATCTGCTTTAGCGCATGGCTTCTGTTTACCAGATTGTTGATTTCAGAAGCCAGCAGGCGGATAAGCTCATTTTCTTTGGAAGTCAACTTGTGACGCCCTTTTGGGCCATCCAAGAATTGCTCATCGTAGTGCAGCACAAAGCCACCAAATGAATATACCTTTAGTGGATTTATCTCTTCATTTTTATGCGTTCGCCTAAGAATAGCATTGACGCGAAGAAGCAATTCCTCCATGCTGAACGGTTTTGTCAGGTAATCATCAGCGCCAATCTTGAGCCCCTCTATGATGTCATCCTTTTGGTTTTTTGCAGTAAGGAAAAGTATAGGAAGGTTTTCCTCCACTTTCTTGATTTCCTTTGCCAGGGTAAACCCATCCTTTTTCGGCATCATAATGTCGAGTAGGCAAAGATCAAATTTTCCTTTCTTGAACTTGTTCCATCCTTCTTCACCATCACGGCAAAGCGTAGGTTCATAACCTTTCATTTCCAAATATTCCTGAAGGATATCTCCCAGGTTTGGATCGTCTTCGACCACTAATAATTTTGCTTTACTCATTGTTTCTTTGGTAAGTTAATGGTGAATGAGCTTCCTTTTCCAAGTTCGCTGCTTACTTGAATACCCCCTTTATGGGCTTCCAGCATGGTTTTCACATAAGACAATCCCAGGCCAAAGCCTTTGACATCATGTAAATTCCCGGTAGGAACCCGGTAGAATTTATCAAAAATTTTCCGTTGTGCGTCTTTATTCATCCCAATTCCTTCATCCTTTATCGTGATGAAGACCTGCAGTGCATCGTCTTTAGCCTCAATACTGATCATTGGATGTTCCGGGGAATACTTATTTGCATTGTCCAGCAGGTTGTTGAAAATATGGGTGAGATGAAAATAATCTCCCTCAATTATAGGATTTGTCAGATCATTGATAAGGGAGATCTGCCCTCCTTTTTTCTCCACCTGAAGCCCAAAATGATCCACAGTGCTTTCCAAAATCTCCGTAAGATTCAGCGTCTCAATCTTGAGATTAAAATCCTTCTTATCCAACGCAGCAGCCTGAAGAACGTTTTCTACCTGTGATACCAATCGCTTATTCTCATCCTTGATAATACCCAAGTACCTAGAGCGAAATTTGTCCTGACTGGACAATTCGGGATCTTGCAGGGCCTCTACAGCGAGACTGACCGTAGCCAGAGGAGTCTTGAATTCATGAGTCATATTATTGATGAAATCATTTTTCGTGTCCGAAAGTGCTTTTTGACGGATAATTACCTTGATCGCATAGATGAAACAAGAAATAATCACTGCTATGAAAAGTATAGAACTTGATATGGGAAGCCAGACTTCACGGATTACGTGTGTGTTTTTCTGCGGAAAATACACGGTCAGGTAGTTTTTTTTGCCAAAAATATCATTGGGAAAAAGTCTTGCCTGAATGCCCTTCTGGAACAGAACAAATTGCTGCTTCACCGGTCCTATAGGAAGCAATAAACCATCATCCCTGATCAGTCCCAATTCGAAGTCCTCGGATATATTTCTTTCCAGCAAGTATCCTTTCAGCAGCCTCTTTACTTTAGCAGTGTCCAGTCTGTCCAATATTGCCTTTTGTCCTGCGGTGATCTCTTCCAACGCCTTGTTTATAAACTCAATTTTAATGTTTGTCCTATAAACCTTTTCCAAGGCATCGTCGCTGATGTTGAACTGTGGCCGTACCTCCACAATGGATTCATTTACTGTGGCTATTTGCTTCTGGGGAGAATTTTCACGTCTACTCAGATACTGAAGTTGGCGTTCCTTTTCCTGGAGCAAAACCTCCATTTCATCCGGGGTAAACATCTTGGATGCCAAATCCGGAGTCATATAGGCGAAAAAAGCCTCCAGTTCCTCCATTTGATTCATATCCACACCCCTTGATTCAAGTATTCGCCTGAAGGTCTGGCTCACTCTCGGGGCGGGCTCTTGAAAGAATGAGTCCACCAGTGAGGGTCTGGTTCTGGAGATTCTTCTGGAACTTACCGTAAGGTCAAAATCAATTGGATCTATTTTTTCGAAGAGGGACCTGCTGAAGATTGAGTCCTGCATCAGATAGCCGTAGAACGCTGCTGAAGTTTCCCCTTTTTCCAACTGTTCGACAGTACCGGAAAGCGCCTGATAGACGTTTTGCTCGAAGCGCTCTCTATTTATTCGAATAGCATTGCTCACCCAATACAATTGAAATCCCATCAGACCAAAGCTGGCCAGGGACATCAATACCACGATGAAAATGATGTTGCTTTTCGACATTGCACAAATTTAATCCTAAAATCAGCCTGCTAAGGGAGCTTAACAATATTTAACCGCCACAGCGAGAGTGGATAGATGATTAATTTCAACTCCTTGTTTTATATTTATGTTCGAAAACAGCGTTTTCTTAATTACACTATAACTTAATGAAAATAGGGGGCAGATGCCTCCTTTTTTTGTTATTTGGCTATCTTTGGCCGCAAATTCCAGATAATGTCAGCATCTCAGCACCCTACTCAACTTCAGGGAGTAAGTTTAGAATCCATCGCCCAAGAATTCGGCACACCGGTATATGTATATGACGGAGATAAGATAGTGAGTCAAATCAAATCACTTCAATCCGCCTTTGCTACGGTTCCTCTGCGAATTAAGTATGCGACAAAAGCACTTTCCAACATCAATATACTGAAGCTGGTAAAAAAAGCAGGGGAAGGAGTAGATGCTGTCTCTATCGAAGAAGTGATGATTTGCATGCAAGCAGGCTTTGCAGCATCAGAAATCATGTATACGCCTAGCGGAGTGAATTTCCGGGAGGTAAAACAAGCCGTCGAGTTGGGAGTCATAATTAATCTGGACAGCATCCCGCTGATGGAGGAGTTTGGAGCAACTTATGGCAATACCAAACCTGCATGCATTCGGATCAATCCACACATTATGGCGGGGGGAAATGCTAAAATTTCTGTTGGCCATATTCAAAGCAAATTTGGGATTTCTATTCAGCAACTTCCCGAAATACTGGAAGTAGTGAATAAATTCAATATTAAGATCGAGGGGCTTCATATTCATACAGGATCTGACATCCTAGATGCCGAGGTATTCTTAAGGGGTGGAAATGTGCTGTTTGAAGCTGCAATGAACTTCCCTGATCTTGCCTTTCTAGATTTCGGTGGAGGATTTAAAGTTGCCTACAAATCAGGTGATCCATCTACGGATATCGAAGAAGTCGGCACGAAGGTGTCTGCGGCTTTTAATGAATTCTGTGAGCAATACGGACGTAAATTGGAGCTGTGGCTGGAGCCGGGTAAATTTCTAGTAAGTGAGTCAGGATATTTGATTGTGGAATCCAACGTGGTAAAAAAGACTCCCCAAATCACGTTTGTGGGAGTGGACTCAGGTCTGAATCACCTCATCAGACCTATGATGTACGAGGCGTTCCATGATGTATACAACTTAAGCAATCCTGAAGGAGACTTAAAACCTTATAATGTAGTAGGCTATATCTGCGAAACGGATACACTTGCCAAAGACCGGATGCTCGCATCAGTCTCCCAGGGCGATCTTCTTGTGTTCAAAAATGCAGGAGCATATGGCTTCAGTATGTCTTCCAATTACAATTCCAGGCTTCGTCCCGCGGAGGTTTTGGTGTGGCAAGGAAAAGCACAACTCATTAGAAAACAGGAAGTATTTGAGGATTTACTAAGACACCAGATTGTTTTAGATATTTAATTTCGCATATTCCACACATCAAGCCCTTTGGTATAATTATTGACCGAATTGATTTCAACTTGAGGAGTGTTTACGGAAGCATTCCTCAAGTTGATTTGAAATTCAATTGATTGTAAGCCTCCAATCATACGCCCTAGTAGTTTCAAATCGTTAAATCATAATTATTTAACCTTTGCCATTTTACTAATGCATAGATTTGTGCATGATGATGGTTTAGCTATCTATGTTTAGGAGGATAATTGGTGTATTCATTACTTTAGGGGCTATTTGTTGCATTTTTTCCAATGTAATAGCTCAGGATACCCAGTACTCTCAATTCTACGCAGCCCCCCTGTATCTGAACCCTGCATTGACGGGTGCGAGTGAACTTACCCGTGTAGGTGTCAACTATCGAAATCAATGGCCGGGCTTAGACCACAGCTTCAATTCCTATTCAGCTTATATCGATCATTATATCTTTGATTACAACAGCGGCATTGGATTGATTTTCAACGGCAGCAAAGAAAGTCTGGCAAACCTTTCCACCAATGAAATAGGACTTTCTTATGCCTACAGATTGAAATTGGGCGAAAATATGTTTTTTAGGATTGGGGGTATGGCCAGCTATATGCAACGCGATGCATTCTTTTCAGATCTGGTATTTGGAACTCAGATTGATATCATCAATGGTAATATAGGAGGCATTACTGACGAACTCGATGGAGTTCCGATAGACAGTCGCTACAGTTTTATTGATTACAGTGCAGGAGGGATGTTCTACTCCAATAAAATCTGGCTGGGAGCATCAGTTCATCACCTGTCTGAGCCGAACACTTCGTTCGTAGAAGGCCAAATCTCTAAACTCCCGATGAAATTTTCTGCTCAGGGCGGTATAAAATTTGACCTGCCACCTGGTCGTAGGGATTATTTTACACATGCTTATGCCGAGCGTTCTCTTTCCTTTGCTTTCAATTACAAGCAGCAAGACCCATTCAATCAACTTGATGTGGGGGCCCAGTTATTTGTAGATCCTTTGGCATTGGGCGTATGGTATAGGGGACTTCCTACCAAAAACAATCTGCCTAACAACGAAGCCATCATAGGAGTGGTAGGCGTGTCATTGCCAAGTGGCCTTGACATTGGCTATTCTTATGATGTGACCATTTCAAAATTAGGCTTAAAAAACAGCGGAGGTGCGCATGAGATTTCGCTCACTTACTCATTCTTGTGGGGTGATGAGAAGAATAGAAACCAAAAGTCCAAGGTTATCCCTTGTTTCAAATACTAAGTTAGTATCAAGATTTGTAGGTTTCAGGGTGCGATCATGTAGATCAGGGAGAAATTGCTTTTGCTCTAAAACGTTCAAAGGGTCGTCAATAGTTAGGCAATAAATCAACGAAATAGGTGTGTCTATTTTATTAAAGACTAAGCCTTGAAGGATTCGCTCATGGGATTTTAAGGGTGGTGCTCCTGAGAGTTTTTCCTGCACTTGGACACCTAATGTCAAAATATAATCGTCTGATTTTTAAATAATGCATATGGTTAGAATATTAGTTGGTTTTGTTTTGCATAGTAAAATATAAATTATGAAATTTACACAAATGCAGAATATTTTACAGATCACTCTTCGGCCAGTTTCATAGTAAAAATAGTAATTGTTGATTCTATCATTACCTTCCTACTGTTTTGAATGAGTATTGTTAACAAAAAATCTTCCGCTTATTAAAACTCTTCTTTTTTTTTTTAATCTTACTTTCGGCAACTGTTTCATATGGACAAACGAACGACCCTGATTTTATAGAAATCTGCGAAGGTGAGCCTGTCTCTATTAGACCCAAACAAAATCAGACGGGAGCCTTATATACTTGGTATCATGATCCGGCGGGCACAGAAGAAATTGTCTCGGAAATTGTAGATGGGGTGGAATTTCAAATTGAAAGTGATGGAGCACTTACAATTATTGGGTTAGTCTATGAAGCTACGGCAAATACCTATCTTCAAGCCTCTACATATAACTATTATGTGGGAATATCGGATCCGGATACACCAGCTTCATTAAAACACATCAAAGTCAGAGTTTTTGATGTGCCGGAACTAAGTACTACGAGGCCGTCAGCACTTTGCGATCCTAACGGCTCTGTGGATTTGAGTAATTCCATAGTTGGTTTTGACACGGAGACTTTTGACTATCAGGTTTTGGATCCCCTAGGAAGACCTATACTTATCGACGAGATCTATTATCAAACTGAAAGCGGTGTATACTTGGTTAAAAGTAGTTACAAGGATTTCAATTGCTGGTCCGAGATTAAAGGCATTGATGTAACGATTGCGGAGGAGATATTGGAAACTAGCTTTAATTATGAAATGGATCTGGGGAATGGTGGTGACATGCTTGTAAATGACACCATTCAGGTTTTTCAGCAGATTAATTTCATAGATATGTCCGAGTGGGATGGCATAGCGTGGCATTGGGATTTCGGAGATGGGAGTATAAGCAATCTTAAGAACCCGCAACATACTTATGCTAAAAAAGGGAATTATACGGTAGTCTTTAGTGTCACAAATAGCATTGGTTGTATATACTCCTATGAGCGAACGGTGGTAGTAAGGGATGATTACAGGATTATCTTCCCCAATGCATTTACTCCTTCCAAAGCAAAGAACCGCTATTTTAGACCTTATTATATAGGTTTCTCTTCCATCGAATTCTATGTATTCAACACTTGGGGGGAGTTGATTTTTGAAGACAATTCACTGGAAACTCAGGGCTGGGATGGTTCATGGCTGGGAAAAGAGTCACCAAATGGGAGCTATGTTTATAAAGCCATTTTCTATACAAGTTCTGGCCGGAGAATTGAAAAATCAGGTTTATTTCTTCTGATTAAGTAGATCATGGATTATTCTTTTGGGTCATCTCAATCCTAGTTTTCGGAAGGCTTTCCGGATAATTCTTCTGAATAAATTCTATCATTTTTTCCCGTACAAAAACACGTAAATCCCAAGCTGTGGGAGAATTCTTTGCACTGACCAAAATCCTTGTTTCCACAGTGAATTCCTTCGCATCGGAAACTTGCAGGACTTTGACCCTTTTGTCCCAAAGTGGCGTAGTTTCCAAAATTCTGTCCAGTTCTTTACGCAGCTCGTCAAAAGGAACGGTATAATCCGTGTATAGAAAAACAGAGCCCAATAAAGCTGCTGAAGTTCTAGTCCAGTTTTGGAAAGGTTTTTCCAGAAAGTAGGTAGTAGGCAGCACCAGCCTGCGAAGATCCCAGATTCTCACTACAATGTAATTCAGGTTGATTTCTTCGATCCATCCCCATTCCCCTTCTACCAATACTGCATCTTCCAACCGAAATGGCTGGGTAAACGCAATCTGGATCCCTGCAATCAGCGTTCCGATGGCTTTTTGGGCAGAAAAACCAATAATAATTCCAGCTACTCCCGCGGAAGCAAAAAAGCCCACACCAACTTTCCGAACCGAATCAAAGGAGATAAGTATCAATCCTATTCCCAAAAGTATGATTACGAAATTGGCAACTTTCACCAAGATATTAATCTGTGTAAGGACTTTCCTGGCACGTAGATTATCCTCTTGGGAAATGTCGTATTGCTTGATAAAGATTCGCTTTAAAATCTGCATCAATACCAATAAACACCAAGTAAACCCGAAAATAATCAGGACGGTATTAATATGGGTAAGATAAGACCATACTCCTTCCCAATCTTGAGAAACTGTCTTGAAATAGAATTTTGAAAAGGCAAGTGTGATTGTAACCAAAAGCGGGATTACCAACCTACTATAATATTTCATAAACTACGTTTAAACAGGGTGAACAGTATGGACTGATATTATCATTATCAGCCACGAAAAAAGATGATTTTGGGTAGGAAAGATTAAAATTTAAGCAATTGAGCGGAGAATCCCAAAATGATATCCAATAGATATTAATCACATGGGGAGGGGGATAAGACCATAGGGTGGCTATAGTCCAGAGAATCAATATTTGCCTGCACAGGAATATCGCCCACCGATTTCATTTCTCCATACCCCTCTTTCCACCCTTCTGCTGTATTCTTGAAAACTACCTGACGCTTGGAAGTAACACCCTCAGAGAGAAAAGTATACTCTGCAATCAACATGTCTCCTCTGATTTCCCCCTCTATGGTACCGCTGTTTTTATCCTTTTCGAAAAATGCATAATCTAACGTTCCCGTTACAGTAGTGCCATCAATCAGCGTCTTCAGGCGAACGGTATCTTTTTCTCCAAAATACAGAAAACACGCTGTATTGATTTTTTCCACATGCTCTTCTGACGGGGAAAAAGCTGCATCTAGTGGGGAATCCTCTTTCGGCCCTTTACAGGCGGCTATGGCTATAGCAAGTAAAAATAGAGAAAACAATGATTTCATATGATTATAATTTTCATTTCAATGGTCATATGGAATGCCCGAAATAATCATTCCTCTGTGTGAGAAACCTTTCACATGGGCATTTCATAGCTGTATTTCTATTGGTTAATATATTAAGAACAAAAAGACCGCCAAGTACGGTGGACTTGAGTAAGGTAAACAATTCCAGCCTATTTATTGCCTCCAGCAGCAGAGCATCTTTCTTGCAGGATTATAGCTCCCTCATCGGAAATATCTCATTGGAAATTCACCGCGTCCTGAGGAGACACAGCGGATTCTTCTTTCCATAGCCCCGTTTACGCCTTTCTGAGAATAAACAGACCAATGCCTTTTCGCATAAGCATAATTGAATAAAACAAAAATAAGCTATTTCGGATCTTCCCAAAGTGATGGAATGTTTCAGTAGCATTGGAAACTAGATTTAAACTTAGAGTGAATCCAAGCAATGATTTGTATTTTTAGACTTCCTTAACTCTTCAATGTTATGAAATCGAGCATGTCGAAGACGACACACAACTTGTCCCGAACTTGCTTCGGGAGAGGGATGATTATTCGCCGTGCGAGATTCTCCCGAGAATCGGGACAGGCTATCTGACCATTAAAAATCAAAATATAAACAGATGAAACACCTCTTCTATTTTGCCCTCGCCGCCTTAGTATTGATTGCCTGCGGACCTCGGGAACGTGTTTCCAAAAGTGTTTTTGATGAGGTAAATAAGGCTATGGAAGCTAAGAAGCTATCCGATGCCCAAATTACCCAAGAAGCAATGTCTTGGGGAGATTCTATTAGCCTGGAAGCACAGCAGCTCCTAATGGAAAACCTCCACAAGGCAGTAGGGGAAGGAGGTTTTACGGGGGCATTGGAATTTTGCAATGTAAATGCTCTGTCTATTACAGAAGAGCTGAGTAAGAAACACGGGGTTTCGATTCGACGGACTTCCTTTCGTGCCAGAAACCAGGAGAATTTGCCCACCCCTGAAGAATTGCCAATTCTGGAGGCGTATGAATACAACTCAGAAAATGGGATCAAAAATGAATCAAATATCCAAACCCTTCCGGGTGGGGATGTTTTGCTTTATACCAAGGCCATTGTTATTTCTTCAGAATTGTGTTTGTCATGCCACGGCGATCCAACAAATGACATAGAGGCAGCTGTTTTGGGAAGGATAGATTCTCTTTATTCGGAAGATCTAGCGAGGAATTTTAAAGCAGGAGATTTGAGAGGAATATGGTCGGTGAAAATTCCTAAAAAAGCCGTTGTAAATCGATTATAACAATCGATTGAAATTTAATTTTAGGCATTTTTTCAGTTTTTTTGGCAAAGTATTATTTCAAGAATCTTTAAATTATCCATTTATTCATACAATAATCCTGTTTTTGACTGTTAATTACGTAGTTATAGTTCATTTTTATCAAAATTCAGTCATTTTTCAGCAAAAAACAGTTTGGTTTTGCAAATACATTGGGGGACATTAGATTGTTAAATTATATTAATTAATAATAAACCCCTTTGCCAATGAGAATCTTTACTCATTTAAGGCTATTCAGCATGACAATAATTTTTTGTCTAGGACTGATTAGTTCAGCATTCGCGCAGACCCGGGAGGTGTCTGGTGTGCTTATTTCAGGAGAGGATAATCTTCCTCTTCCCGGTGCTTCGGTCCTTGTAAAAGGCACTACAAATGGCACCGTCACTGATATTGACGGTAAGTTTATACTTACTGTTTCAGGTCCTGACGACATACTGGTGGTATCATTTATAGGTTTTGCTCCTATGGAAGTGCCGGTTGGCAATAATTCTACGTTTGACTTAACCTTATTGCCTGACACGAAATCTCTGGAAGAGGTCATTGTGGTAGGATATGGTGAGCAGAAGAAAGAGACGATTACAGGTTCTGTAGCGACAGTAAAAGGTAGGGATCTGAACAAGTCACCCGCAATGAATCTATCCAACTCTATTGCCGGTCGTATGTCAGGGGTTGTGGCCGTAAACAGAAGTGGAGAACCCGGTAATGACGGGTCCAATATCCGAATTAGAGGGTCAAACACGCTTGGAAACAATAGTGCCTTGGTGGTAATTGATGGAATCCCGGACAGAGCAGGTGGACTTGAGCGTTTGAATCCGAATGATATCGAGAGCATCTCCGTATTGAAAGATGCTTCAGCTGCCATTTATGGATCAAGAGCCGCAAATGGTGTAATTCTCGTAACTACCAAAAGAGGTGCCACAGGGGCTCCAGAGCTTACATTTCAGATGAATCAAGGTTTTGCGCAGCCTACAGTAGTTCCAGAGTTGGCAAATGCGGCCCAGTATGCAGGTATGCTAAATGATTTGGATATCTATGCACTTCCTACCTCCGAGTGGGTAGCAGCTAATCAGGCTTATAAAGAAACGGGACAATACACCAGGCCTAATGGACAGGTAAGATCTGCTCCTTATAATCCTTCAGAATTAGAGCTATATAGAAATGGGTCAGACCCATGGCTTTATCCCAATACAGATTGGTATGATGCTACTTTACGAAATTGGTCTCCTCAGAGTAGATATAACTTACAGCTTGTCGGCGGTAGTGACAATGTGAAATACCTGACTTCTTTGGGATACCAGAATCAGGATGCATATTATAAAAACTCGGCTACCGGCTTCAAACAGTATGATTTCAGAATCAATCTGGACGCAACCATTAATCAGTATGTGAAAGTAGGATTGGGTATCGTGGCAAGAGAGGAATACAGATTCTATCCCACGAGAGGTGCAGGCGCAATCTTCCGTATGCAGATGAGAGGAAAGCCAAATCAACCTGCTTTCTGGCCTAATGGATTGCCGGGTCCGGATATCGAAAATGGAGAAAATCCGGTAGTGATCACTACTAATGCAACCGGATACGACCGTGACAAAAGAGATTACGTGCAAACTACCGGTAACTTGGAAATAAAAATTCCGGGAGTAGAAGGGCTGAAATTTACAGGTACTGCAGCCATAGATAAATCTATGAGATTTATTAAAAGGTGGGAAACACCTTGGACCCTGTATGAACTGGGAACAGGCTTTGAAGCTGACGGAGTCACTCCAGTATTGGTTCCAAGTCAAAGAGGTCCGGCAGAGCCAAGATTAAGAGAAGAGAATATTAATCAGTTAAATGTTCTTCTAGGCGGTGTATTCAATTACGACAAGAAGTTCAATGATATTCATACGCTGAATGTGGTGGCTGGTGTGAATCGTGAAACGGTAGAAGGTAATAATTTCAATGCGTTCAGAAGATACTATATTTCTACAGCAATTGACGAGATGTTTGCCGGTGGGGATTTGGAAAGAAATAATGGAGGAGATGCCTTTGAAAGAGCCCGTCTGAACTACTTCGGTAGAGTTGCCTATAATTACAAAGAGAAGTATCTGGCAGAATTTCTATGGAGATATGACGGTTCTTATATCTTCCCTGAAAATAACCGAAACGGCTTCTTCCCCGGAATTATGCTGGGTTGGGTAGTTTCTGAAGAAGGTTTCTGGAAAAACTCACTAGGCAAAACGTTTGACTTCTTCAAAATCAGAGGTTCTTGGGGACAGTTGGGTAATGACCAAATTTACTTTGATAGCAATGGTGACAATGAACAAACCCTGCAAGAATATCAATTCCTCTCTACTTACGGATTTAACTCCTATATCATAAATGGTGTGGAGACGAAAACCTTATTTGAAACAAGGGTTCCAAACCCTGCAATCACATGGGAGATCGCCAACAACTCTAATTTAGGTTTTGAAGGTCAATTCCTTCAGGGCAAGATTTTCTTCGAATTTGATTTGTTCTACAACAAACGAACCAATATCCTTTGGAGAAAAAATGCTTCTGTTCCTGAGTCCACAGGACTTACTCTTCCTGCAGAGAATATTGGAGAAGTAGAGAACAAAGGATTTGATCTGAATCTGGGTATACGTGGTGGCAAAGGTGAATTTCAGTATTCTATCAGTGCCAACGGAGGATTTGCCAAAAATAAAATCTTATTCTGGGATGAGTCCCCTGGAGCCCCTGAATGGCAACGGTCAACCGGTAAACCCATGAACACACATCTTGTGTACCAATACGATGGGGTATTCCGGGATCAGCAGGAAATAGACGCTGAGACACTGGACTATTCTGCTATCACCAATAACTTACGTCCCGGCGACATGAAGTATAGGGATTATGATGGGGATGGCAAAATCACACCTGACGACAGAGTCCGTATGGATCAAAACGATATCCCTACATTCCAAGGCGGGGTGA
Source organism: Algoriphagus sp. 4150 (assembly GCF_031457395.1). Taxonomy (NCBI): domain Bacteria; kingdom Pseudomonadati; phylum Bacteroidota; class Cytophagia; order Cytophagales; family Cyclobacteriaceae; genus Algoriphagus; species Algoriphagus sp. 4150. The sequence goes on from NZ_JAVDWS010000002.1 coordinate 21,192, forward strand.
ATATCAATGCAAATTGGAAAGGGTTTGATTTGGCTATCCTCTTTCAGGGAGCGCTGGGTGCGAGACAATATGTAAGCGCAGGTGAATCCGGAAATATTGGTAACTACCTATCTGACATTTATGAGAACAGATGGACTATAGACAATCCAAGCAGTACGCATCCAAGGATTGCAAATAGATCTGACCAATATTTTTCGAATGGAAACACCTATTGGTTTAGAAAAACTGACTACCTAAGATTGAAGAACATTGAGATTGGATATAATATTCCTGCTCACCTAAGTGAGAAAGTAGGTGTTAAAAATGCCAGAATCTACGTGAACGGATTAAATCTTATCACATGGGATAAACTGAAAGTTTATGATCCTGAATCAGATAACTCAACAGGACAATATTACCCTCAGGCAAGGGTAATCAACACAGGTCTTTCTGTTTCATTTTAATTAACCCGAACTAATGAAAAGAAATATAAAATACATAGTAATAATGCTGTCAGCTTGCTTTACTCTTGCAAGTTGTAATGGCGATTTCCAAAATACTGAACCTCGTACGGAAGTACCTGCATCAGTAGTATGGGCTGATCCCGCACTTGCAGAAGCTTTTGTCACCGGCATTTATGAAGGCTTCGGGAACGGGGGATTTAATGAAGAAATGCTTGCATCCTTAACCGATGAGGCGATATTCACGCACCCGGGACGGGGTCTCAATACAGTCACTGAAGCAAGAATAAATTCAGCCGACATAGGTTGGGGCAACGCAACGAACAGAACTTATAACTGGCAAAGATTGTATAGCTTTATCCGCAGGACGAATATTGCGATCGAAAATCTTTCTGATCCCCAGTTTGAAAACGCCGGTGGAATTGTTGATAGATTAATGGGTGAGGCGAAGTTTATGAGAGCCTACTACTACCATGATCTGGCAAGATATTTTGGCGGTGTACCTTTGATAACCCGTGCTTATGAGTTGGGAGAAGAAACTTACGAAGAGTCAAGAGCAACTTGGGAAGAAACAATTAATTTTATTGTATCTGACTTAGACGATGCTGCTGCTTTGTTGGCCGGAAAGAGTATGGTCGATGGTCGTACAAGTGAACTGGCCGCATTGGCACTGAAGTCAAGAGTTCTTCTATATGCAGCCAGCGATCTTCATGATGCACCTACCGCTCAGAGCAAGGCAACTACCCTAGCCGGTTTTAACGGCATTGAATTATTGGCGTATACCTCAGGCAATAGAACTGAGAGATGGCAAAAAGCCCAAGCTGCTGCTCTGGAAGCTATTCAGAAAGGATCCGGGAATCTATTTGGTCTTTCATCTCCAGTGCCTCATGAAGAAGGTATCCAAAATTATATCAATAACTCAATGGCTAGAAATGGTGGCCAAAATGAAATTGTTTTGGGAAGATACTTCATCAATATGAAGCAGGAAAATGGAGGACGTCAGGGTTTGTATAATGGTCCAAATGGTTATAATAACTGGGCTGGAAATACCCCTGTGCAATTACTGGTAGATGACTATGAAATGATGGACGGCACTGAGTTTAACTGGTCCAATTCTGCTCATGCTTCCGCACCTTACGAAAACAGAGATGCCCGCTTCTATGCTTCTATCCTGTATGACGGTGCACAATGGAAACCTAGATCTACTGCCAACCAACCTAAGGATCCTTTGGGGCAAATCCAGACCGGTACTTATGAAGTAACCGGCCCTTCCGGCGCTAAAGTACCCCACTTCGGATTGGACACTCGAAATAGCTCTATAGAAGATTGGAACGGTAGCTATACCGGGTACTATGTGCGGAAGTTCATCGATGCTGATCCAGCTATCGTTGATCAAAACACCTGGCAGGAAGTTCCTTGGCCGATCATCAGATACACAGAGGTAGTACTTAATTATGTGGAAGCATCTTTGGAATTGGGACAGGAAGAGGAAGCGCGAAACTGGCTCAATCAAATCAGATTTAGAGTTGGTCAACCTGCTATCACCGATACAGGCGATGCATTGGTAGAGCGCTATAGAAATGAGAGACGCATTGAGATGGCTTTTGAAGAGCAAAGATTCCATGATACACGCCGTTGGATGATAGCAAGGGAAACTTTGGGTCGTCAGGCAGATATAATTAGCATCACAGGCGCACTCAAGCCCGGGCAAACACTTTCCACCTATAGATATGATCCGACGATTTATAACTATGTGTATCAAGTGGCACCGATCGATCCGGGAAAAGAAAATAGATTATGGCTGGATAAAATGTATTTCATTCCTATTCATAGAGATGAGATGAACAGAAATGCAACCCTGATACAGAATCCGGGATTTGATTAATCAGACTTATTCTTAATTTTTAATCTAAGCCACTCCATTTGGGGTGGCTTAGATTATTTTAAATCATGACAAAAAGAACCCTCATTGCTGCATTTGGACTCAGTATCTTGATGATATCTTGCGCACAATCCGACAAGTCAAGTCAAACGGACAACTCGTCCGCGGCTTCCCCTACTCCGCTCTTTAATCTTTTGACCCCCGAACAAACCGGAATTACTTTTTCAAATAAAATCGAAGAAAACCTCAACCTCAATGTTCTGATGTATGAATACCTCTACAATGGTGGAGGAGTAGCTGTAGGTGATCTGAACGGGGATGGATTGGAAGATATTTATTTTTCTGCCAACGTAAGCGGAAATCAGCTTTACCTGAATCAGGGTGATCTAAAATTTATAGAAACAGCCCAAGCTTCTGGGGCAACCGGAAGGCCGGGACCTTGGAAGACCGGAGTAGTATTTGTCGATATCAACGGTGACAATAAATTGGATATTTATCAATGTTACTCAGGGAACTTACCTACTGAGAAACGAACCAATCAACTTTTTGTAAATCAAGGAAATGACGAAAATGGAATTCCTATTTTCAAGGAAATGGCAGAGGAATATGGAATAGCATCCAATGCTCCCAGTACCTCAGCTACCTTTTTTGATTTTGATCTTGATGGAGATTTGGACCTTTTCCTCCTAAACCACAACACTCAATCCATCCAGAATCAGGATGTGAGTTTGACTAAAAAAATGCTTCAGGAGAAGCACGAAGCAGGCTCACAGTTATTCGAAAATCGAAACGGGAAATTTGTGGAGATTACTCAGCAGGCAGGAATCTCCAGTTCCAGTCTTTCCTATGGCCTGGGAGTCGCAGTGGCAGACATCAATCAAGATGGCTGGCCGGATATATACATCGGCAATGACTACTCCATGCCGGATTATCTGTACATCAATCAGAAAGACGGCACATTCAAGGATGAAATTTTGGCACGTATGGGCCATACCTCCCATTTCTCCATGGGAAATGATATCGCTGATTTCAACAACGATGGGTTACTGGATATTTTCACCCTCGATATGCTTCCTGAAGGCAATGAAAGACAAAAATTGCTTCTTTCTCCGGATAATTTTGAGCTTTTTGAATTGAATGTCAACAGGGGATTCCATCATCAGTACATGCGGAATATGCTTCACTTAAATTCCGGAGACGGTACTTTTCAGGAAATAGGGCAGTTGGCAGGTATCTCCAATACGGATTGGAGCTGGGCCTCTCTTTTTGCGGATTTCGACAATGACGGCTGGAAAGATCTATTCGTCACCAACGGTTACTTGAGGGATTATAACAATCAGGACTTTCTGAAATACATGGATAATTATGTCCAGACCTCAGGAGGAAAGCTTAAGCGGGAGGATCTGCTGAATATGGTAAAAAACATGCCCTCTTCGAATTTGACCAATTACATTTTCCAAAATAACAGAGACCTTACTTTTCAAAACCAAACCAAGGAATGGGGAATCAGCCAGGTGCTAAATAGCAGCGGTGCCGTCTACAGTGATCTTGACAATGACGGTGACCTTGACCTGATCGTAAATAATATCAACGCTCCTGCTGCTATCTATGAGAACAAAACTGCTGATCTAAAAGGTGGGAATTACCTAAAAGTGAAGCTTTCGGGATCAAAAGCCAATTCTTCTGCACTTGGAGCTAAAATAGAGCTCTATACCGGCGGGACTATGCAGATCCTAGAGCAGAATCCCTATCGTGGCTATCAGTCTTCCGTGTCAACCATTCTACATTTTGGATTGGGGGATTTCTCCGAAATAGACTCTCTGGTGGTCTCATGGCCAGGAGGAAAGATCTCCAAAACATATCAAGTTACCTCAAATCAACTGCTGGAATTAAGTGAAAGTGAAGCAGTAAATTCCTCTGACATCAAAGCCATTCCTTCTAATGTGCTCCTTACCGAAAAGTCAGTCCTAAAAAATGCACCAGGAAGAGATTTCAATGATTACAAAAGACAGCCTTTGCTGATCAACCCTGTTTCAGGAAATGGCAAGGCAATGGTTTTTGCCGATTTTAACGGAGATGGGCGTGAAGATTTATTTGTGGGAGCAGGCGCAGATGCCATTGCTTCCATCTATATGCAAAACTCCGGTGGATCATTTGTCAAACAGAATACCGGTGTGTTCGCACCAGCGGCCAGATCAGCAGACACGGATGCCGTTGCCTTCGATGCAAATGGGGATGGACATCTGGATTTGTATGTAGCCAGTGGGGGAGTCTATGACTTCAATATAGGCGATGAAACTCTTCAGGATCGGCTATATCTCAACGATGGAAAAGGCAATTTCACACCGGCTTCTGATGCTCTTCCGGCAGAGGCATTTCCTACGGGCACTATACAGGTGGGTGATTTTAATTTTGATGGTATTCCCGACTTATTTGTGGGGGCCCGCATCAATCCGGGTCAGTTTCCCACTTCTCTTGGAGGAAGGATCTGGATCAATGATGGGAAAGGGAAATTCACCGATCAGACAAAGCTGCTTGCTCCGGTATTTGTCAATCTAGGCATGCTCACCAACTCAAGCATGGCAGATCTGAATCAGAATGGTATCCCGGAATTGATTGTATTGGGTGAGGCTATGCCCATTCAGATATTCTCTTTCCTCGATAACCAATGGCAAGAAACAACTTTAAATTATTTCGAAAAGCATGAATTTGGCTTTTGGAATGACCTGACACTGGCGGATTGGGACGGAGATGGACAGGTTGAGATTTTGGCAGGAAATCTTGGCACCAACTCCCAAATCAAAGCCTCTGGCTCTGAACCTGCAGAAATCCTCTATAAGGATTTTGATGGCAATGGTTCTGTTGACGCCTTTTTGGGTTATTACATTCAGGGAGAAAAATATCCTGCTGCCGGCAGAGACGAGATTTTGGGACAGGTCCTCTTCCTCAAAAAGAGATACTTGGATTTCAAATCTTTTTCCACCGTGAAGATGGATGAACTGTTTACGCCTCAAGAGCGAGAGGGCGCAAATTCCATATTCATAAACCGTCTTGAGACGACTTATTTTGTCCAGAATTCTTCAGGAAAATTTGAACCTAAATCGCTACCCATTCAAGCTCAATTCTCCCCTGTCTTTGCATCAAAAGCGGTGGATGTAAATGGCGATGGAAATTTAGACATGGTTCTTGGAGGAAATATTGGCTACAGCAAACTATATTTCGGAAAATACGATGCAAACCATGGCGTTGTATTGCTTGGAGATGGAAAAGGAAAATTTACGAATGTCAACAAATCCCAAAGCGGATTGAATCTTATCGGGAATGTAAGGAAAATCAGTTCAGGCAGCGGACAACTGCTTATCTATTCGGATGAATCTACGGTGAGCATCTATTCGCTCCATCCATCAAAAACGGATTAAATTTCAACCCCCCTCTTGCTATATTTAGTGCTAAAGATTTTTTCTTTAAACATGCTAAAGACAACCCCAAAATACCTAGTGGCAGGCGCATTGATACTGATGAGTTTTGATGTGAATAAAGCCAATTTTGAATCCTACACCCAGAAAATCCCCGGGACGGAAGTGACATTCCAAATGACGCCTATTCCTGAAGGAACCTTCATAATGGGTTCTGAGAGTTCCTCTGATGCAGATGAAAAACCTGCCCATGAAGTGAAGATTGATGCTTTTTGGATGGGAACACATGAGGTGACTTGGGATGCTTTTGAGCTTTTCTTGGACAAAAACTATGAGCTTGCTATTTCCGAAGGCCCTATTGGTGACCTTGTGGATGGATTGAGCAGACCAAGTATGCCCTATTTGGACATGACTTTTGGCATGGGCAAGGAAGGCAAGCCTGCTATAGGTATGACACAATATGGAGCTATCCAGTTTTGCCATTGGCTATACCTGAAAACAGGAATTTTCTATAGACTTCCCACCGAAGCAGAGTGGGAATATGCCGCCAAAGCCGGGTCGCAAACAAGGTTTTTCTTTGGAGATGATCCTTCCCAGCTGGGTGAATATGCCTGGACCAAAGAAAATTCTGCGGAGACTACACACCCTACCGGTGAAAAGAAGCCGAATCCTTGGGGACTTTATGATATTTATGGCAATGTGCTGGAATGGACTTCAGATCATTATGATCCTGAATTCTATGCATCCTCGCCTGCGTCCAATCCACTCAATCCGTCAACAACACTTTACCCAAGAGTGGTACGGGGAGGAAGCTACGATACTGAAGCCTCAGAAATAAGTTCTACCAAACGCTATGTGAGTTCGGCAGATTGGAAACGAATAGATCCACAAATACCCAAAAGTCAATGGTGGTTTCCGGAAGCCCCATTCTTGGGTTTGAGACTAGTAAGGCCGCTTATGCCGCCTAGTCCCGAAGAAATTATGGGGTACTATCAAGCCGCCCCGATTACCGATTACTAACCCTTAATACCTATACTATGAAATCAGAAAACTCCCGAAGGGATTTTATCAAAACCTCCGCACTGGTTACGGGCGGCTTGATGACTGCTCCCTTTGTACTGTCAGGAGCATATGCCGCGCCTGTCAATGAATTGAAATTAGCACTGATCGGCTGTGGAGGCCGTGGCACCGGTGCTGCTTTCCAAGCCCTAGCCACAGGACATAATATTAAACTGGTCGCTATGGCGGATGCCTTCAGAGACCGATTGGATAATGCATTTAAAGCAGTCTCGGAAAAATACGGAGATAAAATCGCTGTTTCTGAAGAGATGAAATTTGTTGGTTTTGAAGGGTACAAGGACGCTATCGCTCAGGCCGATGTAATAATCTTGGCAACACCTCCGGGATTTCGCCCCATGCACTTCGAAGAAGCAGTGAAGCAGGGCAAGCACGTATTTATGGAAAAGCCGGTAGCCGTGGACGCTGCAGGTATCAGAAAAGTCCTCAAAGCAGCCGAAGAAGCAAAGGCTAAAAAACTAAACGTAGTAGTAGGTTTGCAAAGACACTATCAGGCAAACTACATCGAGACAATCAAGCGCATTCACAATGGGGATATAGGAGATATCATCAATGGACAGGTATACTGGAACGATGGAGGAGTCTGGGTAAGAGAGCGGCAGCCGGGACAGACAGAGATGGAATACCAGATGAGAAACTGGTACTATTTCAACTGGCTCTGTGGTGATCATATCAATGAGCAACATGTACACAACATCGATATCGCCAACTGGGTGAAGCAGGGTCCTCCAGTGAAGGCTGAAGGTACAGGCGGTCGTCTTGTCCGCACGGGCAAGGAAAATGGAGAAATCTATGACCACCATGTGTTGACTTATACCTATGCTGACGGAACTGTGATCCACAGTGAGTGCCGTCACTTCCCCGGAGCTCAAAACCGTGTGGATGAAAGCTTCCAAGGAACAAAAGGAACTGCGTTTCTAAGCGCAGGAAATCACGGCGTGCTCAAAGACTGGAAAGGAAATGTGCTCTATGATCATGACCGAAAAGATCAGCCAAATCCATATCAGGTAGAACATGACCTGCTTTGGGATGCATTGTTTAATGGGGAATATAAGTTTGCTGACGCTGAGAATGCTGCCAACAGTACCATGACTGCTATTATGGGTAGATATGCTACTTATTCGGGTAAGCCACTGACTTTCGAAGAAGCGCTGAATGGGACGATTGACCTAATGCCGGAGACGTTGGCTTGGGATGCAATGCCTAAAGTATTGCCAGGACCAGACGGCTATTATCCACATGCAATTCCCGGAAAAACCAAAGTAATTTAATCATGGAAAGAAGAGGATTTATAAAGAAAGTCGGTTTGGGAAGTACCCTTTTGGGGGTTTCCGGGGCTATGAGCATGCCTTCCTTTGCCACAGGCAAAGCTGAGCCTACATTCAACATGGATTTTGCGCCGCATTTCGGGATGTTTAAGAATTCCGCTCCGGGAGGAATTGTGGATGAGCTGAAATTTATGGCTGACCAAGGCTTCAGATCGCTCGAAGACAACGGGATGCTGGGACGGTCTCTGGAAGAGCAAACGCTTATCGGCAAAACACTTGAATCTCTGGGAATGAGAATGGGGGTATTTGTAATAGACGGGGGCGAGAACTGGAAGACTTCCCTTACCACGGGTAAAAAAGAACACGAGGATTTGTTTGTAGAAACATGCAAGAAATCTGTGGAAGTAGCCAAGCGGGTGGGTGCAAAGTGGATGACTGTAGTTCCCGGCTATTTCGAAAGAAATCTACCGATGGGCGTGCAGACGGGGAATGTTATTGAAGCCTACAAGCGAGGTGCAGAGATTTTGGAGAAAGAAGGCTTGGTGATGGTGATGGAACCTTTGAGTGACAATCCCGATCTTTTTTTACGTCATGCGGACCAATCCTATATGATTTGCAAAGCTGTGGATAGTCCTGCATGCAAGATTCTGTATGATATCTATCATATGCAGCGTAATGAAGGAAACCTGATTGCTACGATGCAAAAGACCTGGGATGAAATAGTATACATACAAATAGGAGATAATCCGGGCAGAAAGGAACCCGGAACGGGAGAAATCAATTATAGCAATGTATTCAAATTCATCCATGAAAAAGGTTTCACCGGTGTGATGGGTATGGAGCATGGAAATGCATCTCCTGGAGTAGAAGGAGAAAAAGCATTAATCCAAGCCTATAGAAAAGTTGACATAGTCTGATTTTAGAATAGAAATGATCAAAAGAAAAATACTGGCGCTATCATTATTGGTAGCGCTTTTTTCCTGCAAAAAATCCGAAGAAAACACGCCTGCTAATCCCAGTGGATGGGATATGCTTGAAACACCTGTAGAATCTTCCCTTAGAGGTCTTTCTCCACTCACGGGTGAAATAGCATGGGCAAGTGGAAGCAATGGTGTATGGTTAAGGACTATAGATGGAGGAAAGTCCTGGGACCATGGTGTGGTAGCAGGCTTGGACACAGTAGATTTCAGATCGATTCATGCCTTTGATGCCATGACTGCCATCGTCGTCTCTGCAGGACAGCCGGCTGTGATTTACAAAACCAAAGATGGCGGGGAATCATGGGATCTGAAGCATCAGGAAAACGAATTCGCCTTTCTGGATGGTATCAGTTTTGCCTCATCGAGCCGGGGATTTGTAGTGGGAGATCCTGCTCATGGGAAATGGACAATTATCCAAACAGCCAATCAGGGAAATACGTGGTACCACATAGACTCATTGCCGGAAGCAGTAGAAGGAGAAGCTGCCTTCGCGGCCAGCTCCACCTCTCTTTTTGCCAAAGGAAATCAGCTTTGGCTTGGCTCCGGCGGAACGGAGTCCAATCTCCATTTTTCAAAGGATCAGGGGGTAAGCTGGGAAAAGTACAGTACTCCTTTTGTCCAGGGAGAATCATCCCAAGGTATTTTCTCCCTTGCCGGTATGGGGGATGGTGAAATCGTGGGAGTGGGCGGAGACTATCTGAACGAAGAAATGCAGGAAGGTACCGCAGGAATATTTGTCACAGCCACAAAAGAATGGATCATTCCACAGCAGGGACCGGGCGGGTACCGGTCAGGAGTAGTTTATTTTCCGAAACAAAAATGTCTAATCGCAGTGGGGCCATCCGGCTCAGATTATTCCACTGATAGAGGACTTAACTGGCAGCCGATATCAGATGAAGGCTTTCATGCAGTGAAAATGAGTCATGAAGACGGCTCCATATGGGCTTCGGGTGCTAAAGGGAAAATAGCTAAATTAAGCTATTGAAATCTCGAAGCAGGAACAACCGGTTTTCCTAAAAGTGAACTTTATCTTTTATACTAATAAAAGATTTGCATCTTGGTTAAGTTTTAAAGTTTTACCATTTTGTATCTTTAAGCTTAGAGCTTGTTTAAACTTTATCCTTTGGCCTGCGATTGCGCCTCTTTCGCCCACTCTTCGGCTATTTTCTGGGATGTAGCTGTGCTACTACCCAGAAAATGAGCCTCGATAGAACGAAAAATGCATCAATCTCGTCTTCAAAAACAAAATTTAAACAAGCTCTTAACCCCAATTACTGCTAATAAACCTGAATATTATAAAGATGTTTGAAATTGTACCGTCCATATGGCTAATCAAAGGAAAATGTGTCAGACTTAAAAGGGGCGATTTTTCCACTGAGCAGGTGATATCAAATAATCCACTGGAAATTGCCCAAGCTTTTGAATCTATAGGAATTAAGAGAATCCATCTGGTAGATCTAGACGGGGCACGCAGAGGAGAACCTAAAAATTACCATATCCTAGAAGCTATTGCAGGATATACTGAGTTGAAAGTTGATTATACCGGTGGGATTATGACGGATGGAGACGTGATCAAGTCTTTTGAGTTTGGAGCCTCTACCATCACGGCGAGTTCGGTGGCAGCTAATTATCCGGAGCGTTTTGCTCAATTTATCCTTTCTTATGGCCGCGAAAAAATAAATCTGGCAGCCGATATCAACCCAGTCGATAATAAAATCAAAATCAGGGGCTGGCTAAAGAAAACCGAAATTGACCTGTTCGATCATATTGACTTCTTCTATGAGCGGGGTTTGAAATACCTGAAATGTTCTGATATTTCTAGAGATGGTGTGATGGAAGGTCCTAATTTCGCTCTTTTCCAGAGTATCAGAGATAAGTTCCCTGAAATTCACCTTGCCGCAAGTGGCGGGGTAAGGGGTGTTGATGATTTTAAGAGACTTCGAGACATGGGTGTATCAGCCGCGGTTTTTGGAAGAGCTTATTATGAAGGGATGATAAGTCTACAAGACTTGGAGAAATTCCTGACAGAGGGCTAATTAATCTGCCTTGAATTTATCTACTATATAGAGGAAAATATTGAAAGAAAGCGTAGAGGGCGCTGTTTCAGTCTTTTTCCCTTCTCCGCCTACATGATTTTCCTTTTTTGGAGGAGGCGTCTTAGTGGTCGTTATGATTGCAGGAGCTTGAATTTCCTGCGCCTGAATGTCCCCTTGCCCATTTGGATTATCTCCTTCAGGCTTGTCATGCTCCATTTCTGGCTTATCATGCTCACTTTGCGCCATAGAATTCCCTGTCCAAAAGCTTAATCCCAGGACAGCAATGCTGAAAATGATTAATTTTCTGAGGGCGAAGTTGGCTTTTATGATCATAGGAGGATTAGGTTGCCTTTCTATTTTACTGAGAGTTTTGCAAAAGGTTCCTAAAATTAGAAAAAAAATTGACTATGCAAATGATTGACTACAAAGATTTCGACAAAATAGAATTGCGTGTAGGGACAATTGTAAGAGCCGAACCATTTGAGAAAGCCCGCAAACCGGCTTATAAAATTTGGGTTGATCTGGGCGAGGAGCTTGGAGTGAAAAAATCCTCCGCACAAGTGACTACCCACTACACTCCTGAAGACCTAATTGGCAAGCAAGTCGTATGCGTTTGTAATTTTGTTCCCAAACAAATTGCCGATTTTATGTCTGAGATTTTGATTACCGGATTTGAATCTGAAGAAGGCGGAATAGTCCTGACTACCGTAGAACGGGAGGTGCCAAATGGGGCCAAATTGCACTAAACAGGGCGTTTTTTTAAATACCTAAGCGTTCCCGCAGATCGGCACAGAAAAAGGCGCAGATATCCGCAGATTTCTTATTCCAGCCTTAAATCACTATTCTCCCTTACGGGGAAATTTCCTTCATAAACGTTCAATCTCTACAGAGAATAGGGAAAGTCCAAGGGATCCGGATAGTCAAAGTCAAACCCTGTGCTTAGGATTTTATCTCCTGAAACAATTCTGTCATTTTCTGTAGAAGAGTTTTGGTAGCTTTTTGGAGCTTCCAGTCCAAGATCAAGCACGTTACGTTCATAGACATCTTTCCGCAGGGAATGTACAGGCGCTACACCATTCAAGGTAGTATTCCAGAGCTCCTTTTCGATGATCCAGGCTAGCATTCGTGCAGCATCATTTCGGTAGATAAAATTTACACGGGTATGTCCCGCTACATTATCACGTCCAGCGACATACTTGCCAGGAATTCTATCATCGCCCAGCAATCCTCCAAACCTCACTATGGTTAACTCTCTAATCCCTTGAAATGTCGATTCTCCTTTCAGTTGGGTGAGATTTCCGGTGGTAGCCTCTGTAATTTCCTCTTCTTCTGTATAGGCATCCTGCCGATTCTCGTCAGGGTATACACCTGTGCTGGATACGTAGATGATTTTCCCGATGCCGGATTGATCTACCATGCTTCTCAGAAACTTCAATTGCTCCAAATAAAATTTTCCGTCTGTGGTGCGGGATCTTGGAGGAATATTGATGACCAATACTTCGCTCGTAAAAAGTTCCTGAAACCCTTTTCCTTGGGGAAAAGGAACCAGTGAAAATTGAATCGCATTTACACCACTGGCTTTAAGGGTGGTTTGCTTTTCAGACGAGGTGGTGCTCCCTACTACGTCATAGCCTTGCTTGATCAGAAGTTGAGCTAGAGGCAATCCTATCCAGCCGAGACCTATTATAGAAATTTTTGTCATTGATGTTTAAGAAAAACATTTATGAAGATGGATGGGCTTGCTTCCTACGGAAGACAGACCATACCTACTTGTGGGCGATTATTATCACTAATACTGTGCCCTCTACAACCCTTTGTGTCCTTCATGGAAAAGACTTTCAGAAAAAAACCTCCCTTTTACTGAGGGAGGTTTGTAACAATTAATCCTTCTTTGGAATCGTGCCCAGAATATAATCCCACAGTGGTGTACTTACTCCAAATGCCACATCGGGATCCTTGTAATGGTGAATCGCATGATGCACCCAAAGTACTTTCATAAAATTCTTTGGGGGTGGAATCGCATGTACCAAATAGTGAATCCCCAAGTAAAGCGCATATCCCAACAAAAAGCCGGGTAAGAAATAGAATGCCAGATCCCCCATGGTTAATTTGAATATCAAATAGAGGATAGCTGCATACGCAGCGCTCACAAATGGAGGCATGGCCAATCTGTCTTTATCCTTGGGATAATCATGGTGTACACCATGCACCGTATATTGTAACTTATCCTTGATCGGCGTATTAGGCTCCATGTGGAAAAAATACTTGTGCATCATGTACTCCACAAGAGTAAATCCAATGTAACCCACCACAAACAACAGGACGGCTGTTCCTACACCCACGGAGGTTCTTTCAATTCCGAAATATATGGAAACGGCTCCCAAAATGATAAACATCGTGATAGGCATCCAAATAGGTGTACGTGTTATTCTTTCAAGAATAGGGTTGGAGAACATCCGGGCTGTTCCGAAATTATCCGGTTTATCCAATCTTCCAATCTTTTTCATACGTTACTAAATAAAACTGTAGCTAATCCCCAACACTCAATCGGGGTATATTTTGCAAAGATAATTTAAAACTGTGTTTTGTCCCTGTGATTTAACTGACAATAATCAGGTACTGATCAAATTTCCGCCATAGTTGATTCGATTGTCTTCTGATAATAAGCCACATAGTGTGGCAAAATCATTGAAATATCAAACTCTTTAGCCCTCGCAAGTGCATTTTTCTTGAAGGTGGGCAGATTGGCTTCGTCCAAAATATAAAGTGCTTTTTCCTTCATGTATTGGATATCACCGATAGCAGAGACAAATCCCGTGACCCCATCAATGTTCAATTCCGGGATTCCTCCCGCATTGGAAGTAAGGATAGGCACTTCACAGGCCATCGCCTCAAGAGCTGCCAGACCGAAGCTTTCTTTCTCAGACGGCATCAAAAATAGATCCGCCACTGAAAGCACTTCTTCCACTGCATCCAATTTCCCCAGGAAACGAACATCATCGCTAACTCCCAATTCACGGCAAAGACGCTCCATTTTGTCCCGTTCAGGACCATCACCTACTAATAATAATTTTGCCGGAATTTCTTTTCGAACTTCATAGAACACCTTAATTACATCCTCCACCCGTTTTACTTTTCTGAAATTAGAGGTATGGACTAGTAGTTTTTCTCCGTTGGGACAAATAGCCAATTTGAAATGTTCCTTTTTCTGTCTTTTGAAACGATCCAAGTCAATGAAGTTCGGAATGACTTCGATTTCCCGCTGAATATCAAAGAACGCATAGGTTTCTTTTCTCAAATCCTCGGATACAGCCGTCACTCCATCGGATTGGTTAATGCTGAATGTAACCACCGGTTCGTAACTGGGATCCTTGCCCACCAAGGTAATGTCGGTACCATGAAGTGTGGTGACTACCGGGATTTGAATGCCTTGGGTTTTCAGAATTTGCTTAGCCATATAGGCTGCCGAGGCGTGAGGGATCGCATAGTGAACATGAAGCAAATCAAGATTCTCATATTTCACCACACTCACCATTTTGCTTGCAAGCGCCAGTTCGTAAGGGGCATGTTCGAAAAGAGGGTAACTTTTTATGTCCACCTCATGATAGTATAGATTTTCGCTAAAAAAGTCTAACCGGGATGGCTGCTTATAGGTAATGAAATGAACTTCATGGCCGATCTTCGCAAGACCTTTACCTAGTTCTGTCGCGACTACTCCACTACCTCCGAAAGTCGGGTAGCAAACAATGCCTATCTTCATAATGCTCTGGGCTGGTTTATTAACCTGATTTTTAACACGCATTAACTCCTGTTTTGTTCAATTTCGAAGTTAATTATCGGTTTATTATAAAATAATGGCCATATTTTACTGAATATCAATGCTTCTAACAAAATAATTATTCAGGTTCAAACAGGTTTTCAGAAAAAAACCCTTGAGAAAATCTATTCCCAAGGGTTTTTATTAGTCAGTTAAGTTATCATTAATGTATACCCGCTTTTCTACCAGTAAGGAAGCAAAAACGACATAAGATTTGGCAAACTTTAGCGATGAGGCTACTTCGGTCATCCGTCATCGGCCTGCCTCGCCGTGGCGGGTCTTCCAGCCAATAAAGCAAGGAAAATATGGCTACCGGCATCATTGCGGGTAATCATATTACTTATCCTTTTTTACTTTCTTTTACTGCATGATGTGCAGCTCTGGCGGCAAAGGCCATGTAAGTCAACGTGGGGTTCTGGGTAGCAGTGGAAGTCATGCATGCCCCGTCAGTGACATACACATTAGGCACGGCATGAAGCTGATGGTTTGCGTTAAGCATGGAGGTTTTAGGATCTCTGCCCATTCTCACACCACCCATTTCGTGGATATCCAATCCGGGCACACGATGGTCGTCACGTACAGAAATGTCCGTGAAACCTGCCTTTTCAAACATTTCTGAGATTTGCTCCTGATAATCAATGATCATTTTCTCGTCATTGTCATCATACTCCACATTGAATTTCAATGTGGGAAGTCCATAAGGATCAAGTTTCTCTGTGTCCAGAGCAATGTAATTGGATTCTTTTGGAATCGTCTCTCCCATCATATGGGAGCCTACTCTCCACGGGCCATCAGGAGGAGTAGGGTTCAGCATGCTGTTTTTCAACTCCATCCCGACTCTTGCATCCGCCACATAGCCTCCACCTCGATATGCGCTGAATCCGCCTGCGTAGCCGCGAAGAAAATCAGTTTCCTGCTTTTTCACATTTCTAAATCTAGGAATATAGCCACTTGTAGGCCTCCCTCCGGAGGTGGTATATTCCATATAACCTTCGTACGCACCGCTTACTCCAGCCCGGTAATTGTGGAAAGCAAAATATTTCCCCAAAACTCCGCTGTCATTTCCCAGCCCATTTGGAAACCTTGCTGAAGTGGAATTCATCAGAATAGCATTTGAATTGATCGCAGCAGCATTGATGAAGATTACATCCGCATAGAATTCTTCCATTTCTTTGGTGTGGGCATCTATTACTCTCACCCCAGTGGCCTTGCCTTTTTCCTCATCATAAATTACCGAATGGACTACCGAATCCGGTCGCAACGTAACATTTCCGCTTTTCAACGCCCATGGAATAGTGGATGAATTACTGCTGAAATATCCACCAAAAGGGCAGCCACGCTGACAAAGGTTTCTGTTTTGGCAAGATGCTCTTCCTTGTGCCGTAAATTCCGGCCTGGGCTCATGAATGTGAGCGCAGCGCGCAGAAATCATATGTCGGTCACCATAGACTTCTTTCATCTTCTGGGCAAAATGCTTCTCAACAATATTCAGGTCGTAGCCCGGCAAGAATTCTCCGTCGGGCAGCACATCAAGGCCATCCAGATTACCCGACACACCTGCAAACTTCTCTACATGGCTATACCATGGAGCAATGTCCTTGTATCGAATAGGCCAGTCCACAGCAAATCCATCTCTCGCCGGCCCTTCAAAATCATAGTCTGACCAGCGTTGCACCTGTCTTGCCCAAAGTAGGGATTTCCCTCCTACCTGATAGCCTCTGATCCAGTCAAAGGGTTTTTCCCGTACATAGGGCTGATCAGCGTCTTTGACGAAAAAATGTTCCGAATCCTCCCCAAATGCATAACACTTGGCTACAATCGGGTTCTCATCGAGCACTTTCTGCGGAAGCTTTCCTCTATGCTTAAATTCGTATGGAAGCATATTGGTAGTAGGATAGTCCTTGATATGCTCTACGTTTCTTCCCCGCTCCAGCAAAAGAGTTTTCACACCCAAATCACCAAATTCCTTCGCTGCCCATCCTCCACTGGCACCTGAGCCCACTACAATAGCCTGATATGTTCGTTCTTGTTTATTTTGGATATTCAAATTAGCCATTGATTCTGGATTTTTGGGTTTCTGAGATTAAAGCGGAACCATTGTACGGACCCGGAATAAGTGAAAAAGGAATTATCTCCGTCTGAATGTACTCAGAAGCCATGTATCCCTGCATGGTAAGTCTCTTTGTGGTATTTAGGAAATAGGAGACAGCACTATCCTTTTCTCCTTCCGGATTTTCAGCAGGCTGAAGGTCTATGCCCGCCTGAATCAGGTTTTCTTTTTCCTTAGTGCTGAGTTGGTCAAACTTTTTCCCTTCTTGATTCTTGGCAAAATCGGAGAATGCGGCAAGCCCACTGGTAAAAAGAGCCTGGTTTTCTACGCTTAAGCAATCATTCACCATGACTAAAATAAAGTCGGGCACTTCTAAGTCCAGTGCTCCCTTTAATTCTCCCGCAGGAATAATTGCATCCGATATTTCTCCCAAAAGTTGCTTTTGCGAAGCAGTTACCTTTAGATTATCGTAGGCTGCCAAGATATCTTCCGAACTGAAATCGCAGGAAGGAATCAAGGCAAGCCCTCCGGAAATCAGCGCCAAGTGTTTGAGCGCAATTCGTCTGTTCATAGGTTTAGATTGTAGGGTGATAAATCTAGGGCTTAAGTTAGCCAAATTGCTTCTTATTTGCCATAGTATACTATAGGAGGAGCAATAAGATTCATTTGGTCAATATGCCCATTTCTGCGAAAGTCGCCGCATTTCCATCCGCAGTTTTACTTGCTTTCAGGCGAATGAACTTTGCTTTTATCTCATCGAAATGGATGGTTTGTTCAATTGGACTATTCACAATATTGGAGAATTCTCCCGAAGCAGCCTGCTTCCATGAATTGCCGTTTGTACTTACCTCAAAGATGAAATTGGTGATGAATCCTTTAGGATATCTTCCTTGCATAGGCATATAGGTGAAGCCCTTTATAGTGAGTTCTTCTCCCAGATCGATAGTCAGGTTATTATCACCACTTTCAAAATAGCTCTCCGGATTTTCATCTATAGCCAGTTCACCTTTTGCCTGACTGACTTTCCAGCGGGATTTGGCAATATCCACATCTATTCCCACCGCTTCACTTTTCTTACTCGAAACAGGGTCTACTGAAATGGCCTTCAGAGTTGTTGCTTGATCAACCTTAAAGGGAGTAGTGTACTGAGGACTTTCTGCATTGGGTTCAGAATCATCAAGTGTGTAATATATATTCAGTCCCTCGTCAGGGCTGGAAAGTGTGATTTCTCCTGACTTAGTTCTGGAATATGTAGGCGGAATGATCAATTTTGGAGCATCATAAATCCCTACTTTGGAGATTAACGGAATATCCTTGCCATCCGTAAACCGAACACGGACAGTACTTGCTGTCACATCAGGAAATCTTAAGATTCTTTTGTAACCCACTGTAGTCCCCTCGGCAATTTTCTCCCAGCTTCCGTTTACCTCTTTTTCCAAAACAAAGGATTTTACCCGCTGTCCAAGTGGGGTATATTCTTGGAGCATAAGGCGATTGAAGCTTAATTCTTCTCCAAATTCCAGTTTAATCTCTGCTTCTTCTGTTCCATCAGAAGTGGTCCAATACGTCTCATAATCTTCGTCCAATACGTTTTTAACCTCATAGCCTTTTCCGCGCTCATCATTTGCCCTTGCCGTAGCTTTCGATGCCAGATTTACAGCAAAATCCTCTTCCACTTTAGCTGCAAGTTTCATAATCGCATTCACATCATTTTCATGAATTAGACCTCTGGTGTCCACGGGGAAGTTGATCAGCAAAGAGGTATTTCTTCCTATGCTGTTGTAATAAATGTCTACCAAGTTCGGAAGGCTTCGGACTTTGTGATCTTCATAGGTATGATAATACCATCCCGGACGTATAGAAACATTCGTTTCGGCCGGCACCCAGTGCGTACCGAATTCTTGCCCGGAGGCATATTTTTCGGGGTAATCAGGCATTCCTGCATAGACAGAGTCGCGCATCAGGTTGGCCCAATTTGTTTCAAAAGCCTCACCGTGCTCGTTTCCGACCCATCGTACATCCGGGCCGCCATCACTGAACATCACAGCATTCGGCTGCAATTCCCGAACAAGTTGGTAAACCTCCGGCCATTGATAATAGGTCAATTTATCTACTTTCCTGGTTTCATTTGCACCGCCATAATAGCCATCACCACCATTGGCACCATCAAACCAAACTTCAAAAATCTCTCCATAATTGGATAGCAACTCAGTCAGTTGATTTCTCATGTAAGTGATGTATTCCGGCTTGCCATAGTCTGGATGATTTCTGTCCCAAGGCGAATAGTAAATGCCAAATTTCAACCCGTATTCTTTGCATGCCTCAGCAAGTTCCTTGATCAAATCACCCTGACCATCTTTCCAGGGGCTGTTTTTGATAGAATGCTCGGTATAAGCAGACGGCCACAGCACAAATCCATCATGATGTTTTGCCGTGATGATCAATCCTTTCATTCCCGCTTCAGAAGCTACTTTTGCCCATTGTCTGGGCTGAAGATCAGAGGGGTCAAACATTTCCGGTTTTTCATCACCAAATCCCCATTCTCTATCTGAGAATGTATTCATATTAAAGTGCAAAAAACCATAATATTCCAGTTCCTGCCAGGCAATTTGACGCGGCTCGGGAACAGGTAAAACAGGGGTTGGTGGAGCTGCTTTTTCAGCACAGAAAGAAAGGGCTAATAGCAGTACCAGCCAAAGTGTATTTTTCATTATAGGTGAATTAAGCTGGAATATTAGCTCTTTTGGATGGAAATCGAAAGCAAAATGTACTTTTGAAGTATTGAAAATAACCTTTGATAACTTTGAATCAGATACTTCAGGAGAAAGCAGTTAATTTGTGATCATGATTAAAATTTTTGCATTTGTATTATTACTGATCTCGACTTTGTGTCAGGCTCAGATCCATATCAAAGTACTGGACGCAACCACCCGTCTGCCTATAGAAAATGTAAGGGCAAGTACAAATGGCAGGTACTTGGCTTCGAGTAATGTGGAAGGTGAGATAACAATAGATTCGTCCGAGAAACTACCTATCGAATTCGAACTTGAAGGCTATGAGCGGGAAACCAAGGAAGTCTCCCCCGGAGAATTAGCACTAATCACACTTACCAAAGCAATCATAAATCTCTCGGAAATCACTGTTTCTGCTTTTGAATCTGAACGGCCTCTGCTTGAACAATCCGCTTCAATTGCCGTGGTCTCCGAACAGGACTTCAGTCGCTTCAATGAAACATCTCTTGTTAATTCATTCAACACCAAGCCGGGAGTCCGCATCGAAGAGCGCGCACCTGCCAGTTATAGAATTTCTATCCGGGGCAGCTCACTCCGTGCCCCGTTTGGTGTGCGAAATGTGAAAGTGTACTGGAATGAAGTTCCATTCACTTCACCGGATGGAACCACCGCATTGAATCTTCTTGACCTCTCCAATATCCGAAATGCCGAAGTGATCAAAGGTCCTTCGGGAAGTATCTATGGCGCGGGTAATGGCGGTGTAGTAAATCTGTACAGTCCGGCCAATCCTTCCGGTGGAAGAATTTCAGCGGATTTTATGGTGGGAGACTTTGGAATGACACGCTACAAATTGGGCATTGCCCAGCAAGTGGGGAACGGTGGATTTGAGGCTTCTTATGTAAGCCAAAAAGCGGACGGCTATCGTGAGCATTCGGCGATGGATAGACAGGTCTTCCAATTGGGAGGATTTTTCTCTGTCTCAGACAAGCAGGAAATCCGAACTCAACTATTGATTTCTGATCTGAAATACCAGATTCCGGGCCCATTAAATTCTGAGCAATTGGCCGAGGATCCCAGACAGGCAAGACCGGGTTCGGCAAGCCAAAACAGCTCAATTTCCCAGCAATCTGTCTTCGCTTCTATTGGACATTTGTATAGATTTTCTTCGAAGCTCAAGAATTCCACTACGCTCTATCTAAATACCAATGATTTTGAAAACCCTTTTATTCTGGATTATAAGAAAGAGTTGGGGTACGGCTTTGGAGGCAGAACCAAGTTTACGTTTGACGGGAAATTGGCAGGAAAAGATCTGAGAATAATTGCCGGGGGTGAATATCAGACCAGCCTGACAGATGCACAGAATTTTGGGAATATTAATGGAGTAGCAGATACAGTACGATTTGCAGACAAACTTCGGGCTACCCAGGGATTTTTGTTTCAGCAGGCTGAGTGGGACCTGCTGGAGAATTTTATGGTGACTTTTGCACTCAGTGAGAATTTCAGCAGCTTGGAAATTGACAGACAAATCGATGCTTCCGGAGCAGCAACCGGCCTTCAGAAGAGAAAATTTGATCCGATAGTCGTGCCCCGTTTTGCACTGAATTATCAGTTCAATCCCTATTCCGGAGTCTATGGAAGTATCAGCAGCGGTTTCTCTCCTCCGACCATAGACGAAGTCCGGACAAATGAGGGGAGCCTAAACCTTGACTTGGAAGCAGAAAAAGGAGTGAATTACGAAGTAGGATATAGAAGGGGAAAGGGAAAGTTGAATCTGGAGCTGACCGCTTTTTACTTCAAGCTCGATCAAACGATTACGACCTATACCAATCCCCAAGGAGTAGTTCTATTCAGGAATGCAGGTTCCACCGATCAAAAAGGAATAGAAGCCGCAATTGATTATGCCCTGATTAGAAATGAAACCGCCTTTATCCGTGATCTGAAGATCGGAACAGCTTTTACAGGTAATTATTTCACGTTCAAAGATTATAAGAAAACAGATAATGACTTCTCCGGAAATGATCTGACGGGAGTAGCACCGAACACCTTGGTCACCCGATTGGATCTACGCACCAAACTTGGTCTTTATTTGAATTTCACCCATCAGTATGTAGATGAAATTCCGCTCAACGATGCCAATACAGTATATCAGGATGCTTACAATCTGATGAATATGCGATTTGGCTGGGCGAGAAGCTTTGCGGGAAAGTGGGAATTGGAAGTATTTGCAGGGGCAGACAATTTGCTGAATGAGAGCTACTCACTGGGCAACGATCTCAATGCCTTTGGCGGAAGATATTATCAGCCCGCTCCGACTAGGAATTGGTATGGAGGAGTGAAAGTGGCTTTTTTGTATTAGTATCCGGTAGCTCGTCGCCAGTATCAAGACATTAGATTATAGAGCCGGGAATCTAGATTGGCGCTGCTCGTAGAATAAATTTGGCGAGACAAGAACAAAGAGCCTAGCTGTGCATAACTCCCCCTTAGATTTCTTAATCAGTTTGGAATCGAGAAATCAATCAAAGGGGGCAAGGGGGATTTTTAGAAAAGTAGTTAGTAGCAAGACGCAAGACATTAGTGATGGGAGCTGAGATAAGGGTTAATTATACGTCATTGCGAACGCCGAAGAAGTGAAGCAATCTCTCTGCAACCAGATTCCTAGGTTCGGTATACCTCATTTTGATCAATTCAGACTCATCGGGGCAGGCTGCTCCTCGCAATGACGGAAACCAAAAGTCTTTCTAAAAGGATTGCTTCGTTCCTCGCAATGACGCTTCCGACGGACTGCACTGGTTCGAGTCTCATGACTTGGACCTTCAGTAATGAAGTCTCCCGACTTCTATTTCATAACATAGCAGTCTGAAGGCTGCATTGAATAAGGCACAAACCTAAAGGCAGCAGGCAGGCTTGTGCCAAACCTGATTGCAGTCCTCAGACTGCATTATGGGTGTTTGCTTAAGCTATTGCAGTCTGAAGACTGCATCACCATAAGTCCAAGTCTGAAGACTTGAACTAAACGTTAATTGAAAAGAGATTGCTTCACTCCTTCGTCGTTCGCAATGACGCTGAACGTTTGAACTATTCAATCCCGTCCAGCTCACTTAATTCCAGCCAAGTCAATTCCAATTCTTCCAACTCAGCATCGATTTCCCCTATACGATGGGATTGCTTGATCAATTCCTCATGATCATCTATTCCCCCAGAGATTTTTTCGGTAATAACAGATTTTTCCTTTTCCAGTTTGGCAATGGAAGCATTCACTTCCTTGAATTGTTGCTTTTGCTTAAAACTGGCTTTTACCTTTGTAGGAGCCGAAACTTTTGCTTCAGTTTCTTGATTCTTGCTACTTGTTACTTGTGTCTTTTCTTCTTGATTCTTTCCTTTTGGTTCCAAGTTCTTATTCTCCTTTTCTACTTCGCGGAACTCAGAATAATTTCCCGGAAAATCACTGATCTCGCCTTCTCCTTCGAAAACAAATAAGTGTTCTACCAAGCGATCCATAAAATACCTATCGTGAGAGACAATAATCAGGCAGCCCGGAAAAGTATCCAAAAACTCTTCCAGCGTGTTCAGCGTCATCAGATCCAGATCATTCGTAGGCTCATCCAGAATCAGGAAGTTCGGATTCTTGATCAGAACCATCAATAGTTGTAATCTTCTTCGCTCCCCTCCGCTTAGTTTGGCGATTGGGGTATGTTGTTGCTTTGGAGGAAATCCAAATTGTGTCAAAAACTGTGATACTGTAATCGTAGCTCCACCGGCGATAGTCACCACTTCTGCCACTTCCTTCACTATATCTAATAACCTCTTTTCCTCGTCAAAACTCCCTTCTTCCTGCTTGTAGTAACCAAAAGCTGTGGTCTGCCCGATAGCAACGGTTCCGGAATCAGGGGCAAGCTGACCCGTGATCATATTGAGGAAAGTAGTCTTTCCTGCGCCATTTGGGCCTATTATCCCTACTCTATCTTTCTTTTTGAACGTGTATGAAAAATCATTGACAACTGTTTTGTCGCCAAATGCTTTGTTCATTTTTTCGATTTCAATGATCTTGTTTCCAAGCCGCTGGGTCGTCACGGTCAACTGAATATCGCGCTCCTCACGTTTCTGAGAGGCTTTTTCTTTGGTATCTTCGAAAGCATCCACACGGTACTTTGCTTTGGTGCTTCTCGCTTTTGGTTGGCGCCTGATCCAATCCAGTTCCTTTTTGTAGAGGCTCTTGGCTTTTTCGAGTTCTATATCCTCGATTTCCATCCGCTCTTCTTTCTTGTCGAGGAAGTAGCCATAGTTACCTAAGTAGCGATGTACTTTCCCCTGATCGAGCTCCAAGATTTCATTGGTTACTTTCTCCAAGAAATACCTATCGTGAGTCACCATGAAAAGTGCAAGATTGGCTTTAGCCAGATAATCTTCCAGCCATTCGATGGTATCTAGATCCAAGTGGTTGGTAGGCTCATCAAGCAGCAGCAGATCGGGTTTTTCCAAGATGGCTTTCGCCAAAGCAACCCGCTTGCGCTGACCACCGGAAAGAGTGCCTACTGGAAGATCGGTATCATGAAGGCCTAGTTTTCCAAGAACCTCCTTCACCTGATATTCAAAATCCCAAGCCTGAAACGCATCCATTTTCTCAAAGAGCACCGACATTTTATCAGAATTATCAATGCCTCGTTCCGCTTCCAGCATGGCTTTATGATAATCTTCAATCACCTTGAGCACTTCAGAATTACTTTGATCGAAAATGGTCTGGTAAATACTCATTGTTCCTTCAAAGACGGGGTTTTGGTGTACATAAGCCACTTTTATCTGCTGGTTAGTGCCCACCTGACCCGTATCAGGAATCTCCAAGCCCATGATGATCTTCATCAGGGTGGACTTGCCTGCGCCATTGATGCCGACTAGAGCGATTTTCTGGCCTTGGGAAATGCCAAAAGATATATTGGAAAAAAGCTTGCGCTCACCGAACGCTTTACTGAGATTTTCGACCGAAAGGTAATTCATGCCGCAAAAGTAAGGAAAAGGCAAACAACAAATGCTTTATTCCAAATGAGCTTCGCCCGAGCCCTAGTAATTATTTTCGGTCTTTATAATAATCCAGCTCAATTTGAATGAAAATACGGCTTAAATATCAATATAATTGAGCCGTATTTAGTGGGATTTCACCCTTTTTTGAGCCTTATTCTTAATCAATTACCCAAGTGCTAAAACCATTTCCTTCTTCTGACAAATTTCCGTTTTTAGACAAAGGCAGCTTAACTCTTGATTATAAAATTTTGGCTCTCGTATCTTGATACTTTTCTCTAGCTACTTGCTACTCTGAAAAGTCTTACCTTTGTGCTATGGAAGCAATTCAGAAAAAAGACATCCGTAAGCTATCTCTGGAGCAGTTGGAAGAATTCTTTTTGGCTCATGGGGAAAAGAAATTCCGTGCCAAGCAGGTGTATGAATGGCTGTGGAATAAGTCTCTGAAAAACTTTGATGAGATGAGCAATATCTCGCTGAGTACTCGGGAAATGCTCAAAGCGCATTTTGAGATCAACCATATCCGTGTGGATCTGATGCAGCATTCCTCTGATGGGACGATCAAGAATGCAGTGAAGCTCTATGATAACAAGATCGTGGAATCAGTCCTGATACCCACGACCAAGCGGATTACTGCCTGCGTTTCCTCTCAGGTGGGCTGCAGTCTAGACTGTAATTTCTGTGCCACGGCACGATTGAAGCGTATGCGTAACCTGAACCCAGACGAGATCTACGATCAGGTGGTGGCGATCAAAGATGAAGCGGAAACGTACTTCCAGCGTCCATTGACCAATATTGTGTTTATGGGAATGGGTGAACCGCTCCTGAACTATGCCAATGTGCTGGAAGCAATAGATAAGATCACATCCCCCGAAGGACTGGGAATGGCTCCGCGAAGAATTACTGTGTCCACCGTGGGCGTGACAAAAATGATCCGTAAACTCGCAGATGATGAAGTTCGCTTCAACTTGGCGGTATCGCTTCACTCAGCCATCAATGAAACCCGCTCACGCTTGATGCCTATCAACGACAGCAATCCCGTGGAAGAACTGGGGGAATCTCTGAAATACTGGTACGAAAAGACCAAACGGAAAGTCACGTACGAATATGTGATTTGGGATGGGATCAACGACGACGAGAGGCATGCACGCGCGCTGGCAAAATTCTGCAAAATCATCCCTTCCAAGGTCAATCTGATCCAATATAATCCAATAGACGAGGGAGAATTCCGGCAGGCTAAGCAAGAAGCCGTAGACATGTATGTACGGGTATTGGAGTCACAGGGAATCATAGCCAAAGTAAGAAAATCCCGTGGCCAGGATATCGATGCAGCCTGTGGGCAATTGGCCAATAAAAACGAAGTGGCTGAACTGAATACCGCCTGAGATTTGCTTTCTTGGCCAAAGCCAACTAATTTCTTGTCGAATATTAACCGTTCCAATTTATGAAAAAGGCTTTACTGATTTTTTGCACAGTTTTTATGTTCTCTTTTATCGCTTTGGCTCAAACACAAGACCAAGGCAATGCACGTTTTCATGCCTATGGCACATATGGGTTGCGATACCATAATTTTGGTGCAGGGGCAGGGATAGAATATTTCTTTATGGACAATTTTGCCCTGATGCCCAGTTATACGTTTGTCTTTCCGCAGGTGGGAAAGGAAAGTAACCTCAGTGCCGATTTACGGTATTATGTTTCCGAAGGGCCTTCTCAGCTTTATTTTATGGCAGGATATAGTCAGACTTGGGTAGATACCCAGCCGGATGGAGCAGGCACGGGAAGAAACCAAAAAGGAGCTAATATGGGCGTGGGAGCGTATGTACGCGTGACGGAGTTTATTGGCTTAAGTACTGAGTTTCGCTTCCAAAGCCCTTTTCCAAGAGAAGTCGGATTTAGAGTTGGATTAGCGATTCCATTATAAGCGAGTAGCAAGTATCAAGATGTAAGACATTAGATTTTAGAATCTAGAGCCTAGAATCGATAGATGGTAACAACGCAAAGAATTCTTAGACGCTTTATCGGCTATGTGGTGAAGCTATTTTAACCACATAGATTCTGTGTGTTCTGCGCATAAAGATATTCGCTCAAGACAGACCGTTAATCTTTGCCTTCTTTATGATGTTGTGTTAAATCTATTTTCACTAAAAAGTCACAAAGTGTAGGAAGCTTTGAGGCAGAAACGGCTTACACCCCTAGCCAGATTAACTCTATGTTTTTCTATGTGGCTATGCGGTAAGATAGTAAGCCACTTTCACGGTTCGTCCTACTCAATGATTAGAACTTGGCTGTGACCTTTGCGTTTTCTTAGTGCTCTTGCGGTTAAAAACCTACTTTTTCGAAAACTCAAACAACTTCCGCTTCTCTTCCTTATTCAGTGCTTCGTAGCCACGATCAGCAATTTTGTCCAGTATCTTATCAATTTCCTCTTGGGTTGCCTCACCGGAATTAACGGGCGTAGGAGTAGATTTAGAAGACTTCTTGAAAGAGGAAAATCCACCTCCACTGGCGGTTTTCGCTTTGCGGTAGGAGACTTTTACATTGCTTTTTCTCCCGGAGAAAAGATTCTCAAAGAAAATCCCGACTTTCTGCACAGGTACTCCCCAGTCAATTCCTCTGCGCAGCTGAACGACGTAGAGGTAGCCAAGCAATGCTCCTCCCAAATGAGCCAATTCCCCACCTGCATTAGCCCCTGCTGAGTTGGCAAATGATAGAACAACATAGAAAATCGCGATGTATTTGATCTTCACCGGGCCTAGAAGTAATAGGAAGAATGTAGTATTTGGGCTGAGTGTAGCCGCTCCCACCACAATAGCAAATACTCCCGCACTCGCTCCCAGCATCAGAGAACTATTGACAGACTGACTGAAATAAGGAGCCAAATTGTATATCAACACATAAAAAACTGCCCCAGCCAAACCACCAAGAATATAGAGATTGGCTAGCTTTCGGCTTCCCAGAAACTGATGAATCAACTGTCCAAACCAGAAGAGGAAAAGCATATTGAAGAGAATATGAAATATTCCCTCATGCAGAAACATGTAGGTAAATATTGTCCATGGCTGTGTACCGAGTCTCGGCAAAGCAGCAGGCATCATAAGGTAGGAAAGGGCCGTCGAATATAAATCCCCCAATCCGCCAATAGTCATAAACACCCGGAAGACCAGCACGACGAAAAACACCAAAAGATTTATGGCAATCAGCTTATAAAGGCTATTGTCGCTGTGCTTAAAAGCGTTCCGAAGATTTTCCCAAAAGTTACCGTACATAGTTAATAAAAGCTTTTTCTGTCTTTTTTCCAGAAGTAAACCAAAACTCCGCCAATCACCAATCCGCTGAGGTGGGCGAAGTGTGCCACGTTGTCCAGCGGGTTATTCACAAATACGTTATATATGGTATAAAGGCTATAGAAAAGCACCATATATTTTGCCTTGATGGGAATCGGCGGGAAAAGCAGGAATAATTGGGTATTGGGGAAAAGCATCGCAAACGCGATCAAAACCCCGAAAAGAGCCCCTGAAGCCCCGACCATTCGTGTAGTGTATGTTTTCTTGGCCAGGATAAACTCCAAACTTTTGTTAGCGTGATCTATGTAAGTTTGATTAGTTTCATCTCTGCTATACTTATCTACTAACTCTATTGCTTCACTGTAGCTGTAGGGCAGGTTTCCAGGATTTTTCAGTATTAGTCTATTAAATGAATCTGGAGAAGGCTTTTCCTGAAAAGCTATTACCTCTTTATTCAAACTATTTATTTCATAGGCCACATATCCAGAATAAAGGACACCAGACCCTATGCCACACACCATCCAAAGGATCAGTAATTTCTTTGGCCCCAGAAACTGCTCCAGCAAAGGACCAAAAATCAGCAATCCGAACATATTGCCGAACAAATGCCAGAAATCAGCATGCATAAACATATACGTCAGAAACTGAAACGGCTTGAAATATGGGCTGTGAATGTAGTAAAGCGCAAACCACTGATTCAACTGCGGAAAGATAAATTGGGACACAATAAGTAGCCCAATGTTGATGATCAGTAGATTTTGAACTACAGGGGTTATATTTCTAAACATGCTATTTGCCGAAGAATGAATGAATACTGCTTAAATCTAATTTCACGAAGGTTTTGTTCCCTCCCAATCCATAATTTGGGTTTTGGCAGGCAAATAGATGTCCTACGAGGATTTCCATTTCTTGTGAATTCAGTTTTTGTCCCTTTTTCAAGGACGATTTCCGGGCCAAAGAGCGGGCTAGATTCTCTCTGGTGTCAAGTGAAAGCTCACTTTTGAAATGCTTATACTGCTCCAAAAGCCCTTCGAAAAGCTCCTTTTCATTTTTGACGGGTATATCTGCGGGCACGCCCTGAATTAATACCGTGTCCTTTCCAAACTCTGAAACCATAAAGCCCAAACTGTGTAGTTCTGGCATAATATCCATCACCAATGCATAATCAGATGGGCCGAGATTGATGGTAGGAGGGAAAAGACACTGCTGTGACGTGCCTTGGGCAAGCTTCAGCTGGCGCAAATAGCGCTCGTATAATATCCGCTCGTGCGCAGTCTGCTGATCAATAATCAAAAACCCGGTGGACATCTGGGCGACCACATAGCTAAGCTCAACCTGAAACGTAGTTCCTGTAGATTCCGATTCAGCGCGTCTAGGGATGAATTCACTGGCTTCATCCGGCTTTGCCCTACTTTCAAACGTTAAAACTTCTGTTTCCTCAGGTTGGGCAGATCGATTAATCTCTCTTGTTGTTTGCTGGGTACCTTCAAACAATTTTTCCCAACCTGATGCGCTTGCCTGCTTAAATTCCGGTGTATTGAATGATTTGTAGCTGTATTCACGATCTACCTGCGCCTTTTTCTCAGGATCCTTATCCCACTTTTCGTTGAAATTCACGTCAAGGCTAAAATCAAGTGAAGGAACGACATGATGTGCTCCCAAAGCCTGTTTTACCGCAGACCGAATCACCGCATAGATTGTCCGTTCGTCGTCAAACTTGATCTCAGTTTTGGTGGGATGAACATTGATATCGATATGAGAAGGGTCGATTTCCAGAAAAAGTACATAAAACGGATGCTGATCCTGCTGTAGCAATCCTTCGAAAGCCGAGCTTACCGCATGATTCAGGTAGCTGCTTTTGATGTAGCGATTGTTGACAAAGAAGAACTGCTCCCCCCGGGTTTTTTTGGCATTTTCAGGCTTTCCTATATAACCTTTCACGTTCACATGCGGGGTCAGTTCCTCGCAGGGAACAAGTTGTCCCTGGTAGTTTTTGCCAAAAAGCCCCACAATTCTATGGCTTAGCTTGCCCGGTGTGAGGCTGAAAACCTCCAAATCTTGCTGAAAAAGGGAAAATCCGATTTCAGAATACGAAAGTGCCACCCGCTGAAATTCATCCACGATATGACGCATTTCCACAGGATTTGATTTGAGGAAATTCCTTCGGGCGGGTACATTGTAAAACAGGTTTTTCATAGAAACGGAGGTTCCTACATTCCCTGCAAATGGCTCTTGTTTTTTCACTTCTGAGCCTTCGATTTGGATTAAAGTGCCGAGTTCTGATTCAGCCTGACGGGTCTTTAATTCTACTTGGGCTACTGCAGCTATAGAAGCCAATGCTTCTCCACGAAAGCCGAAAGTCCTAATGGAAAAAAGATCCGCCGAACTTCTGATTTTAGAAGTGGCATGACGCTCAAAACTCATACGGGCATCAGTAGCAGACATACCTTTCCCGTTATCAATTACTTGGATAAGCTGCTTTCCGGATTCTTTTACCACCACTTGCACTTGGGTAGCTCCGGCATCCACCGCATTTTCGAGAAGTTCTTTGAGTGCAGAAGCGGGCCTTTGAACTACTTCTCCTGCTGCGATTTGATTGGCTATCGCATCGGGAAGGAGTTGGATGACATCACTCATGTTTTTTCTTGGGTTTTAGCCTGAAGAAAAAATAGATCGCTGCTCCAAGAGCGGCTATGTATGCCATGTATTCGAAAATCACGGGGCCTAAATACACGTATCCGAAAATAGATCCCAGAAGTAATAAAAAGATGAATGTCCGGATCATCGCCGTAGAAGCAAAGATATTAGCCCCATCGCGCTCCTTTATTCCTCTATGCTGGGCAAATGAACCACGAATACCGGCACCGTAAGAACCAAAATCCCGTGGGGGGGTTCCATCACTTTTTTCCAGAAGTCCCTGAGCTTCCAAGTCCTTTTTGATTTGGGAGGTTCTATGCTCGATCTCCTCCCGCACAGGATCATAATATCTTGGTTTGATATCAAATCTCATGGGAGCGGCTGTACGAAATACGGATGGGAATTTCATATGTTTATTATTTTCTTTTCAGTGGCCATATGGAATCTCGCATGGCTGAAAATCATTCCAGTATGTAACGTTCTCGTCGTGCTCGATTTCATGTGTTTATAATTTATTTTTTTAAGGCCACCCCGAATAGTCGGGGCAGGCTATGGAATCTCGCATATGGGATAATCATCCCAGTGTGTGTCGTTTTTGACATGCTCGATTTCATGGCGTTGTAATTTTTAAAGTGGGCTTCACGTTAAGTAAAGGCACATTGAGGGAATAAGTTCCGGTATATTGACCAGATATCAAATTTATGATCTTTTTAACCTGATTTAGGACTGAATGTTATCTTATCTTTCAGTATCTTCAACTGGGTATGTTCCAAACTCCGTTAAATGGAGTAGCCACAGCACTGGACAGGTTTGCTAAAAACCAAAGGAAAATAAAACCAGTCGGTGTACAAATTTATTTAGAAAGTTAAGGATTAAAAATTTACTCAAGAATGAGCAATAAGCTTTGGAGAGTTTTCGCAGTTGGTATTATAGCTCTTACTTTTTCCTCAGGGAAACTCGATGAATCATTAAAAGTGGCTGACCCCCTTTCTGCTACTGATTCAATGGATCAACTCAATTGGGTGGATTCTGTGTTTAACAGCATGACGTTTGATGAGCGTTTGGGACAATTATTTATGGTTGCTGCCTACTCTAACAAGGATCAAAAGCATGTGGATGAAATCAGCAATCTCATAAAAAATGAAAATCTTGGAGGTTTAATTTTTTTTCAGGGAGGACCTGATCGACAGGCCAGACTGACCAATTATTATCAAGCCCAATCAAAAACTCCGCTATTCATAGCCATGGATGCAGAATGGGGAATCAGCATGCGATTGGATTCTGTTCCCGATTTTCCAAAAGCAATGACTCTCGGGGCGGTGCAAAACCCTGATCTGGTCTATGCCATGGGCAAAGAAATGGCGCGACAGTTTAAGGAGTTGGGTATGCACATCAATTTCGCTCCTGTGGTGGATGTGAATTCCAATCCTGATAACCCGGTGATTGGGTACAGGGCTTTTAGTGGTGATAGGGAAGTGGTGACCAGACATGCTATTTCGTATATGAAAGGGCTACAGGACAATGGAGTGATTGCAAACGCAAAGCATTTTCCGGGACATGGGGATACCGAAGCAGACAGCCATTATTCTTTGCCGGTGATCAAAAATCCCGAGCAGCGGATCTGGGATGTGGATTTGTATCCTTATCAGGAGTTATTCAAAGAAAATTTGATGTCTGTAATGGTAGCCCATCTAAATGTGCCAAGCTTGGACGATACCAGAAATATGGCTACCAGTCTATCCAAAAAAGTGGTGACTGATCTACTTCAAAATCGAATGAATTTTCAGGGTCTGATCTTTACTGATGCACTTAATATGAAGGGCGTTGCGATAGCCAATGCTCCCGGAGAGGTGGATTTGAAGGCATTATTGGCAGGAAATGATGTCCTTCTCTATTCTCAGGATGTGTTAAAAGCCAAAAAGCTCATCAAAGCTGCAGTAGAGGACGGAAGGATTTCTGAAAAGGAAATTGATCGCAGGGTAAAGAAGATTTTGCGTGCCAAATACTGGGCGGGGCTGAATGAGTACAGACCCATCAACACCTTCAAGCTGGCGGAGAGACTGGATACGCCCGAGACGCAGACTATCATTGAGCAGCTTTATGCCGAAGCCATCACCGTGGCTGTGAACAAAGGAGAACTCCTTCCTTTCAAAAATCTGGACTTGACCAAATTTGCGAGTCTGGTCATAGGTGATGAGGGAAAGGACTTTCAGAAATACTTATCCAAATATGCGAAATTCGAGCATTTCAGTATAGGGAAGGCAGCCAACGAGACCATTCATTACAATACTTTGAAGCAGCTTGAAGACTATGATGTGGTAGTGGTAGGACTGATGGGGGTAACGAATAGTCCGAAAAGAAAATTTGGCGTGTCTGATAGTGATGTGAAGTTCATAAAGGATCTAGCAAAGCGTCAGAAGGTAGTGACAGTACTTTTTGGCAATGCGTATGCCGCACAGCAATTGAGTGGAATCGGAAATCTCGTATTCGCCTATGAAAACAACCCCATGACTCAGGAGTTGGCTCCCCAGATACTTTTCGGCGCCAGGGATGCAACGGGAATATTACCGGTGACAGTCAATGGTGAGTTTTCTCACGGAGTCGGCGGATATATGAAGTCTATCAATCGACTGTCTTATGGTACCCCGGAAAGTGTGGGCTTGGACAGCAAGACTCTGGAGAAAATAGATGCAGTGGCCAATCGGGCAATCAAAATCCAAGCTACGCCGGGGGCAAATGTCTTGGTGGTAAAAGATGGAAAGGTGGTTTTTGAGAGATCTTATGGGAAATTGGAATACAAAGCCAGTCCTGCTGTGAATTCTGAGACAGTCTATGATTTGGCTTCAATCACCAAAGTATTGGCAACAACCCAGGCGGTGATGTTCCTAGAAAGCCGTGGTGAGTTGGATATGGGGAATTCATTGGAAGATTATTTACCCGAACTGAAAGGCACCAATAAAGGAAAGATGGTACTGAGTGATGTAATGGCGCATGAAGCAGGGTTGGTGGCATTTATCCCCTATTATGCACGGACAGTGGAAGCAGGTCAATGGCGGGGAGATTTTTACAAGCCAATGTCTTCTCTGGGTTTTACCAGAGCTGTCTCCAACGACATGTATGGATTGGATGCACTGCGTGATAGCATATGGCATTGGACTGTGGAATCAAATGTAACCCCCATCCCCAGAGGTGCAAGAAAGCATAGTTATGTGTATTCGGATCTTACAATGTACTTAATGCAAGCTGTGGTAGAACGGGTGGTAAATCAGCCTATGGAGACATTTTTAGATCAAAACTTCTATGCTCCTCTGGGGCTGAGCACGATGACTTTCAATCCGGCATTTAAGATGCCTATAGACAACATCGCCCCAACTGAAAATGATATAACCTTCCGAAAAAGACAAGTTCAGGGATATGT
The DNA here is from genome assembly GCF_031457395.1 of Algoriphagus sp. 4150. Taxonomy (NCBI): domain Bacteria; kingdom Pseudomonadati; phylum Bacteroidota; class Cytophagia; order Cytophagales; family Cyclobacteriaceae; genus Algoriphagus; species Algoriphagus sp. 4150. Next base: position 55,242 of record NZ_JAVDWS010000002.1, read on the forward strand.
ACATGATCCTGGAGCGGCCATGTTTGGTGGTGTGGCAGGTCATGCGGGGCTCTTTGGTAAGGCAAATGATCTCGCAGTGATGATGCAGATGATGCTCAACAAAGGCAGCTATGGTGAAGTAAACCTGATCCAACCGGAGACGGTAAAGAAATTCACCAAAAATCAATCCAGCCAAAGCCGCAGGGGTTGGGGCTGGGACAAGCCCGACACGAAAGTAGGAAAGGGAGGATCGGCAGGAGATCTGGCTCCAAAATCCACCTTTGGACACACCGGGTTCACCGGTACATGTGTATGGGCAGATCCTGACAATGATCTGATCTATATATTTCTTTCGAACCGTGTCTATCCTGATGCGACGAACACCAAATTGCTCAAAGAAGGAATCCGTACAGAAATCCACGATATCATCTATGAGGCAATGGGTAAGAGATAGGATTCGCTAAAAAGGCAATTTTCCCAAATCCACATTCCCTCCCGAGAGGATAATTCCTACTTTCTTGCCTCTGAACCTATCTTGATCTGCCAATAATGCTGCCAAAGGCACAGCGCAGGAAGGCTCCACGACGATTTTCATCCGCTCATAGATCAGATGCATGGCATCTATGATTTGCGAATCCGAGGCTAAAAGTATGTCAGATACATAGGCTTGAATCAATTTGAAATTCCAAGCTCCCAATGAGGTTCGTAACCCATCGGCGATGGTATTTGGAGCAGTTTGAGGAATTAACTTGTTTGCATGGAAGGATTGAAAAGCATCGTCAGCACCTTGTGGCTCTGTACCGATGACCTCTATGTTGGGATTTAGATAATGTGCTGCTAAAGAAGTCCCGCCAAGTAAACCGCCTCCACCCACAGGAGCTAGAACAACATCTAAATCTTCTTGATCCTCGATCAGCTCCAATGCACAGGTAGCCTGACCCTCTATTACATCCATATTGTCATAAGGAGGGATAAACGTGGCTCCGGTCTTTTTCACGGTTTCTTCCAGAGCAGTTTCTCTCGCTTCTAAAGTAGGCTCGCATTCTATAATAATTCCGCCATATCCCTTCACGGCTTTCTTTTTGATTTCAGGAGCGTTGGAAGGCATCACAATGTAGGAGGGGATTCCTGCCACAGTGGCCGCTCTTGCCAACGCTGCGGCATGATTTCCGCTACTGTGCGTCGCTACCCCTTTAGACTTTTGAAATTCAGCAAGTTTCACTACTGCGTTGGACGCTCCCCGCGCTTTAAATGCCCCGACTTTCTGAAAGTTTTCACACTTGAAAAAAATTTCACATCCTGCAATTTCACTAATTGCCGATGAAGTCATAATAGGCGTACGGTGAATAAACGGCTGGATGCGTTCATGTGCTGCTTGAATATCAGAGAGGGAAGGGAAGGGAATTTTCATGGGCCGAAATTAGCTAAAATTGGCTTTTGGAAAGCTAGATTGTAAGATGATATTTCTAACTTCCCGGCATGAATTGGAATGAGATTGATTTTTTCCCCGTCATGGGCGGACCATTAAACAGTGAAAATACTGTCCCCTTAGATTTTAGCTCCGCCAATCCCGATTTGGAGCGTTTGGATTTGTCTGATACTGCCGCATTTGATGCGTATGTGAATCTACAGATTGAAAAATCCGGATCTAACTATGGAATAGGAGGTTATCTGGAGAACAGAGCTATTTACCGCAGGAGTGCTGTTTTTGGAACAGCAGAGGCTGATTTCAGAAATATACATTTAGGAATAGATATTTGGACTAAAGCCGGAGCACCTATTTTTGCCCCACTTGCCGGACGAATTCACAGTGTTCAGGACAATGCCGGTTTCGGAAACTACGGCGCTACCGTTATCTTGGAGCATGAACTCTTTGGAAGGAAGCTGTTTTCTCTCTATGGTCATCTTTTCCTATCAGATCTTAAGGATCTCGAAGTAGGTCAAGAAGTAAATGCCGGCGATTTACTGGCTCATGTCGGGCCATTTCCGGAAAATGGTGATTGGCCTCCACACTTGCATTTTCAGTTGATGTGGGATTTGATGGGAAATGTAGGCGACTTTCCGGGTGTCTGCTCTAAAAGTGAAGTGGATAAATATATTGCTAACTGTCCAGACCCTAATCTGATTTTGCGAAGCAACGTGATTTAATCATTGGCTCTTGTGATTAGCCGCAATCCTTCCAGTGTCAGATTTTTGTCGATCTCATTGAAGGTTTTTTCCAAAGGAGTTAAAATCTCAGCTAGTCCACCGGTCGCAATTACAGTAAATTCCATTTTAGTTTCCAGTGAGATGGTCTCTATCATCCCTTTGACCAAACTTGTATATCCATAAAGAACTCCTGCTTGGATTGCATGGATGGTATTTTTGCCTAGAGCAGATTCCGGAAGCTTCAATGCTACATCCGGTAGTTTGGAGGTGTTTGTGAAAAGAGATTTGATGGCTGTCTTTAATCCAGGAACAATATTCACTCCTATTATCTCACCGGAAGCATCTACCACAGTAAATGTAAGTGCCGTCCCAAAGTCAACTATGATTAGGGGCTTGATATACTGCGAATAAGCCGCCATCACATTGCACATGAGATCGGTACCGATTTCATTTGGACGCAGACTTTTGATTGTTAGTTTTTCAAAACTTGCCGGTGAAATAAGGTATGGCTGCGTACCGAAGTAATTTTCGCAAAACTGAAGAATCTGCTCATTTATCTCAGGGACTACTGAGCTAAAACCGATTTGTCTTATATCGCCGGGCTTGATCCCATGTTCTAAAAAATACAGAGGTACCTTTTTGTGAAGTTGGGCCGCGAATTTGGAAGAATGGGTTTCGATCCTAAAATGGTTCTTCCAGCTTTTATTTTCTTCATCATACAGCGCAAAAACCACATTGGAATTTCCCGCATCTATTGCTAAAAACATTGTTTCTCGGATTTGATTAAATTAGCCTTCCCAAAATTAAACGGTTTTATAAACTTTGAACATGTACACGCTAAGAGAAGGAAAAATCGAGGATCTTCCTCGGGTATTGGAATTGATAAATGAGTTGGCGCTTTATGAAAAGGCACCGGAGCAAGTGTCCAATACACTTGCAATGATGGAAGCTGATGGATTTGGTGATAATCCTGTTTTCGGAATGTTTGTATGTGTGAAGGACGAGACTTCGGAGATTGTCGGTATTGCGATTTACTATTATCGCTACAGTACCTGGAAAGGTAGAAGAATTTATCTGGAAGATCTGGTGGTCACTCAATCCGAGCGTGGCAATGGTGCAGGAAAACTGCTTTTTGACCGTATCATGAAGAAATGCTTGGAGGAAAATTGTACGGGAATGATGTGGCAAGTGCTTGATTGGAATGAGCCTGCGATCAATTTCTATAGAAAGTATGGCGCAACCTTAGAAGCAGGATGGCTAAACGCACACTTACAAGACTATGAAATAAAGCAGCTCCTTGATTAGTGTGAATAAATTTATTGCAAATACAATATTATATGATTGTATTTGCAATAAATTTTTGTAAATTAGTGAGCGTTAAATGAATAGCCATGACACACACTTGGAAGATATCATTAGGAGAGAAGGAGTCTGAGATCATTCGTACAGGCAATGACTCCTATTATTTTTTCCAAGAAGCTATTTCTATGGTAAGTGAGCCATCGGAAGCTTATGGAGTGGCTGTCTCGTTTCACGATACAGGTGAGCTTTTCGATTTTTTGGATTTTACCCAGCAGGATGTTTCAGAGATGTTGGAAGTAGACCCCAGCACATTATCACGCTGGCGCAAGGAAGACAGAAAGCTTACAAAGATCCTTACAAAGAGTATTCTGGAGATAGATCAGGTTATTGCAAAAGGGATCCGGATTTTTGGTTCGGAGGAGTTGCTTTCACAATGGCTTCACACTGAGAATACGTCCTTGGACAATCAAAAGCCGGTTACTCTAATAAAGAATCCTTATGGCACTGATCGCGTGGATGAAGCGATGGAAGCTATGTCATGGGGTTCTATTCTGTAGGCTGTGAGGTATTTTAGGCTAATTGAGAATCTTGCGGGTAGGAGTTCCCTTGGCTATGGACTGGGTGCAGGTAGGTGGAATCAGTACGGAACTCCGATAATCTACGCATGCAGCATTTCCTCGCTAAATTTTCTGGAGCTTCTTAGTATAAAGGGGGCGGTAGTCACCAAAAGTAAGTGGAAACTGGTCTTGCTTGAAATTACCGGACAAATACCGGAATTAGACGCTACACTGTTGCCTTCTGATTGGAAAAACAGACCCCATCCAAGATCGACACAGGACTTTGGCACAGCATGGGCTAAAGGAATGATTTCGCCGGTTCTCAAAATACCATCTTGCCGGATTCCTCTACTAAGCTATCCAAGTGAACATAATTTGTTGATCAATCCACTACATCCTGATTTCCGAAATTCTGTAAAACCAATTGAAGAATGGGATGTGAGTTTTGAGGTGAATTCTTGAAATTAACTATTAAAAAATACTTCTTGGCTAACGCAAAAAGACCGAGAATTCTCTCGGCCTTTCCAATATTGCAAGATTCAAAATAAATTGATTATCCCTTCAAACTATAGTTTGGAGCTTCTCTGGTTACGCTTACATCGTGCGGATGAGATTCTTTCACACCTGCAGCAGTGATTTTTACAAATTTCCCATTGTTCTGAAGATCTTCGATAGTCTGAGTACCGCAGTATCCCATTCCTGCCTGAAGTCCACCGACTAGCTGATAGAGGACCTCCGATACCAAGCCTTTGAAAGGAACCCGGCCGACGATCCCTTCAGGAACCAGCTTTTTGATATTATCCTCCGCATCTTGGAAATACCGGTCTTTGGAACCGGATTCCATTGCCTCCAGTGAACCCATACCTCTATAGGATTTAAACTTTCTTCCTTCAAAAATAATCATCTCTCCGGGGGCTTCCTCAGTTCCTGCCAAAAGGGATCCTATCATAATAGAACTTCCGCCGGCAGCAATTGCTTTCACCAAGTCACCCGAATATCTAATTCCTCCATCTGCGATTACCGGTACATCTCTGCCTTTCAGTGCTTCGGCACATTCAAAAACAGCAGACAGCTGTGGTACTCCCACGCCGGCAATTATTCTTGTAGTACAAATAGAGCCTGGGCCTACACCTACTTTCACAGCATCTGCTCCTGCATCTGCCAATGCAATAGCTGCTTCGGGAGTAGCAATATTTCCCACGATCACTTCCAGATCCGGAAACGCATCTTTGATTTTTCTACAGGTCTCAATTACACCTTTAGAATGTCCGTGAGCAGTATCGATAGAAACCACATCGACACCTGCATTTTTCAATGCTTCTACCCGCTCCACTATATCAGCAGTCACCCCTACTGCCGCACCTACACGAAGTCTTCCGAATTCATCCTTACAGGCATTTGGTTTGTCACGTCTCTTTAAAATATCCTTGTATGTGATCAAGCCTGAAAGCCTGTACTCATCATCCACTATGGGAAGTTTTTCGATTTTATATTCCTGAAGAATTTCCTCTGCCTGTTCCAATGAAATTCCGGATTTGGCAGTGATAAGATTTTCGACGGTCATGATCTCACGAATAGGCCGATTCTGATCCTTGATGAAGCGGAGGTCACGATTGGTGATGATTCCTTTTAAGATCTTATTTTCATCCACCACAGGAATCCCACCAATATGGTATTCACGCATGATCTGCTCCGCATCGCGTACTTTCGCATCTATGTGAAGTGTGATGGGATCTAGGATCATTCCCGCCTGAGAGCGCTTTACTTTGCGTACTTGCGCTGCCTGCTGCTCTATAGACATGTTCTTATGAACAAATCCAAGACCACCTTCAAGCGCAATAGCAATAGCCAGTTCGGCTTCGGTGACGGTATCCATAGCAGCGGACACCAACGGAATGTTTAGCCTGATTTTTTTGGTGAGTTGGGTAGAGGTATTCGTGTCTCGTGGAAGGACTTCAGAATAACCTGGAACAAGAAGCACGTCGTCGTAGGTGAGTGCTTCGTAGAGGAACTTATCAGAATTTCTGTTCATGGCAAATATTGGTGTGGAGGTAACCCTATTTGCCCGTCAAAGTTACACACAAAATTCAATGCCAAACTAGTCCCCTCCAAAATAAATTTTGAAGGGGACATAAAATTTTATGATTATCCGCAATGATGCCAGTGATATTATTTTCTTCGCTTAGGTGGCTTGAAGACCCTCCACAGCGAGGCAGGGATGACCTTCCTTTGCCGGTAGGCAGTCCGAAGTGGCCTAAATGATAGAGTTTACCAAACCCTTTATTGTTTTTTACTTCAACTGACAGAAAACAGATATATCTACAGTAATTATATGAACTTCCTTTTCGGAAAGCATCTCATAAAATGCATCGAAAATCCTACTTCTTCTGAAGTCTGGCAATATAGAATCCGTCAAAGCCACTTTCCTGTGCCAGAACCTTTTGATCCTCGATTAATTCAAAATCCTTTCCGGCTTCACTTGCCAAGAATTTGGCGATTTGATCTTGGTTTTCAGAAGGTAAAATACTGCAAGTAGCATACACCATTTGCCCGCCGGGTTTTACCATAGATGGGTAGCTTTGGAGGATTTCCTGTTGTGTCTGCCGTACTTTCTCGATAGATTCTTCGCTTAATTTCCACTTCGTGTCCGGATTTCTACGAAGAACTCCCAGACCGGAACAAGGAACATCCAACAACAACCTGTCAGCAGTTTCTTTCATCCGTTTGATAGTCTTAGACCCTTCGATCACCTTGCGCTCAATAATAGAAACTCCATCTCTACGAGCTCTAAGCTTAGTTTGCTGCAGTTTCCATTCTTCTACATCCATGGAAAGTACTTTCCCTTTGTTTTGCATCAAGGCAGCGATGTGAAGTGACTTGCCTCCTGCTCCGGCACAGGCATCAATTACCCTCATCCCCGGCTCTACAGCAAGTGCTGCCGCTACGAGCTGGGAAGAAGCATCCTGAACTTCAAAAAGTCCTTCTTTAAAGGCTGCATTACGGAAGACATTTGTACGCTCATCCAAGATCAGCGCATCCGGATAGCCCTTTATTATATGGGTATGGATATTATCCTCCGCCAATCTGTTTTTGAGACGTTCGCGTGTAATTTTAAGCGTATTGACACGCAAAACTACCTGAGCTTCCTGATTCAAACTATGGATCTCTGCTTCCCATTTATCTCCCAACTCCTTTTTCCCAAGGTCAAATAGCCAATCGGGCACGGACTCCAGTTTGGCAGGATCTTCCAACTTTTCGTACTTCTCTTTTATCTTTTCAGGATTGATTTTGGCAAACTCCTCCCACGGTGGCAGGCTATGACCCTGCATCAGCCAGTAGGTTCCAAATAAATCATAGGGCTCCTTGCTTGGACTCAAATAGTTGATCAGTCTCCACCAACGAACCATTTCATAAGTAGTCTCAGCAATGAAAGAACGGTCACGGGAACCCCATTTTGGGTTGGATTTTAGTGTGCGCTCTATTACTTTATCAGCGTATTGACCTTCTTCAAAAATTGCGGCAAGTGCGGTATGAACTCCGCGGATGGTATTGTTGTGTAGCTTCATGGGAAATAAATTCTCCACAAAGGTAGTTTTTCTTTCTGAGTCTGTCAGAATGAGATTTTAAAAGGGCTGAAAAACTGCGATTTGAGAATCAAAGACACCTTTGAAAAATAGAAATTTTGGTTTTGATACCTTTGCATTTTAAATCTTCCAAAATCCACAGAACTATGTCAACTTTTCAAGAGCTATTGTCTTCTTGGGCTGAAAAACTTACCGATTATGACAAGCAAGAAGCTGAATCTATAGTAAGCTGGCTTTTTGAGCATCACCTGGGATGGAGAAAAAGTGATCTGTTAAATGATGCTGACGAAGCCTCCTTTCCGCCAAAAATCCTTGAAGACCTAGGACGCTTGAAGACAGGAGAACCTATTCAGTATATTATCGGGAAAGGACCATTCTATGGAAGAGACTTTTTCGTCAGCCCGGCTACGTTGATTCCCAGAAATGAAACCGAGGAATTGGTCCACCTGATCATCAAAGAAAATCCCAAAGCAGGCTTAAAGCTATTGGACATCGGCACCGGGACAGGATGTATTCCTATTTCTTTGGCACTGGAAATGAATGATCCTGAAGTGTACGCAGTGGATATTTCTGAAGAAGCATTAGCCATCGCCCGTAAAAATGGGGATGCACTGGGAGCTGAGGTGATCTTTTCCAAATGTGATATTCTGTCCGAGCTACCTGAAGTCGGAGAATTGGATATTTTGGTAAGCAATCCTCCATACATTCCTGAGCAGGAAAAAAGTGAAATGCATAAAAATGTGCTGGATTTTGAGCCGGGGCTAGCCTTGTTTGTGAGCGATGGCGATCCTTTGATTTTTTATCGAATCATTGCCGGGAAAGGAAAACAACTGCTGAAGCGGGGAGGGAAACTGTACTTTGAGATCAATGAGAAATACGGAAAAGAAGTTGTCGGACTAGTAGAGGACTTGGGCTTTTCGGAAGTGAAAGTGCTGAAGGATTTGAATGGTAAGGATAGAATTGTAGTCGCTAGACGTTAGATTTAAGTATCAAGTAATTAGATTGTCGAATGATAAAGGTGATCAAACAAAGAAATTGCATAAGCCTATGAGTCAGAAAAAATGCCCAAACTGCGGAAAATGGTCAATTTGGACTAATAATGTGGAGGATCGCTGTGAGCACTGCGGCGAGCTTCTGTCTCCCTCGGAACTAGAACGGAAGGAAAAACTCAAACAGGAACAAGACCGGCAAGAAAAGGACTGGATGTTTTATATAAATCCTGAGGACAGTGGAATCGTGAAGTTTTTCAAAAAATCCGGAAACCTATTCTATACTGTATTTATGGCCATCATGACTTTTATTATGTGGTTGATAGCTGCTTTGCCGGGATGATCAGTGTATTCAAAAATCCAGTTTTTATTTTCGCCTCTGTCGCTTTTTGGGTGAATCAATATCTAGAAAAATCGCTTGGGATATTTGTTCCTGTTTACCATGCCTATGGCGATGATTTGATGGCTATGCCTGTAGTTTTCGGGATTTGTTTGCAAGTAATGAGGTGGTGGCACCCCGCAGGTTCAGGACTTACATTCACAAGAACCCAAGTGCTGGTAGGGTTAATTTATTTTTCAGTCGTATTTGAAGCAGTCTTGCCACTAGTCTCATCAACTTATACTGCCGATATTCTGGATGTACTTTGTTATGCACTAGGTACTATGGTATTTTATAAGTTTATGAATAAACCTGTTCTCCAATCCAAAAAGCACCCGGCGCTTTAATCTCTGTGATGCCATCCGGTACTTCCAGCATTGTCGCATAGGTAATGGGCAAAATCAACTCCCCATTTTCATTTTGGATTTGGACAGGCATCCCTTCCTCTCCATGGATATGGATGGTGCTTTCAGCAAACCACTTTTTGAATTCCCCCGATGTTACAGGATAATACTTCCAGTCACCATCCAAAATGGTAAGATTCAGCAGATCAAGTTTTTCCCGAAGATCAAGTGCTTTCAGATGAGCTAATCCCACCAAATGCACTGCACTGTGATCGCTGGAGATAAGGTAATCCAGCCCCGTTTGCAAATAATCATCGGCTGAAGCACTGATAAACCTCACCGGATATTGCTCTTCCAGTAGGTGTTGGTTTTCTGATTGAAAAGACTCTGAAGCTAGAATAACATCAATCTTTATTCCCCAACTCAATACTAGTTCAAGCGCCTTTTCACTGACTAAAACTGTCGGAACCCATTCTAAAAGGGGAGAGACTTGATCAAATCTTACCTGATCTACTTCTAAGATAAGTACTGCCGGCTCCTGCTGTTCTTTTACAAAGTGATGAGATGACATTAGTTTTGGATTTTGCGATAGAACTCAAGCGAATTTCTATAGGATAGATTTATCAACTGATCTTCACTTAATTTGTCTTCAAGGCTTTCGATCAATGAGGGGTATTTTCCCGCATTCTCTACTAAGGGAAAATAAAATGGATGACGGGACGCATCTTCGAAGTCCTTGGTGTAAAAATAGTCAGCACCAAAGCAGATAGACTCTGCTCCCCCGATCTGAAAACCATGGAAAATATGATCAAATAATCGCTCGGGCACTTCAGGGTCTAGAAAAGCTCTAAGGAAATTCACCCCAATAATCCCACCACGGTGTATAATTTCTTTGGCAAATTCATCTGTGAGATTGCGGGGATGAGTATAAATCTCCCGAAAATTTGAATGGCTTGCAATCACCGGTATTTTAAGATTCTGTCTATCAATATGGTCGAGAATCCCTTCGGCAAGCAAATCTGAGGTATGTGAAAAGTCTATCGGTATGTTTTTGCCTGAGATGTAATCAAGCAACTTTTTGCCATCATCCTTCAACCCTATTCCCTCAGTATAATTTCCTCCACCAAAACGGTTTTCGGTATGGTGTGTCAAACCTATGTAGGCTAGTTTATTCACTTTTGCCAGAATTCCATCAAACTGGCTATAGATCTCTTCCCAACTTGCTTCCTCATTTCCCAATCCGGCGGCATTTTCTATAGCAGCCATAACTCCTATTCGGTTCTGCTTCTCCCAATTCAGCAGAAAATCCGCATCGGTAAATGCAATATCGCTATCATGCTTGGCCAATAAGTCAGAGAAAATCTGTGCTTGTCTCATGGCCATGTCCATACTCTCCGACTTTACATCGGTATAAATAGCCAAAATCTGCATGCGTACATTTCCGGCTTGCAGCCAGGGAATTGCACAGGCGATTTCACCTTTTTCATATGGGGTTGCCCCCGGGATTCTTGCCAGATAGGACAATAAATCACAGTGCATATCGATTATAGGAAATTTCATGTGTTTATAATTTGTTTTTCAATGGCCACATGGAATCTCGCACGGTGAATAATCATCCCAGTGTCGCTTCCGGTGTGCTCGATTTCATCGTTTTATTGGGGTTAGGACAAAGTAAGCCAAAAAAACGTACGTTTTTTAATACTTTTAGGGAGGATTACAGTAAGTAGTTTCAGGATAGATTTCAATTTCACCAGAACAACAAGCGATATGGCCTTAGCCCAACCCTTCAACTTCAAAAAATGGATAGACGAAAATAGACCTCTACTGAAGCCCCCCATTGGTAATCAGCAGGTGTACAAGGGAAATGACGATTTTATCGTGATGGTAGTCGGCGGCCCGAATTCCCGAAAAGACTATCACTATAACGAAGGGGAGGAATTTTTCTATCAGGTGGAAGGAGATATCACGCTGAAGGTAATAGAAGATGGCAAGCCAAAGGATATTCCTATCCGGGAGGGGGAAATATTTCTTCTACCGGCTAAAATGCCCCATTCTCCACGCCGCCCTGCCAACACAATCGGGCTGGTGATCGAACGGTACAGAAGGGACGGGGAGGTTGATGGATTTATTTGGCATTGTGAAAATTGCGGGGAGAAACTCTACGAAGAATATGCTGAAGTGACTGATATCGTAAATCAACTGCCTCCTATTATGGCCAGATTTTGGGGTAATCCTCAGCATACTGTCTGCAAGAATTGCGGAACGGTGATGGAGAAATAGAGATGTGAGATGCTCCGGATTATTCTTAACAATGAAAGGACATTTTTTCTTTGAGTGAAAGAAGGATGCCGGCTGACCGAAGTCCGATGTACCCCAAACGCAGGTTTAATCAAACTCTAGGATGGTTTTGTCCATTGTCCACAGGAAATAAATAACCCAAATAGTTCAAAATGAAGTATCAGTATACAGCCCAATTCGCCCAAGGTATGGATGAGAAGGATTCTCTTTCCCGCTTTCGGGACCGTTTCCTTTTCCCAAAAGTGAACGGAAGAGAAGCAATTTATCTCTGCGGAAATTCTTTGGGATTACAGCCTAAGTCCGCAAAAGATTACATCGCAAAGGAATTGTCAAATTGGGCGGAAATGGGGGTAGATGGACATTTTCATGGAGAAGACGCCTGGTTTTTTGCAAAGCAAAAGTCAAAACCTGCACTTGCCGAAATCCTCGGAGCCCAAGAGCATGAGGTGGTGGCGATGAACAACTTGTCTGTAAATCTACATCTCCTGATGGTTTCATTTTACCGACCTACCAAGGATAGATATAAAATAATCGTGGAAGGCGGGGCATTTCCCTCAGACCAATACATGCTGGAAACTCAGGTAAAGTTTCATGGCTTGGATCCCGAGGAAGTTATTGTGGAACTTAAGCCAAGAGCAGGTGAGCACACCCTTCGTACGGAAGACATTTTAGCTGAAATACATAGTCTGGGAGATTCACTTGCCTTGGTCAATATGGCCGGTCTGCAATATTACACAGGGCAGGTTTTCGATATGAAAGCCATTACAGCTGCAGCCCATAAAGTAGGAGCTTATGCCGGGTTTGATTTGGCACACGCGGCCGGCAATGTTCTCCTGAGCTTGCATGATTGGGATGTGGATTTTGCGACGTGGTGCAGTTATAAATATATGAATTCAGGCCCCGGAAATGTGTCAGGAGTGTTTGTCCATGAGCGCTTTGCTGAGCGGGCTGATATGAATCGTTTTGCGGGCTGGTGGGGGCATGATCAGGAGCAGCGCTTTAAAATGGAGAAGGGATTTGTCCCTATGCATGGTGCGGATGGCTGGCAGCTTTCCAATTCTGATATTCTCGGACTGGCAGTTCATCAGGCTTCTTTGGATATTTTCCAAGAGGCCGGAATGGAAAATTTGAGGTATAAATCTGAGCGGTTGACAGCATATTTAGCCTATTTAATAGAAGAAATCAGCGGAAAATCAGGGGTTTTGGAAATTATTACTCCTAAAAATCCTGTGGAAAGAGGTTGTCAGTTATCTTTGCACATTCATCGTGGAGGCAAAGCTGTATTCGATGAATGGTATAAACAGGGAGTAGTGGGAGATTGGCGCAATCCGAATGTGATCCGTCTTGCACCCACGCCGCTCTATAACAGCTTCCTAGACGTGTTCCGATTTGCACAGATTTTGGAACAATCTCTGAAGAAATTCGCTTAAAGGAAGCGTGGATAAAACAATCCAAATGAAAAAGAATCAAGTTACCGTATTGGGAGCCGGACTTATTGGTTCCCTAATGGCTATATATCTAAAGCGCCAGGGCTTAGAAGTGGAAGTCTATGACAAAAGACCCGACAAGCGCAAATCAAATTTTGATGAAGGCAAAAGGTCCATCAATATGGCACTTAGCCATCGCGGATGGAAGAGTCTGGAGGAAGTAGGGCTAAAGGAAAAGGTAATGCCTTTGGCCATCCCGATGTATGGCCGTAAGATTCATGATGAGCATGGCGGTACTACGTTTATTTCCTACGGAAAAGAAAATCAGGCTATATATTCCCTTTCGAGAGGCAAATTCAATCAACTGCTTGTAGAAGAAGGAGAGCGATTGGGCGTTCGATTCAATTTCGAACACAAATGCACTGATGTGGATTTCCGCAATCAGGAGATTGATTTCAAGACCCCGGAAGGTGAAAAGAAAGTTCTTGCTCCGGTTCTTTTTGGATCAGATGGAGCATATTCATCGCTTAGGCTGGCCATGCAAAAGCAAATCCGCTTCAATTACAAGCAGGAATACATCACACACGAGTATAAGGAACTGACAATTCCCGCCACTGCCGACGGCGAATTTGCTATGGATCCGAATGCATTGCATATCTGGCCAAGAGGCAAGTTTATGCTTATCGCACTTCCCAATCCTGATAAAACCTTTACCTGCACCCTGTTTTTACCGCATAGCGGTTCCAAAGTATGTTTTGACAAAATCAATGATGAGAAAGATCTTGAGATCTTGTTCTCCAACTACTTTGATGATGCCTTTCAATTAATGCCCGATCTCAATACTGAGTATTTTGCCAATCCCACATCAGCTTTGATCAATGTGGAGTGTTTTCCCTGGGTACAAGGCACTAGCTTACTGATGGGGGATGCGAGCCATGCAATGGTTCCCTTCTATGGTCAGGGTATGAACTGTGGTTTTGAAGATTGCTCGATTCTCAATAGTTTAATCGATAAATACGGGACTAATTCCTGGGATTTGGTTTTTGAGAAGTTTCAGAAAAAGCGCAAAATAGATACCGATGCCATCTGCCAATTGGCCATGGAGAATTTTGAAGAAATGAAAGAGTCTGTGGCGGATCCGAAGTTTATCCTTCGCAAGAAAATTGAAGCTAAACTCTACGAATTGTACCCCAACGATTGGATTCCACTGTATTCCATGGTGACTTTTACGGATATGAGGTATTCGGAAGCTTATGCGCAGGGCAAATTGCAGGAAGCAATAATGGATCGTGTAATGGCTGATCCGCTGATCACAGAGAATTGGAATAAACTCGACTACGGGGACATTATCTATAAAATGGAAACGGCAAAAGCCGTGTAGCTTTCTTAACCGCGAGGACGCTAAGGTTTCGCATAGAAGGCACCTTTTAAGCTGACCTCCATTGGGTACACTTACCGCTATTCGTGCCTTATGAGCGAACAACTATACAGTGCTATTAAATCCAACTAGTCCATCTGAATCTTTGAGCTCATGAATGGATGAGAATATTCAGCTTCTGTAGAAGCAGGAGAACACTAATTTGTGACCTCAGCGTAATCCTCCGCGTTCTCGGTGGTTAAAAAAGAATTAATAAAAAAGGCGCTGATTACTCAACGCCTTCATTTTTTATAAGAGAGGCCTAAACTGCCTCAGAAACCTCACATCATTCTCAGTGAATAGACGAAGGTCCTTGATCTGGTATTTCAGCATCGCGATACGCTCGATTCCCATACCGAAGGCAAAGCCCGTGTACTTTTTAGAATCTATCCCACAGTTTTCCAACACGTTGGGATCTACCATTCCAGAACCGCCAATCTCTACCCAACCGCTGCCTTTGCAGACATTGCATCCCTTGCCTCCACAGATCAGACAAGATATATCGATCTCTGCACTTGGCTCGGTAAACGGAAAATATGACGGTCTGAACCGAACTTTGGTCTCCTTGCCAAACATCTCTTTGGCAAAGTGATAAAGTGTGTTTTTCAAATCAGCAAAGCCTACATTTTCATCCACATACAGTCCCTCCACTTGATGAAAAATACAGTGTGCACGGGCCGAAATTGCTTCATTTCTATAGACTCTCCCCGGAGATAGGGTACGAATCGGAGGTTTCTGATTTTCCATTACCCGCACCTGCACAGAAGAAGTATGCGTCCGCAAGGCTATATCAGGATTTTTCTCAATAAAAAAGGTATCCTGCATCTCACGGGCAGGATGATTTTCAGGGAAATTCAGTGCGGTGAAGTTATGCCAGTCGTCTTCAATCTCAGGTCCTTCAGAAAGATTGAACCCGATCCGCTCGAAGATTTCAATGATGCGCTGCCGGGTAGCCGTCAACGGATGAATTCCTCCCAAGTTTTGATTGGAAGGAGGAAGTGTCAAATCAATATCAGCGGATTTAGACTTTTTGTTTGTCTGATTAACCTTTTCGATCAGCTCCTGAAATTTCGTCTCTGCGAGTTGTTTTACTCCATTTACCAACTGCCCATAGGATTTTTTCTCCTCATTGGGGATTTTTCCCATTCCTGCAAAGAGTTCTCCCACCACAGATTTTTTGGAGATATACTCCATTCTGTAGGCTTCTAACTCCTCCGGACTGTTGGCGTCTGCTGCTGCAATAGCGGCTTTAATAGCTTCGATTTTCTCCTGGTACATCACTTACTGGTTAATCAAGCCACAAAGCTAATGCTTTTGATGTTTTTTGGGTATAAAAGACCGGGTGAATGCATAAACTACTTCGTGTAAAGCAGGCTTTTGATGGAGTCGGCTTTTCTGGTTTAACCACAAAGCCCACAAAGGAAGCGCAAAGATCACTAGTACTTTATTTGTCGCTTGAGAATTTTTGCCCTGTTATCTTAAAAGCTCCTCTGGGATCGGAAATACTGCGATCCCGGGGTCTTCATCTGTGGTGAGTCCGTAGATTTCACTTGTTTGTTCGTTAACTAAAATTTGGATGATGGATCGATCCAGCTTTAAGTTATAAAGTGGCTTCCCTTTGTGGTCAAAAACCCAAATCTGCTCAGCCATGATTCCCGTTTCATTGAAATCCAACTGGCCATGTCCCGCGTATAGTGCAAAAAGTAATAGGACTAGAATGTATCTGTTCATATCCAACAGTCAAAGTGTATATCAATATTAAACTACTAATTTAAAAAAGCCGACTGAATTACTCCAGTCGGCCCACCACTTCTATAAGCTTCATAAATCTTAAATCAAAAATAGTAATTCACCCCTCACCAAGTTCTTCCTCCCCTAGGCGGTCCACCACGCTGCCAAGGTTGTTCCGATTGCTCAGGCTGTTTGAAATTCCCGATGATATAGGTAAAAGTAAGTAAGCCGTATCGGGTCAGTACATTGGTGTATACATCGGAAACGGACACATCTGAGATGGTACGGGAGATGCTGGTGTTTTGATTGAGTAGATCGAAGATGACTACTTTGAGTTCGGCCTTGTTGTTTTTTGCAAATCTGTAGCCTGCTTCTATATTCCATAACCACACAGACTGGTCAAACCCTTCCGAAAGTCCACGGTACAGGCTGTTGTTGACCGTGTTTCCCATGAAAAGCTTCCCTCCATTGGGGGAATAATACAAGCGCAGATTGGATTCTTGGATATAATAGTTGTTGTCTAGATTCTCCTGCAGACTGGAATTTACTATCGTGTATGTCCCCGTGGTGCTTAGTGTGAAATCAAAATCCTTGCTGATGTTGGAAGTAAATGTAATCCCTTGCCCCAAATCAATATTTTCATTGACGTTTTTCTCCCCGTTGATCAGGCCTGGGGTTCTATTAAATCCAACTCGTGTGTTTAAGTTAATATTCGTTTTGATTCCCTTGAGAGGGGCCCCATAGTTCATAAACATGCGACTGTTAAAATTCCCATCCAAATTGACCGGCTGGGAGATCTGTCCTCCCGGGCGTAAGAGGATTTCTCCATTGATCAATGAATCCTGCGCTACTATGTAAGTGCTGCTGCCTATGTAATTCTTGGTGGTGGAAATATTGGCAAAAACGAAGAAAGTGCGATTTTTCTCCATATTGAATTTGCCGATATTGGCGAATATGCTGTTTTGAAAACTCTGGGCCAGATTGGGGTTACCTACACTTAGACTAAGTGGATTCTGATTATTCACCACATTTTGCAACTGTCTCACCGAAGGTTCATCCGTACCTGTTCTATACCTTAATCGGAAATTCAGCCCGCTTTCTCTATTTCTATAGCTGACATTCGCACTGGGTAAGATATTGTTAAAATCACGTTTGAAAACACCTTCCACCGGGAAGAAAGCCTCGTTATCCAATTTGGCATACTGGTAATCTAAATTAGCATTCAAATTCCAGCCATTGTTCGTGTAGGCATAGCCCGTTCTCAACCGCTGTGTGATAAATTTATTATTAAACTCATTGCTCAGTGCAGTATCCAAAACAGCGATATTCTCATCATTCAACACTCTGGTCTTTTGATCCGAATCCGTTTTGTTATTGCTGATTTGATAGCCGATAGTTGCAATGGATTTTTCGCTTAGGGGCTCTGTCAAGGTTGCATTCACTCTATAATTGAAGCCTTTAGAAAGTAACTCTGTGTCCTGCAACGTAGTATCCAGTAGGTTTCTCACATAGTCTCTACTAGCTCCGGAAAGCTCAGAATCTTCGTCATTGGTACTCCAGGAAGTATTGATATCCGCTGAAAGCGTCCTCCCTTTCTTATCAAATTTATACCGGTATGTCAGATTGTTCCCAATACTATAGGAATTCGTCTCTGCATTGGTAATCGTCCGAAGTGCGGAAAGGGAGTCCGTGTCGTTTGCCAAAGTCAAAGCATCCCTATCGTTGAAATTAGTGCTTGTCCGGAAAGAAATAGTTGGTGTAAGAATCAATGAATTCTTGTCATTCAGATCTGCTTCGATACGGGCATCAGCTCTGTGATTGGAATTTTGCACTGAATTGATCAAGTTCTCTTGGTAATTCTGCGTTGTACTTTCGTTTATTACCGTCTGACGGTTGGTGATCTGTCTTAAAGTGTTTTGTGTATTATTGAAGAAATAACTTCCGGTAAAATTGACTTTTGAACCCCATTTGTCACTGTAGTTAAGCCCCATTGCATTGGTAGTAATGGTACCAATATCATTTCCTCCGTAAAAATTACTATTACCTCCCCCAAAACCACCGCGTCTGCCACCACCGCCTCCGCCGGAAGCATTGGCATTCACACCGGCGAGATCATCGCTGGAGAAATTCTGCTGGTTAATATTATTGAAGAGCCCCAGTATAGAAACTCTTCTATCCCCGGCAAAAAGGTTTACACTTCCACCGGCATTGTACCTCTCGTCTGTACCATAACCGCCGTATACTCTACCAAATTGACCATTTTTTCGATCCTCTCTCAGAATAATATTAATAGTCTTGGTATAGGTTCCATCATCAAAGCCCGTCAATCGGCTTTGATCAGTCCTCTGATCCAATATTTCTATTCTATCAATTGCGTCCGCAGGGAGATTCCTCAATGCAATGTTTGGGTCAGAGCCAAAAAACTCCCGGCCATCTACCAGAATCTTTTGTACAGCCTCGCCCTGAGCCTGAACTTGTCCGTTTTGGATAGTTACCCCGGGCAGCTTCCCCACAAGGTCTTCGGCCATTCCATTTTCCCGGGTTTTGAATGCGCTTGCATTGAAGGAGGTGGTATCTCCTCTCATTTCGCCTAAGGGACTTTGTCCTTGTATCACCACCTCTCCGAGCACCTGAGCATCTTCCAGAAGTGTCAGTACGCCAAGCTCAACAGGTTCTCTTCCCGTATGTGTCTTGGTTATCGTTTCGTAGCCTATAAACTTGATTTCGATTTTTACAGAAGGTATATCGGGTCTTGCAATCTCAAACTGTCCTTTCGCATCCGTCACAGTACCGGCTAAAAGTGAATCGGCCACGGTTTTGATCAGCACATTTGCTCCTGCCATCGGTGTCTTCGCCACTCCATCCATGACGGTACCTGTGAATTTTCTTTCGGCACGATCTTGCCCCGTAGGCCGTTGTCCAAAAGCTGATGTACCAATTAATAGGCTAAAAATCAGAATAATAAAAGCGTAGTTTTTCTTCATGCGGATGCTAATTTCTACTTCTTTGACCTAATAGTAATGTCAAAGGTTTATTCAGCATTTTAAGAAAAACAAGAATGGATATTGAGGAGGATAAATGGTATAAAAACCGTTTAAATTCCGAAAAACTAAATTTTCCCCATCAGATCTTCGTAGGAAATCCCATAGTGGCTATTATCATAAATCACTAGCCCGTCTTTTATCAGCAATACTTGAGGGGATTCATGGGGAACTCCGAATTTTTTAGCGACTAGATCCGATAAATCCCGGTGTGCTATCAAATCCAAAAAATATGGAGTCACCTTTTCAGTATCTGCATCCTTCCATTTCCTAAGCAAGCGGTCCAAAGACATATTGCTGATCGAACAGCGGGTGCTATGCTTGAAAATCAAGAAGGGTTTTTCTTTGCTAAGTGTCTTGATTTCCTCTATTTGATGAGCATCAGTGAGTTTATTCCAATTCATTTCGGTGATTTTTTATTTTTGGGGCAATAGTTGTAGAAGAAAGACCAGCCATTGAAAATTAAACTTCATTTATGAAAATACAGTTCCGCCGCCGATTTATAAACTTTCAGACACCTATCGTGCTAATAGGTCTTGTATTATTTTCCTGCAAAAGTATAAACCCTGCCGTCAATCCAAGTCCCAGCACTCCGCCACCCCCTGCTACTGCAGGGATGAACGTACCATTAAAAATCCCAAAAGAAACCTTGGGTAAACTATTGAACAGTCAGATTCCCTCCCTGCTGCTTCAGGAAAAAGGACTGGATATGGGAAGTGGGGTTACAGGTGATTTGCAGTTGAGAAGAAATGGTACTATCACCTGGACAGCACTGGATAGTCAGCGAATCCAATTGACTGTTCCCATTAATGTAGTCGGAGAAGTAGGCCTCAAGCCAAAAGGGCTGGGAAATTTATTTCAGTCTAAGCTGCCGCTGAATGAGAATTTCTCCCCGGTATTTGTGATAGATCCAACAATCAATCCTGATTGGAGCTTAGGGTCACAAAGTTTCGAACTGGTGGATTTGGGTGGAAATCTAGCTGTTGAGATTTTGGGAATGCAGGTGGATTTGAGTGGCTTGTTAAGCAAAGAGATACGGAAGTGGGGAAATGAACACCTAACAGGCGGAAAAAAAATAGCCAGTTTAAAAACCATAGTAGATCTTGCCTGGGCTCAAGTGGGCAAGCCTTTTTCTATTGAGTGGCTTGGCGGAAATACTGCTTTTTCCATCCAACCTCAACAAATAAACCTCAACGAATATTTTGACGCTGATCAGAATTACAATCTCTGGCTAGGAATGGATGGGAAGGTGAACTCCCATCCTGCCAATGCTGCACCTTCACGGGCATTTCCATTGACTGGGCTCAGCCAGAATGAAAATCCGGCTAACAAAGTAGAGATGCTCATTCCACTCACGATAAGCTACGTCAAGCTTGACGAGCTTCTACGACAGAATTTGGACGGGAAGGCATTCCGCGTGGATAAGAAAACCACGATGATCCCGTCTAATATCAAAACTCAGGCTTTTGGAGATTTACTGGCTATTGCCATGAACTTCACTGCTGAACAGACAGATGGGAAAACCTTGAGCGGAACATTGTTTGTGGTCGGAATGCCGGAATATGATGCAAGTTCCCAAAGCTTGTATTTTAAGGATATTAATTTCAAAATGGAAAGCGGGAGCTTTGGAGCACAAACGGGGGTGGGCCTGAAAAAGCGCAAAATTATACGTAGAATAGAAAGTAGAGCTATTTTCCCAATAGCTGATGTCTTAGAAGAAAGCTTGGGAAGCATTTCAGATAGACTGGGATTAAGTACACCGATCATGGATTTGAACGTTGCTGACCTCACGATAGAGCCCTCAGGGTTTTATCCTATGACAAAAGAATTGGTAATCCATATGAAAGCCCGTGGAAAAGTCGACGTAAAATGGAAATAAAAAAGGCCGCATATTTCAGCGGCCTCCAAGACTTATTCCTTTGGAAATTATTTTATACATATATCCGCTTTGCTACCACTAAAGAGGCTAAAGCATCCTAAGATTTGGTAAACTCTATCATTTCAGGTGAATTCTGTCTTCGATCTCCCGTCTTCCTGCCAAATAAGCCAAGGCACTAAGGAGCCTGACATCATCGCGGATAATCATATTATTTTATCCTTTTCATCACATTCAGCGCTTCTGTTTTGATTCCTTCATCCAAGAACGACTTCGAAATCTTATCAATTTTTGTTCTGAAGGTTTTTTCCATTTTCATCGCAGATGCTGATCTCAAGGCATATTTCACTACCGAGGGATCAGTATCATCAAATGACTTGCTCAGGATTGATTCAGCTGCTTTAGCGCCTCTCTTTTGCGCACCAAAAGCTGCGGCTATCCTTACCGGAGCACTGCCTTTTTCAGCAGCCATTTGAAGAATAGCATTTCCCGCTTCATCATCAATATACCCTACCAGATATGCTGCTTTGATGGATAGGTTCTCATCAGATCCCTGCACCAGTTCTGCAAGAAATGGGAGAGCAGCTTTTCCGAATTTCTTTGCTCCTGCCGGGTAGTCCAACTCATCTTGTCTGAGAAAAGCAAGGAGTTCTTGCGCATCATAATCCTGCGCGGCGGTATTACTGTTTGACTTTGCCATGATTTTTTCAGTTTAGAGTGGAATGGTTAGATTAGAGTTACGCATTTTGGTAGACTCACTGGAAATAAGGTCCGGTGGAGGATTTGTGATGTTGAATGTGCCGTTGCCAGTCATGAGACGATTGTTGTCATTCACGTGATGAATGCCCAATACGTGTCCGAATTCATGGCCCAAAGTCCATCGGCTGGCCGAACGGACCACCACACAGCCTGGCCTTCCCGACGGATGGGCCGCACAGCCATTATATCCAGGCACAGTACTTCTTACGTAATATACAACTACGTCATTCGTACCTACAAAATTCCTATTGCCAAATAAACTCACTTGCTCAGCAGAAACTGACCCCATAGTACATCCTCCTACATCCACATCCCTAAGTGTCGGTAAGTTAAGGTTTTCGGTGGACGCACAGTCTACTCTCACACCCGCAACGGCATATACTTCCTGCATCGCGGCAAATTGCTCATTGATGGTGAAGGAAGTAGGTGTTTCCAAAATCTTCACATGCACCCTAATGCGTTCCCTCAGCACCCGCACACCTGCTGTAGGTGACCAGTAGATACTTCCCCGCTGGAAATGGGAAATCCGTGCCGCTCCTCCAAACACCACCAGCTCATCCGATGTAGGATATCCCAAAACACTCTTTTCCCAGCCCATAGAAGCCCAATGTGAACGGATAGCTCCATGAACTTCATGTGCACCTGTACTCGGTGTCCAGTAGATGCTACCTCCTTGGAAATGATTATAGCGACCTACTCCGTCCGGGCAAGTGTTTTCATTGGTAAGGGGATACCGAAGAAAACTTTTCTCCCAACCCAAGCTGGAATACTTTGCCCTTATTGCTCCGTGTACTTCCCAAGCTCCCGAAGACGGGCTCCAATAAATGCTGCCTCCCTGAAAGTGATTGTAGCGCCCAATACCATCCGGACATTTGGATTCGTCTGTGAGTGGGTAGCCCAGCAAGCTTCTTTCCCAGCCCATGGATTGCCACCTTGCCCGAATAAGGCCATGAACTTCATGCGCACCTATCGAGGGATGGTAATAGATAGAACCATTCACGTAGTGTTGATACCGGCCTATTCCATCCGGACAGGTGTTGATCGGTGTGGTATTGGTACCGAGCCAACCGCTAGCTCCTCCCAGCGCCCAATATTTTTGCGTAATCGGGTGGGCGGGGAAAACATTGAGCTCTTTCAGCAATTCCAAATTCATCTCCTTCTTTAGAACGAGTTTTGGGTCAATCGTTAGTTTTGCCATCGAATTAAAAGTTTAATGTGAGAATAAAAATATCACTCAAATTTACCTTTAACTCTCTGTAAAAAAGGTTATTACGATTTTTACTTTGGCAAAATTCAATTATTGCTAAAAATAATCCGGCAGGAACTATTAGCGAAGGAGTTGGCCATAACTCTTTATGCCTTTTGCCTCAGCAATTTTTACTAATTTCAGAAAAAGTAAAGCGGTAAGGTGTGCATCTCCTGCCGCCGTATGACGATCGTCGAGTGGGATATTAAAACGCTCACACAAAGCATCCAAGCTGTAGTTTTTCACCTGAATATGGCTAAGATTAGTCTGTGGTCCATGGTCTAGACGGATAGCAAAATTCATGGTGTCGATAATTGGGTTTTGGAATTGGGTCAACCCATAGTCTTTTGCGATTTGAAAAAGCATGTCCAAATCAAAACCGAGGTGGTGCCCAACCAGAATTGCGTTGGAAATGTATTCCAGCACCTGTTTTATAAACAGAGTCTTGGTAAGCTGATTCTGTCTCTCTACGAGACCATGGATCAAAGGCGATTGTTTGAGGCTTTGGTTGGACTCCGGATACCATTCTACTGCAGAACTGACTAGAATTCTCTCATTGGAAATCTTCACTGCACCAAAGGACACTATTGAATCATTATTCGTGTCAAGCCCGGTGGTTTCTGTGTCCAGCACTACAAAATCAAGCTGATTTAGAGCACGAATAGGAGGGATATTCAATTCGTTTTTTGCCAGATATCCTTTCACAAAATCTGGAAGCACTCTTTTTGATTTTGAAAATGGCCACCAACTCATCGTCCAAAATGGTCTAGCTGAAAACGTACCTTTACTATATCCTGAAGCTCATCGATAGGCACAAAAGTGTTCTTCAGCAATTGTCTCTGAAGCTTCCCGAGGGATTCAGGATTGATAAATCTTCCATCATTCCCATTTTTCATCCCTTCTATCGCTCTCATTCTAATAAGTATCTCAAATGCTTTAGCCGCTTGACTGAATAGTTCTTTGTAATTAGGTTCCAATTCAGCCAAGTGTTCAAACCGCCTAAACGTATTGTTGATGCCAATTACTGCATGGCTTAAGGTAAGCAGCCTCGCCAAATCAACCAGAGGCCGGATTGCTCTGGCTTTGATGTCGAATTGATCCCTATGCTCACCTGATTTTTCTACTACAAAATTCCTGAAAAACCCAAGTGGGGGAGGTGTTGCTAAGGTATTCTGTGCCAGAAAATTGAGGAAAACAGGCTTTTTCTTTAGAGAATCATAGATAAACAAACTCAGCTCTTCCGATAGGCTTTTGCTTCCGCCGATTGCCCTAAAATCAAAAAAGATCGAGGCAGAAATCAACGCTTCCTGAGTAGGTGTCAAAATCCAATTGGCAAAATAATTTTCCCATTGTGCTACAGGCTGAACCCATTTGGGATTGCTGGCCATGATATCTCCCGGACATGGTGCAAATCCACAGGCTATAAGGATCTCGACCACCGCAGTTCCCAACTTCAGAAAATACTCAGCAGCTGTTGACTTTAAGTCCTCAGTCACATTTTCATAAACCAAAGCATTGTCCTGATCCGTCCGGAGCAATTGCTCTTCACGTCCCTCACTTCCCAAAGTCAAAAAACAATAGCGCACGCTCTGCATTTCCGAATACTCTTCGGTTAGAGATTTTTCTGCGATTTTAATTGCCTGCTGGATGATCACGTCATTGATTTCGGTCATGACAGAAGCCACAAAATCCATGGCCACCTCATTTTCCAGATAATAAGCCAGCATCTTACTTGCACGGTCTCTGATGGACCTGATTTCTTTTATGTCCTGAGTATTCAGCAATCCATGTATGAGCACCGCAGGGCTATTTCCCATGGAAACCAGCACGTCATGATCTGATATTATACCACAGACCTTCGACTGGTCTGAACCATCCTCCGTAAGTATGAGGTGGTGAAGTCGATTTTTGATCATCGTAAGATAAAGATCCGAAAAGCCCGCATCCTTAGGTCTGGTTATCACCGGTGAAGTCATTACGTCACTAACTGAAGTGGAAAGCGAAAGCGCTTTTGCCAGAATTTTGGAGCGCAGGTCCTTGTCAGTGATTATGCCGATGGGTCTGAAACTATCATCCACGATTACGATGCTGCTGACATCTGCTTCCACCATTAGCTTAGCCGCTTCATGGACTGTATTGGAAGAGTCGCAGGTGAGCACTTTATCAGAAATTTTCACCTCGGACTGATCCGAGAAAATAAGCAGAGAATTATCTCTTAATTCATTCTTTAGTGCTCCCCGAGCTTTCTGACCTTGGGATAAATCCTGCCTGACGACGACCTTTCCGGAAGCAAACCCGGCTGCAAAGTAAAGTGCTACCCGATTGTTGGTGGCAAGAATTTCTTCAAAAACCTGTACCGGAATAGCATAAATCAGACTACTTTGACTGATTCGGGCATTTAGGACATAGGCTCTTTTGCCCAAAAGTGCCAGCACGCCAAATACATCTCCTTCGTCTAAGTATTCTTTTATTTCCTCCCCGGATTGCTTGCTTTCTGTAAGATGGATTTCACCTTCTTTTAAGATAAAAAAATGGGACTGGGGAGCATCACCTTGCTTGAAAAGTGTTTCCCCTTTTTCTAAAAATTGAATTTCTACAGCACTTGAAATTTTTTCCAATTCCTCCTTGGACAAAAACGAAAAAGGCGGAAATCGCTTTAAAAACTCTGCTACTCTATTGACTATTACATTGGCCATTTAGCGGAAGGGTTGTCAGATTATCATGGAGTTATGGTTTTGTTCATTCGTAGTCAGGTCTTTATACATTATGTAAGTATCAACAAGTCCCAGTGTTTTGTGCCTAAAAGCCTTGGGTGTTGTTCCAATTATATTAAACCCAAATCTCTGCCACAACTTTACGGCATTTTCATTTGTACTAACCACAATATTAAATTGTATTCCTAAAAATCCTTTGTCCCTGGCAAATTTTAGTGAGTGTTCACAAAGCAATTTTCCTGTCCCACGTCCGTGATATTTTGGGTTTACCATATAGCTACAATTTGCAATGTGGTTACCCAAGTCAATTTGATTAGGTTTGATAATATAAGTTCCTAATATTTCTCCATTATCGTCAACTGCAACAAAAGTGTCCATATAGTCTGCAAACCAATTTTTATGCAATGCCTCTTTTGGCGTTTTTGGGTCAAATACATAAGTGTCGCCTGTCGAAATAACATTTGTAAAAATGTCCCAAACTTTGTCGTAATCTTTTTGTTCGTCTGCTTTTCTTATATTCATTTTAAGTTACTTTTTGTGATTATCCGCAATGATGCCAGTAGCCTCATTTTCTTTGGTATAACGGCAGGAAGACCGATGACAGAAGTGGCCTTTACGCTAGTGTTTTCCAAATCCTATAATGCTTTAGTCTCTTTACTGGAAGAAAAGCGGATATACATATTACTTTTTATCAAAGTCTGCCTTTCAAAGGTCGTTAGGAAAATTACCGCTAACCAGTTGGTTTTATCTGTAAATTACTGACTATCTTCAGTGTGGGAATGATTTTTGGACAGATCTATCAATAATCAATTGGACATGAACTACCCTTATCAATTTCTACGCTATTGCAGACGCCTGATGTGGGCACTGATAGTGGCCTTTATGGTGGGGGTTCACAATTTTTATAAACAGGAAATGGACTCTCCAGATTCTATAGTGTCTTCCATTCAGCTGGATGAAGAGGAGGAGGATTCCTCTCCAAAAGATTAACATCAAAGAGCCAAGATTCCCAAACTCTTGGTTTAAGAATCTTGGCTCTTCAACTTAACCTACTTTTTCCCTTCAATAATTTTGGTCACTACATCCGGATCAAGCAAAGTACTCGTGTCACCCATATTATCAAGAGATCCCTCGGCTACTTTACGCAGAATACGGCGCATGATCTTTCCTGACCTAGTTTTCGGTAGTCCGGGTACAAGTTGAATTTTATCGGGTTTCGCTATAGGCCCGATTATTTTGGTAACCATTTCCTTAATCTCATTGATCAGGTTATCCTCCGTACGGTTAGTCAGATCAGCTATCACATAAGCGTAGATTCCTTGTCCTTTCACTTCATGTGGATAGCCCACTACAGCTGACTCGATAACTTTCGGATGCTCATTGATTGCGTTTTCTACTTCGGCTGTGCCCATTCTGTGCCCTGAGACGTTGATCACATCATCTACACGACCGAGGATCCTATAGTATCCATCGTGATCGCGCTTTACTCCATCACCGGTGAAATACATTCCTTTATAAGTGGAAAAATAGGTCTGCTTGCAGCGTTCATGATCTCCATAAGTAGTCCGGATCATTCCGGGCCAAGGAAACTTGATGCACAGATTTCCTTCTACTGAGTTTCCTGTCAGCTCATTTCCTTCAGGATCCACAATGCAAAGCTGTACCCCCGGAAGCGGTAATGTAGCATAGGCAGGTTTGGTAGGAGTGATGCCCGCAATCGGAGAAACCATAATCCCTCCGGTTTCTGTCTGCCACCAGGTATCCACTATAGGGCATTTGTTCTTTCCTATGTGTGTGTGGTACCAATGCCATGCTTCTTCATTGATAGGTTCGCCTACCGATCCCAATACTTTAAGGGAGCTCAGATCGTAATTGTTAATTGGGTCTGTGCCATATGCTTGCAACGCCCGAATAGCAGTAGGTGCGGTATAGAATATATTTACTTTGTGTTTTTCCACTACAGCCCAAAATCTCCCTGCGTCAGGAAATGTAGGAACTCCCTCAAACATCAGCGTAGTCGCTCCGGCAAGCAGAGGGCCGTAAACTATATAGGAATGTCCCGTGATCCATCCTACATCGGCTGTACACCAATATACATCCCCTTCCGAATATTGAAAGACATTGTCAAATGAGTACTGCGAATACACCATATATCCTCCCGTGGTATGCACTACGCCCTTTGGCTTTCCGGTAGAGCCGGATGTGTAAAGAATAAACAGCATATCCTCACTGTCCATTTCTTCAGCTACGCATTGCTCAGATTCCCCGGCGATTACCTCATGCCACCAGAAATCCCGACCTTCTTTCATAGTCACTTCCTGCTTGGTGCGCTCATAGACGATTACTGTCTCCACTGAGCTTTTCTCCAATGCTTCATCCACAACAGCTTTTACAGCTATTTTTTTACTTCCCCGGAAATTTCCATCCGAAGTCAAAATTGCCTTTGCTCCACAATCTATGACCCTATCTGCCAATGCAGAGCTGGAAAAGCCCGCAAAAACAACCGAGTGAATTGCTCCGATTCTAGCGCAGGCAAGCATGGCTATTGCTGCTTCCGGAACCATCGGCATATAGATGATTACCTTATCTCCCTTTCCTATTCCTTTATTTTTCAAGGCATTTGAGAAGCGATTCACTTCATAAAAAAGCTCTCGATAGGTCAATGTTCTTCCTTCTTCGTCGGGATCATTTGCCTCCCAAATAATCGCCGGTCGATCTCCGATGGTAAAAAGATGACGCTCAAAAATATTCTCTGTGATGTTCAGTTTGCCATCTAAAAACCACTTTACATCCGCCTCCTCAAAATTCCATTTCAATACTTTTGACCAGCGTTTTCTCCAGTGAAATGAATCCGCGATTCTGGCCCAAAACTCTTCCGGTTGTGTTACGCTTTTTTGGTATTCGTAGAGGTACCCACTGAGGGTATGTATTCTGTCACTCATGGTAATCTTGGTTTATGTTAATCAGTTCTGGGTAAAATACGCTCTAATTTAATGATCCTGTGCTTTACCTGCACCACGTGGGATTCTTATTTCCTGTACCATATCCTGTACGGCTTGGGGCGGAGCAGGGGTAAATTTGGAAACTGTCACACATACTATAAAATTAAGAATCATTCCGATAGACCCTATTCCTTCCGGTGAAACACCAAACCACCAATATTCCGCTGTATTGGTTTCCGGGCTGATAAACTTGAAATAAACAATGTACCCAATGGTAAAGACTAAGCCGGTAATCATCCCGGATATAGCCCCTTCTTTATTAATTCTTGAGGAGAAAATGCCCATAATAATCACCGGGAAGAAGGATGCCGCAGCCAATCCAAAGGCAAAAGCCACCACTTGTGCCACAAATCCCGGAGGGTTCACTCCGAAATAGCCCGCCAGAAGTACTGCTCCGGCAGCTGCAATTCGGGCAATTCTCAGTTCTTTCTTTTCCGAAATATCAGGCTTGAATGTCTTAAACAAATCTCTAGACACCGAGGTAGAAATAACCAGAAGCAATCCGGCAGCAGTAGAAAGCGCCGCCGCCATAGCTCCCGCAGCGACCAAGCCGACTACCCAATTGGGTAATTGGGCGATCTCGGGACTTGCCAGCACCATAATATCCCTGTCTATGGTCAGTTCATTGGCGACAGGATCAGCGACATACTGCACTTTGCCATCACCGTTCTTATCATCCACTGTGATCAGATTGGTCTTTTGCCAGGTGCTTATCCATTCCGGAAGATCAGAAATATTCTTCTCAGAGGTGCTTTCTATAGCATTGTACATCCCAAAAGCCGCAATAGCCGGAGCGGTGCTGTATAGAATAGCGATAAACACCAGTGCGTATCCAGCCGAAAGTCGAGCATCTTTCACCCGTGGGACCGTGAAAAATCTCACAATCACATGCGGCAAGCCTGCCGTGCCTACCATGAGAGCCAGTGTGATCATAAACATGTCTGTAATACTTTTTCTTCCGGAAGTATAGGCTTCAAAGCCGAGCTCCGTGAGAACTCCATCCAATTTATCCAGAAGAGGTGTCCCATCAGCGACGGCCCCTCCCAACCCAAGCTGAGGAATAGGATTTCCCGTCAGCTGCATGGAAATAAAAATCGCAGGAACCATATAGGCAAAGATCAGTACGCAGTACTGGGCCACTTGGGTATAGGTAATCCCTTTCATTCCGCCGAGCACGGCATAGAAAAACACGATGCACATTCCGATCACCACACCCCATTCGATAGGTACCTCCAAGTATCGGGAAAATACGATTCCCACGCCGCGCATTTGCCCTGCCACATAAGTAAAGGAGATGAATAACGCACAGATCACGGCGACGACTTTAGCCGTATTGGAATAATATCGATCACCTACGAAATCCGGAACGGTGAATTTGCCGAATTTGCGAAGATAAGGAGCCAGTAAAAGAGCCAGCAACACATAGCCTCCCGTCCAACCCATCAAATAAACAGATCCGTCATATCCCGCAAATGAAATAATTCCTGCCATCGAGATAAAGGAGGCTGCCGACATCCAGTCTGCAGCGGTCGCCATGCCATTGGCCAAGGGAGAAACCCCTCCACCTGCTACGTAAAATTCCTGAGTAGATCCCGCACGGGACCAAATGGCAATACCGATATATATCGCAAATGAAATACCTACCAGCAGGTAAGTCCAAGTTAAGATTTCCATAGTTTTTTAGCTTAAAAAGTTATTCTTCGTCCACATCAAACTCCCTGTCCAGTCGGTTCATTCTGACCACATAGACAAAAATCAGAATTACAAAAGAGAAAATGGATCCTTGCTGAGCAAACCAAAAACCCAGCTTATAACCACCCAGTCGAACTTCATTAAGCTCATCTACGAAAAGAATCCCACAGCCGAAAGAGACTATAAACCAGACTAATAATAATACAAAAAGGGTTTGGAGGTTTTTCCTCCAGTAAAGTTTCATGTTTTCATTTTGGGTTGGCATAGGTTGGGGTTTAGGCTTAGAAAATAAAACAAGCCTTGAAGCTAGCGATTGCATCCATAGGAATGCAAGCTGTTTGATGTTAAATATTCAATTTTTTAGCATCAACCCTCAAAAATGCCCAAGATTATTTGGAATAGGCTTTCCTTCAAAGTAAGCCTCAATCCGGTTCAGCCTTCCCCAGTCTTTTAACTCATGAAAAACTCGGAAAGAATTGCCAGACCGGCAGCGAAAAAGCTTATCAACAGCTTATTGAATTGGAATTTGTGGTGTGGACTACTTTCAAAAAATATGGTGGTAGAAATATGCAGAAATCCTCCGGCTACCAAACCATATAAAATCCCAACACCTTGCTTTTCCAGAATTCCTCTTTCAAACAGAAATGAACTGGACATCATCCCAAGCGGAGAAGCTAAAGCAAAAAGAGTCAATAATATAAGCGTGGTTTTCTTGCTTAAAGAACTCGATAATACTGCAACTAGGGCAAAAGCAGCCGGCCCTTTATGCAAAATAATTCCTAACAAAACAGTTTTACTACTATGCACATGGCCTAGCGCATGCTCGCCTTGATCCATCAAATCTCCATGTGATAGGAGTGTGCCTTCAAGAAATGCATGAATGAACAATCCAATCATGATAGTAGACATTGCTTTGCTCCCCTGATGCTCATGCGTATGAATATGACCATGCTCTATACCACTAGACCAGAACTCAAGCAATTGCTGAAGCAGAAACCCGATCAGGATATACAATCCCATTCTTTTAGTTTCAAATCCGCTGGCAAACAACTCTGGCAAAATATGGAGAATGGTAATCGAAAAGAGATAAGATCCCGCAAATACCAGTACCAACCGAAAGTATCTCTCTCTGAAATTGGGTGCGAAAAAAACCAATAATCCACCGATCATGGCTGTGAGAAAAAGAAGCAAAAATTTGAATTCCATCGGTTTGGGTTACGTCCTTTTTTTTCTTCTGAAAAGGAGAAAGTTATAACTCAGGCAAAGGTAATAAAATTCAATAATGTTGCATTTTAAAATTAACCTACTGCGGAAAAGACAAAAATGGCTTCAGACTTTCACTTGCATACGTCTTAAACCCTCCCATTCCATCATCATAGATCAGGAATACCTCGATTTTATCTAGTTTTTCATCCAGGTTGATTGCCTCATCTATTCCCATCACCATCATGGCGGTGGCGTAGGCATCTGCCGTCATACAATTATCCGCCAATACAGTAGCACTGAGCAACGTATGATTTACAGGATATCCTGTGGCAGGATTGATTGTATGGGAAATTCTTACTGAGTCAAGCATGTAAAAATTGCGGTAATTTCCTGATGTTGCCATCGCTCTATCCTGCAATGCAATAATGCCCATCAGGTCAGCGGCATTTGCAGATTCTTCGGGGCGGTTCACGCCAACTTTCCATAGCTCCCCTTTTTCATTCACTCCATTGGCGACAAGCTCTCCGCCGATTTCCACCAAATAATTTTCGATCCCTCTATTTTTCAAAAAGTCAGCTATCACATCAGAACCATAGCCTTTGGCGATAGCAGAGAAGTCCAGATAAATTCCCGGTTCCTTTTTGCGAAGTTGATTCTGATCAAACTCGATTTTGGAAAAACCTACTGTTGCCAGAAGCTTTCTGATATCCACGCTGTCCTTAAGTTCAGGGCCACTTGGACCAAAGCCCCAAATATTTACCAAAGGACCTACTGTGGGATCAAAAGCTCCATTCGTATTTTCATAGATCGTTTTGGAAGCTTCCAGTATAGGCAGCAGATATGGCAAGTCAAACACCAATGTATCATGGAGATTGAATCGGCTTAGTTCAGAATCGGGGATATAAGTAGAAAGGCTTTGATTAAAAACCACCAAAAGAGAATCGATGGATTTTTGAAGACCGCGATTTTCTTCATCCAGATAGGTGACGTTGTAAGTCGTGCCCATGGTTTTTCCGGAAAAAGTCATTTTATCTGCCACAACTACCGCATCTTCAGTCACGGTGCTCTCTGTCTTGTCACGATTTCGCCAGGAGTATACCAGCATGATAGCAACAAGTAGTACAATAGAATAGATAATGTTTTTTCGGGCGTTTGGACGCATGAGCTTGTGGATTTGGGGCAAATTTAAAGCTTATTTTCCGGTTTTGCAGGAAAGCCAAGGATTCAAAAATGCGGAAGAAGCCATTCGTATTTTTCTATATTTGTGAGCGTACGGATAAACTATGAGAGAAGATTATTTAAGCGGGGAAGATGAAAATCTAAGCCCGAAGGACAAGGATTTTGAGAAAGCTTTACGGCCTTTAAGCTTTGAGGATTTTACGGGGCAATTCAAAATTGTGGAGAACTTGCGTGTATTTGTGCTGGCCGCAAAAAACAGAAATGAGCCCTTGGATCACGTGCTTCTGCATGGACCTCCAGGACTGGGAAAAACCACACTCAGCCACATTATCGCAAATGAGCTGCAGGCTGGCATCAAAATCACCTCCGGACCTGTGCTGGACAAACCTTCTGATCTGGCCGGTCTGCTGACCAATCTGGATGAAGGGGATGTACTCTTCATAGATGAGATTCACAGACTCAATCCTATCGTAGAAGAATACTTGTATTCGGCGATGGAGGATTTCAGAATTGATATTATGCTGGATTCCG
This sequence comes from Algoriphagus sp. 4150, assembly GCF_031457395.1. Lineage (NCBI taxonomy): Bacteria > Pseudomonadati > Bacteroidota > Cytophagia > Cytophagales > Cyclobacteriaceae > Algoriphagus > Algoriphagus sp. 4150. The sequence continues at coordinate 88,643 of NZ_JAVDWS010000002.1, forward strand.
GACCAAATGCACGCTCGGTGCAGATTTCTCTGAGTCCTTTTACGCTAATCGGGGCGACCACCCGCTCAGGATTATTGACCTCTCCATTGCGGGCAAGATTTGGCATCAATTCCAGACTGGAGTACTATGATGCGAAATTACTGACCGATATCGTCATCCGATCCGCAGGGATTTTGCAGACTCCTATCGACGAAATCGCTGCTTACGAAATAGCGAGAAGAAGTAGAGGGACACCGAGAATTGCAAATATGTTGCTTCGCCGGACGCGTGATTTTGCAGAAGTAAAAGGTGACGGAACCATCACATTGGAGATCTCAAAAATCGCATTGGATGCGCTTGATGTAGATGTAAATGGTCTGGATGAAATGGATAATCGAATCCTACTGACCATTATTGAAAAATTCAAAGGAGGACCGGTAGGTCTGAGTACGATCGCTACTGCCTGCGGGGAAGAAGCCGAGACTATAGAAGAAGTATATGAACCCTTTTTGATACAAGAAGGCTATTTGAAAAGAACCGCTCGTGGCCGTATGGCAACAGAACTGGCGTATACCCATTTGAAAATAAAGCCTGCTCAGGGAATGGGAGGGCTGTTTGAGGGGATGTGAAAACTTAAGTGGTTTTTTCTTCGTTTTGGATAAACAACAATTTTACGCGGACTCAAGTCTATTATGAATAGATCAATGTCGGAATCAGATCTTATAATTCAGATAATCAGTAAGATTACTTCCATTTCGGATAGAGAAATATTGAAGGAAATCAATAAGCTAGTGGATTTGGAATCTAAGTCGGATACTGTGTATGAGCTTTCTCCCGAACAAAGAACAGCGATTGAAAAAGAATTAAAAGATGTGGAGGAAGGAAGAGTTTATTCATCAGAGGATGCTGATAAAATGCTTCGTGAATGGCTAGGAAAATAGATGTGGAATCTATAATTTTTTTAAAAGTATGGAATTCTAGACAAAACCCTTCTAAATTGAGGCTTTGACAAAGATTTCTAATTCTTCAGGGGAAGACTGAAATGCTCAATATCCCTACGGCATTTATCAAATTATGTATATCCGCTTTTCTGCCAGTAAAGAAACAAAAGCAATATAGGATTTGCTAAACTCTAGCATTGAGGTACTTCTGACACCCGTCACTTGTACTGAGCGAAGTTGAAGTATCGGTCTTCCAACAAGCAAACCAAAGAAAATAATGCTACTGGCATCATTGCGGATAATCACATTATTTACTTCACTTAACCGTAAATCTCCTCAAGTATCTGTGCCAGTCGAACACTGGCAGCTATCAGCCTTTCTTCTACCAGTGGCATATTATCATAGCCATACCCATAGGAAATTTTCTTGTTTTCGGGAAGTTTATAGATAGATGGCCTTGCCGCAACAGCCTCTGCTACCCAATCTTGCATAGTCCCTGCGCGGTATTTTGCAATCATGTCTCTAGTTATCCTTCTCGAAAGCTCATCCCCAATTTCAGTATAGCTCATTCCTTTACCATCAAGCATTCCACTATCCCATACCGCGTGGAGATTGGTAGCCCTGCCAAAATACTCGAGCTTTACATCATTGCCCCCCTTATCATCACCCTTTCCCACGTGAAGAGGCTGGTGGATATCCTCCACCATATGGATCAGCATTTTTAGTAATTCTGCTTCCTTTTTGGCGTCCAATTTACCTGCTTTCAGTTCCTTCTTTATACGGCTGATTTCAGCATACACATTTCCACCTTTTTCTTGAATGGACTCATCATATTCTCCGGTTTTGCTGGTCATAAAGTGCCAAGAATAGGCATAGTCATACGCATGATCAGATTTAATATCATCCATCCAAGTTCCGCTTCTGGCTATAGACATGGGGTAAAGCACTCTCTCTACCTTCTTTCGCACAGACTTTTTCATCTGCTTCTCGGCCATATAGCCTATCAAATAGTGCCCCAGTTGACCCCAAGCGAATGTCTGAGTAACTAGTAGAAAAACAAAAACTGAAGTGGTAAGGAGTTTTTTCATGTGATTATAATTTGTTTTTCAATGGCCACCCCGAATAGTCGGGGCAGGCTATGGAATCCCTGCCTGTATTCTAAGGTTAAAACAAGAAGAAAATGTCTAATAAAGCAGAAAGTTACTCGAAAAGAACTCATTGGAAGTTAAGTCAAGTTTATGCTTTTTCGAGTTCGGACACCGCCAAGAATGCCATCAGCCCGGCACCAACTTCCAGCGCGTCTTCATCTATATCAAAAGTAGGCGTATGAACTCCGGAGGTAATTCCTTTGGCCTCATTTCTTGTTCCCAATCTATAGAAACAGCCTGCGACTTCCTGAGAATAGAAAGCAAAATCTTCTGCTGCCATCCAAATATCCAAATCAAGGACATTTTCCTCACCTAGGTATGCTATTGCCGCCTGATGGGATCTTTGGGTCAGCTCTGGGTCGTTTTTCAAAAACGGATACCCTTTTTTGATCTCAAAATCCACCTCTCCCCCCATTCCTTCTACTATTCCTTTGGCAATAGAGAGCATTTTTTTGTGAGCTTCGGCTCTCCACACTTCATTCAGTGTACGGAAAGTGCCTTGTATCTTCACTTCATTTGGGATGACGTTTGTAGCACCAAGTGCTTCCACTCTCCCGAAAGAAAGAACCGAAGGAATCTTTGGACTAGCTGCCCTGCTCACTACTTGCTGCAAAGCAACAATCATATGAGAAGCAATCAAAACAGGATCAATCAAGGTCTCTGGCATGGCTGCATGGCCGCCTTTACCTTTTACTGTTACGTAGAGCTCATCAGCACTGGCCATGTAGATTCCGGGACGGAAGCCTACTTTTCCAACTTCTATAAAGGGCATCACGTGCTGACCGATAATTCCGTTTGGCCGGGGATTTTCAAGCACTTTATCGGCAATCATCAAGGAAGCCCCGCCTGGAGCCACTTCCTCTCCGGGCTGAAAAATCAATTTGATAGTTCCCTCAAAATCGCTTTTGACTTCATTTAGAATTTTTGCCGCACCTAATAATGATGCCGTATGTGCGTCATGCCCACATGCATGCATTACACCCGGGTTTTGCGATTTGTAAGAGACATCATTAGCCTCAATGATAGGCAATGCATCCATATCTGCACGAAGTGCAACCACTCTCTTACCCGGATTTTTCCCTTCGATCAAAGCTGACCATCCTGTATCCGCCTTAGATTCAATGTTGGTTATCCCTATTTCTTGCAGTTTTTCCTTTACAAACGTGGCTGTGTTGTACTCTTGGAAAGAAAGTTCAGGGTTAGCATGAAGATGGCGACGATTTGCAATTACTTCTTCCTTATATTCTCTGGCCAGAGATTTAATTTTGTCCTTCAGCATCTTCTTGGTTGAGTTCTTGTTGTGTCTTGAATTCTTCTCGTTGAAAGCGATCTTGGATTATCCGCGCTGTAGGGAATTGGGTTTTTACTTCTGCAAAGCTTTTTTGAGCTTCTATTTTATGCACAAACTTTCCAATTTTCACCAGATATCTCGGCTGCTGGTACTGCATCTCAGGTATGAGGTCAGGAAAATTCGTAGTTATATCATCTCTGGTTTTGAATGCCTTATTGCGGTCAACTCCCGAATAAACCAAGACTGAATACCCGCTAAAATAAGGCTCAGACTTATTCTTACTGATTAGGCTTTCCTGTACTTGATCCAATTGTGCGTCAATCGCCTCGGTAGATTCAGAAGATCCTATAGATGATTTCGCATTCATCTGCGCCCGATAATCCGGATAGACAGGAAGTGTAGGATTCAGATTCTCCTGATAGTTCGCATAGCTTGACGCAGGACCGGAGGCTTTCCGGGTAATCTTACATCCCGCCAGTAGTATTACCAATCCTAAAATCCAGAAAAATCTCATGCTTTGTTTAGTTATCAATGATTACACATTTTCCTTCCTGCACATCCTGTTCCACACTTTTGTACTTCACATCATTTTTCGTGGTTCCGTTTGTATATTGAACAGAAACTTTGTCATTTCTTCCGTAAGCCTTATCCGATTTCCTAGGAGCTACTACTTGTGGAGCAGGTCTTCCGGCGTTGGAAGCGGCTACTGCTGCCCGGTTGGCGCCGGGATTGAGTGTACTTCCCACATCAGCTTTTGATGCTTGAACCTGTGGCTCCGAAGCCCTCTGGGGAGCAGCGGCATGTACCTGATTAGGGTCTTGTTTAGGTAAATCAGCACGGGACAAGAAAGAAGTCATGTCTTCGTTAAGTTTGCCGATAAAGCGCTTAAACATTTCAAAAGCTTCGAACTTATAGATCAAGAGTGGATCTTTTTGCTCATAAACGGCATTCTGAACAGACTGCTTCAAGTCATCCATATCTCTAAGGTGCTCTTTCCAGTTCTGGTCAATGATCGCCAGCGAAACATTTTTTTCTATAGCCCTCACTAATTCCCTTCCTTCGGAATTAACTGTATCCTCAAGATTCACAACCACGCCGATTTGCTTGATACCATCGGAAATAGGCACCATGATATCCTTTACAGTAGCACCTCTTTCATCCTGAACACGCTTGAAAATCGGAAGCGCAGTATTCATCATTGCTTCACTTTTCTTTTGATACGTTTCAAAAGCGACCGTATATAGCTCTTGGGTCAATTGACCCGCATCCTTAGATTTCAGATCATTTTCGGTTACGTTGTAATCCACACCGAGCGTAGTAAACACATTCATTCTGAAGTCCTCAGAATCAGCATTGGATTTACCCATATCTACCAAGCCTTCGCAGACATCATAGAGAATATTCAAGATATCCAGCTCCAGCCTTTCTCCCTTCAGTGCGTTTCTTCTCCTTTTATAGACTACTTCACGCTGGGAGTTCATCACATCATCGTATTCGAGCAGTCTCTTTCTAGTGCCAAAGTTATTTTCCTCCACCTTGCGCTGGGCACGCTCGATAGACTTGGATATCATGCTATGCTGGATAACCTCGCCTTCCTCAAGCCCCATTCTATCCATCAGCTTAGCGATACGGTCAGAACCGAAGAGACGCATTAAGCTATCTTCCAAGGAAACAAAGAACTGAGAAGAACCCACATCCCCCTGACGTCCGGACCTACCACGCAACTGTCTATCCACACGACGGGATTCGTGACGCTCCGTACCGATAATTGCCAATCCTCCGGCTTTTCTTGCCTCAGGAGTCAGTTTGATATCTGTACCCCGACCGGCCATGTTCGTTGCAATTGTGACCGTACCTGCTTGCCCGGCAATAGCCACTACATCCGCTTCCTTAGCATGCTGCTTCGCATTCAATACCTGATGGGGGATTTTCTTCAAAGTCAGCATTCTGCTGAGTACTTCAGATATTTCTACCGAGGTAGTACCCACCAACACAGGTCTTCCTGCAGCGACCAATTCGTTGATCTCATCACCTACAGCATTGAATTTCTCACGGACAGTTTTATAAACTTTATCATCACGGTCAGCTCTGATTATTGGTTTGTTGGTAGGAATGACCACCACGTCCAATTTGTAGATTTCCCAGAATTCCCCCGCTTCAGTCTCGGCCGTACCGGTCATCCCCGCCAGCTTGTGATACATTCTAAAGTAGTTCTGCAGGGTAATGGTGGCGTATGTTTGGGTAGCATCTTCCACCTTCACATTTTCCTTCGCCTCTATTGCCTGGTGCAATCCGTCTGAGTATCGGCGACCTTCCATCACACGACCGGTCTGCTCATCCACAATCTTCACTTTACCGTCCACCAGAATATATTCAGTGTCCCGCTCAAACATACAATATGCCTTGAGCAATTGGTTTACGGTGTGAATCCGTTGTGCTTTTACGCTATAGTCTTTGATTGCTTCTTCTTTACGGACAAGCTTTTCAGTATCCGTAATTCCTTCTTCCTTCTCCAAATCGGCAATCACTATCCCTATATCAGGAAGAATAAAGAATTCTGTATTTTCATTCTTGGTAGTCATCGTCTCTATACCACGATCGGTCAGGTCGACTACGTTTGTTTTTTCATCTATGGTAAACAATAGCGGTTCATCTGCTTCAGGCATCTGCCGCTTATTGTCCTGCAAGTAATAGTTCTCTGTTTTCTGAAGAATTACTCTTATCCCGGGCTCAGAAAGGTATTTGATCAATGGCTTGTACTTAGGCATTCCCCTAAATGCACGGAAAAGTGCCAAGCCGCCTTCTTTATCATTGCCGTCAGCAATCATTTTCTTGGCAGAGCTCAAGAAACCCTGAACCAACTTACGCTGCTCCTCTACGAGAGTAGAAACTCTCGGCTTCATGTCATCAAACTCATGCACGTCACCTTTTGGTACAGGTCCCGAGATAATCAATGGCGTTCTCGCATCATCTATCAATACAGAATCGACCTCATCTATCATCGCATAATGATGCTTGCCCTGAACTAAGTCACCCGCTTCACGGGCCATATTGTCCCTTAGGTAGTCAAAGCCAAATTCGTTGTTGGTACCATATACGATATCCGATCTGTAGGCTTTCTTGCGTCCGGCTGAGTTGGGAGTATACTTATCTATACAATCCACGCTTAATCCGTGGAATTCAAAAAGTGGCGCATTCCATTCGGAATCACGCTTGGCCAGGTAATCATTCACCGTAACGATGTGTACTCCACGTCCCGCAAGTGCATTAAGGTAAGCCGGTAGGGTAGAAACCAATGTTTTACCTTCACCTGTCGCCATTTCGGCAATTTTCCCCTTGTGAAGCACCATCCCGCCGATCAGCTGTACATCGTAGTGAACCATATCCCACACTACTTCAGTGCCTGCGGCCATCCACTTGTTGTGCCAGATCGCATCATCTCCTTGGATCTCCACATTCTGCTTGCCGGCAGAGAGTTCGCGGTCGCGGTCAGTTGCCTTCACCACCAGCTTTCCATTTTCTTTGAAGCGCCTCGCCGTTTCTTTTACTACTGCAAAAGCCTTTGGTAAAACCTTCTCCAAAACTACTTCCAATGCTTCGTTTCGGTCCTTCTCGATCTGATCTATCTGATTGAAAAGCTGATCTTTTTCGTGAATAGCCTTTGCCGGCAACTCATCTACCTTTGATCTGATCGTGCTGATCTTGTCATCATATTCCTTCAGATGGGCATTGATTTCAGCCTTGATTTCTTCAGTTTTAGCTCGCAATTGATCATCGCTGAGGCTCTTTAACCCGGAAAAAACTTCATTGATCTGTGTTACAATCGGAAGAAGTTCCTTGATATCTCTGTCGGACTTGGTTCCAAATACTTTTGCAAGTCCTTTTGCTATAATATCTAACATGCTAGCTTATTGTGATTCTCTATTAGGGCTTCAAAATTAAGCCCTTTTTGTTATAATTGATAATAAAACAGGTTCCTAGAAGAAGAACTTCAACAACCGGTCAAACGCTTATTTTCCCGGCAAAAACAGACTCAGCAGGACCTATCAGCCATATTTCTTTGAAGCTGCCTTTTTCGGAAGCTTTAAATTTCACAGATAGCTGACCACCAAGGGTTTTGATCTTGACAGTAGCTGCAGGCAGATCTTTGCCCACTGCAATCGCAGCGGCTGTGACCCCGGTCCCGCAGGAAAGTGTCTCATCTTCCACACCTCTTTCATACGTACGGACAAAGATTTCGTCCCCGCTTATCTTTTCCACAAAATTGACATTTGTGCCGGCAGGAGCATACATCTGATCATATCTCACTTTTGCCCCCTCTTCGAAAACAGGATATTGCGCTATGTCCTGAACAAAGCGAATGTGATGCGGAGAACCTGTATTGACAAAGGAATCAGCCCCTTTCTCTTCTATTCCGGCCACATCACCCATCAGCAGATGCACCAGCCCCTCCTTCAGAATGGCCTCATGCGCTCCGTCAATAGCCAGAAAACTTGTTTTTTCAGCCACAATTCCCAGAAATGCCGAAAAGGCCACTGCACATCTTGCTCCGTTGCCACACATGCTCTGGCTTCCGTCGGCATTGAAATAGATCATCTCAAAATCATACGACGGATGATTTCTAATGAGAATCAATCCATCAGCGCCAACACCAAATTTTCTGTCGCACAGCTTACTGACTAGTTCTAAATCCGAATCATCAAACTTACGGGCACGATCATCGATCATGACGAAGTCATTGCCGGTTCCTTGATATTTGTAGAATGAAATTTCCATGGAAAATTGTTGTGGTACATCGGGACAAAAACCCATCCAAGCGAACGTTGAAATACAAACTTAAACATCTTGTCACAAAATCAGACTTATTGTCTGATTCTCAATTTAAAAACCGCCGAAAAATGCTTAGTTTCATACTCTCTTGATCAAAACAAGGACAACTAAACCAAACCTTACTTATGCAACACCTTGAAAAATTTCTATCCAGAAGGGCTTTTATGTCAAACACGACCAAAGCCAGTCTTGCTATGGGATTCGTAGGCACAGGCATTCTTTCTGCCTGCGCCAATGATGTCAAAGGAGATGGAAAAGCCATTTTAGCCACCGACTATTCCCAAACTCCTTTAGCTTATGACTATTCCGCCTTGGAGCCAAATATTGATGCCAAAACAATGGAAATTCATTATACAAAGCATGCTGCTTCTTATGCTTCAAACCTGAAAGCTGCACTCGAAGAGGAAAAAGTAGATACCAATAAGCCGCTGGAAGATGTGCTGAAAAATATCTCCAAGTACTCCACAGCAATGAGAAATAACGGAGGCGGACATTATAACCACGAATTATTCTGGAAAGTAATGTCCCCGGACGGAGGGGGAAAACCGGAAGGTGAACTTGCTGCTGCGATTGATTCTTCCTTCGGTAGCTATGATGCTTTTGTAACAGAATTTGAGAATGCTGCCAAAACCAGATTTGGATCAGGCTGGGCTTGGTTGGTAGTAGGAGAAGATAAAAAACTTGCGGTGGGCTCTTCACCAAATCAGGACAATCCGTTGATGGACGTTTCTGATTTCAAAGGAACACCACTGATGGGACTTGATGTATGGGAACATGCGTATTATTTAAATTATCAAAATAAACGTCCTGATTACGTCTCTGCGTTCTGGAATGTATTGAATTGGAAGACAGTAGCTGAGCGATATACCGCAGCTTCCATGTAATTCAAATTAACAAAACCATTCAAAAAAGACCGGAAATTCCGGTCTTTTTTAGTTATTTCAGCCTTTCAACAACTTAAAAAAATGCAAGATCCTAAGTCACTTACTTCTGTCGCTTTATTCCACGAAACTTTCAAGCATCCCGTTTTACCTTCTCCCATTATTCCGGACAAAGTAAGGTGTGATTTGCGCGTCTCGCTTTTGGCTGAAGAACTGAAAGAGTTGGAAGAAGCTATCGCAAACAATGATTTGGTGGAAGTGGCAGATGCCTTGTGCGATTTGCAGTACGTATTATCAGGGGCGATCTTGGAGTTTGGATTGGGAGAAAAATTCAAAAGCCTGTTCGACGAAGTACAGCGCTCCAATATGAGCAAAGCCTGCAAAACAGAAGATGAGGCAAAAGCTACCATAGCTCATTACAATGCCAAAGGCACAGAATGCTTTTATGAGAAAGAAGGTGATTTGTATTTGGTTTTTAGAGAAGGGGATAGAAAAACATTGAAATCCGTAGCCTATTCGCCGGCAGATCTTGAGGGAATCATCAAATCATAACGGATCCAAAGTGGAAGTTTTCAGGTACTTTCCCTGATAATCAATTCTTCAACCCTACCAATTAGGCCGGCATATTAAAGCCGGCCTTTTTCAGTACCCTCAGCTCCTCGCTCAAAATCGCATTGCTTTTCATCGCGGGCTTGGTAGCTCATATGTTGAAATACTTCATGCGTGATGCCAAAAGCGTCTTCATTTGGATTGGATATTTGGAATATTTCTACTATCATAGTATTAGTATTACACATTTTTACCTATTAAGTACTCCTATGGTATCGCTTATATCCCCTTATAAAGCCCAACTGAAAATTGCTGAAAGCGTCCGAAAAAGACGTCTTAAGATAGGGCTAACCCAAGAAGGGTTAGCCGAGCGGTCAGGGGTTGCTCTTGCGACCTTACGAAAGTTTGAGCAAAAGGGGCTGATTTCCTTGGAATCCTTTTTAAAGCTGTTGTGGATTGTCGGTGGGTTGGAAGAAGTTATTCATTCTCTACAGCCTCCAAAGCCGAATTTCACATCAATCTCAGAAGTGTTAAAAGACGATGACAGTATGGAGCGAAAAAGAGGCCGTAAGAAATGACTAAGCTTGTCACAGAAATTAAGGCCGGGCTGGATTTCGGCTCAGGGATCCAGCCGGTAGGGCGCCTCGCTTTACGTGAGCGTATCATCTATTTTGAGTACGATAATGAATTCCTGCAAAAGGGCATCGAAATCTCACCTTTTCGCCTACCACTACAAAGAGGTGTCATCGAATTCCCTCCACGCCCTTTTGAGGGATTGTCGGGAGTTTTTAGCGATAGTCTACCCGATGGGTGGGGACGATTACTTTTTGACCGTATGGTGAGAACTCAAGGGATGCTTCCTGCCAATCTTTCAGCGTTAGACCGCCTGGCATATGTGGGTTTGCACGGTATGGGTGCTTTAGTTTACGAGCCTGATCATAGTCCCTCCGATGGACACGAATTAATTGACCTGGATCATTTGGCCGCACAAACAGAGGGCGTGCTGCAAGGTGATTCTGAAGAAGTGATCAAAGAATTACTAGCCCTGAACGGATCTTCCGCAGGCGCCCGACCAAAAGCACTCATTGGTGTGGATGCCGACCGTACACATATTTCATATGGAGCAAAGCGGCTTGAAAAGGGATTTGAGCCATGGCTGGTAAAATTTCCAAATTCGCAAGATGGCCAAGATGCGGGTGCCGTTGAATATGTGTATGCACTCATGGCTAAGGAAGCGGGTATTTCAATGCCTATAGTGCATTTGTTTCCGTCACAAAAAAGAGCGGGTTATTTTGCCGTTAGGCGGTTTGACAGAGATAAGGGCCAGAGGCTTCATATGCACACGGCAAGCGGTTTGCTGCATAGTGATTTTAGGGCTCCTTCACTTGATTATGAAGACTTGATCAATTTAACAGGAATACTCACCAAAGATATCCGTGAGGTCGAGAAAATGTACCGTTTGGCAGTTTTTAATGTATTGGCCCACAATAGAGATGACCATGCGAAGAATTTTAGCTTTATAATGGATGCATCTGGGGAATGGAAACTTGCACCTGCCTATGATCTTACTTTTTCAAATGGTCCTGCAGGAGAGCAAAGCACTATGGTGATGGGTGAGGGCAAAAATCCAACCATCGCCCATTTGACAAAACTCGGGTTAGAAGCCAAGCTGCCAAAAAAAACGATAGAAGGCATTATTGACCAAATAAGAACTGCATTGAAACAATGGAACCCCTTAGCTGAAAAATACGGAGTAAGCAAAGGAAATATCTCCCTGATCTCGCGTTCGATCAATGGGAAAGCTTGAGTTTTATTTGCGGTTTGTCCGCTGATTACAATCTTCTCTTCTTGGCTATAAGATGATTCATGCGTAGCCTTTGCATTTGAAAGTTATTTCGTCAGTTTTTTGAGTAAACAACATCCGTTCTCCTGAAAAAGTATCCGAAATAAAACACAAAAAGCCCCGTATTTCTACGAAGCTTATGTACCAGGAGCGGGAATCGAACCCGCACGGCCTTACGGCCACAAGATTTTAAGTCTTGCGTGTCTACCTATTCCACCATCCCGGCTTCATTCCGACGTGTCGGAACTACTAATTACCTGAAACAAGAAAGCCCTTGAATCAAGGGCTTTTTGAGCGGGAGACGAGATTCGAACTCGCGACCCCGACCTTGGCAAGGTCGTGCTCTACCAGCTGAGCTACTCTCGCGTTGTGTTAACCGGAACGTGATCCAGTTGAATTGTGGATGCAAAGGTAAGCGCCAGAAATAAAATCACAAGCATTCCTTCGTTATTTTTTTCTTGATTTTCTTGATTTACTACCCTTATCATTGATTTTCAGTGAACTATGAAAACGGATACATTGATAATATTTTCACCATTTCTCCTACATTCCTAGCTTGGAGCTTCTTTAAGATGTTTTTCCTATGTGTCGCCACTGTATTCACTGAAATATTCAAATCTGCTGCGATTTCCTTGGATTCCTTTCCTTCCAAAATCAGCTTTACAATCTCCTTTTGCTTCCGAGTCAAAGAAATTACCCGGCTACTAGGGGAATTTTTGCTCACAAATATCCGGGTCCCGTCCTCTTTTTGGTAAGAGTAATTCCAATCATACCCAGTGGATTTGGGAGGTGTATGAAGCTGGACAATGATATGCATATCCATGGCAAAATTACCTGCCGAATCAATCAAGTAAGGCCGTACTTTCCCGAGCATCCAAGAGATTACCCGGGTTTTACGATGCACCCAGCGGGTGGTATATGAAAATTCGAACGTATGCTTCTCTTCCAGCGTAAGTTGATGAAAACTGTCGAAAACTATTTTTTGAAAGCGAAAAAGCTCAGGCCTGTCTTCAGGATGAATCATCGTAAACGATGCTTCCATTCCCTTGGCCCGAAAAATTGACTCCGGATATCCTGTCAACTCTTCTACGTTTCCGGTAAAAAAGGCCAAACTCAGATTTCTATAGTCAAAGCAAGCAATAGTCATCCCTTCCCGCATGCCAATGCTCTGGCTCAATTGCTCCAGTTCATCCATTTTCTTTTGCTCCTCAGGATGCTCATGAAACTCCTGCTCTTTCCACTCTTGAAATAATTTAGTGAACTTATTTTGCTTCCGAAGATCTTTCAGCAATACCTTATCCATAAAAAAATCTATTTATCTAAAAACTTAATTTAATACACGAAACCGAAATTCTTATGTTTCGATTTTCTTTTTGATTTCATGCAATTTCAAAAGTGCTTCTATTGGCGAGATTGAATTGATATCAATTCCTTCTATTAAGTCCTTTGCCTCTTGGAATTTGGGATCCATTTCGAACATACTTAGCTGGTAATTATTCTTTGGAATAGATTTTACATTTTCTCTTTGTTCCGCTACAGCCTTGTCCTTCTCCAAATGAGACATAATCTCAGCCGCTCTCAACACGATGGGATTAGGCATGCCTGCCATTTGGGCCACGTGAATACCAAAACTGTGCTCACTGCCCCCCGGCTTTAGCTTCCGCATGAAAATCACCTTGTTTCCCACTTCTTTTACAGACACATTGAAATTCTTGATTTTCGGGAAATCAGATGCCAGTTGGTTCAACTCATGATAATGGGTTGCGAAAAGTGTTTTTGCCCGGTAGGTAGGGTGGTTGTGCAAATACTCCACGATGGACCACGCAATGGAGATCCCATCATACGTAGATGTGCCCCGGCCGATTTCATCCATCAAGACCAAGCTTCGGTCTGAGAGATTGTTCAGAATACTTGCAGTTTCTGTCATCTCCACCATGAATGTGGATTCTCCCTTGGACAAGTTGTCCGAAGCGCCCACACGGGTAAAAACTTTGTCTATAATACCGATTCTGGCAAAGGATGCGGGCACGAAGCTTCCCATCTGGGCCATCAGCACCGTCAGAGCCGTTTGGCGTAGCAGCGCCGATTTACCGGCCATATTTGGCCCTGTGATGATCATGATCTGTTGTGAATCGTGGTCCAGGTAGATATCATTGGGTACATAATTCTCCCCGGGAGGCAGCTGCTTCTCAATCACCGGGTGTCTTCCGTCTTTGATTTCCAGCGTCTCTGTGTCCGAGATTTTTGGTCTGCAGTAGCCATTGGAAAGTGCCACTTGAGCAAAGGAAAGCAATACATCCAGCGTGCCGAGAACTCTGGCGTTTTGCTGGATTTGGGTCACAAACTGAGCGGCCTCCTGGACTAAAGCCAGAAAAAAACGCTGCTCGATTGCAATCATTTTATCTTCCGCGTTCAGGATTTTATCCTCATATTCCTTCAGCTCCGGAGTGATGTATCGCTCAGCATTTACAAGTGTTTGCTTACGGATCCACTCCGCCGGCACCTTGTCTTTATGCGAATGAGTGACCTCAAGATAATACCCGAAAACCTTATTAAAGGCTATTTTAAGTGAAGAAATACCCGTTTTTTGAACTTCCCGCTGCTGGATTTGGACCAAGAAATCCTTTCCCGTATTTGCCAACCCACGGTATTCATCCAATTCCGCATCCACCCCATCGTTGATAATGCCGCCCTGATGCGTAAGCATAGGCGCATCTTCTTTAAGCTCCTTACCAATCTTCTCAAGTAGAAATTCACATGGATATAGCTGGTCCGATAGACGTTGTAATGTAGGATTCTTCTGGTTTTTGAGAAGTTCTTTAATCGGCTGTGTGTTCTTCAATGCACGCTTGATTTGGTTGATCTCACGTGGATTTGCCCGCCCTACCACTACTTTGGAAATCAATCGCTCCAAATCACCGATATGCTTGAGCGGGTCAACCATCTCATCGATCAACGCTGAATTCTGGTAGAAAAAGTCCACGACATTCAGCCGCTCATTTATGGTTGACTTCTCTTTTAGTGGAAGCACCATCCACTTTTTCATCATTCTTGAACCCATCGGTGTCACCGTCTGATCCAAAATACTGATTAAGGGCACACCGCCTTCATGCTGGGGAAATACCAGTTCTAGGTTACGTATGGTGAATTTGTCCAGCCACACATATTTCTCCTCCGCTATCCGCGAAATCGAAGAAATATGCTGTATTTCTTTGTGCTCCGTTTCTTCCAAATAATATAAAATCGCTCCTGCAGCTATAATTCCAGCTTCAATTTCTTCTACACCAAACCCTTTAAGATTTGCTGTACCAAAATGTGTTTTAAGCTTTTCGTAGGTGAAATCATACTGATAGACCCAATCTTCACAGTGAAAGGTGATGAAATCATTCTTGAGCAGATCGACCGCAGCCTTTTTAGCAGCTTTTGAGAAAATAATTTCTGCAGGAGCAAAGCTTTGAATCAACTTCTCCAAATAGGATGCAGTTCCTTCCGCACACATAAATTCCCCTGTTGAAAGATCCAGAAAAGCGATTCCATGCTTATCCTTCCCAAAAGAAATAGATGCCAAATAATTGTTTTTCTTGGTATCGAGCACTTGATCATTGAAAGAAAGCCCCGGGGTCACCAATTCAGTAACTCCACGCTTTACAATGCCTTTTACGGACTTGGGATCTTCTAACTGATCACAGATAGCCACTCTATTTCCGGCACGCACCAATTTTGGCAAATACGTATCCAATGAATGATGAGGAAATCCTGCTAGCTCAATATGTGATGCGGAGCCATTTGCCCGTTTGGTCAACACTATATCCAGAATTTTACTTGCCCGCACGGCATCTTCACCGAAGGTTTCATAGAAATCCCCAACCCGAAAAAGCAATAACGCACCGGGATGCTTGGCTTTGATGGCATTGTATTGCTTCATTAAGGGCGTTTCTTTGCCGTCTTTAGACTTACTCATGGGGTATGCTTACTTTTATACTTAATTTCGAAAATTCACTGGGAGAATAAAGTCGAAAATAAGCCATTCATAAAGCAGAACAAAAAAGGATGAAAAAATTAAGCATGGAAGAGCTCGAAAGAGTATCTGTGGAAGAGTATAAAGAAATGGATAAATCGCCGATTGTGCTCGTTCTGGACAATGTTCGAAGCTTAAATAATGTGGGTTCTTCCTTTCGGACAGGAGATGCTTTCGGTATAGAAAAAATTTATCTCTGCGGTATTACAGGCACTCCTCCCCATCGGGATATTCAGAAAACTGCGTTGGGAGCAACAGAATCCGTAGCCTGGAAATATTGCCTGAATACCATGATAGCCATAGAAAAACTCAAAGCGGAAGGTTATCAGATCTGCGCTTTGGAGCAGGTGGACCGCTCTGTGAAACTCAATGATTTCATTCCCGAGTCAGGAAAAAAATATGCACTGGTATTCGGAAATGAAGTTTTTGGAGTAGAAGAAGAAGTGCTTAATGCCTGCGATGCGGTATTGGAAATTCCACAGTTAGGCACCAAGCACTCCTTGAATATTTCTGTATCGCTGGGGATAGCAGTTTGGGATTTGATGGTAAAACTGAAGCAGTTCTAGTCTTTGTTGAATCGGTATCTTAGACCAAAGGACCCCCGAAAAATAGAACTGTCACTGAACCCTATAATCGGCGCTCCTTCTATATGAAATCCGAAATCTTTTTGATCGAACGGATAGATATTTAAGCCAACCGGAACTACTATCCCATCAAAGTCTCCGATTCTCGGCCCTATCCCTCCGTAAAACTCAAATCTATCTGTTGTTTTGAACTTGTAATTGGCAACCAATTCTACGCTCAAATCACTTAAAAAAGCATCTGTTCCCACTCTGAATTCCGGTATAAACCGTTCTCCAAATTGATAATTTACGCCCAAAAATGGCAGATTACTTTGGTGAAATGTAATCGTAGTTTGCGAAAAAGCAGCTAAAGAAAATATACTAAAGCAAGCGATTAAAAGGATTTTTTTCATGTGATTATAATTTGTTTTTCAATGGCCACATGGAATCTCGCATACATTATAATAATTCCAGTGTGTGACTCTTGGATTATGCTCGATTTCATTTGTGTAAAATTAGATTGTATAAATGTTTAAAAGTTGAGCTCACTTAGCTTAATATGGGTTTTGATCATATTGGAACTTGCTTTTGCCACAAGCTTGCCTGAATCCTTAGTGATTACGGCATCCCAATGGTTTAGGTTAGAACCCGAGCGGACTAATTTGGCGGAAACTTCCAATGTCTCGCCGATCTGCGCAGCAGATAAAAAGTCAACATTCAAGTTGACGCTTGTCATCAAATACTCCGATCCTGCCACAAAATTACCCATCCCGATCACATCATCTATCATCAGTGACATTACCCCACCATGCAGAATTCTAGCAGGGTTGCACATTGCCGGCAAAACAGTATAAGATACTTTTATCAAGCCTTTATCAATTTCCAAAAGTGTTCCTGACAGCCAGTTCCCTGCTTTGGAAGGTGTTTTATCCAATTTTTGGCCAATCAATTTTCTGAAATACTCTAAGTGTGGACTCAAGTTCTCCATAGAATTATCCTTGTTTATTTATCAATCTAAAATAATCTTCCAATATAGTTTTTAAGGCTTCTTTTTCCTTTGGATTGCTCCAAAGATCAACCCAGGTTGCATTTTGCTTTATTTCAAATTTGGCTTCATTAGTTATCCAAGGCTCAAGTTGTCTCACATACCTTAAAAACTCCGAATTATTACCGTTTTGAAGTTGAAATTCCTCCTGTGTGCCGCCGGAAGAAGCTCTGATTTCCAGTGGCCATTCCACATTTACAGGCTCTAGATACAAATAAGCCTCATCTTTAGAATTATTGAGGATGATCACCAAATCCAGTGTGGGATTACTCTTGGAAACTTCTCTTTTCCCATGACGAAAAAGAAGCATCCCGGCATCAGATCTGGTCTCCCTGTCATAGTTGATGACACGTACATTCAGAAAATACATACGGCTCGAAGAAGTCATCCGAAAACTAAGATCTTCGCCTGAATTATTTGCCCGCTTAGTATTGAAAAAGGAGAGAAGCAATACCAAACCAATAGATATCAAGCCAAAAATCTTCAATAGTTTGATTAATTCCGGTGAAAGACTATCGTTGGTTCTTTGCCTTTGGGGCATGGGATTTCCTAAAATGTTAAACGTTTCTCAGTGTACATACGACCCGCATTAATATCAGTACTAGTGCCTGTAGCACAATCAGCTAAGCCAGAAAAAAGCAGGGTGACAATAGGAGCAATATCTTCAGACTTCGTCAGCTCATTTAATACAATACCATTCAGGGCAAAATCCTCTCCATATTCAGTAAATCATGAGGCTTTCTGAAAGAAGGTTTAAATTCACCTACCACTTTTCCCGAATTATCAAATGCTGAATTTGTGCCAAATGATGCATGGAATGCCAATGATACATCAGTGTTACCTCGGATAAGGGGACAGAGCTTTGATGTTCCGGATGGAAATAGGTTCGCTGAAAATCTGATGAGGTCATGCTTTCCAGTATAGTTACCCACTTTAGATGGATTCCTTCTATTAAAGCCAGAGCAGTATCAGTTGGCACTGAATAATCAGGCATTCTCGCCCACGACGCTTCATCATAAGGCTTGACGGTGGGATTTTGCTCTGTTAGAGCCAGTTTGAAGCGTATCAAAGCATTCATATGACTGTCGGATAGGTGATGGACTACCTGTCTTACAGTCCAGCCTCCTGGGCGATAGTGCGTGCTCCACTGCTTCTCTGTGAACTTATCAACCGTATCTTCCAAATACTTAGGAAATAAACGGAGGTAATCGATAGCTTCTTTCAGATGTTGGTCCGAAATATTTCCAGGCTTTAGAAATTTACCTATCGGGTACTTCAATAATTCTATATCAATCATAATTTTATCCTCCTGCTGCGATGGTGACCAAATCTACATTTTTTGCTCCATTTGCCAAAAGCACATTGGCACAAGCACACAAGGTAGCTCCAGTTGTCATCACATCATCTACAAGCACTATTGACTTATTGGCAAGGGAAGTGGAAGGAGAAACTTCAAATACATCATCCATATTATTCATTCGTTCCAATCGGGATTTTTGAGTTTGTGTTTCAGTAAATTTCCTACGGACTAATCCATTTTCCAATTTCATCGAAAGTCCCTCACTGAGCCCAATTCCGAATTGCTCGCTCTGATTATATCCTCTACGACTTTGTTTCAGCGAATGTAGCGGTACAGGAACGATGATGTCCCAGCATTTTTCAAATCCATGTTCACTTAGAATTTTACCATACAAGTACCCCAGTTCTTGAGCCAATTGCGGCTTATTTCTGTACTTAAGCTGATGTAAAAGTTTTTGGCTGTGCCCACCTTTGGTAAATTTCAGATAGGCCATCACCATACCTACAGTACTTAGTCCTTTTATCTTTTCGCATAAATCATTGTCTATTGGCCTTAAATGATAGCTAGTAACAGGGAGAGTGCCCTTACAAATTACACATAGATTTTTCTCATGGTCGTGAAGAGACGTCCCGCACAAAAGACAATTGCGTGGAAAGACCAAATCCAAAAAATCTTTTACAAAAAATAAACGCATTGTGAAAAAGGCTTGTTCCTATCTGTCAAGGGCAAATAGTGGTATATTTGCTACTTAATTCTTTACTAAACAGTTAAGATAATGAATCTCATAGAGGAATTCAACGAGTACCGCAGCCAGATGAATGATAAGATTTTGGCTGAAGACAATAAAGTAATCAAGCGTATATTTAATCTCGATACCAATGCATACGCTGAAGGATCTATAGATATAAAGTCTAAGGAAATGATTGGGCTCGCTTGTTCTATGGTATTACGGTGTGACGACTGTATAAAGTATCACTTAGGAAAATGCCATGAAGCAGGCTTGACGAAAGAACAAATATTTGAAGTATTCTCGATCGCGACTTTGATAGGAGGGACAATAGTAATCCCACATTTGAGAAGAGCTACAGAATACTGGGAAATACTTGAAAATCAGTAGATTACAATGTTTAAACGTGATCTTCAATTAGAAAAACGCTGGTCGAAGCTGCTAGAAGGCCTTAAAGAAACCATAGGTAAAAAACCTGCGGACTTAAATGGCGTACTCTTTCTTATAGGTGTTCAAGAACTTGGCCAAGGAAATAAGATATTCAGCAAAGAGCAAAAGCAAGACTTGATGCACATCGCTGTTTGCAAAGTTTTGAGTTACGATGGATTTTATGAACTTGACTATGTGGATCAGGATGGTTGGCCACATTGGAAATTGACAAAGGAACTTCCGCATTTTGATCTGCTTGACCAAGAGAAGCTTCTAAAAATTCAGGTATTGGAATATTTTGAAAAGGAATACGAAATAGTAATTGAATAACCCGTGAAAATAGTATCGTATAACATGAATGGCATCCGTGCTGCAATGAACAAAGGATTTGTAGATTGGCTCAAGCAGGTAAATCCAGATGTAATTGGTTTACAAGAAGTTAAAGCCAATTTAGATCAGATAGATGCTACTATTTTCCAAGATTTAGGCTACGAAATATATTGGTATCCGGCGTTTAAAAAGGGGTACAGTGGAGTAGCGATTTTGACTAAAATAAAACCGAAATCGGTAAAACTAGGAATGGATTATTCAAAATACGATGATGAAGGCAGGCTTCTTCAGGTTGATTTTGAAGATTTCTCATTTCTTACAGCTTATTTCCCTTCAGGTACCACCGGCGATATTCGTCAAACATTCAAATACGAATTCTTAGACGATATCTTTGGTTATATACAAGATCTAAAGCAAACGACCCCCAATTTCATATTGAGTGGAGATTATAATATTTGTCATAAAGCTATAGATATTCATAATCCAAAATCAAATAAGAACACTTCAGGATTCTTGCCGGAAGAGCGGGCTTGGATGGATAAATTTACAGAATCCGGATTTGTGGATAGTTTCAGAAAATTCAACGACCAGCCTGATAATTATACCTGGTGGAGTTATAGAGCAAACTCTCGGGCAAAAAATTTAGGATGGAGAATTGATTATCACATGGCAACCACTTCTATGGAAGAGCGTCTAAAAAATTCGGTGATATTAACAGACGCCATGCATTCCGATCATTGTCCGATATTAATAGAAGTAGAATAAAAGCAAATATTACTCATTGCATAAAATTATGATGAAAAGCATAAAAATTTCTATTCCTTCTCTTCTTGAGAACATAAAAATAATTGAAAGTTTTATCGACAATGCTCGTGAAAAATTTGAAATCAATGATGACATCTACGGTAACATTATGATTTCAGTAACTGAATGCATCAGTAATGCAATCATACATGGAAATCAAGGCAACAAAAATAAGCTTGTTCACTTGGAATTAGCACTTGAAGAAGATCTGCTTTTATTTACTATTAAAGATGAGGGGGCAGGATTCGACCACAATGAGCTTAAGGATCCTACATCTCCTGAGAATATTGAAAAAACAGGCGGTAGGGGGATTTTCTTGATAAAGCATCTTTCCGATGATGTGAAATTTGAAGAAAACGGCACAAAGACGATTTTATCATTCTACATGAATTAAGCCATGCCTGTTAATTTCTTTACTGAGGACATTTCATTTTCGCTCAAAGAAAAGAGAAAAAGGAAAGCTTGGCTCAAGCAGCTAGCCCAGGCAGAGGATAATAAAATCGCAGATTTAAATTATGTTTTTTGCTCTGACGAATATCTGCACAATATCAACGTAGAATATCTGGACCACAACACTTATACCGACATTATCACTTTCGATAATTCCGATGAAGAAGGCACCATAGAAGGAGACGTATTCATAAGTATAGAGCGGGTAAAAGAAAACGCAGAAACATTAAAAATACAGCTGGAAAAAGAACTTAGCAGAGTAATCAGCCATGGCCTTTTTCACTTGCTTGGCTACAAAGACAAGTCGAAAACAGAGGCCAGTTTAATGAGAAGTAAAGAGGATTTTGCTATAAATTTATTTGATGAGATTTAAACGTTCCACGTGAAACAGTTCTTATCAATAAAGGCAATTTTGCAAACGTTTCACGTGAAACAGTAAACTAGAAATAAACAATGTTTCCAATATATGATGTCATAGTAGTAGGGGCCGGGCACGCGGGCTGTGAAGCAGCACATGCTGCGGCACAGATGGGTTCCAAAGTACTGCTTTGTACTATGAACATGAACACCATTGCCCAAATGTCATGCAATCCTGCAATGGGAGGGGTGGCAAAAGGGCAAATTGTAAGAGAAATAGATGCGCTGGGGGGAATGTCAGGGATTATCTCTGATAAATCCATGATACAGTTCAGGATGCTTAACAGGTCGAAAGGTCCTGCTATGTGGTCACCAAGGTCCCAAAATGACCGCATGAAGTTCGCAGAAGAGTGGCGATTAGCTCTAGAACAAACGCCAAATGTGGATTTCTGGCAGGAAATGATCACAGGTTTATTGGTGAAAAACGGAGAATTAAAGGGTGTCAGAACCAGCATTGGCCTAGAAATACAAGCTAAAAGTGTTGTATTAACCAATGGAACATTTCTAAATGGGCTGATCCATATTGGTGAGAAACAATTTGGAGGAGGAAGAACCGGAGAGGCTGCAGCCAGAGGAATTACGGAGCAATTGGTACAATTAGGCTTCGAATCCGGTCGAATGAAAACCGGAACTCCTCCAAGAGTGGACGGAAGAAGTCTGGATTATTCGAAAATGGAAGTTCAATATGGCGATGAAAAACCGGAAAAATTCAGCTATTCTGATGCCACTTCAACACTAAAAGAGCAAAGAACTTGCTGGATTACCTATACAAATAAAGACGTTCACTCCAGTCTGGAAGAAGGATTCGATAGATCACCCATGTTCAATGGAAGGATACAAGGACTTGGACCAAGATACTGCCCCTCTATTGAAGATAAAATCAATCGGTTTGCGGAGAGAGACAGACATCAAATATTTGTGGAACCCGAAGGGTGGAATACCGTGGAAATGTACATCAACGGCTTCTCTACTTCGCTACCTGAGGATGTACAATATAAAGCATTAAGGAAAATTGCAGGATTTGAGAATGCAAGAATGTTTCGCCCCGGTTATGCAATAGAATATGATTTCTTTCCACCAACTCAGCTGAAACTCACATTAGAGACTCAATTGATGGAGAATTTATATTTCGCAGGCCAAATTAACGGAACTACAGGATATGAGGAAGCAGCTTCACAAGGATTGGTAGCTGGAATCAATGCCAGCCTAAAAGTTCAAGAAAAAGATCCTTTCTTACTAAAAAGATCAGATGCCTATATAGGCGTGCTCATAGACGACCTGATCAATAAAGGTACTGAAGAGCCCTATAGAATGTTCACTTCCAGGGCTGAGTTTAGGCTTCTACTCCGTCAGGATAATGCAGATCTTCGGTTGACCAAGAAAGGACATGATATCGGTTTGGCTTCCGACGAGCGGTTGGAGAAAATGAATATCAAGAAGGAACAGACCGCTAAACTGATCAATGAGCTAAAACAAAAGAAAGTAAGTCCCGAAAGTGTCAATCAAGGCCTCGAAGAATCCGGTTCAGCATTAATCAAAGAAAAAATATCAGTTGAAAAGTTACTGAAAAGACCACAAATAGGTCTTGAGCATTTGAAGAGTTTCAATACAGAAATAGGGGAGTATCTATCCAAGTATTCAAATGATGTGCTTGAACAGGCTGAGATACAAATCAAGTATGACAGCTACATAGAGAAAGAACAGCAAATGGTAGAGAAACTCAGTAATATGGAAAACTTCAAAATTCCGTTAAAATTTGACTACATATCCATTCCTGCACTTTCTGCCGAAGGAAAACAAAAACTTAATAAGATAAGACCCGAAACAATGGGGCAAGCTTCTAGAATCAGTGGAGTGACTCCCGCAGACTTATCTATAATTACCGTCTACCTTGGAAGATAAAATGTTAGAAAGACTTACTAAATGTCCACTCTGCAAGAGTGGACTTTTTCTTAACTATCAAGAAATAAAAGATTTTGCAGTAAGCCAGAAGTCTTTCATACTATGCAACTGTACCAACTGTGGGTTAAAATTTACGAATCCAAGACCCAAGCAAGATACAATAGCCCCATACTACGATTTCCCCGAATATTTCTCCCACGATGATAAGGCTAAAAACCTGACCCAACTTGCCTATCAAAAAGTAAGAAAATACAATATATCCCAAAAACTAAAGTATTTAACCAGTCTCAAACCTCGCAAAGGAAATTATTTGGATTTCGGATGCGGAACTGCTGAGTTATTGGCGCATGCTCATACCCGTGGATGGAAAGTAACAGGTATAGAACCAAATGAAAAAGCCAGAAAGCTAGCTAACTCAAAAATAAGTGGAAAGGTATACGAATCCATCAATGAGCTACCTAAAGGAAGCTCTTTTGACATTATAACACTCTATCATGTATTAGAGCATGTTCATTTGCTCAGAAAAACAGTAAAAAAACTTATAAAACACTTAAAATCAAGTGGTTACATATTAATTGCTGTGCCAAATCCCGAAAGTCACGATGCTATAAAATATGGTGAACATTGGGCAGGTTGGGATGTACCAAGACATCTCTACCACTTCAATCTCCAAGCCATTGAAAATTTCGCAGAAATCTTCGATTTACAGCTAAAGGAAATATTGCCGATGACTTTTGACAGCTATTACGTCTCTCTCTTATCCGAAGGATATGCAAATCCAAAACAATCCATAGTAAAGAAATATTGGAAGGCTATTCTTTCAGGAAAAAAATCTAACAAAGAAGCAGCCAAGGCCGCAGGAAATTATTCTAGTAATCTATTCGTTTTCAAAAAGAAGTGAAACAAAATAACCTAATAGTCCTTTTAGTTATAAGCGTATTCGCTTTCTCATGTGCCAAGCAAAGCGCACCAATGGGAGGGCCAAGAGATGAAGATCCCCCGATTGTTACAGAAATGAATCCTAAGGATCAAAGTCTGAATACAAAGCCTGAGGAGATCACCATCACTTTCAACGAATATATCAAGCTGGATAATGCCAACAAAAATATCCTTATTACGCCCAGAATAAATAAGGACGAGGTACTATTCACTGCTCTGAAGAATACGCTCGTAATCAAGCTAAACCAGGAATTGGAAGATAGTACAACCTATGTGTTCAACTTCCAAAAGTCAATCCAAGATCTGTCCGAGGGAAATCCGGTGGAAAATCTAAGGCTAGTATTTTCAACAGGCCAAAGTATAGACAGTCTCACATTTTCCGGCTCAGTGAACTTATACTTCCCTGAAAGAAAGGACAAACTGGAAGATGCGATAGTCGGTTTATACCCGATGAATGATACCACAAACGTCTTCCTAGCGCCACCATATTACCTTACTCAGGTGGATTCAGCCGGTAGATTCAACATTTCAAATATTAAAGCAGGCAAATATCTGGCTTATGCTTGGCAGGATGACAATAATAGCCTTAAAGCAGAATACAAGTCAGAAGCTTTTGACTTTATCAAAGACACCATCAGTATCGACGAAAACATCGAAGGGATACAATTCAACCTATCAAAAGGCGATCAAAATCCCATCAAATTACTCCGTTCTTCACCATTAGGATCAAAGTATACAATTGTCCTAAATAAAATGCCCGTTGACATCTCTCTGGAAAACGAGAAACTCGGAAATAAAATTTTCTATACAATGGGAGACAAAAGAATCACTCTATTTTCAGAGTCACCTGTTTCTGATAGCCTATCTTTTAAGATCAATTTAAAAGATTCGGTGGGATACCAAATTGATTCCCTAGTCTGGGCAAAATTTGAAGAATCCGACAGAAAACCGGAAAAACTGACCATTACTCCTAACTCCGGGAAGAACTTCTACCAAACGCTCCCTATAGAATTAACCTTCAACAAACCTGTGAAAAGTATCAATTACGATTCACTTTATATTGCTTACGATACCGCCTCAATGATTAGGATTTCCCCCGAGATGCTAAGCTTCAAAGACTCACTAAGAAGAGATATTATCGATATTACCCTAACTGTACCGGACTCCATACCTTACGATGCTTTCACGCTCAAAGCTTCTGATTCTACCTTTAGGGATATCGAAGGGTTGTACAATGAAGGTCTACTCACAGCCAATTACAAAAGACTAAAAAGAGAAACACTGGCAGATGCCATTACCGGAACAATCCAGGGCGCAGAAGGGCCTTTCATTATCCAGCTGCTCGATAGCAAAGGCGACATAAAAAGAGAATCCTACGTAGAGACAGGAAACAAATTTTCCTTCAGATTAATAGAAGCAGGAAACTACCAAATCAGAATAATAGAGGATGCAAACAGAAACCATCGCTGGGATCCCGCCAACTATGGAGAAAGACGGTATGCAGAACGTGTGTTCCATTACATCGATCCCGAAACATCAAGTAAAAATATTACCATCAGAGGTGGCTGGACCTTGGAGGATCTTCAGATAAAAGCTACTCCAAAAACCGGCTTAAAAACCATTCAGGAATAGGCGTGGATAAGTACCAATTCAAGTGTGGATAAAAACTGGGTAGGCAAGGATAACCCGCTACTTATACACCGAGCTTTACCCGGCTATTTCTCCCGGTAAGTTATTTGGGGAAAAGCCAACAGTTATCCACTCCCCAAAATCAATCTATCCACAGCTGATTTCCCAACAGTGAATAAGTAGTCAAGAATCCACATAAATCAGTCAAATGAATTACTTCAATCATCTACAACAACTTACATGTGGACAAAACGGGGATAACCCGTGGGAAACCCAAGTAAAGTCCAATGAATAACGTGGAGAAGATTAATCCCCCTTCTTTTCCACAAATCCACAGTCCTAATAACCTTAGTAAAGAATTTTTTTAAAAATCTATTTTACAATTATTATAAAAAGAGAGCGTGGATAACTCTTTGTAATGGCCTCATATTTTGGTAATATTATAAGACACCCAAAATGATGAACTATGAAGCCGAGCAGACTTTTTGATTTAATTCCGTACCAAATTGCAACGTATGACAAGGAAATAGCTTTGTCCAAAAAAAAGAACGGGAAGTGGAAGGCCTATTCATCAAGAGATCTCAAGGAAATAGTCGATAATCTGAGTTTGGCGTTTTTGAAAGAAGGATTGGAAAAGGGAGAGAAAGTTGCGATAATCTCTGAAAACTGTCCTGAATGGAATTTTATCGATTTGGCCCTTCAGCAGATCGGTGCCATCTCAGTTCCTGTTTACCCCACCATTACTTCATCTGACTTTGAATACATATTTGACCATGCTGATGTCAAGATGATTTTCGTCGGTGACCAGACCATTTATGATAAAGCAAAAGAGGTCTGTGGGCAGCGCACGATCTATAGCTTTTCGCATCTGGATGGAGCTGTTTTCTGGGAGGATTTCTTGGCAAAAGGAGTAAATGAGAGTATTGCAGAGCTTGAGCTTTTGAAAGTGGATGTTAAGCCGTATGATTTGTTTACCATTATTTATACCTCAGGCACTACCGGACGACCAAAGGGCGTGATGCTTTCCCATACCAATGTTCTTTCAAATGTAGTATCGATTGCATCCATTATGACACCTGCTACCGGTTCATCAAGGGTACTGAGTTTTCTTCCTCTTTGTCATATTTATGAGCGTACCGGTTCTTTTTGCTTTATGTACTTGGGTTTTTCTATTTATTATGCCGAGAGTTTGGAGACGCTGGCTGAAAACATGAAGGAAATCAAACCACATGCATTCAATACTGTTCCCCGTCTTTTGGAGAAAATTTATGATAAAATAGTAGCTAAAGGATACGAGCTTACCGGCATTAAGAAAGGACTTTTCTTTTGGGCACTGAAGCTGGGCTTGGAGTATGATCCTGCCAAGGAAATGGGAGGTTGGTATGATTTTCAGCTGAAAATCGCCAATAAATTAATCTTTAGTAAATGGAGAGAAGCTTTGGGCGGAGAGGTTCTCCAGATTAATTCAGGCGCTTCAGCCCTGCAGCCTAGATTGGCCAGGGTTTTTTGGGCTGCCGGGATAAAAGTATGTGAGGGATATGGCCTGACGGAGACTTCACCGGTGGTGTCTGCCTCTATTTGCACACGGGAAGAGATGAGAATCGGATGGGTGGGAAAAATAGTAAAGGATGTGAAAGTGAAAATAGCTGAAGACGGCGAAATTCTCGTCCAAGGACCCAATGTCATGCAAGGATACTACCGACAGCCTGAAATGACCGCAGAGGCACTTAAAAACGGCTGGTTTCATACAGGGGACATTGGAGAGCTTGACGGAGAATTCTTAAAGATCACAGATCGTAAAAAAGAGATGTTCAAAACCTCCGGAGGGAAGTACATCGCACCACAGCTGATGGAGAATAAATTCAAGGAATCTACACTGATTGATCAGCTGATGGTAGTGGGCGAAAACAGAAATTTTCCGGCGGCACTTATTGTCCCAGCTTTTGAAGGGTTAAAAGACTATTGTAAGCATAAAGGAATCCCCTACACCTCTGATAAGGAGATGATCGAGAAGCCTGAAATCATCGAAAAGTATGACCGTGAGCTGGAGCAGCTGAATAAATACTTTGCGAAATGGGAACAAGTGAAACGTTTTAGCTTATTGACAGCGCCTTGGGGGATTGAATCGGGAGAATTGACTCCCACTATGAAATTAAAGAGAAAAGTGATCTTGCAGAAATACCAAGCTGAAATTGAGCTTATCTATCAGGAATGACGACCTGATTTAGATGACTTTACAATTTTTTAACATTAGTAAATCCTATTGTCAAAGGAGGCATTTTTTGCAAATATTCTGGTTCTACAGGATTATTTTTCATTTCCATCATCAAGGCTGGCTTTTTATTAAATTTTCCTCAAATGTCAATTTGTGATGCATGCATAACTTTTTTCCAATATAGTATGCATGCATACATTATTTTTTGTACATTAGAAATCGTTAAAATTGAAGCAATCAGGAGAGATGAAGAGAGAAGAAACAGTTGATTATCATATAAAAAGCGCCTGGCACGCCATCTCCAGAATGTACAATCAGCAGGCCGCTGCGGAAGGTTTCACTACTGCCATCGGCTTTGTACTGATCAACATCAATTCGAAGGAAGGAACACCGGCTACCAAAATTGCACCGCAAATAGGCTTGGAGACCAGAAGCCTAACCCGTATGCTGAAGACGATGGAAGAAAAAGGACTTATTTTCAAGAAACCTGATTTGGTTGACAAGAGATCGGTGCGGATTTACCTTACGGAAGAAGGAAAAAGGAAAAAAGAAATCTCGGTAAATACCATTCGGGAATTCAATGAGCAGGTGCGTGAGGTGATCAGCGAAGAAGATCTCAGTAGCTTTTTTAGTGTATTTGAAAAGATTCAGCTCGTCATCGATCAGGTGCATATTGATAAGGGAGTAGATATCAACAAACCAATATTTGAATTATAAACCAATAACCGCCACTAGGTTAAAAGCCCAAAATTATGAACAGAACCATTAAAAAAGTTGCCGTTTTAGGTTCGGGAGTTATGGGATCCAGAATTGCCTGTCATTTCGCCAATATTGGCGTTCAGGTACTTTTATTGGACATTGTACCTTTTGAACTCTCAGAGCAGGAACAGAAAAAAGGACTCACCAAGGATGACCTTATTGTCAGAAACCGGATAGTAAACGAAGCTTTGCAAAGCACATTGAAGTCAAATCCTTCAGCTATCTATGATAAAGCTTTTGCATCCAGGATCACCACAGGAAATTTTGATGATGACCTTCCCAAGATAAAGGACTATGATTGGGTCATCGAAGTAATTGTTGAAAGATTGGATATTAAGCAGGGTCTTTTTGAAAAAGTAGAAAAATATAGAAAACAGGGCACAGTGATCACCTCCAATACTTCTGGAATTCCTATGCATATGATGTGTGAAGGAAGATCGGAAGACTTTCAGGAGAATTTTGTAGGAACACACTTTTTCAATCCGCCCCGGTATCTGAGACTGTTGGAGATTATTCCAGGTCCTAAAACAAAGCCGGAAATTGTGGATTTTATGATGGACTACGGTGATAAATTTCTAGGGAAGGAAACAGTGCTCTGTAAGGATACACCGGCATTTATCGCAAATAGAATTGGTGTTTATGCAATTATTTCAGCCATGCACACCATTGAGAAAATGGGGCTTGGAGTATCTGAAGTGGATAAATTGACCGGAACGCTGATTGGTCGGGCTAAATCCGCGACCTTCCGGACTATGGATGTGGTCGGTTTGGATACTACCGTGAACGTAGCCAATAATCTTTACAAAGCCCTTCCGGATGATGAATCCAGAGATAAATTCAAGCTTCCCAAGATAGTAGAGGTTTTACATACCAATAAGTGGTTTGGGGATAAGACAGGGCAGGGTTACTTCAAAATGATCCGTCACAAGGATGGCACCAAGGAGTTGAAGGAAATAGACTTTGAGACGTTCGAATATAAGGATGTAGAAAAGCCAAAATTCAAAGCTTTGGAAGCTGCAAAGGAATTTGAAGACCTAAGAAAGCGGATCAAATATCTGGTGAATTTCGATGATCGTGCCGGCGAGTTTTACCGTGCGACTTATTACGATTTGTTTAGATATTGCTCCAATCGTATTCCTGAGATTTCTGATGAACTGTATAGAATAGATCAGGCAGTATCTGCCGGCTTTGGCTGGGAACTCGGACCATTCGAGACATGGGATGTTCTGGGTGTCAAAGAGACCGTGGACAAAATGGAAGCAGCCGGTGAGAAACCTGCCGCTTGGGTCTATGAGATGCTGGATGCGGGAAATGAGTCTTTTTACAAAGTAGAAAACGGTAAAAAGCATTATTATGACATTCCTAGTAAATCCTATCTGGAAATTCCTGGTCTGGAGGAGTTCATCATTTTGGACACACTGAAATCGGCCGGTAAAAAACTATGGAACAATCCGGGAGCATCTGTCTATGATATGGGCGATGATGTGATCGGCCTGGAGTTTCATACCAAGATGAATTCGATGGGAGCTGAAGTCATCGAAGGGATCAATACGGCTATCGGTATGGCTGAGAAGTCTCACAAAGGTCTGGTAATCGGCAATGAAGGAGCAAATTTCTCTGCCGGAGCCAATTTGGCCATGCTGTTTATGTTTGCAGGAGATCAGGATTTCGACGAGATCAACCTAATGATTGCGCAGTTTCAGAATACGATGATGCGGGCACGTTTTTCTTCAGTTCCTGTAGTAGTTGCTCCACATAATATGGCTCTGGGCGGTGGATGCGAGCTTTCTCTACACTCAGATCACGTA
Source organism: Algoriphagus sp. 4150 (assembly GCF_031457395.1). Classification (NCBI taxonomy): domain Bacteria; kingdom Pseudomonadati; phylum Bacteroidota; class Cytophagia; order Cytophagales; family Cyclobacteriaceae; genus Algoriphagus; species Algoriphagus sp. 4150. The sequence goes on from NZ_JAVDWS010000002.1 coordinate 119,440, forward strand.
CAGGCTCATGCAGAATTGTACATGGGACTAGTGGAAGTTGGGGTAGGTTTGATTCCTGCCGGTGGTGGTACCAAGGAGATGACGTTGAGATTTTCCAATAGTTTGATTTCAGGGGATGTGGAACTGAACCAGTTGCAGGAATACTTCATGAACATTGCCATGGCGAAAGTTTCCACTTCAGCCGAAGAAGCCAGAAATCTGGGTTATTTGAGAAAATCAGATGGAATAACACTAAACCGTAAGCGGCAATTGGCAGAGGCAAAAAGCAAGGTGCTATCGATGCATGAAGCAGGATATACTCAGCCTATTGAGCAGACAAATATTAAAGTTCTGGGTAAAGAGTCGCTTGCATTGTTTGATGCCGGAGTGACGGGAATGCAGTACGGCGCATATATCTCTGAGCATGATGCGAAAATTGCCAGAAAATTGGCTTGGGTAATGTCGGGAGGTGATCTGTCATCACCTACAGAAGTTTCCGAACGATACCTTCTTGACTTGGAGCGGGAAGCCTTCCTCAGTTTGACGGGAGAGAAGAAAACACTGGAGAGAATCCACAGTATTCTATTTAAGGGAAAACCGTTGAGAAATTAGTATTAAGTATCAAGACATAAGTATCAAGTAAAATATAGACAGTAGTAAGTATTAAGATTTAACTTTTAAACTATGCACAACTTCAAGGAACTCAAAGTATGGCAGAAGGCGGTTGATTTTGCTGTAAAAATATATTCAGTGACGAAGTCATTCCCAAATGAAGAGAAGTTTGGTTTGATTTCTCAAATGAGAAGAGCAGGGGTCTCTATACCATCAAATATAGCAGAGGGTTGTGCCAAGACATCCAGTAAGTCATTCGTAAACTCTTTGGAAATCAGTTTAGGAGAAAGTTTTGAGCTTGAAACTCAAATGATCATTTCTGAAAGGGTTGGTATTCTTGATTCCGAATCAGCTCGAGAGATGGAAAAGGATCTTATTGAGGTCCAGCGTATGATCGTGGGTCTTAAAACTTCGATTGAAGCGAAGTCTTGATACTAAGTACTAAATACTTGATACTTCATTAACCCAAACACTCAAATAACTCGAAAATAACATGGAAGCATATATAGTAAATGGATATAGATCGGCGGTGGGAAAAGCCAAAAAAGGCGGATTTAGATTTTATCGCCCGGATGATCTGGCGGCGGATGTGATCAAGCATCTGGTAGCCAATACGCCAGGATTGGAAACCAAAATGGTGGATGACCTGATCGTGGGTAATGCCGTTCCGGAGGCGGAACAGGGAATGCAGATGGGCAGAATGATATCTCTTCTTGCCTTGGGAGTTGAAAATCCCGGATTTATCGTAAATCGCTATTGCGGTTCTGGAATCGAAGCCATTGCATTGGCAGTAGGAAAAGTAAAGGCCGGAATGGCGGATTGCATCATTGCGGGAGGGACAGAATCCATGTCTCTGGTGCCGATGATGGGATATAAGACTGTATTGAATTATAAAATTGCGAAAGAGAATCCTTCCTATTATATCAGTATGGGATTGACGGCTGAAGAGTTGGCAAAAGAATACAGTATCACCCGGGAAGAATCTGATGCTTTTTCGGTGAGATCCCATGAGAAAGCCATAGCGGCCATAGCAGCCGGGAAATTCAAAGAGGAGATCGTACCGGTGGAAGTAGAAGAGACTTACCTCGATGAAAAAGGCAAGAAGAAAACCCGAAAATATGTAGTGGATACGGACGAAGGACCTCGTCAGGGAACTACGATGGAAGTGCTGTCAGGATTGAAACCGGCTTTCAAAAATGGTGGGCAGGTCACGGCCGGAAATTCATCCCAAACTTCTGACGGAGCAGCTTTCGTAGTCGTGATGTCGGAGCGGATGGTGAAGGAATTGAATATTGAGCCGGTTGCCAGAATGATGTCTTATAGTACTGCCGGAGTCAATCCCAGAATTATGGGAATAGGCCCAAAATTGGCGATTCCAAAAGCACTGAAGCAGGCAGGATTAAGTTTGAATGACATTGATTTGATCGAACTAAACGAGGCATTTGCCGCACAGGGATTATCAGTAATCAAAGCGCTGGACCTCAATCCCGATATTGTCAATGTAAATGGTGGAGCAGTTGCCCTAGGTCATCCGCTGGGATGTACCGGTGCAAAACTTTCTGTTCAGATCTTCAATGAACTTCGACGTCGGAACAAGAAGTACGGACTGGTCACGGCATGCGTAGGTGGTGGTCAGGGGGTTGCGGGGGTCTATGAGCTACTCAAATAGCCGATTTCGAGACTTCAACATTCATTATTTCTCATTCATCATTCGATATTGAAAAAGTAGAATTCCGAATGATGAATTTCGAATAACGAAATGGACTCAGTACTAAACCGAGTCGAATCTTATGTCTTACGTCTATAATCTTAAGTCTAAATAACAATGGCCACAATAACAAAATCAACCCAAGGAGGAGAATTTCTCATCAAGGAGACAGATGCGCAAGACATCTTTATCCCCGCAGAATTTACAGAAGAGCAACGAATGATGGCTCAAGCCTGTCAGGATTTTATTGATACAGAGATCACTCCCCACGTGCAGGAGATTGATAGTATGAAAGACCCTGACCTTATACCGAGAATTTTCAAAAAAGCCGGAGATCTCGGTCTTTTGGGAATTACAGTTCCCGAGGAATATGGAGGAATGGGGATGAGTTTTAATACTTCCATGCTGATCGCAGATATTATTGGCTCAGCAGGCTCATTTTCCACTACCTATGGCGCACATACAGGGATCGGTACACTTCCGATCCTGTACTACGGCACTGAGGAGCAGAAGAAAAAATATCTGCCAAAACTTGCCGTAGGCGAATGGGCAGCTTGCTATTGTCTGACAGAACCGGATGCAGGTTCGGATGCAAACAGTGGTAAAACCAAAGCCACGCTTTCTGAAGATGGTAAAACGTACCTTCTCAATGGCCAGAAAATGTGGATTTCAAATGCAGGTTTTGCGGATTTATTCATTGTTTTTGCCAAAATCGAAGACGACAAAAATCTGACAGCATTCATTGTAGAGAAGTCCTTCGGAGGGATCACGATGAATGAGGAAGAGAAAAAGATGGGGATCAAAGGCTCTTCCACCCGTCAGGTGTTTTTCAACGATTGTCCTGTTCCTGTGGAAAATATGCTTTCTGATCGTCAGAATGGATTCAAAATCGCCGTGAATATTCTGAACATCGGTAGAGTAAAACTCGGTGCCGGCGTATTGGGAGGAGTGAGGACAGTAACTACCAATGCGATCAAGTATTCCACCGAGCGTAAGCAATTCGGCGTAAGCATCAATTCTTTCGGGGCGATCAAATCCAAACTGGCTGAGATGGCGACCAAATCCTATGTCTCAGAAGCACTTTGCTACCGCGCAGGTCAGGATATTGAAAATAAAATCAATGCCTTGGAAGCAGAGGGGATGGAAGCAAGTCAGGCAAAATTGAAGGGAGTGGAAGCATTTGCCATTGAATGTGCGATCGCAAAAGTACAATGCTCTGAAGCCTTGGATTATGTAGTGGATCAGGGAGTTCAGATCTATGGAGGTATGGGATATTCGGCAGACGCACCTATGGAGCGGGCCTACCGTGATGCCAGGATCTCCAGGATCTACGAAGGCACGAACGAAATCAATCGTATTTTGATGGTAGGAATGCTATTGAAGCGGGCGATGAAAGGAGAGATCAATATTTTCGATCCTGCAATGGCCGTTTCCAAAGAGCTTACTTCTGTGCCGTCTTTTGAGACAATTGACACCTCCGAGCTTTTTGCAGCTGAGAAGGAAGTGCTGAAAAAACTGAAGAAAGTATTCCTGATGGTGGGTGGAAAAGCTGCCATGACACTTCAGGACAAGATCGAAGATGAGCAGGAGATCATGATGAATCTTGCTGATGTGATGATCGAAATCTACGCGAGCGAGTCAGCTATCCTTCGGACAGAGAAGCTTGTCTCATTGAAAGGTGAAGAGGCTTGCAAGAACCAAATAGCTATGACGCAGATTTATCTCTCCGAGGCAGTTGATAAAATTGCTACTGCTGCGAAGGAAGCCATAGGGAGCTTCACCAAAGGAGATGAGCAGAAAGTGATGCTGATGGGCTTGAAGAGATTTACCAAATCAGAGCTTTACAATACGAAAGAACTGAGAAGGCAGATTGCTGATTATATGATCGATCAGGGAAAATATCCCTTTTAAGTAGGGATTGCTGAAAAAGTCTCAGTTATGCCAGATTCAAGGCGGCCGAGTGAAGATGTATGCTTATACCTCGAATGAGGCCAACGTAGAAGATGGTATGGCTGAGGCTAGCTTGCAACTCCCGATTTTGGGATTTTCTGATACATGGATAAAGACCTATTGTGGTCAATAAGCTTGCACTTGCTGAAAAACCGTTCGCATGAAAAATAGGGTAATCATTCAATATGATAGATTTTGACCTATTACTGGCGTTTTTCAGCATGCCCTAAGTAGACAGTCACAGTATTCAGTCTTAGTTGCACAGTGATCGCTGTGACTGAATACCGATTACTATTCTTCATCCATAAAATAATTAGGCACATTTAGATTGAGCCGTTGAGAATTCCCGTTAACTTAACAGGAATCAGTTACATCATTTGATCAATGAAACTATGGCTAAGCAACCGGAAGGTAAACCTAAGAATGATAAATCTCAGGCTACAAAAACGTTAAAGGAAAAGCGGGCGGCAAAAGCCGCAAAGAAAGAAAGTAAGAAAAACGATTAAATTACTAACAGGAGCCAAAAGCTCCTGTTTTTTTTCATACTCCATATTCAATCCGGGGGGAAGTCGTAGTTTTCCGTCAGCCGAAGACCAGCCTTTTGACAAGAAGGATCTGGATCTGAAAATCATCCTTAGAGGTAAATAGGGCTATATTATACAGGGGCAGCAGCGCCACTTGCCACTCTATCCCGTTATTGATGGCATCCCAGATAGCATCACCATCATGAACACTGACAAATAAACAGGAGCTCATTGGGGGCAACCGGTACTTGATCGCCGCCAAAGTCAATTGTAAGACAAAGAAATTAAGAGTTTTCGTTCAACAGAAACCCCACCTCCGTACAAACTATGCAGAAAAGAGTATAAATGGTTCCTTTTTCTAGTAGGAAAAAGGTAGCTTAGGAATAAGAACGAATCACTATACTTCTTTGAAAATGAAGAAATGGATTAAGAGAGCCGGACTTTGGATTAGGTCAAAACTTCTGCTTGTAGCTCCGGGTAATACGGCCATCAAGGGAGCCGCAATTGGTTTGATCGTTCTTATTGTTTGTTTGATTCTTATCAATTCTATTTTATTTGCTTTTGAAATAGGAGATCCCTGGTATTTGCTTTTCGGCTTAATCACTCTTCTTTTAGCCTTTTTGCTGGGATTGTTGGGATCATGGTTGATTAGGATTATTTCGCTGATTCCAAAAATCTATAGGGTAGCATTCATTATGTCAGTGCCCTTGTTGTTTTTGATTGTTTACCAACAAATCGTACTCGTAACTGGACTTGTACTAATCTCGTCTTTACTGGGAGCAGCATTTTATACTTTCAGAAAATCACATTTTTCAGTCCTGAGGGTCCCCAAAAAAGTAGTAGCTGTATTGGGTTTACTTATTGGACTTGCCGGATTGGGAATATCAGGTTATTACTATTTACTCACGGGTTTGGAAGTGGATCCTATAGAAAATGCAGCATTGCTATCAAGTGATAAAATACCTCCAATTCTTGGAAAATCCCCTGCAGAAGCTGGAGAATATAGGGTTAATACGATTACGTATGGAAGTGGAAAAGATAAGCACAGACCGGAATTTGCAGATAAGGTAATCGATAATTTTATAACAGATTCAGTAAACGGAGTAGCTTTTTTGGACAATTGGAAGGGTTTTTCTGGCTGGTGGAGGGAGAAGTACTGGGGCTTTGATGATAAGTCTTTGCCCATAAACGGTCGTGTTTGGTATCCTGAAGGACAAGGGCCTTTTCCTCTTGTACTTGTAGTCCATGGCAATCACAGCATGCAGGATTATTCTGACCCGGGATACGATTATTTGGGTGAGTTGCTTGCTTCCAGAGGAATGATTTTAGTGTCAGTTGACGAGAATTTCATTAATAGTTCCTGGACAGATATCAAGGGAGGATTGGAAAAGGAGAACGATGCTAGAGGCTGGCTGCTTTTGGAGCATCTCAAAGTTTGGCACAATTGGAATACTCAAGCTGACCATCCTTTCTTTAATAAAATAGACATAGATAAGATTGCGCTTATCGGTCATTCTAGAGGTGGGGAAGCTGTAGTCCATGCGGCCATGCTCAATGAATTGGACTATTATCCTGATGATGCGACTGTCAGACTAAATTATAATTTCAATATTAAGTCCATCGTAGCTATAGCTCCGGTGGATGGACAATACGAACCAGGTGATACTAGAACGAAGCTGAAAAACATTGATTATTTTGTGATCCATGGATCTCAGGATGCTGATGTGTCTTCATACATGGGATCCATGCAATATGAGCGGATTACTTTTCAGGATTCTGCTTATCACTTCAAAGCCGGACTCTATGTCTACGGAGCGAATCATGGACAATTCAATACTTCTTGGGGGAATAACGATACCGGAAATCCATTCTTGGGACTTTTAAATCTCAAGCAACAGCTTAATGAGGATAGTCAGCGAGAGATTGCCAAAGTCTACATTGCAGCATTTTTGGAAACTACCTTACAGGGGGAAATGGAATATTTGCCACTTTTTCTGGATGCCAGAAGGGGAAAGAATTGGCTACCGGAGACTATTTACTTAAACCAGTTTGAGGATTCAAATCTGAAAACACTCGCAAATTTTGAAGAAGATTTTGATGTGAGCACCCTATCTGCTGATTCGGGAAGTATACTATCCAAAAATTTAAGCGTGTGGAGAGAATCTGAAATTCAATTGAAATGGGCGAAGAAAGGCTCACGGGCTGCTTTTCTTGGTTGGGATTATGAAGTTGCGGATAGTTTGAAAGATGATAGAGCAAAAGATTTTGTTCCGGATTCTCTGATTGCCAATTACAGTCTAAACCTGAATCCTTCTGCATTCCTACTTGATTCAGCGAGTGTGCTGATGTTTTCGATGGCAGAATCAACCGAAGACTCCAATCCTAAATCTTCGGGAAAATGGGTTAATGGCACAAACGAAATTAACAAAGAGGAAAGCGAAGACGGGGAGGAAAATTCTACTGAAGAACCAGAAAATAATGTAGCGAAGACTAAGAATGAGTCTGAGAAAAAGAAAGCAAAGAAACCTTTGGACTTTACTATCCACCTGATTGATTCAGCAGGACAATCTATTTCGTTTTTGCTAAGCGAATTTTCTCCTTTGCAGCGTGAAATACCCGTTGTAATTATGAAATCGGATTTCATTAAAGGACATAATGATTCTGAAAAGGTCTTCCAGACCTTCGCTTTTAACCTGGGGAAATTTGCTGAATTAAATACAAGTTTTAACCTTACTCAGACCAAAATCATAAAGTTTGTCTTTGACCAAAATACCTCAGGCGTGGTGGTTGTTGACAATATTGGGTTTAGTCGTGATTTTTAGAAAGGAAGAGACGTTTGTCAGTTTGAGCGGAGTCGAGCCAAAAATATTAGTGTTCTCGACTTCGCCCGAACTGACATTTATTAATCCTTCTTCACAGCCGAAGTATCAGGTTTGGTTGCAGGAGTACTTTTAGGGAAAAAGCCCTTTAGTAATTTCTTTGCCTCGTCCACGGCTTTATCCTTGGCAACATCTACCTGCTTCTCAAGCTCTTTTTTGGCACTGTCCTGAGCTACTTCGGATTTTGCCTTAAGAGCTTGCTTCACGCTATCCTGAGTTGCATTGAACTGCTCCGTAGCCTTACTTTGAAGAGCATTGGCTTCCCCACTTACTCTAGCTTTCAATGCATTGGCCAGTAAAGACTCAATGCTGTTGCCACCGGCCAAGGAAATTTTGGGAGAATTGTATGTGCCGGAAAGATTCAATGCCAGTGGGATGGTGGTGTTTTCATCCATCGAACTGCCTGAGATTGTGGCGAGCAGGGCATTTGCCTGCGAGCCAAATTTGCCAGCGGGTATCTGCATATCTACCAAATAATTTATTGAGCCGTCAAAGCCTGCAGTTCCCTGCACTTTGGCCTGATAGTCCCAAAGCTTCACATCAAAGGGCTTTACGTCCATTACGCCATTCTCAATACTGATAGGAATAGCAATATTTTTCATCTGAAGAGAATTGCCATCTTTCAGTTTGGTTAGACTGGTGATTCCTTCTAAGATTTTACTGTCCTTTAGGGCTGTTTCGGCGACTTTTAGCAAACCTTCCCCATCAAGGCTTGAAAGTAAAGGCATCATATCCTGTCCTAGTTTCCCTGAGAAACTAAGATTGGAATTGAATTTACCGGTCAAGTTTTGAGCTATCGGTGCAAAAGCCTTGATGGTGTTGAAAGAGTTGAATGCCTCGGCAATGCTTAGATCAGCTATTTTCAATTTGAAATTGAAAGCCGGAGAAGTAAGATCACGGGGATCATACTTTCCATCCAATCCGATAGTACCCCCCATCGTTTTCATGGAAGCATCGGAAAAGCTAAGAATACCGTCTTTTAAAGACATATTTCCCTTTACATCCTTGAGGTTCATGTTGTCATATATAACTTCATTTGCAGCCACTGACATAGCAAAATCTATGTTGTTGGGAAGCTCTATGACCGAAAGCCCGGCACTCGTAGTATCTGAGGATGTGCCCTCTGTCATCCATTCGTTCACATTGAACCTACTACTCTTCATGGTAAGTTGTCCCTTGAGCGTACCATTCTCTCCCAAGAAATAGTTCATGTAATTTGACAGTGAGCCTGTAGCTTGCAGTGGGCTTTCACCGATATGGGAATCGAATTCGGTGAGATTAATCCGTTCCGGTGTGAACTCAGCTTTTGCTTTGGCAATCTGAATTCCTTGAGGTACATCTGAGGATGAATACTTGAAATTGCTGATATCCATCGTACCACGGGTTTCCAGCTGATTGTATTTTTCTGCCTGTACAGCTGCATAGGACCCCTTTGTATTGATATCGGCCAGAATTCTGCCTTCCATATTCATGTCATTCATAGGGAAAATCGCCAAAATCTTTTTGAGATCTACCCCGCCTTTGATCTCTCCATCCCAAATTAACTTGTCGAAATCACGGATTTTCATAGTTCCATTGATAGCCTCTCCTTCGAGTTCAAATCCGAATCTGCTCAGGTCGACAAGAAAATCCGTCATACTTCCACTTGGATTTTGAATAGAAGCATTGACAGTAAGTTTCTCTATTGGAGCGGGATAATCGGCACTTTTAGCATAGCCATTAGCCAACAGCAGCTTTGCGTTGATCGCAGGAATAATGCCTGCGGCAGAATCATAGCGACCCTTTGCGGTAGCATCTACATCCAGATTGCCCTTCAAAGCAATGCCTTCAATCGGAAAAATGGAAGTCAGCTCTTCCAGATTGAGTTTACCTTTCAAAGCCGCATCTATAGTGTAACTCACCAAATCTGAAAGATGCAACTTACCGGAAATAGGATTGCTGCCGAAGTCCAGATTGAAGGTAGGAATGGATACGGAGGTATTGGCGATGTTGTCTGTCTCGTTTTTGACCTGAAGGTCAAGATTTACATTTTTCACAGGCCTTGGCAAGTCAGGATATTGGAACATGCCATCAGCTATTTTCAAGGCAATATCAAAGGACGGAACTTTTTCTTCATTATAGATTCCCTTGATTTTTCCTGTAAAATCCATCGTTCCGGAGGTTTTCAAACTCGAAAAACTATCTGAGTAAATCCCCGGAACCAAAGACAGGATACTTTTGAATTCATTGTCTTTCCCTTCAATGGAAATATCCATTTCCATGTCATCACTGGGCATTGCCAGATAGCCATTCAATCCAAACAGGAAGTCATTCAGCTGAAAATCGCCTTCTCCCAGCGTAAATTTCATGTTTTCCAAATCGATATTCAGTAGTGTTTTCCCTTTGAATGTTTTATTGGAAAGGTAGCTTACATCTTCATAGCTAATGTCTGCGATCAGTGCATCCAGCTCGATTGGAAGATCATAGACATCGGCAGTAAAGTCACCGGATCCTTTTGCATTAATACCTCCCAAAGCCATGAAATAATTGAGCTGTCTATCGTCGTAAACGACGTTTAGATTACTGATTTCTATCTGCTCCACTCCTATCTGGAAATTGCTCTCTGTCGATTCCTCTACTACTTCTTCCGATGGGAAGGTGATGTCGTAATTTGCAGTGCCATCTTCCAGTACCTTGATGTAAACATTTCCGCCGTTCAAATGCACGCCGGTTAAAGTGGGGTACTCATCAAAAATGACAGATTTAAGATTAAAATCTATGGAGATTTCCCGGAGAGAGACCAGCGTGTCTTTTTCAAACGGAGCATTTCCTACAATATCTAAATCCCTGATTCTTGCGGAAACATTCGGGAATCTTCTGAAAAGGCTCAAGCTGACATTATTTATGTCATAAATTACTTTGGCATTCACAGATTGTGCAATTTCCCAGTCAATCCGGGCGGCGATTTTGTCTTTGAAAAGGAATGGGACAGCTACTGCCGCGGCTATCAAAAATAGAAATACACTTAAAATGATGATCAGTGCCTTTTTCATCTGTTTATATTTTGTTTTAAGAGGTCAGATAGCCTGTCCCGAACTTGATTCGGGAGAATCTCGCATATAGGATAATCATCCCAGTGTGTGATCCCCGTACCTACGGGATCATGCCTGTCTGTCCGGTAGGCAGGCTCGATTTCATAACAGGAGTTTGTTTGACCGGAAATATTCATTTCAGACAGTAATTACGTATAATTTAGCCTTTTTGGCTAGGTAAGAACAAGATTTAAGCCGTCTTATAATCTTTTCCAAGTGGTGAATGGAATATTCTTTGATCAAATTATCAAAGAAATGTAGTTTCTAATAAATTCATTAAATATAAAAGCCATGGACAAAGACCTCCGAGTTCCGGAAAATCATCAGGCTGTGATGCCCTATTTGATCCTTAGAGATGCTGCCTCTTTTATCAAGTTTGCAGAGCAGGTTTTTGATGGCAAGGTAGCCATGAAGGAGATGCGTGACGAACACAAAATCATGCATGCAGAAATCAAAATCGGTGAAAGCACAGTGATGGTAGCAGAATCTACTGCCGATTACAAACCCCAGAATGCATGTCTTTTTGTATATGTCAAAGATGCAGATGCCGCTTTTGAGCTTGCACTGAAGCTGGGAGCCGAGATGGTTTTAGAAGTTTCAGACAAACCCTATGGCCGAAGTGGAGGGGTTAAAGATCCATTTGGGAATACTTGGTGGATTACTTCTGTACATTAAGATCCGGGGAATGAGATTCCTTTCACCCTTCTATAGAGATTCAGCGCATATTTGTCTGTCATTCCTGAGATAAAATCTACCAAACAACGCAGCAGTGGATAAGGATTAACTTCAGCTCCCCAGCCTTTCATCGGAAAGTCTTCCGGCAATAGGCGAAGGATACTTTTGTCTTGTCCGGAGAACTTCTCAGGATTATAAAACTGATGGTACAGTGCTCTGGAAAAGACCTCCATCAACCCCTCCAGCACCTGAAATCCCGCAGCTTCTTTCTCCAAAACTATCTGGGATCTGTAGATTTTTTGCACAGAAACTTCCGTGATTTTCTGTAGGGCTTTGGCCGAAGGAATAATGTCTGTCAGAGCTTTGTCAAAATTCCCTTTGCACATACTTTCCTCATATTTGGCGAATTCTTCCACACATTCGTTGATGAGTTGTCCTATTGCCAGTGCGCGAAGTGCACCTAAATTTTGAGCTGCAGTCCTAGGCTCTTTTAGTTTTTGGGGATCAAACTTATCTTTCAAAATAGGGGCGAGAAGAGCCACTGTTTCTTCGAAACTCACCAAGCCAAGCGTACATCCGTCTTCCAAATCAATAATACTATAACAGATATCGTCGGCAGCTTCCACCAAGAAAGCCAAAGGATGTCTATACCAGCATTCCGGACTGGATTTTTCCATTCCCAAGACCACTCCCATCTGCTCAAAATCTGCGAGTTGATTTATGAAAAATCCATATTTCTTTTGACTTCTTCTGGCAATATCACGCTGCGCAATCATGCTTGGTCTCGGATATTTGCTAAATGCCGCGAGGGTAGCATAGGTTAGTTTCAGTCCAAATTGCTTAGAAACAAGCATTCTAAAGCCCTGGGCGTTCCCTTCAAAGTTGCAAAGGTCTGCCAATTGCTCTGTTCGGACATGAGACTCCCAGCATTTTCCGGAAGGATGGAATTTGAAGAAATCTGAAATAGCTTCTTCTCCCGCATGTCCAAAAGGTGGATTTCCTATATCATGGGTCAGAGCGGCCGCGGCTACAATAGCCCCGATTTCAAAGGGAGTAATGCCTGTACCGGTCAGTTGGGGGTACTTTTCGAGAAGTATTTCTCCTGCTGCTTTTCCCAGAGATCTTCCCACGCTGGATACTTCTAGGCTGTGGGTAAGCCGAGTGTGCACGAATGCCTGCTCGGGCAAGGGGAAAACCTGAGTTTTATCTTGTAGGTTACGAAACGGTGCCGAAAAAATAATTCGATCGTAATCAATTTCAAACTCACTTCGGACCACTTGTGTGGGTATAAATCCCGGATTGTCACCAAATCTGCCTCTGGATAAGAGGCGCTCCCATTTCATCATCCCCAAAAATAAGAAGCTCTTTAGACATTACTTGATTATTTGTGTTTTTTGACTTGGCATGGTCGTTGGTTTTGTATAGTGAAGAAAATCAAACATATTTTATGAAAAGTATAATTACTTATCTCATGATCACGGGGCTGGCATTAATAGCAATGGCTTGCTCCTCTGATAACGACAATCCAAGCCAGGGTTCTGCCCGTGTAAATTTTTATCTGGTAGATGCTCCTGCTTCTTATGATGAAGTCTGGATTGAAGTACTCGCTCTTCGAGTCAAGGTGGATGAAGATGGAATCAACGATGATAGGCATGAAGACGACGATGAGTCATCTTGGATAGAAATCACGTACGACAAAAGCCAGCCAATAAATCTTCTGGAATTGACAGGAGGCAACAGTGAATTGTTGGGTTCAGGGGATTTTTCGGCAGGGGAAATCGAACAGCTTAGATTGATCTTGGGAGAGAATAATTATGTGGTCAAAAATGGTGTACGTCACGAAATGAAAACGCCGAGTGCACAACAAAGCGGGTTGAAAATAAAAGTCGATGAGGATATCCGGGGAGGAGTGTCTTATGATTTGATCATTGACTTTGACGCGGCGAGATCAATCGTAGAGGCTGGAAATTCAGGGCAAATTCTATTGAAGCCTGTTTTGAGAGCATATTTGGATGAAGTTTCTGCAGGTATTATGGGGCAAGTACTACCGTTGGAAGCCCAACCGGTGCAGGTTACTGTCTTCGATGGAAATGAAACTATCAATACTTTCGTCAATGCAGACGGCAACTATAAAATCACAGGACTGGATGATGGTATATATTCAGTGACATTTATGCCAAATGAATCTTATACAGGCATAGTGTTGGAAGGAATTGTAGTGGAGGATGGAAAGATTACTACGATAGATCCGGTAATACTGAGCGAAAAATAACATGGGAAAAGGTCAGCTTAGGCTGGCCTTTTTTTTGAACTAGGCTTACGCAGATCTCCGTTTTGAAAAGTTTTGGGCTAAATTTACCCTGTGAAAAAACTGTACTTTTATTTCATCCCAATTGTCTCAGTGCTATTCTTCGCATCGTGCGAGGATCCGGATTCTAGTCCGAAAGCGCTTTTAAATGTTATTTTGGTAGACGCTCCTGCCAAATGGGATTCTGTATTTGTGGAGATTGAAGGAGTGGATATAGATATTTTGGTAGGAGGGAGGGAAGCCCAAATTCGCACTTTTTTCTTAGAATATAAATCAGGAAACAAACGGATAAAAGTGAGTGAACTGGTGGGAGGCAATCAGCTACTGATAGGCAGGAGTGAATTGCCTGCCGGACAGATTACAAATGCCAAAATCATCTTAGGAGAAAATCATTCTATGTTTTTGAAGGATAAAAGGTTTGAATTGAAACTTTCTGATCCATCCGAAAATGAAATTTCGTTGCCCACATCAATCACTATGGAGCAAGGCATATCCTACGATCTCATCCTTGATTTGGATCTTGAGAAGTCGATCATACAAGTGTCCGAATCTCCCCTTACCTACGGATTGGATCCATATTTCACCTTGATTGAAGGTGTGGGATCAGGGAAGCTGAGTGGGGTACTAAAGCCTTTAACGCTTTATCCTGCCCTAACTATAACCGGCGAAAAGGGCACATTTTCAACTCATACAGATGCTTCTGGGAAGTACGTTTTTCGTGTTCCGGAGGGATTTTATAATGTGCAGATTAGCGCAAAAGACGGGCTCTACCTGGACACAGCTTTCTCAATGGACATCATAAGAAGAAAGGACTCTGTTCTCAATGAAATTACACTTAAGAGAGCTCCTTGATGATTTCTCCCGAACTATACATGCAACGAGCTCTTGAGCTGGCGGAGTTTGGTCGCGGCAAAGTAAGTCCGAACCCGATGGTTGGTTGTGTGATCGTTCATCAAGATAAGATTATAGGAGAAGGCTACCATCAGGAATATGGCAAAGCACATGCAGAAGTCAATGCCGTCAATTCAGTAGTAAATCAGGAATTGTTAGCTGAATCTACTGTATATGTGACATTGGAACCCTGTGCCCACTTTGGCAAAACTCCTCCCTGTGCCCATCTCTTGGTGGAGAAAAAAGTGAAGAAAGTGGTGATTGCCGCATTTGATTCCAATCCTCTGGTAGGGGGAAAAGGTATTCAGATTTTAAAAGATGCTGGGATCGAAGTTGTAACTGGGTTTTTGGAAAGAGAGGCAAGAAGTCAAAACAAGCGATTTTTTACTCAGATAGAGAAGAATCGACCGTATGTGATTTTGAAGTGGGCACAGACACTGGATGGCTTTATAGCGAGAGGGGATTACTCTTCCAAATGGATTACCAATTCTTCCAGTAGACAACTCGTGCATAAATGGAGAGCGGAGGAAGATGCGGTTTTGGTGGGGAAAAATACCGCCAAATATGATGATCCGGCGTTGAATGTAAGGGATTGGGTAGGGAAAAATCCGCTCAGACTGGTAGTTGACAGCAAGCTGGAACTTCCGAATACACTCAAATTATTCGACGAGGCAGTGCCAACTGTTTGTTACAATACCCTGAAAGCTGAAACCAGAGGGACTTTGGAGTTTGTCAAATTGAATCCTGAATTTCAGGTCAAGGATATCCTGGAGGATCTTTTCAGCAGGAATATTCAAAGTGTGATTGTAGAAGGAGGAAGCTATTTGTTGAATAAATTTTTGGTATCCGAACTTTGGGACGAAGCACGGGTGTTTACTAGCAGTACTAAGTTTGGCAATGGGATAGTAGCACCTGTTACCCCTGCCCCAATTTCCGAGACCATCGAAATTTTGGAAGATACCTTAAGAATTTACCATCATGTCTGAAAGTCTTTACATTCCTGAATCGGCGACAAAAGCTGAAAAATACGAAGCCATCTTGCCACAGATCGAAGCTTTGATCTCCGGTGAACCGGATCTTTATGCGAACCTTGCCAATATCTCTGCTGCGTTAAAAGAAGCCTTTGATTTCTTTTGGGTTGGTTTTTATTTGACTAAAGAGAATCAATTGGTATTGGGTCCGTTTCAGGGGCCGATCGCCTGTACCAGGATTTCTATGGGCAAAGGAGTATGCGGTACCGCTTGGCAGAAAGGGGAAACGGTCTTGGTTCCTGACGTTGATGCCTTTCCGGGGCACATTGCCTGCAGCTCGGCTTCCAAATCCGAGATAGTTGTTCCGGTGTTCAAAGGTGGATTGGTGGCTATGGTACTCGATGTGGATTCCGATCAATTGGATGATTTTGACGCAGTGGATCAGGAGTATTTGGAGAAGCTGATGGGGGTGTTGGCTAAGCGATTGTAATTTTATAAACTCCACATGGAGAAAATTGAAATTGTAATTGATTTTTTACCTTTTCAACAGATCTCTTCCCAATTTGAAATCACAAAATAGCCAGACTTATCTCTACAGAGGTTTTCCAAGTAATTGGATATTGCTGCCCTATTTTCCCAATGTGCATATCCGCTTTCTTGCCACAAGATATATAAGACAAAATGACCTCGACAAGCTCGGTCACCGGATTCAGGATTATATCAGGAGGGGAGGAATATGCGGCACAGCCGCATATTCCTCCCCTCCTCTTAAAACAAAAAGCTTCGGGCACCGAGCTTGTCGAGGTGTGGGCAAAATATAATTTGGCTACTGGAACGATTCCAGATTCCCAATTTGCATTCGGGTAAGCTTTAAGAATCAGCGACCTTGCTACAAAACTCCCTCAAAATCTCAACACACTGATTTTTTTGCTCGATCATTCCCAAATGACCCACACCTTCCAGCTCGTAATAGTCAGTGATTGCCGGTTTATGGGCCCGACTGGCATCGATTTTTACAGCTCCATCCAAGGTGCCGGCTATCATCAGTTTTTGACCCGAATAATTCTCTAATACTTCAAATCGGTCTTTTCTATCCCGCATAGCGAGGGTATAGGCAATTAAACCTTTTAGTGTAGACTGCTTGGCCTGATCGATAGCAGTTGTGATCTCTTCTTGAAAGGCATCTCTCTTATGCTCCGGTATAAGGGGAGGTACAAATGAAGTTACAAAGGTTTCTACTCCATGTTTATTGAGAAAAATGACTGTTCTGTCCCGCATTCCCTTTTTTTCTTCATCATCGGCAAAAGCAGTAGAATGAAAAAGCCCGATTCCTTTTAGCTGTGAACCCATTAGTTCCAGCAGTGCCAGGGTCACATATCCGCCGAGAGAATGGCCAATAACTATTGGATCATGAATAGCGTTTTCTTCCATCCATTCTTGTAAAAGGACTGCGACTTCTTCCAGTGTAATGGAATCGGAGTGGATCGGAGAATTGCCGCATCCCGGCAGATCGGGGCAAATCACTCTAAAATCAGAGGAAAGAGCTTCTGCAAAATCACGCCACATCTCACCGATTTCGCAGAATCCATGGATCAAAATTACAGGCTGACCTTCGCCCTTTTCAAAAAAATGAATAGCAGACATGTGTTAAACTGTTTTGGAAACCTTGGCCATAGATCTAACGGCTTCAGCTATCCCATCCGGATCAAAGCCACATTCGCGGTGAAGTTCGTGCTGCTCACCGTGTTCAATGATATCATCGGGAATACCCAGACGCTTCACTTGAGCCTGATACCCATGATCCATCATCCACTCGATCACTGCCGAGCCAAATCCGCCCATCAGGCAGCCGTCTTCTACGGTGATTACCTTTTTGAATTTGCCAAAAATCTCATGAAGCAATTCTCCATCAAGCGGCTTTACGAATCTCATATCGTATTGTGCAGGACTCAGCCCCTCTTTTTCAAGTTTTTCGCAGGCTTCTACTGCATAGTTGCCAATGTGTCCAATCGTCAAAATCGCGATTTCTTCGCCTTCTTTTATGATTCGGCCCTGGCCTACCGGAATTTGCTCAAAAGGTGTTTTCCACTCCGGCATCACGCCTTTTCCCCTAGGGTAGCGAATAGAATACGGTCCATTGTGAATAGAGGCTGAGTACATCATATTACGAAGTTCTTCCTCGTTCATAGGTGCCGAGACAACCAGATTTGGAATACATCGGAAGAAAGCAATATCATACGCCCCGTGGTGCGTAGGACCATCCGCCCCTGCAAACCCTGCTCTATCCAAGCAGAAGACTACGGGTAGATTTTGGAGACAGACATCGTGCAATACCTGATCGTAAGCACGCTGCATAAAGGTAGAGTAGATATTACAGAAAGGGACGAGTCCTTGCGTGGCTAGACCTGCAGAGAAAGTCACTGCATGCTGCTCTGCGATTCCCACGTCAAATGCCCGGGTTGGCATCGCTTTCATCATGATATTCAGAGAAGAACCGGACGGCATGGCCGGAGTCACACCCATGATTCTATTGTCTAGCTCGGCCAATTCCACCAACGTATGTCCGAAGACATCCTGATACTTGGGAGCCTGAGGAGTGCTTGGGGTCGTTTTATATATTTCTCCGGTTACCTTATCAAATGTCCCCGGTGCATGCCAAGTCGTTTGATTTCCTTTTTCTGCAGGACCGTATCCTTTTCCTTTCATTGTGATGCAATGGAGGATTTTGGGACCCGGGATATCTTTTAGGTCTTTCAGTACTTCTGCCAAATGGTTGACATCATGCCCGTCCACCGGGCCGAAGTATCGGAGATTTAATGATTCGAAAAGGTTGCTTTGATTCAACAAGGCGGATTTAATTCCCCCCTCTACTTTGGAGATCACATCCTGAGCGCTTGTTCCGAATTTGCTCAGCTTCCCTAAAATTTTCCATATCTCATCCTTAGCCTTATTGTAGGTTTTGGAAGTAGTAATATCTGTGAGATAATCTTTAAGCGCACCGACATTTGGGTCGATAGCCATACAGTTGTCATTCAGAATGATCAGCAAGTTGGTATCACTTACCCCCGCATGGTTCATGGCTTCAAAAGCCATCCCGCCTGTCATGGAGCCATCACCGATCACGGCGACGTGCTGTTTTTTAGTAAGGCCTCTGTATTGCGAAGCTACAGCCATTCCCAAAGCTGCAGAAATTGATGTGCTGGAGTGACCCACTCCGAATGTATCGTATTCGCTTTCTTTTCGTTTTGGGAAACCGGAAATTCCACCGTAAAGACGGTTGGTATGAAAATGCGCTCTTCTTTCGGTAAGAATTTTATGGCCGTAAGCCTGATGTCCTACATCCCACACTAATTGATCTTCGGGGGTATTGAGGACATAGTGAAGTGCTACAGTAAGTTCGATTACCCCAAGGTTAGCACTGAAATGACCGCCATAGACAGATACATTATCGATAATGTACTGACGAAGTTCATCACAGATTTGAACCAGCTTTTCCTTCGGAAACTTCTTAAGGTCTGCGGGGTTATTTATTTGAGCTAATAATTCTCCTGGTTCAATCAGCATTTCACAGCGGTAATATGTTCAAATTAGAATAACAACAATTATGCTTCTTTGTTTTTCCAATCAAGTAAATTTGGATAAAAGGCGATTGCCTCTTTCTCCGGCCGTTTTCAATTAATTTAGCTTAATTGAATATCTTTGGCTACAAGGTGGCAAAATTAACCAATAATTTAAATATCCTTTGAGTTTCGAAATCAAATTACCACTCTTCGAAGGTCCTTTTGACCTGATGCTCTTTTTCATCGAGCGCGATGAACTGGATATTTATGACATTCCTATTTCCAAGATTACCAATGACTTTCTGGATTATGTCCATCAGATGGAGCAAATGGAAATGGAAGTAGCAAGTGATTTTATCCTCTTTGCGGCCACGCTCATGAAGATCAAGTCACGGATGCTATTGCCCAGACCTGAGCTGAATGAAGCAGGTGAAGAAATAGATCCCCGCGAGGAATTGATCAGAAATCTACTGGAATACAAAAAGTACAAATCCGTCATCGAGGAGCTGGCTTCCATGGAGGAGGGAGAGCTATCCAAGCAAAAGCGTGGAAATATAGCGGCAGAATTAAAGATGCTGAGCAAAGTGGATGATGTGGATGCAGAAATGCAGGATATGGATTTGTACAAATTGCTGAAAGTCTTCCAGCGGACTATGGCCAAAATGGCCTCACGGGTGGATGAAACAAAACATACCGTAATTCAGTATCCATATACTATCGCCCAACAAAAAGATTTCGTCTTAGAGAAAATCAGTTTCAAGAAAAAAGTACCATTCGCTGAATTCATCAGCTACAAACCCGATAAAATCTTTGTGATTTATACCTTTCTGGCAATTTTAGAATTACTTCAACTTTCCTTGGTTACGATCGTCATAGGTGATGGTTTCAATAACTTCTGGGTGGAAAAGACTGAGCCGATAGTTGCTACATAGCGTATGAAATCGAGCATGTCTAAGGCGGTATATAGTGTGATGATGATCGATCTTGCGAGATTCCATGTGGCCATAAAAAATCAATTGTAACACATGAAATTGGACAATAAGAAGATTTTTCAGACTCTCAATCCGAATAAAATCTGGGTTCCAGTAATCATTGGCTTGGCCATTGTTTTCGGTATGTTTTATTTCGACCCTTCTGTTAATGCAAATACGCTAAAAGGGGTTTTCGATGCTTCTATACCTTGGATAATTGTTGCCATTATGGTGATATTCTTTAGAGATGTAGGGTATGTCTACCGAATCAGGGAAATCTCCCAACGGACACTTACCTGGAAGAGATCGATCTATGTCATTATCCTATGGGAGTTTGCGTCTGCTGTCACACCCTCAGTAGTGGGAGGCACACCAGTTGCTATTTTCATATTGAACAAAGAAGGGATCAAACTTGGGAGAGCTATAGCATATGTGATGGTGACAGCGATTCTGGACAACCTGTTCTTCGTGATAGGTGCGCCGATTATCCTCTTTTTTGCCCAGGGGAATATTTTTCCGCAAAGTAAAATGCTGGAGATGCAACTTCAGAATAGTATGGAAGCCATTTTCTGGATTTCATATTCCCTGTACGCAGTTTACAGCATAGTGATGGCTGCTGCGTTATTCTATAGGCCAAGGGTTTTTAAGTGGGTTTTGATCAAGATTTTTTCGATCAAGTGGCTCCGAAAGTGGAAACACGAAGCGCAGGAATATGGTAACCAGATCATTGAAGCATCTAGGGAGCTTTCCGGCAAAAGATGGAATTATTGGTTGCCGATTATTGTGGCAACAATCTTTATTTGGAGTTCCAGATACCTTATGCTGAATGCTTTGATATCGGCATTTGTCCCATTGAATATCAACGAGCATATCATCATTTTTGCCAGACAGGTGATCATGTGGATCGTGATGATGATCTCACCTACACCGGGAAGTAGCGGGACGGCCGAGTTTTTCTTCGCACAGTTTTTCACTCAATTCTTAACAAACTATACGTTCGTTACCAGTATTGTATGGAGACTTTTATCCTACTATCCGTATTTGATTTTGGGAGCGTTTTTCTTGCCTCGATGGGTGAAGCAGGTGTTTTTTAAGAAAAAGACAAAAAAACCAAAGGAGGATGTTTCAGGAAATTAGTCAAACCCAAATCGCGCAAATCACTCAGGGAACCATTAGCAATGGAAATGACGAGTTGCTTATTTCTCAAATTGCCATTGATTCCAGACAGGTTCTTCATCCGGAGAGAACACTATTTGTCGCCCTAAAAGGGGCAAAAGCTGATGGTCAGGATTTTATTCCCCAGCTGATAGAATTGGGAGTTCGGACCTTCTTGGTCCATATTGATTTTGATGAGTTGGAGTTTTCTGAGGGTTGTTTTATCAAAGTTTCAGATACACGGAGAGCGTTGCAGCTGCTGGCCCAGTATCAGCGGGCATTATTTTCCAACCCTGTTGTAAGCATTGCGGGAAGCAATGGAAAAACGATTGTGAAGGAATGGCTGGGGCAGATTTTGGGACAGAAATATGCCGTGGCCAAAAGCCCGAAAAGTTATAATTCTCAGGTGGGTGTCCCTCTTTCGATATTTGGAATGGAGCCCTATCATCAGGTGGCCATTCTCGAAGCAGGAATCTCCAAAGCAGGAGAAATGGCAGTGTTGGAAGAAATGATCAAGCCGAATCTTGGGATCTTCACAAATCTTGGGACAGCACATCAAGAAGGATTTGAAAGTCCGGAAGCCAAGCTCCGAGAGAAGCTTTCCCTTTTTTTGGATTCGGATTACTTGGTATACTGCCGGGATCAGCAAGAAGTTTCTGGGCAAATTGAAGCTATGTTTCCTGCTGAGAAACTAATAGGCTGGTCGGATAGTGCGGGATCCGAATTTACCAGATCCGTGAAAGTGAAATCATATGGGGCACGCTTGATCTTGATGAAATCGGATCTGAGTACCCATACATTTCAGGTGCCATTTACAGATGTGGCTTCTCTGGAAAATATTACGCACGTGATCGTCACGGCGATGACATTGGGGCAAAGTGCAGAAGCTATTCAGGAAGGGGTTTCACATCTGAAATCCGTGGATATGCGGTTGACACTGAAGCCTGGGGTAAATGATTCGCTGCTGATAGACGATACCTACAATAATGATTTGGCGGGATTGAAGGTAGCGCTGGACTTTATGCAGCAGCAGCGTCCTAAGCGGAGAAAAATTCTCATTTTGTCTGATTTGCTACAGCAGGGCTCCCCGGAGAAAATATATGGCGAAGTGGCTGAGTTGATCCGGAAATATGAGTTTGATCAGCTGTATGGTGTAGGCAGTGAGATTTTCTTTTTGGAAAAAGTGTTTCCGGAAACTTTCAGAGGATTCAGTTCGACAGCGGAGCTTATGACTAGTCTTGATCCTGAGACTTTTCAGAATGACCTGATCCTAGTGACGGGGGCGAGGGTTTTTGGCTTCGAAGGAGTTGTAAATAAGCTCCAGCAGAGAATTCATGGCACTACGCTGGAAATCAACCTAAATGCACTCACACATAATTACAACTTCTACAAAAAGCTTATTTCTCCATCTACGAAAGTAATGGTAATGGTGAAGGCTTTTGCTTATGGTGGAGGTGCGGTAGAGATCGCCAATCAAATCCAGACGATGGGGGCAAATTATCTCGGTGTTGCTTTTTCTGATGAAGGAGTTGCATTGCGTAAGCAGGGGATCAAACTCCCAATTATGGTGCTCAATACGATGCAGGAATCCTTTGGGCTTTGCAGTAAGTTTGATTTGGAGCCGGTGGTTTTCAGCCCTGAGTTTTTCGAAAGCCTTGCTTCTTGGTGCAGTGTGCACAATAAGACGATGAAAATACATCTCGATCTGGACACCGGAATGCACAGATTGGGTTTTGAGAAGAAACAGCTAAGCACCTTAGCAAATTTGATTGAGTCCAGTCCACAGTTGGAAATTGCTTCCATTTATACACATCTAGTCGGTGCAGATGAGGAAATTCACAGAAATTTCTCTTTGACCCAATTGGCGGATTTCGAAGAAATGAAAAATGAAGTGCTCGATGTTCTTTCATATAAACCCCTGATCCATGCGCTCAATTCAGCAGGAATAGTTGCCTTTCCTGAATTTCAGTTTGACATGATAAGATTGGGTATTGGGCTATATGGAATAGAGGTGACCGGCAAGCATGAGTCGGCTCTTCGGGCTATCAGTACCCTCAAAACTACTATTTCTCAGATCAAAGAACTTACTCCGGGAGAGACCATTGGCTATTCACGGAAAGGCGTTCTGCCTTCCGGCGGCAAAATCGCCACACTTGCCATCGGGTATGCAGATGGTTACGACCGGAGATTCAGCAATGGTAAAGGCTACGTGCTGATCAATGACCGGAAAGCGGCCATCATCGGAAATGTCTGTATGGATATGTGCATGGTAGATGTCACCGGGATGGATGTAAAAGTTGGGGATGATGCCATTATCTATGGAGAAAAAATATCTTTGAAAGAACTGGCGGATCAGATAGGGACCATCCCTTATGAATTATTGACGAATATAAGCACCCGTGTGAAGCGGATTTATTACTTGGATTAGCTTGGTTTTGGCTGTTAAATTTTTCTAAATTCCTCTATGAAAATCACTAAAAAGCGATTAGCTCATATAGTTTTTGAGTCAGACGATTGGGCTTCCAAGACATTCGACATCGTGCTGCTGTTCCTGATTTTTGGCAGTATTCTGGTGGCTATTTTGGATTCTGTGGCTAGTCTTCACTTGCAGCACGGTAGATTATTTCTTTTGCTGGAATGGCTGTTTACTATCCTGTTCACGATAGAATATGGCTTAAGGATATGGCTCTCCCGCAACCCAAGAGGATATATATTCAGCTTCTTTGGGATGGTGGATCTATTGGCTATTTTACCCGCCTTTTTGAGTATTCTCATTGTAAATTCCCAGTTGCTTACGGTGATCAGAGCTTTGAGATTGTTGCGGGTGATTCGGATTTTAAAACTTGGGAGGTATGTCGCAGAGGCAGAATCTCTGACCAAATCCCTAAAGGCGAGCTCTCATAAAATAATGATCTTCATAGGCTTTGTCCTGACCATAGTACTCATCATGGGCACGTTGATGTTTATCATAGAAGGACCGGAGCATGGTTTTGATAGTATTCCTATGGGAATGTATTGGGCTATTGTGACTTTGACTACCGTAGGTTTTGGTGATATTACTCCCCAGACTACGATTGGCCAATTCGTAGCCTCCCTTATCATGCTGCTTGGCTACGCCATCATAGCCGTGCCTACCGGGATAGTTTCCTCAGAGATGGCTGCAGAGAAAAGAAGGATGGAGAAAAGAAATCAAGTCAGCTGTCCAGCCTGCAAACATTCCGGTCTGGATAAATGGGACGAGTATTGTAAGTTTTGCGGGGAAAAGCTAAACTAATCCCCAAGCGCCAAGAACTGTTGTATGTTTTTTATTTTCCCAAAAAGAAGTAAAATATCTTCCGCTTCGAACTTAAATTCAGGGGTCACCACTCCGATCACATTTTTGTGAGGAGTATTTATTCCGAGAAGATTCTTCTTTTGTTCTATCTTGATTACTGTGAGAATATTGAGGTAAAATTCTTTTCGGATATCGGCTTCTGCGACAGATATTCCTACATATCTGGGTGGTACTTTCACTTCCACTATATTGTATTCATCCGAAATCTCCAGAGAATCCAGGACCCCTTTCATTTCCAATCGCTTCGATAGGCGATCTGCAGTTTCTTCCTCGGGATGTATAATTTCGTCTACCCCGATTGCCTGAATGACGGTTTCGTGAAGATCATTGATAGCACGGGCAATTATACGTTTGCATTTCAGTTGCTTGAAAATAGCGGTGCTCATGATGGAAGCTCCAATATCCTCTCCTATGGCTATAATAACAATGTCGGTATCCTTCAGCGGTAAATTTTTTACCGCTGCCTGATCTGTAGCATCCATTACGATAGAATGAGTGATGCTTTCTTTGATCATTTCTATTCTGCTATTGTTGGAATCCACGCCGATTACTTCGTGTCCAAGATTCGTCAGCCGCTTTGCCAGATAGCCTCCAAAGTTGCCTATACCTACAATTATATATTTCATCTGTTTATAATTTGATTTTCAGTGGTCAGATAGCCTGTCCCGAACTTGATTCGGGAGAATCTCGCATGGCTTATAATCATTCCAGTGTGTGTCGTCTTCGACATGCTCGATTTCATATGTGTATCACTAAATTTTGATACCCTTATGAAAGTTATCCTTGATTGAATTTATCAAGAATGCACTAGTACTGGGTAGTTGGATTAAGTTATAAATACGGTTTCTTCGGGATATTTATACCGCTGCTCACCGATTTTCCGGACGATTGCCACCAGCATAGTTAAAGTTCCCACTCTTCCTATCAGCATTATTGCCATCAATACTATTTTGCTCCCCATACTTAATTGGGAAGTGATTCCCAATGAAAGACCAACGGTGGAAAATGCACTGAACACTTCAAAAGCCACGTCCATCAAAGCAAGCTCAGGGTTAAAAATCATTAGCAGAAAAACCCCAATTCCAATCACCAGTACAGAAAGGGAAATTACTGCAAATGCTTTTTTAAGCGTTTCATTCGTTAGTTGCCTTCTGAATACCTCTACTCTGGTTTTGCCCGAAGCAATGCTAAATGTGTTGAGCATGGCCACCGCAAAAGTACTGGTCTTCAGTCCGCCTCCCGTAGATCCCGGAGATGCTCCTATCCACATCAGAAAAAGGTAAACCAAGATGGTAGGAACGGCTAATTCCCGCATATCCACCGTGTTGAATCCTGCAGTTCTGGGTGTCACCGCACCGAAAACAGTGGTGACAAACTTGCCGTAGGGACTAAGCCCTTTTAGCGTAGCGTCTTGCTCAGCGATCGCATACACGACCATTCCGATTATAAGTAGAATTCCTGTGGTATAGACTACCAGCCGGGTGTTGACACTGGAGACTCTCGGGCTGTGCCGGTATTTTTCTATGCCTAGCATGCGTTTTCCACTTCCGACGATCACATGCTTCAGGTAGGAATAATAATTTAGAACCACAGGAAAGCCGATTCCACCCAGCACAATAGCAAATGCAATAGCTAGATGCATATGGTAAGCTTCCCGAAACCCTTCTTCGTATAAGCCGCTGCTCAGCGTAGAAAAACCTGCGTTGCAAAAAGCTGAAATTGCATGGAAAAGAGAAAAGAAGAAGTGATCCCCTCTACCGGCAAATTGTGCCGCATCGGTAAAGTGGTAAACCATAAATGCACAAACTCCTTCCACCAGAACCGTAAATGAGATGATCTTAAATAGTGTGGTGTAGATCTCATTTACATTGTTTTCGTTGATGTAATCCCGGATAAAAAGCCTGTTTTCTATGGAATAGATACCTTTAAAGAAAAAGCCAAAGAAACTCGTGAAAACCATAATTCCGAGCCCACCGATTTGGAACAGAATCATAATGACTACTTGGCCAAAAAAGGTAAAATCCTTGGCTGTATCCAAGACGATCAGGCCTGTAACGCACACTGCAGAAGTGGAAGTAAATAGGGCATCTATGAAGCTAATGTGGGCAGTACTGGCCTCAGGCAAACTAAGAAGTCCTGCCCCAACTAGGATTAGCAGAATAAAAGAAAGGATAAATACCAGAGAAGGACTGAGTTTGAGCTCATTTACGGTAAGGCTGAACTTGCTGAGTTCTATAAAAAAGAGAATGATCACCAAGCCATTGACAAGATGGTAATTGCCCGTAAACTCTAAAATCAGCTGAGTCGGTTCATCTCCCAACACATTCCACCGAATTAATGCCGTGCAGATCAATACCGCCGAGAGAAGCAATTCAAGGATTACCCGCGCAGGAATAAAGGATTTCTCCATTAACAATACTCTCATGAAATAACCCATCCCAATTAACATCAGGAAAGTATTAAAGAGCATAGAAGTAGCAACTTGGTCTTGGGGATCTATAGAATAGCCCAAATGAAAAAGTAATATTCCAAAAGCGAGAAAACTGCTAATCTGAACTACTTTCTCTTGAATTTTAACCACCTTTTTCAAAAAGATGATATTTCGATCAGGGTTGGAAAAGATTTTCAGCTTGAAGTTCATACGTGAGCAAAAGGCTTTGAAGAAACATCAATCATGCTTGGGAAACTTATTTCGCAAGGAGGTAAACATCCCTTCTTCAGGGTAAAAATGGGGTTTCTTATCCAAATTTTGAGAAGAATAGATACTTGATTTTCCGCTGAAAAGGTAAGCGATCAGGCAGGCAATACCTAGAAATATTCCGCTTTCGTAGCCAAACAGCTCCATTCCCATTATGGTACATGCCATCGGGGTATTGGTAGCCCCCGAAAAAACCCCTACAAAACCCATTCCTGCAAGAAGAGCCAGCGGAAGAGGAATCCAAGTGGATAATGCATTGCCCAGCGTGGCTCCCGTGAAGAATAGAGGAGTAACCTCACCACCCTTGAATCCTGCTCCCAAAGTAAAACTTGTCAGACCTGTTTTCGCCAGCCAGTCGTACCATGGAAGGGGTGTTTCAAATGCCTCTACTATCCTCGGAATACCTAAACCTATGTAGGTGGTATTGTCCGAAATATATACAAACCCTGCAATCAACAGTCCGCCAATGACCGGACGAAGCGGTGGGTAGGAGATGTAATTGGAAAATTGATGAGAAAAAAAATGAGTAGCTTGGGCAAATAATCTCGCAGCCAATCCAAAGGCTATTCCCGCAGGAATGATCCAAAGTAAGTTGACCAATGTATGTGGGGGAATAAAATCCACTAAATAATGGGTATGCCCTACACCGAAAAGCAATCCACAAACCCAATTTGCTACAAATGCCGTCCAAAAGGCCGGAAAGAAGGATTTCCAACGGATTTTCCTGTGATGCATCCATTCTAATGCAAATATTGCTCCCGCGAGAGGTGTCCCAAATACCGATGCAAATCCTCCGGCAACTCCTGCGATCAAAATAATTCTACGGTTCTCGGAATCAAGGTGAAAATGCTTGGTAAGTTGATCAGCCAATGAGCCTCCCATCTGCACAGCGGTACCCTCTCTTCCTGCAGACCCTCCAAATAAGTGGGTCATAATCGTCCCAAATAGCACCAGAGGGGTCATTCTGAGCGGAATTGGCTTTTCTGTTTTGTATAGCTCATCAAGCAAAAGATTATTTCCTTTCACCGAATTTTCGCCATAGCGGTAGTAGCTCCAGCCTATCGCCAGGCCTGCTGCCGGCAGTAATGCTATAATCCAAAGGTTGGATTCTCGATAAGCGGTAGCCCAATTCAATACAATAAGAAATATGGCAGATGCAGCTCCGGAGAGCAGTCCAACCATAAGGCCTAAAACGATCCAGAGGATGATGTATCGAAAAATAGAAGTGACGTTCAAACCGGATTATTCAATAAGTTGGCCCAAATTAGGAATAGATATTGAATTTAATAAGCTATGTATAACCTTATATCTGTCGTAGACGGCCAACTTATTTGGAAATTCTAGGGTTATGTTAATATAAATCATCCAACTATGAAAAATATTCTTATTTCCGGAGGTTCAGGTCTTATTGGCCACAAAATCACCCAACTGCTGGAATTGAAGGGATATTCTGTGGCTTGGCTTAGCAGATCTCAGCAGAAGCATAAATCTTTTCTATGGGATGTAGATAAACAAACCATAGATCCGGAAGCAGTGGAGTGGGCAGATGCTATTATCCATCTGGCAGGTGCCGGAGTTGCTGAAAAACGATGGACCGATGAACGAAAGAAACTTATTCTTGATTCCCGAATTCAGAGTACAGAATTGTTATACAATGCAGTGGAGAAAGCTACTGCAAAGCCAAATGCCTTTATCTCTGCCTCTGCGGTAGGTTACTACGGTTTGGATACAGGGACTTCGCTGATGGACGAAACCCATGAATCCGGGTCGGATTTTTTAGCCCAAGTTGTTTCCGCTTGGGAAAGCGAAGTGAAAAGAATGGAAGGTCTACATCTTCGCACAGTGATGCTCCGGATAGGAATAGTGCTGGATGCTGAAGGTGGAGCCCTTGGAGAAATGATGAAACCGCCCATTGTTGCACCGCTTGGTAAGGGTGATCAGTGGATGAGCTGGATTGCCATAGAGGATCTGGCAAGGATGTTTGTATTCGCCTTGGAAAAGACTACCCTACAAGGTGTTTTCAATGCCGTGGGCCCAAATCCGGCAACTAACCAACAACTAACACAAGCTGCAGCCAAAGCCAAGGGAAAACCTTACATGGGAATAGGAGTGCCGGGCTTTGTATTGAGGCTGGTGCTGGGGGAAATGGCCGCAATGGTACTTGGTGGCAATCGTGTATCTTCGCAAAAAATCCAAAAAGCCGGTTTTGACTTTGAGTGTCCTGATTTGGTACCTGCTTTGAAGCATATTTACCATAAGTGATTTAGATAATAAGTAAGTGGGTGTTTTGCCGAGTAGCAGTTTATGAATTTCTTCCTTGATCACGATATGGAGTCCTAAACTGTCCTTCGAAATACCTTCTATTAATTTATGGATATAAGCGGGTTGGACATTAACTAATTTCACATCAGAACATTTGAAAAGATGCTTGTCAACTGTTTCGTGAATGATTAAGAAAAAACAATTGTCTTATTTTTCAAAGAGGAGGATGTTCAATTCCTTTAGCTTTGAAAGTCTTTTATCGGAAGTCATCAATGGAATATTTAGGTAAAAAGCTGTGGCGGCAATTATTGCATCGGGTAACTTTATTTTGTGCGCTTTTCGCAATTCAATCACAACTTTCTTTATCTCTGAATTGATGTCAATGATAGTAGAATCTTCCAATAAATTTTCAACGATCAACTTTCCCTCCGGTTCTAGCCCTTCATATCCTAGTAATTCTAGTTCAGTAACAAACGAAACAAAGACAGTTTTATGGTTCAAAAAATTGGCTATAGTTCGATCTCCTGATAATAAGTAAAGAATAATATTGGTGTCAAGAAGTAGACTATTCCCATTCATTTCTCATCTTCTTTTGAATGATTAATGGGTCTTTCTTTAATGTTAGGGTTCCACAATATTTATTAGCATCAAAGTTTTTCTTGCTTTTAGCTTTTGATAGTGCTTTTTCCACCTCTTTTTTATCTGACCCCTTTTTGATAACCGTTATCATAGTTTTTGCTTTTTATTTCAATTGAACGGATAGTTTACCAATTTGATTTCAATTGATATTTAAAATGAATCACAATTTAGTTATTGCGTTAAATCCTCTTCCCTCTACCGATCAAAAACCAAAGTACAGTTCCGAGAAGTGGAACCAACACTACAATAAGTACCCAAATTAGCTTATCGTTTTGATTGGCAAAGTTGCTGCTGATCACGTCGTAAATCGTAAAGGCATAAATAGCCAAGCCTATAATTCCAAGTCCGAACATATTATGAGGTGTATGTGGTTTTTGTATTTTTTCCCAAAATCAGGTGCTTTGTGCCGCTCTAAATACTGAAGTTAAAACATCGAAAAGCGCATTAACCCAAAATCCTACAAGGATTGGGCATTAAAGGAATGGAATTTGCCAGAGCATTTACCCGTTTCCAAGAGCTATTAAATCGATGTGTGTTCTTCAATTATTTTAACCATTGAACCAAAATAGCTTTTTTTACTTAAGTAAAATAGGAATTTAGCCAAAAGTTAACCCCCCGATCTCTATGAAAAAAAGCCTGCTTTCGCTGCTTTTATCCGTTTTTGCACTTCTGAGCTATGCTCAAGTGGATATGAGTTATTATCTGCCCAAGGGATATACTTATGATGAATCGATTCCGACTCCCAAGGAAGTTCTGGGATATGATGTGGGAGAATGGCATGTAAGCCATGACCAGCTTGTGATGTATATGAAAGCTGTGGCGGAAGCTTCAGACCGGGTGACTTTCGAAGAATTTGGAAGAACGTACGAGAGAAGGCCACAAGTGCTCTTGACGATTTCTTCTCCCGCTAATCTCGCAAAGATCGACCAGATCAAAGGGGAAAGAATGAAGCTCAGGGATGCTAATGCCTCGGTGGATATAGCAAATATGCCTATTGTGATGTTTATGGGCTATTCTGTGCATGGAAATGAGCCAAGCGGTGCAAATGCCGCTCTTCTTGCGGCCTATCACTTTGCCGCCGCACAGGAAATAGCAGGAGATTTGGAAAGCATGGTTTTGCTCCTCGATCCGGCGCTCAATCCTGATGGACTGAACCGCTTCGCCTCTTGGGTCAATACGCATAAATCATATAATATGAATGGCGATCCAAATAATTTGGAATTTAGCGAAGCATGGCCAAGAGGGCGGACAAACCATTACTGGTTTGATTTAAACAGAGATTGGCTGCCTGTTCAGCATCCGGAGTCTAGAAACAGAGTACGTGTTTTTCAGGAATGGCTTCCGAATATTCACTTGGATTTCCATGAAATGGGTACCAACAGCACATTCTTTTTTCAGCCGGGAGTGCCTTCAAGAATGCACCCTCTTACCCCGGAGAAAAACTTTGAGTTGACCAAGAAAATCGGTGCCTATCATGCGAAAGCTTTTGATGAGATAGGCTCTCTTTATTTCAATCAGGAGAGTTATGATGATTATTATTACGGAAAGGGATCCACTTATCCCGATGTCCAGGGGTCGATTGGGATTTTGTTTGAGCAAGCCAGCTCCAGAGGACATTTGCAAGAAAGTGTGAACGGCATGTTGAGTTTTCCTTTTACCATCAGAAACCAATTCACGGCAAATCTTTCATCTTTTCAGGCGGCTAAGGAAATGCGTCAGGAATTAAACCAATTTATGAAGGATTTCTATAGGGATATTCAGCAGGAAGTGGAAGCAGACCCAAATAAAGCCTACATTTTTGGAAGTATGGGGGACGATGCCCGAAGCTATCATTTGGCTGATTTGATTCTACAGCATGATATCAAAGTCTTTAGCCTCAATGATAATATTACAGTGAATGGTGAAGATTTTAAGAAAGAAACTTCTTTTATCGTTCCGGCAAACCAGCCTCAATACAGACTGATCAAGGCAATATTTGAAACAAGAAACACATTCACCGATAGCTTGTTTTATGATATTTCTGCATGGACTTATCCCATGGCTTTCAACGTGGATTACATGGCACTGAACAGTCAGATTCTGAATCTGGCCAGTGTAAATGAAGTCACGAAAAGTTCTATTGCTTTAGCTCCAGGAGAGCTTATCGGTGAAGTGGGCGCATATCAATACGCTATGGAATGGACGGACTATTATGCTCCAAAAGCCGCTTACAAATTGATGAATGCAGGTTTTCAGGTTAGAGTTGCTACAGGGGAATTCACAAATGAAGATGGTAAAATCTACGGGAGAGGCACCCTAGTGATTAGTAAAGGAGATAGCGGATTGGATGATCAGGCTTTTTTCGATAAGCTGTCCGAAATAGCCAGAGAATCAACTGTGGATATCTATGGCTTGGCCACTGGCTATACCGGTGGCTTGAATATAGGTTCGCCGAATATAGTACCTTTAAATAAACCGGAGATTGCTTTACTCGTAGAAGGCGGGGTGGACAGCTATGAGGCGGGAGAAATCTGGCATTTGCTGGATCAGCGCTACGAAATGCCGATTACTTTATTGTCTATGGATAAAATAGGAGGTAATACGCTGGATAGGTACAACGTCGTTTTAATGCCCGATGGAAGATACGGCAGTTTAGGAAAGTCAGGTGCGGCCACGCTCAAGTCTTGGGTTTCCCGTGGAGGAACACTATTGGCAAAAGGAGGCGCAATTCAATTTCTGGCTGAGAATGAAGTTGGGGATTTCAAGTTTAGGGAAGCGGCTGCTCCGGAAGCCGGATTACAGAAAAGCTATGCAGACTATGATAATGCAAGAGGGGCAAAAGTGACGGGAGGGGCGATTTTCAATGCGAAACTAGACCTGACCCATCCGATCGGCTATGGATATCTCAATTCAGATATCCACACATTCAGGAATGACAACCTATTTTTGGAGCCTTCGGAAAATCCGTATGCGAACCCGATGGTTTATACAGATAAGCCCTTGGCTTCGGGATACCTTCATCCTTCCAATCTGCCGGGAATCCAGAACGGATCTGTGATTCAGGTTTCGGGAGTAGGCAGAGGGCGTGTTGTCGCTTTTGCGGATAATATGAATTTTAGAGCATTCTGGTTTGGCACAAACAAGCTCTATATGAATGCAATCTTCTTTGGGCAAGTGATCCAAAGTGGTACAACGAGATAAGTAAACAGCAATAAATTAAATCCCGGGCCTTGGCTCGGGATTTTTTGCTTTAAGTTGTGCTAACTCTTTCTTAAAATTTTGCGTAAGCATCCATATTCTACTCTAAAAAACAATGTATGCAGATTTCCACCCGATTTTTGATTGTTTCTTTTTTTTCAATGGTATGTTCTTCTACAATAGCTCAAGACATGAGTTTTGAAGAATATAATCCTCCTTCCACACTCAAAGTCCCAGAGCATCCCGTGACCAAAGCGAAATTTCCATTTGTGGATATTCATTCCCATCAGGGAGGCATCAATGAAGTGAGAATTGGTGAGTTGATTTCAGAAATGGATGAACTTAATATGGGGGTTTTGGTGAACTTGAGCGGTCGGGGTTTTGGTCGGGGAGACAGCAATGCGCAGCAAGAATACATAAAGGGCATGTTGAAAGAGTTCAATGCCTATGCTCCGGGACGGTTTATGGTATTTACCAATTTAAATTTTGCAGGGTTTGGGGATGAGAATTGGACAAGGATAGCAGTTAAGGAATTGGAGGAGGATGTAGCTGCAGGTGCAAGTGGACTGAAAATTTATAAAAGCTTGGGTTTGAACGTCACTGATATTGAGGGAAGAAGGGTGCCTGTAAATCATCCGGACTTGGATGCAGTATGGGCCAAAGCCGGAGAATTGGGAATTCCTGTGATCATCCACTCGGCAGATCCTGCCCAATTCTGGCAGCCTATGGATGGTGACAATGAGCGCTGGCTGGAGCTGAAAACTCATCCAAACCGCCAACGTGGAGAGGATAATCCGGCACCATTTGAGCAGATTATGGTTGAGCAGCATGATGTGTTTGCGAAGCATCCTGAGACGACTTTTATCAATGCGCACATGGGCTGGATGGCCAATGATCTGGATGCCGCTTCTGCCCATCTGGAGAAATATCCGAATGTAAACTTTGGCATCGGAGCCGTGATCGCGGAGTTTGGCCGCCAACCGAGACGTGCCAAGGAGTTCTTTGAGAAATACCAAGATCGGGTACTGTTCGGCAAGGATGCTTATAATAAGGAGGAGTTTTATACTTATTTCCGTGTCCTTGAGACAGAAGATGAGTATTTTCCTTACTACAAAAAGTATCATGCATTTTGGGCGATGTATGGTCTGGGGTTATCTGATGAGGTACTGAAGAAGTTGTATTACAAAAATGCGCTGAGGATCGTGCCGGGAATGAATAAGAATGTTTTTCCGGATTGATGGGGGTGTTTTCCCGCAGATAACCGCTGATTGAAAACGCAGATAACCGCTGATTTTCACAATTATCATCTGTGCCAATTCGTAATCTTTTCTCTTAATGTAGCGGAAGCGTCTTGGATTTGCGCTAAATTAAATACCTAGACTTTTTCATACCAAATGTAAAGCCGCTTTACATAGCACTACTCATATGTAAAGAAAATCGAAAAATCTTTACATAGAAGATGGCGTGCTGCGAAAGGAGAAGCTAGGAACAGGGAATAACTATGTAAATGGGAAGTTATTTGCCTTACTTTCAGTCAGCCCTAGCGTATGAGTTAATGGATTCTGTGTACATACAGTCTGCGGAAACTTTAACTTAAATTATAGACGAAACAAACCGGCAGATCTATGAGCCCGATATTTCAGCAGAAGAAGCTAAGAATGAAAGCGACACTAAAATACTTAGTCGTCCTGATTCTGGTATTGCTGGTGACGATCTTTCAGGATTATTTGCATTCACGGTACAATGCGTATTCCTTTTATGCCTCGGAATCTATTCTTTTTAATATGTTTTGGATTCTGATCTTACCGGTGGCTCTCATCTTCCATAGAGCATTTGCAAAGAATGCTATGCTGGCCCGAATTCATGTGTTGTGGGCGAAAAGGATTATTTTCATCCTTCTTGCTTCCTTTTTACACATCCTGCTTTTTGCCGGAATGGTGCATGTGGTTTCTGCTTTATTCTATGGCCATACCTTTAGTTTTTTGGCAAATCTTAATTATACGATTGCACAGGATTTATACAAATACCTGTTGATCTATTCGGTGCTTGCATTGGTGCTGTTGCGTAAGGAGAATTTTAAAGCTGAAGAAAGGGCTAAAATCAACTATCTGGATCAGCTAATCGTGGACTCAGGAAGGAGTAAAAATGTTATCAAAACCGAAGAGATTTATTATATCAGGGCAGAAGTACCCTATGTTGCCATTCATACTTCAGAAAAGAAGTATTTGCAGACCACTACTCTTAAGTCAATTTTAGAGCAGCTGCCACCGGAGAAATTTGTAAGGGTTCACAAATCCACAATCATTAATCTCAATAAAGTCGTTTCCTATAAATCACGACTAAACGGTGACTATGATATTCGGCTATCCAACGAGCAGGAGCTTCGGTTGAGCAGAAATTATGTCGAAAACTTCAGGCAAAGATTTACTTCACATCAATCGTCTTGAGGTAATTTCTCCTCTGCTTGGATGATTAGATTTTTTAGGGAGGCGACTTTTTCTAAACTTTTGGAAAAAGTAAAAATATGAAAAATCTTACTACTGCCATTCTAATGGTATTCCTGCAAGTTAGCTTTGCTTGTCAAAGCCAGACAAATTCTTCTAAAAGTGACCGATTCGTCGGCGGAGGCTGTGAAGGATGCGAAGCTATTTTTGAGTTTGGAGATAAGAAGCTTAGTCATGTAGATACCCTTCCTCATTTTTTTGAGAATAAGCCGAAATTGGAAATTAGTGGCAGCGTATTTCATAAAGACGGAAAAACGCCTGCTGCGAATGTGATTATCTATATCTATCACACCAACAGGGAAGGAGAATATCAAACCTACGGAAATGAAAAAGGTTGGGCAAAGCGTCATGGTGTTATTCGAGGTTGGGTGAAAACGGATGCTGGAGGAACGTACACTTTTTATACGTTCAGACCGGCAGCATATCCAAGTAGAGATGAGCCTGAGCATATCCATATCACAATTAAAGAACCGGGAAAAACTGCGTATTATCTTGACGATTTTATGTTTGAAGATGATCCGCTTCTAACCAAAGAGAAGAGAGAAAACCTAGAAGACAGGGGTGGTTCGGGAATAATGAAACCAAGCCAGACCCATGATATGCTCACGATTCGTAGGGATATTATCCTAGGTCAAAACATCCCGGACTATGAGTAATAAGATGGGATATTATTTGGCATTGTTGATTTTCATCTATTTGGGATATCCAGACCGAAGAATTCAAAATTTCCCAATTGACGCAGAGGAGATTCTTGAACCAACCTGGTTCAATGCAGAAGATACTTTAGAAATTGACCTTACCCGTTCAAAAATTTTCTGGAAAGGGACTAAAATGAGGGGACTGGGTAAACATGAAGGGGAAATTGAAATTCTGGGTGGGTTTTTACTAATTGAGAATAATAGAATTCTTGGAGGAGAAATCGATGTAAACATGCACAGAATAAGTGTCACAGATATCCCGGAAAGTGATCCCATTCCCATTAAAAACCTGACAAATCATCTTAAAGGCCCAGACTTTTTTGATGTGGAAAACTATCCGCTGTCTCACCTTAGTATTCGGAGTGTTCAGTTGGATCCGGGCAATAAAATTCTATTGACAGGTTCTCTCACTATCAAAGGGATTACGAATTCTATCTCTTTTGAGGTGAAAAAATTAGGCATGAACCATTTCACAACAAACCTCGAATTTGATCGCTTTGATTGGGATATCGCCTATAGCGGAAGCTGGGCAGATCGCACGCTGGTGGATAGAGAGATAGTGCTAAGGGCAGAAATATTATGTAAATAAAGGATAGTTTGCGTTATTGGGCAGATATCTAATTCAGAATTCAATTGAAGTACTTCAATCATAAGAATCAAAATGATGAGACTAAGGGGCCCAGAATACTTGGTCAGATATTTTTAGCTTCTGGCCTGTTAGTGATTCTTGTGGCATTTTTTGTTGAGTTAGATACTGATCCTCTGAAGATTGCTTTAGTAGCAGGGGGAGCATTGTTCATTGGGTTTATTTTTGCCTCTATCAAGTCAGGAACTCTCATTGATTTTCGAAACAATCAATTCAAAGAATACAAAAATATCCTGTGGTTCAGTTTTGGTGAATGGAAAGTACTACCGCAAGTAGGGCATGTGGAATTGATTCACCATAGCTTTCGCAGTTCATATATTCCAAATGGAATTACTCCTACACTCAATGGTATAATCACCCGTTACAAAGTTGTTTTGCTCGTAAATAACAAAAAGTTTTTAGTGCTGGATTATAGCAAAGAGAAAGATGCCGTTATAGCTTTGGAGAAAATAAAGATGGGGTTTGGGATTTGAAAATTGGAATTTCTGTGATAGAATTATTTTGGTTCAGTAGGGGTTTGTTTTCCCG
Source organism: Algoriphagus sp. 4150 (assembly GCF_031457395.1). Taxonomy (NCBI): domain Bacteria; kingdom Pseudomonadati; phylum Bacteroidota; class Cytophagia; order Cytophagales; family Cyclobacteriaceae; genus Algoriphagus; species Algoriphagus sp. 4150. The sequence goes on from NZ_JAVDWS010000002.1 coordinate 157,180, forward strand.
CAGATTTTTGCAGAAAAATGCCGCAGATTTGCTGGGATTTTATATCAAAATGAATTGAAACTTGCCTCTTCTCGGATCTATTCAATAGATCCGAGCCTTAACAGTGTATTGACCTAAATAAAAAATAAAGCACAGATCTCCTCAGAACGATTCTGAGTGAGTCCGTACTTCTTTTTGGTTGTTTACTTCTAGAACTTCAGGCTCAAACCCAACATAAAGTTGGTGCCGGCCATTGGGTAGTAGTAATTCTCTGTCACCAATTCCTTTTGACTTTCACCGGGTACGAAATAGCTGAATGTATAGCCGTTTGGCTCGTACATTTCATTGAAGATATTGTTTACCAGAAGATTTAACTCCATGCTTTTGAAGAACCGTGGCTGCACAGAATAGCTGATGCGGATGTCGTTCGTCAAGAAAGCATCTAATGCTCGGGTGTCATTTCCTGTATTGTCCAGAAACTGCCTGCCTACATACTTGCTCATCCAGTTCAAGGATAAATTTTTCACCGGTTTAAATTCGATCATTGCCGAGGAAACCACATTTGGGGAAAAGGCGATGTCTGTGTCCAAATAAGAAATCTCTTCCTGGGTGAACTCATCCGCGCTGTAATCATCTATGTACTCAGTAAACTCCTTGATCTTATTTTGGCTTAAAGCCAAATTAGCACCAATAGTCCACCTCTTTGAAAGTCTATAAGCACCATCCAATTCTATTCCTGCACGGTAAGAATTAGGTACATTTTCCCGGATATAGGCACCTACATTGTTGATCTGCCCGGTAAGGATCAGCTGATCCTTATAGTCCATGTAATAGAAATTTGCATTGTAATTGAACCTGCCGGTTTGTGAGCGTATACCTGCTTCTACATTTTTGAGCTGTTCGGGTCTGGGTACTTCTGTGATCGGATTATCAGTGAAATCTGATCGTGTGGGTTCACGGTTTGCTACAGCATAGCTTGCATACCAGATTTTGCCATTTTTCTCATAGCTCAGCCCGAACTTAGGATTGAAAAAGGTGTACTTCTCTTCTCCATCCACGATTCTTCCATCGTCATTTACACCTATAAATGAATAATCTATCCCTCTTACCTGTAGGTCTCCAAAGAGATTCAAACCGGCAGAAACTTCATGAGTAGCTTTGAGATAGATATTTTGGTCATCTTTGACCGCATTGTTATCGTAGTAGCGGTCCCGGATGTCGGTATCTCCGGCGATTCTGGCCCATATTATTTCTCCAAAGTGATCCCCATCGTAGCGGTTGGCTCCACCACCTAGAACTACATCCCATTTTCCATTGTCGGAGATATAGTTAATGGACGCGACGGCACCATAGAAGTCATTATCCAGCCATCGCCTACGGATAATATCCGTGCTGCTGATCGTCGAATCTCCGATGATGACATCGGGCAGGTTGTAGTTGGCAAAAGCATCATCATCCCGGTATTGCTCATAATAACCACGTCCGTAAGTGTAGTGTAGTGCACCGTTTACTTTCCAATTGCTGCCGAATTTACCTGCATAAATCAATTGATAATGATCTTGCTGATAATTATCCGTTTCGTTTTCGTAGGTGTAGTAGTTGAAGGTTCTGTCATCTTTGAGTTTTGACTCAGGTAGTCCATACCAGCTTTGGTAGGTTTTCTCCTTACCCGAAAAGACATTCAGTTTCAACACATGGTTTTCTCCAAAGTATCCTGCTGAGACGAAATACGAACTCAAATCTGAGCTGGCCCGATCCACATAGCCATCCGAGGTGATTTTGGATAGTCTTGTATCTACAGCAAACCGGTTGTTCAGCAATCCCGATCCGACTTTGACTGTATGTTTGAATGAATTAAATGATCCGACGGAATTATCCACTTGTGCATAAGCGTCGTCATTTCTGGTATCGGTCTGGAAATTAAGACTGGCTCCAAACGTCGCCGCACCATTTGTGGAGGTTCCCACCCCGCGCTGAATTTGGAGATTATCCACTGAGGAAGCAAAATCAGGCATATTCACCCAGAATACACCATGGGACTCGGCGTCATTCATAGGAATACCGTTTACAGTCACATTGATTCTGCTTTGATCTGAACCCCTGATTCTCATTCCTGTATAGCCGATTCCCGCCCCCGCATCGGAAAAAGTCACCACCGATGGTGTGAAGTTCAAGAGTTGAGGCATGTCCTGACCCAAGTTTCGCTTGGCCAAATATTCCTTACTGATCTCCTGAAAAGTGGTGGGAGTGCTCTGTGAAGCCCGGGTTGCGGATACGATAAACTCCTCCGTCATCAGGTCTGTTGGATTCAATCGTATGGTAAGTTCGCCGGAAAATGGCACCTCCAACGTCTGCTTGACGGTACTGTAACCTATATAAGAAACTCGAAGCTCTAGCCTCCCTGTCTGCAATTTATTTATGGTGAAAAGACCATTTTCGTCAGTGACGCCACCTTTTCCCTGATTTTCTGCCCATACTGAGGCTCCCACTAATACTTCGCCGGATGATGCATCCAGCACTTTACCGCTGAGGCTTTGCTGTGCCCAAGCTGAAATTGAGGCTAAGCATAAAGCCAGACCAAGAAATACTTTGTTCATCTGTAATTTTCCCTTGAGGGAGATTGAGTGAAACATGGGAAAGCTCTAGGGAAGCTTGCCGTTTTTGTTTACCCTGTCGCATTGACAAAATTCAAAATCCGGAAGAGTCGCGCTTCGATTATTTGATTTTGTTTGTTGCTACGCTTGTTCATTTCCCTTCGCCGGCATTACCCGGATCAGGTCGTATGGGTATGATCTCAGCCCGTTTTGTTAAGGCACCCCCTATGATCTACAAGCAAAGGTAGTGGGGAAAAGTTGCTTCGCAAATCCGGCGATTAGAAAAGTGGTTTTGACAAATTTCAATTTGTTGGTAAGAAGTCTTTCCTGTGTTTATATTTCTCTCGATTCTTTTTCCTAAATTTCTAATCAAACCCTATTAACCTATGAAAATCTACAAATTGCCTTCGGGCACACTTTTGCTGAATGAAAATCAAGCTTTTTTTGGTCCTGAGATAAATTGGGATATCATGCTGGCCCAAGAAAATCTAAAAGATTACCTGAAAACAGAATCGAAAACGTGGAAGACCATTTCTCCGGAAGAAGGAGATGAATTGATTGCGAAGGGAATTTTGACACCGATGGGAAATCAGGAAATTTGGGCCGCGGGAGTGACTTATTTTCGTAGCCGGACTGCCCGAATGGAAGAATCCCAAGATGCAGGTGGAGCGGATTTCTATGATAAAGTTTACAATGCTGACCGGCCTGAATTGTTTTTCAAAGCAACTGCAAGTCGGGTTTCCGCACCGGGAAGTTCCGTAAATATCCGAAAGGATTCTACTTGGGACGTGCCGGAACCTGAATTGACTTTGGTGGTTTCTCCCTCGGGAAAAATTCAGGGATACACCTGCGGCAATGATATGAGCAGCAGAAGCATTGAAGGAGAAAACCCTCTCTATTTGCCTCAGGCGAAGGTTTATGCAGGATGTGCCGCGATCGGACCTTGCCTTTATATTACGGATAATGCTCTGGAAGACACTGCCACTATCCGATTGGAGATTTTCAGAGATGATATTTTGGCATTTTCGGGCGAAACTGCACTGACCCAGCTGAAGCGTAAGCCTCAGGAATTGGCAGATTGGCTTTTCCGTGCGAATACTTTTCCAATTGGTTGTTTTCTGATGACAGGAACCGGAATTGTTCCGGATGATTTTACACTGGAGGTGGGAGACCGGGTGAGAATTGGAATTGATGAAATCGGTGTGCTGGAGAATAGCATTGCCAAGATCTAAGACAATTGAACCATGGTCTATGATGAATATTTAATTGAGAGATTAGCGTCAAGTTTTCAGCGTAGAGGAGTTGCTTTCAGCACCAAAAGCATGATGGGCGGAATGATTTTCATGGTTGATGAAAAAATGTGCATGGGTCTGGATCGGAATAAGCTTACTTCCAAAGACCGAATGATGGTGCGTATCGGAGAATTTGCTGAAGATCTGTGTATGAAGCGAACAGGCTGCCGACCGATGGAATTCTCCGGCAAACCCTTGAAGGGATTCGTTTATGTAGATCCTGAGGGGTTTGATTTGGAGGAAGATTGGGAGTTTTGGGTGGAAAAGGCGCTGGAATACAATCCATTGGCGAAAAGAAGTAAATAGGGCTTGCTGAAAAACCGTTCGTATGAAAAATGGGTTAATCATTCAATATGATAGCTTTTGATCTATTACCGGAGTTTTTCAGCATGCCCTAAATAGTAGAACTCATTGGTCATTTGCCGGCGTCCTTACTGTGGCAGCGACTGTATCATGACAAGCAATAATGAATGGAAGAGAGCTTTGTCTATGTATCAAGGAAGCGTATTTTTGTGGATGACTCAATTTTTCCAACATAAACTTCGCTTACCGTCATTTCCCGCAGGCTATCATCTGATTACCGATGAAGTGGAAAATGCAATCCCCGAGATAGCCAAAATTAAAACGGGCTTTTTGCAGGTATTTATCCAGCATACTTCGGCCGCATTGACCATCAATGAAAATGCTGATCCCACTGTGAGAAAGGACTTTCAGACGTTCGTAAATGAATTAATTCCAGAATCTTATCCACGGTTTATCCACACTTACGAAGGTCCTGATGATATGCCGGCACACATTAAAGCCAGTTTTTTCGACACAAGCCTGCAAATCCCCATTTCCGGTGGAAAACTTGCCATGGGAATTTGGCAGGGAATTTACCTGTGTGAATTTCGTAGAAATGGAGGGAGTAGAAGCTTGATGCTCACGGTTTTTGGTGAAACTAAGTAGAGTTCTATTCTTTTTTAGCCTCAATCTTCACATGGGCTCCTGTCATCAAGATCCTGCGAAAGCCGTCTTTGGTGTCTGAGCTTACTTCTTTGCCCAGTACTTTCACCTTTGAAAATTCTTCGGGAAACTCAATACTTAAACCTGCTTTCTTTTGGCTTTGGGTAACTTCTACGATAAGTTGACTCTTATCGGAACTAGTAGTGATGCTAAGCTTATTATCCTCTATCCATAGATTATCTACAGAAACTTCCTTCCAATTCTCCGGAAAATTTGGGCGTATGTAAGTCACTCTATTTTCTGAGTCCCCATGGATTCCCATCAATAGCAAGGTCATAGGTTGTATTAACTCCCAAGATGGACTGATATGTCTGGGTTTGTCTTCATCAAACGAAAATAGCTGTGTGTCGATTTGGAAAATAAAACCCTTACTCAGCTTATTGAGGAGTAGATGAAGGTCGTCTGGGTTAGTTACAGTGCTTGTTGGTTCTCCGGTGTTGGTAAATTGGTATAAACCAGCCTTATACTTTCCCCAGTTGTAAGCATCCTGAATTTCTTGATCAGGAATTGTAATCTTGGCAGTTTTAGTCAGAGAATCGATCAGTGCAAAATTTTCATTCCAATCGGCATATAACTCGTTGCGAAGATCGGCCAAAACCTCAATGGCAGCGATTTCACTGTGATCTGAACCAGATATGAAAATAGGTATTACCTGCTCTTCCTGCGGGGCCAATGACAAGAAAACTTCAAATCCTGTGCTGGCTCCCAATTCTGATACTTGGGTGGTACACTCAGAATTAATTGGAGACAGACTCGTGTCCGCACTACTTCCCCAGACTGCAAACCAATCATTTTCATCATCTTTAGCGGTGAAAATTCCAGTCATTTCGTCGAAAATAATCCGGTCAGCTGAATTGTTTCCGAAGGTGCTATCCATCAATATGCTAGGTTTGAGATCTGTATTGGCTTGAAATTGGAACTGGATGTTTTTTGGAGAATTGCCCACATTCTTAATGTAATAAAGCAACGTGGCTCCTAGTTTATTTTGGCTGAGAATTTGGAGTTGGTGTGTTTCCAAATTCTCTTCATCAAGTCGAAAATGTGTTTTCGCAGCAAAAGGATATTCAATGAAGCTATCCGGAGAATCTAAGCAGATTAATTCAGTTTCTGTTTTGACAGCAGCGGAGAAACCACTCAATAGTTGTATGGTTTTCAAAGTAATAGCGTGTTGCTTTCCGCTGATTAAGATTTTCTTATTTCCCAAGGAGAATTCGGATGCATCCTTAATCTCAACAGAAGGCAATTTCTCCAAGCTTTCGAAAAGCAAAGTCTCCTCGGATTGCGGAGCTCTACATGCAGAATTCATTAGAAAAAGAGTAAGAAAGACTAAAGGATAGCGGGACATGACGTACTGATTTTGTGTTGAAACTACATCGTTTTGCCTACTTCTCTCCAAGTCACCAGCTTCACCTTGTTCTTTTCTACTAATTCTTTGGCTTTGTCACCCGTAAAGAAATCATAGTCTGCCTGTCTCCAGGGAGCATGGAAGGAGTCGTGTCCCTTCGTCACTGCGTTCATTTCTTCGTCATCAAATGCCAAATGGATCAAAATCACATTCAGTCCCGGTTGGATATTGTTTAGCGCATCTGTGTAAAAAGCTTCCATTCCTGCACTATAGTCTTTTGACTCAGCCATAATTACCTTGTCTACTACAGGGAACTTTTCCACATCAATTCCTGAAAAAAGCACTGGATTGCTTTTCACTATTCCATCTATCATTTGTTGATTGATCAGGACAGGGATTTTCAATTCTTGGGCGATCTTAAGATAGGAAGCCAAGTATTCGGGGCGACCGAAAAAGATGCAGCCCATATGAGAATCCAAGTGTGTGGGCGTGATTCCCATCTGGTTTGCCGCTTTGATCTGTGCACGGATTTCTGTCTCCACCTCCTCAGGGCTGGCATTTGCAATGACTTGGGCGCAGTCAGGATACATGTGTCCTTTCTCATTTGCCAAGCCCGGTACGGCAGTTTTACCTGCTTCAGGTCCCCAGTTGAAATTCAACCATTCATTGGTCAAAGTAATATGAATTCCGATGTCGGCCTCAGGCATTTCTTTTGCTATTTCCCCCACTTCGGCAGACCAGCCGGTAGGCACCATCATACTGGTGGAGTTTACCAGCCCTTTTTTCATCGCATCAAAAGTTGCTTTGGTCTGAGAATGCGACACACCCACGTCATCTCCGTGTATAATTAGAAGTTTTGTGTCTGCGGGGTAGCCAAGCTTTTCGGCTAGGTTTTGAGAAAAGGTGACTGTAGGCAAGAATGCCAAAAGGAATAGAAAATAGCTGAGGTTCTTCATCTTGGGTTGTTGTTTACCCCAAGATATGGATTTCTGATTTTTCCAACGTTGTAGAAATTTTAATTCCGATAGTTTTTAGACTTAATTCTATACACCCAGATGTAACTAAAAAACGTGGTAAATACTTGAAGAATGGCAAGATAAAGCCAAGTGGCGGGTTGCGCCAGAGGTTCGAAATTTATGGTGTTATTGTAATAAAGCTTGGAAACAGTCAAGGCTGCTAATGTCGCCGGGAGGACAACGACCAGCCAGAAATTTATAAATGATCGATAAATAAATGGAGTTTTCTTAAGAATAGCGGGACGCTTGGATTGGTGTTTTTTCATTTTGGTTCTGAATATACCGTCTGAAATGGATCAGGCGTTTTCTCTGAATTTCTTTGACTTCGGTTTGTAATCTCTATAGTACATCCAAGTGCCGAATATCACTTGAAATAGTACAAATTTCGCATAAGTAGAAGGCAACTTAAAAAAATTGGAGCTAAGTGAGCCTTGAGCAATTAGATGAGTCACGAGCGCAGTAATAATTCCAGCTGGAAGGATTAAGACCAGCCAAAAATTGAAAAATGAGCGGTATAAGAATGGCGTGTTGTTCTGTTTCATAAGCCGATTGCTTTCTTAGGATAAATCAGTTCGATTTTTTCCTAATACTTGAATTTAAATTTGTTAAAATCTGCGGGAACTGTCTTTTTGCGCTCAGACTCTAATTGGTAGAGATAGTCTCCCAATTCGGAGAAGAAAGGAAGGCCAATTTCTTCATATTCATACCGGTCATCATTGAGTGTTTCGTTTTCATTCACATAGATCACAGCTGAGACAAAAAACTCGATTCCTTTATCAAAATCCACATAGTAGCTGGCATCGAGTAAGTGCCCGTAAGCTTCTCCTGTTTTATTGAAAATACGAATACTTGGAGGGAAATTACTTTTGTCACTTCCATTTAAATAGAATTTGGAGTACTTGTCCCAATACGAGGTCTTAGAATATGCAGGAAAATCACTCTCAGCAGGAAGCATACTCATGTATTTCAAAATAAATTCCCTATGATCTTCTGTGATGGCAAAGCGTGAAGACTCCACAAATGACATAGGGAAAATTATTCTTTCCACTATACCATGGAGGTCGGAGAGAGCCAGTTTATTCTTGAAGGTGAAATCCAATCCCTGCTGCACTAAAGAATCTCCGTCATAAAATGCCTTTCCGATTATTGGCTTGTCCACATTAGAATAGATCGATTCAGTAATCCGCTCGGGAAGGGTCAGAATAGTATTTCCGGATGAATCCACAAACCGGATTGGGTTGGAGATTCTGTTTTCCCCGGGGCTGGCCGCAAAGCTGAGCCTGTGATTAATTATAGTATGTTCCAGTCCTTTTTCCCTGAGTTTTTGAGTGATGTAGTCTTGCCCCAATAGTTCGTACAAGCGGTTATAGGCATCATTGTCCGATACCAACAGGATTTTTTTGATATAGTGTGCTATGCTTGGAAGAGAGTCTTTGGAAGAGAAGTCTTCCAAAGCCCGAACTTGAAAAGGGCGTACTGAATCAACAAGCATGCTCGTTTCCGCAGTAAAAGCATCAATATTTTGCTCCTCCAGCCATTCTAAGGCTAGTATTGCCACCGGTAATTTGACAGTCGAAGCGGGATAGAAATATCGCTTATCATCTAGATTTACTGTATAATCAGTGAACATGGCATTGCCGTGTTCGTTTCGGTCGATCTGGGTATAGATTATCTGAACCTGGTACTTATCTACGTCTTCGAGTACTTTCCTGAGTGTGGGGTAGCCATCCACCCCATCTTCAAAAGGCACTTTATCTGCGGGGGAGCAAGATATTAGATGTGCCGCCAGTAATAGCATGGGGAGAAAATACCTTGTCATCTGTTTATATTTTTCTTTTCATGTGATTATAATCGTCCCTCTCCCGAAGCAAGTTCGATTTCATCACACCAACCCACGGATTATTTCGTTGATATACATTAGATCCCCCAGTTCATGATAGGCTGAAATCACAATCCTGTTTACAGCAGGGCTATCTTCCGTAGGATAAGGGAAGGAAGAAGTGATGATTCCGGCCTTCTCAAATTCCCTTGACCAACTCGGGTCTGAATAGGCAAATGCGGGAAACGATTTACTTCCGCGGATCTGAGAAATGGTGGCAGTCTCTTGTGCGAAAATCCCACAGGCATCTTCCAGCCAGCTTTTTCTGTTAAAATATAAATCTTCCATCTCCAAAAAAGTTTGTAAATGGGCAGGTGAACCGGGAGATGCACCTCCAAAAAGAGAGGTTGATTTAATTTTGTCGATTTGAGATTCTTCTCCCAAAATTATTCCTGCCGGCAGTCCCAAGCCTTTTCCAAGAGAGCCTGTCACAAGTAAATTGATAGAAGAATCAGCCCAAGATTGATAGGTACCATAGATGCTGTTTCCGAAAGTACCAAAGGCGTGGCTGTCATCTATTAGAAGGCTTACTTCATGTTTTTTACCCAGCTCCTTTACCCAGGTATAATCATGGATATCACAGAGGAATGGATCCACAGCATTTCCTATAATCAAGATTTGCTGAGGGGAAAGCGTTTCAGATTGTTCTACACACCAGTCTTTCCATTGCATAAAATTAAATTGAACAGAAGGAGTGTGCTGATCCGGGACAATCGCTGAATGGGCATCTGGAGCGATCCAAATCTGAGCTGCAGAGGAATACAAAGATTTCCACGCTGCAATTCCTGCCAAATACCCCGAACTCAGAACTGCGGCTGCGGATGCTCCGGCCGATAGAGCGAATGAATCCTCAAAATCATCATACACGTTTAGCCGAATATTATTGATCCTGCTCTGGCCGTGATTGGCTCCAAATTCAAATATATTATTAGCCAGAATATCCAGAAAATCCATATTCTGGGCGATGCCCAAGTAAGAGGTGCCGCTAAAGTAGAGGTATTCTTTGCCATCTATTTCGATCATTCGACCGATTCCTGAATCTAGGTAGTGAGTATTCAAAGTGACTTAATTTAGTTGGCGAAAATCTGAGTCTCATCCTGAAAGGATTTGAATTCCAAGGCATTGCCGCAGGGGTCTAGGAAAAACATAGTAGCCTGCTCCCCAACTTCGCCCTGAAAACGTATGTATGGCTCAATCACAAACTCAATTCCATGATTTTTTAATTTATCAGCAAGTTCGTGCCATTCTTCCCAGGCTAATATTGCACCAAAATGACGAACAGGGACATATTTACCATCCACGGTATTGCTGTGGGCCAATGTCAATTCCTCAGGTTTGACATGTGCCGAAAGTTGATGCCCAAAGAAGTTGAAATCTATCCATTTGTCGGTACTTCTTCCGATCTCACAACCAAGAAGTTCCCCATAGAACGCTTTGGTTTCTGCAATATCCCTGATCGGGAAAGCCAGATGAAAGGGTTTAAATTGGCTCATAAATGTGTACTTTCGTTGAGGGTTTTTCGGCTTCAATTTAGTTGTTTATTCCCTAACTATTATGGAGAAAGGCAAATCGGTATCATTGGTTTTGAGCAGCGGCGGAGCGCGGGGATTAGCGCACGTAGGAGTGATCGAGGAGCTGGAGAAGAGAGGATATCATATTGCTGAAATCGCCGGCTGCTCAGCAGGAGCCCTCGTCGGAGGCATGTATGCGGCAGGCAAAATGGATGAATTTAAGGATTGGATTTGCCATTTGGATAGGCTGGATGTCTTTTCTTTGATGGATTTCACATTTTCTACCCGTGGATTCATCAAAGGCGATAAGGTGTACAATGCCTTGAAAAAAGTGATTGAAGACTGTCAAATTGAAGATCTTAGCACTCCATTTTACTGCAATGCTGTTGACTATATAAGCGGGAAAGAAGTGGTTTTTAGGGAAGGGAGTTTGTATGCCGCTATCCGGGCTTCCGGAAGTATTCCTACCGTTTTCCAACCGGCTCGGTATCATCGTTATGAATTGGTAGATGGAGGAGTATTGAATCCGGTACCGCTTTCACTTTTGCAGCAGGCTGAGGAAAATATGATTGTAGTGGTGGGGCTAAACGGGGGTGATTCGGAATTGGTAACTCCTCCTAAGAAAGACTCCACAGGCAAGAAATACATTTCTATGCCAACTTGGATGATTGAGTACAGAAATAAAATGCGGCAATACTTTCCTGAGCAAGAGAAAATAGAAAAACCTACTTCACTCAGTTCGATTGGTCTTATGACGCGCTCATTTGATCTACTTCAGGATCGGTTTTCTGCTTTATTGATTGAGAAATATCAGGTAGATGTTACTGTGCAGGTGGCAAGAAACCAAGCGGGAACGTTGGAGTTTTACCGCGCGGAGGAGCTGATAGAAATCGGTCGGGAAAAAGCTATTCAAGCCTTAGACAACTGGGAAAATGAAAATCTCCGAACTGAATAAATTACTTGGAAATATCGATATCTACCTGCTGGATCAGATTCTGAAAGGGAGATTTTCGACAGACATGAAGATCCTTGACGCAGGCTGTGGAGAAGGTAGAAATGCGGTATATTTCATCAATGGAGGATATCAGATATTTGGAATTGATAGGAGCGAAACGGCTATTCAGTACTGTAGGTATATGGCAAAGAGTCTGGACAAGAACTATGATGCCCATCGGTTTCAAGTGGGTGGATTGGAAGAAATCCCTTTTCATCGGGAGGCCTTTGATGCGGTAATTTGCTCTGCAGTGCTTCATTTCGCAGAAGATGGAGCCAATTTATGGCAGATGATCGGTGAAATGCTGCGTGTGCTAAAGCCGGGCGGTTTTTTATGGCTTCGGATGACCACTGCTTTTGGCGGTATTTTGGAACAAAGCCAATCAGTCGGGGGAGGAAAATACCTGCTTCCCGATAGATCCGAAAGGTTTTTGCTGACTCAGCATCATTTGGATAAATTGGAAGAATTGGGCATGAAATTTTTGGAGCATCCAAAATCTGTTTTGGTACATGGTCAGCGTGCCATGGGAGTTTTTGTGATGGAAAAGAGAGTTTGAACTCTCGCCTCGGTTCGTGTCGCGCGAACCGAAATAAATTTGGATGTTTGTGAGACAAAAACATCGGCTATATGATGTTTATAGAAATTGAAAACATAAATTCTTGAATGGATTTACAATACAGACTTGAGCTGATTGGGACTTTTGTATTTGCGATCTCCGGTGTTTTGGCAATCAGAGAGCGTGAGCACGATATGTTTGGGGCTGGATTCACAGGCTTTATCACCGCTATAGGCGGTGGAACACTCCGGGATATTTTGCTTGACAGTTATCCGCTCGTTTGGATTGGTGACGTGAATTTTCTCTATGCGATTTTGGTGGGAATCTTGACGGCATTTATTTTTCCGAATTTCCTTAGTAAGCTCCGTAAGACATTCTTTCTTTTTGATACACTTGGGATAGCTTTTTTTACTGTCTTGGGAGTAGAAAAGGCTTTGAGCCTAGGTGTAAGACCTGAGATTGCTGCGATCATGGGTATGTTTTCTGCAGTCATGGGCGGCGTAATACGCGACACCCTGACCAACGAAATACCTATTTTGTTCAGAAAGGAAATTTATGCTTCGGCATGTCTCGCGGGAGCAATATTCTACCTGGTTCTGAATTCTTTTGAGGTTTCGAGGGACGTCAACTTGTTGGTTTCTATTGCAGTGATTATTGCGATCAGGTTGCTTTCTATGAAATATAAGCTGAGCCTTCCAAGGCTTGATTAGAAAATGATCTCTGTAAGTCAGATGTGCTTCACCCGAATCTTGGAATGATTGGAGGAACGGCAGACTTGTATTTTTGATAGGCTTCGCCAAATTGCGCAATAAGATTTTTTTCCTCAAAATATATCCCAACCGGCAAATAGAGGAGTAAGCAGCCTAGGTGAATGGCTGAGCTTAACGTGCCTGCAAACAGAAAATAGCCCAGAAAAATCAGGATCAGTCCGGCATATAGTGGATGGCGGATTTTGGAATAAAGACCGGTGGTGATTAAGGTTTCCTCATGTATTTCCGAAGGAGCAAGACCCAGAAATCGCTTCAATGAATAATTCTTACCGGATTTTGTGGCGATGATAGTACCAAATCCTGCCAGCATGTAGCCCAGATAATCGGTAAAGACATTTTTGGATAGTAGAACGGTTTTGGGAATTACCAGCGCTTGGATTGTGATGCCTAAGATTAAGAAAATAGATATCAAGGTGTAAACCAGCCTATACCATTTATAGGCATTTCCCAATTTTCCCTGCAGAATTCTTTTTAACTTGGTTGCAGCCAGAAAAGAATGAAGTGAATAGAATACGGCCCAACTCAGCCCTAGCAGCACATAATTCATTTGCGTATAGTAATTTCCAGAGTAACTAAAATTTTTATGAAAATCGGAATAATCCGCGAAGGAAAAAACCCTCCTGACAAACGAGTTCCTTTCACCCCTGATCAGCTGAAAGTTATTCAGCATGAGCATGCAGGTAAGCTTAAGTTTCAGGTCCAATCCAGCCCATTACGTTCATTTTCCGATCAGGAATATCTCGATGCAGGAATTGAAGTGGTGGAAGATATTTCTGATTGCGACGTGTTATTCGGAGTGAAAGAAGTGCCTATTGGCCAGTTGGTGGAGGGTAAGACGTACTTATTCTTTTCCCATACGATCAAAAAACAACCCACTAATAGAAAGCTCCTACGGACAATCTTGGAAAAAAGGATTAAACTCATTGATTATGAGGCGCTAAAAGATGAGGAGGGAAGGAGGGTTGTTGCCTTTGGGCGATGGGCAGGAATCGTCGGAGCATACAATGCTTTTTGGACGTATGGGAAGAAAACGGCCCTTTTTGATCTTAAGCGTGCCTATGAATGCGAAGACCTTCAAGAACTTCACAGTGAACTGGCCAAGGTGCAGCTACCACCGGTCAAAATAATCCTTACGGGTACAGGCCGTGTAGGAAAAGGGGCAATGGAGGTTTTGAACTCCCTCAAGATTCGTGAGGTTTCGGCACATGACTTCTTACATCTGTATTTTGACGAGCCTGTGTATGTGAAATTAGGATCTGCAGATTACAATAGGAGGAAGTTGGATGGAGGGTTTGATAAACAGGAATTCTATACTTTCCCCGAACGCTATGAAAGCCACTTTCAGAAGTACGCAGAAGCAGGGGAGTTGCTTATTTCGGGGGCTTTTTGGGAATGGGGAGCTCCCCGGTTATTTGAATTGAAGGATATTGGAGGGGAAGACTTCCAGCTTTCGGTCATCGCAGACGTAAGCTGTGATGTAGGTGGACCTATTCCCACCACAATTACCACCACCACGATAGCTGACCCTGTGTATGATGTAGACCGGCAAACAGGTGAGAAAATTCAGGCTTTTGGGAGCCAAACGAGTATTTCGGTGATGGCAATCGATAATTTGCCCTGTGAACTTCCACGGGAGGCAAGCCGGGAGTTTGGAATTCAGCTTATGAAATGGGTAATTCCGGCTCTTTTGGAAGAGAATTCGGGTATTCTCGAACGGGCAACCATCGCCCGTGACGGAGATCTGACTATTGAATTTATGTACCTGTCAGACTTTGTAAATCAATATGAATAACCTAAATCGATTTCTGGAATCCACACTGTTGAAGGCAACCATGACGGGTGAGGATGTGGATATTTTAGTCCGTGAGGCCATTGAGGAGCAATTTGTAGGAGTATGCGTGCCTCCGTTTTGGTTGAAAAAAGTGAGAAGGGACATAGGCGAAGAGAATGTTCAATTGGTTACGGTAATCGGATTTCCATTTGGCTATTCTGACACGGCTACTAAGGTTTTCGAAACTAGGGAAGCTATTCGGCAAGGTGCGGATGAACTGGATTTGGTTTGGTCTCAGACGGCTTACCATTCGGGGATGAACTGGCCAAAGGTCGAAATCGCCCAAATCGCAAAGATTTGTCATGAAGAAGAGAGAATCCTGAAAGTTATAATTGAAACTGCCAATCTGGATGAAGAGCAACTCGTAGAAGCTTGCCAGATCTGTCAGGATGCAGGCGTGGATTTTGTGAAAACATCCACGGGGTATGCCTCGGTTGGTGCGAAAGTAGATGACATTTTATTGATGCGGGAGACGTTGTCCTCTTCGGTGGGTATCAAGGCAAGTGGAGGGATAAAAACACTTGATTTCGCCCTTGAGTTGATTAGAGCAGGGGCAGATAGAATAGGAACCAGTTCTGCCAAAGCATTGATGGATTCCTGGAGGAATTCTCAATCGTTACTGAAGTAGATCAGCAAAAAAGGAATGATAAAGAAGGTCAATAGAATATAGACAAAGCCTAAAAATCTGCTTTTAACTGATTTTTTACCCATATACATGGCCAATAGCACGGGGATATTTCTCAATGTAGGAAATGGCAGGAAGATCAGAGCACCTATAAAATTGAAGAGGAAGTGAACAATGGCCAGTGCTATGGCCGCCTCAGATTTGTAAATAGCTGCAATCGCCGCTGTAATTGTGGTTCCTATATTGGCTCCGATGATAAAAGGGAATGCCTTTTTTACCGACACTTTTTTATTGGCTACCAGCGGCACCACCAAAGAAGTAGTGACAGTGCTCGATTGGACGGCAGCTGTAAAGAAGGTTCCATAGATGAACGCCATGTAGGGATTTTTGAAAATCAGCTTGCTGATATTCTGAAAACTATTGATTACAAATGCTTTATAGACCGAAGTGGACAGGATCTTAATGGCGGCAAACACCAAGAAAACCGAAAGAATCATCGTTAGGAACGGAATATCTATAGTTGCTGCTATCCATTCTGAGATGGGTCTGGTAAAGACTTTATTATAAATTATTGGTGCGGAGTAGGATTCGTCCGGTGCAAAAAAATGAGCGATTTTGATGGATATCTTTGACAGAAAACCAAAATAAACTTCCAATGGCAACAAAATAATAACAGTGGAAATATTAAAAATATCATGAAGCATCCCGGCGGACAGTGCTCTCTTGAACTCTCTCTTGTCCATGATATATGAGAGAGAGACCAGAGTAGAAGTCAGCGTAGTGCCGATATTGGCGCCCATCACCATGGGTGCCGCTTGTTCCAGTGTAAGATGGCCGGATGCCACTACAGCGACTATACTTGCCGTCACGGTGGAGCTACTTTGGATCAGCGCTGTCATCAGCAGTCCGATGAAAAGGCTGACAAAGGGATTTCGAGTGGCCAAAAGGATGTTTTCCGCTACCTCATTGTTCAGATTGCTCATCGCTACAGTAAGCAGATCTATCGCGAAGATGAATAGCAGAAGCGCTAAGAGCATCATCAGATAGCTTTTCGTTTTATTTACTGTGTCTTTTTCCTGCTCCAAGCTCTCCATCTAACAGATTTAGAATTTTTCCTGCAATAAGAATGGTTTATCTCAGGATTTATGGTTTACAATTGGTAATGGGTTTAATCCGAGACTCCAAATTTTTAATAAAATATTGGGCAAAAGTTGAAATTTTTTTGCGAAAAACAAGGTAAAACTATCTTTTAGAAGAGGAATTGTACTTACTTAACAATTTGATAACATGGATAGAAGTTTATCTTCTTTAATTTTGCGCGACCGAACAAAAGCCAAATCATGGCCAAGAAAAAAATAGACCAAAACATTAATCAGGATAAGCTCTCCAAAGGAGCATATTCGCTCTTTGATTTTACCAAAAAAGAGAAGTCTTTCCTGGTAGTCATCTGTGTCCTGATTTCTATCGCAGGATTACTAACTCCCTACACCTATGCTGCCATGTGGTTTGGATTTGCGCTGGCCGCTTATTCTGCCATTGCAAATGACAGTATCCAGACAATCGGGACATTTATCGCTTCTAACTATAGCAAGAAGTGGTACTGGTTATGGCTCTTTATGGGGTTGATTTTTGTGGGGACCGTTACCTTCAGTTGGGTCACTTTCAATGGTGATGTGAGTTATCAGCGCTTGAGCGTACCGGGACTGGACAGGGCGCCAACAAGCTTTGTCTTCTTACAGCTTGCAGCTCCGATTGTGTTGCTTATTATGACAAGACTGCGGATGCCGGTCTCGACTACTTTTCTTTTATTGAACGTCTTCACCTATAAAGCTGGAACCATAGTAGATGTCATGTTTAAGAGCTTTGTGGGGTACCTATTGGCTTTTTCCATTGCTATGGGAGTTTGGTTTGTACTGGAGCGATTTGTCAAAAATTACCTTAAAGGAAAACCTGCACCTTACTGGATTTATTTACAATGGATTACCTCAGGAACCCTGTGGGCAGTGTGGATTATGCAGGATGCGGCCAATATTGCGGTATTCCTTCCCAGACAATTGAGTGTGTTGGAATTCTCCGTCTATACAGGATTTGTATTTATAGGATTGGGATTCCTTTTCTACATGAAGGGGGATAAGATCCAGGGGATTGTCAATGAGAAAACAAGCGTAACAGATGTACGTGCTGCCACTATCGTTGATTTTGTCTATGCAATCATACTGTTCTACTTCAAGATGTACAGTAATGTACCTATGAGTACTACTTGGGTGTTTATAGGTTTGCTTGGAGGGAGGGAAATAGCCATTGCGCTTGGAAAGCATGCCAAAACCGAGAAAAGAAATGCATGGCTCTTCAGAGCCTTCAGGCTGGCAAGAAAGGATGTATCCAAAGCATTTATAGGTTTGGTGGTATCTTTGATTCTTGCCTTTATCATCAATGATGGGGTGAGAAACGAGATCATGAATTTTTTCTAGATATTTTGGAAATAGAACTATACAGTCACGAGTACTTCATGAATGAAGCCATGAAGCAGGCTAAGCAAGCTTTCGAAGAAGGAGAGATTCCTGTAGGCGCAGTGATCGTGTCCAAGAATAGGATTATTGCCAAAGCCTATAACCAGACAGAGAAGCTCAATGACGTAACCGCTCATGCCGAAATGCTTGCGATTACTTCAGCAGCTAATTATATGGGAGCAAAGTACCTGAATGATTGCAGACTATATGTGACCTTGGAGCCCTGTGTGATGTGCGGAGGAGCACTTTTTTGGTCCCAGATCGGCGAAATTCATTATGGAGCATCTGATCCTAAAAGAGGGTATTTGCAAAGCAATCCGGGGATATTACACCCTAAGACAAAAGTCTTTTCTGGGAGTCTTGGCTTAGAATCAGAAAAGCTTTTATTGGAATTTTTCCAAAAACTGAGAAAATAGAAGGAAATTGATTTCATGAGAACCTTTTTCAGGTAGTCTTGGTTGCTAAGGCAGATTATTTGTATGACTTTATAATCAATCTTTTAACCTTAAAATTTAAACACAATGGCTTTCGAACTTCCATCTTTACCTTACGCCACTACGGCTTTGGAACCTCACATTGATGCAAAAACAATGGAAATCCACCATGGCAAGCACCACAATGGATATGTAACAAACCTGAACAATGCAATCGCAGGAACTGATCTGGAAAGCAAATCTCTTGGAGAATTGCTTCAACTGGCAGGATCTAATACAGCAGTAAGAAACAATGGCGGCGGCCACTATAACCACAGCCTATTCTGGAAAATCATGTCACCGAACGGTGGCGGAGCACCCACGGGCGATTTGGCAAATGCCATCAATGATAAGTTTGGCAGTTTCGAAGCATTCAAAGAAGTTTTTGATAAGGCAGCAGCTACCAGATTCGGTTCTGGCTGGGCTTGGCTGATTTTGACTGCGGCAGGTACACTTGAGGTAGTATCCACTGCAAATCAGGATAATCCACTGATGGACGTAGTTGAGGTGAAAGGAACTCCAATCATCGGACTTGATGTATGGGAGCATGCATATTATTTGAATTATCAGAATTTGCGTCCTAGTTACATTGCAGCGTTTTGGAATGTGATCAATTGGGATCAGGCAAATGCAAACTATGCCGAAGCATTGAAAAAATAAGCTTCGTAAGAATATTAATTAGATCCCCGGACAGTGTGTTCGGGGATTTTTTTATGTCCAAAGCTGAAATTCAACTGTACGGTTTCGATACAGTCTTTTTTTGTTGGCTAGTCAAAAGCGACCCGTAGGGCTAATTTGGGAGGATTTCCAGCCTTGGCATTTGTTTTTCAATAGGTGGCACAGAACGACACACAAAGTACTATTGAAATGAAAACTACCAACTTGCTTTTTTTGACATTTTTGATCTATCTACTGGGAGTAAGTACCCTTGCAGCCAAAGATGTCAGCCGAATTTTCGGTAAAATCACCGATCAAAATGAACAACCGGTGCCTTATGCCAATGTGGCATTGATTGACACCAACAGCGGAAATCTTGTGGATGGAGCTGTCTCTGATGAAAATGGAGACTTTCTGATAGAATCGACCAAGACCGCGAAGGTGAAGCTTGTGGTTTCGTCCATTGGTTTCTCTCAATTTGAATCAGAGGTTTTTCAACTCGCGCCGGGATTGATTAAAGATTTTGCCGCAGTAGCTATACAGGATGAAATGACAGGATTGGACGAGGTCACAGTGAAATCATCGCGTCCCGAAATCATCATAGAACCTGATAAAACCACCATCAACGTGGAAGGAACTGTAATGGCTGAAGGATCGAATGCCTTGGACGTGATCGGTAGATCTCCGGGTATCTACGTAGATCAGGATGGGATCATCAACCTGAATGGACGGACAGGTGCCACAGTCATGATCAATGATCGATTGACTTACATGAGTGCCAATGATCTGGCAAACTTCCTTCGTGCTATGCCTGCCGAAAATATCAAGAGCATAGAGGTGATCAATAATCCATCTGCACGATTTGATGCGGAAGGTTCTGCAGGTGTAATCAATATAAAGCTGAAGAAAAACACCGTAGATGGGATGTTTGGGAACATTCAGGTGGGCTCATTGTACAATGGTCAATGGCTACCGACTACCGGAGTTTCATTGAACGTGAAGAAAGGAAAGTGGAGTACCAATGCCAATTTGAATTATAACCACTGGGGAAATTTCAATGACTTGGAGATAAACCGAAATTTCACCTTGCCTGAAGGAGTATCGAATTTCTTCCAAGATTCGAGAATAACAAGTAGAAACAAGAACTTGTTCTTCAACGGTGCGACGAATTACGAAATCAATGAAAATCAAAATCTTGCGCTGAATGTGCAGGTTTCCGGTTCAAATGATAGCAATAAAAGTAATTCCATGACTACAATCAAAACTCCGGGAGTCACAGATCTCAGCTATTTGGACTCAAGGAATAATTCTGATGGGAATGGTGAGAGAATTTTCGCCAACCTTCACTACGATGCAAAATTAGATACCCTAGGTACCAAGATCAGCGCTGATGTGGATTTTACAAGGATGAATTCGGACAGTGAGTCTATGCTTACCAATATGCAGTGGACCGGCGAAGAGATGAATAATACCTTTGATTATAATATTCTGACACTTAACGATATGTACTACAACATATTTACGGCCAAAACTGATTTCGTAAAACCTGTGGGCAAAGGCAATACCATCGAAGTTGGGCTGAAGGGAAGCTGGGTAAAATCGGACAACAACCTTTACCTGAGCAGATCAGAAGAGGATGGGCCTTTTGTACCGGATCCGAGCAGTAACAGTTTTATCTACAATGAGAACGTGCTGGCTGCATACATGTCATACAAGGGGAAGTTCTCAGAGAAGCTAAGTTATCAAGTAGGGTTGAGAGGTGAGCATTCAGATATTACAGGAAATTCTGTCACCCTGAACCAAGTGAACAAACAGAGTTATTTCAACTTGTTTCCAAGTGCTTTCCTACAGCATAAAGTCAGTGACAGCTACCAGGTTGTGTATAATGTAAACCGCAGAATCACCAGGCCAAATTATAGATTGCTGAATCCATTTGTGTATTACATTGATCCACTGACTACAGAAACGGGCAATCCGGGTCTGAAGCCTCAGTATTCAAACAACTTCGAGATGAACCATGTGGTGAAAGGAGTTTATCAATTCACTATGGGCTATAGTGAGACTGAAGATGCATTTATGCAGGTATTTCTGCAGAATGAGGAGGAACGTACGACTACCACTTTCACGGACAACTTTGATAAAACCCACAATGCAAACTTCAGAGCAATCATTCCTGTAGATATCAAAGAGTGGTGGGCTGTTTCCAATATGGCACAGGTGAACTATAACAGAAATAAATCCCAGATCGGCGATGATTTTCTTGACAACTCCAACACCTCCTTTATGGTACGTTCGCAACATAACTTAACTCTACCGTTGGGCTTTAAAGCAGAAGTTATGGGGATTTATCTTGGGCCACAGATATGGGGACAAGGAGAGATCAAAGGATTTGGCTGGGTAGATGCCGGAGTCACCAAGTCAATCATGAAGGATAAAATCACCTTATCGGTAAATGGAACTGATCTATTCCGTACCCAGGTCATCAAGGCACGTATTGACTTTGCCGATATTGATACAAGTTTCCGTCAGTATCGCAGCAACCAAGGAGTCAGGTTTACATTGAAGTATAACTTCTCCAAAGGAGAAAGCTTCCGTGTGAAAAGCAACTCGGGAAGCTCAGAAGAGCGAAATAGATTGGATTAAACAAAAATGCCTTCTCCAAACTTTGGAGAAGGCATTTTTCTATTTGGTTTACTGAAAGTGATATAAGAAGATCAAGACACCGGTAAAGGCCGGTTTCTTTTGATCCTTGATTTCAAGTTTTACTTCCACCTCAGCTTTAACAGTTCCTCTGAGGTTAGCTACATTTTTTAGGGTTGCCACTAAGCGTACCTCGCTGTCTACCAGAACAGGATTGGCAAATCTCAGGGATTCGATCCCGTAATTGATCATCATTTTCAGATTTCTCACATCCACGATCTGCTCCCAAAGATGTGGCACAATGCTCAGTGTGAGATACCCATGTGCAATTGTGTTTCCAAATGCTCCCTCGGCCTTTGCCCGCTCAGGATCTGTGTGAATCCACTGGTGGTCGTGGGTTGCTTTTGCGAAAATATTAATTTGCTCCTGAGTGATACGGAAATATTCAGACATACCTAAACACTGTCCGTTGTGTTGCTCAAACTCTTCAAAACTACCAATGATTACTGGAGACATGGGCTATTTTATTTTATAAAAGGCCAAATTAGAGAAGTTTTGGCGGAAATTACAAGGGAAATAGT
This sequence comes from Algoriphagus sp. 4150, assembly GCF_031457395.1. Classification (NCBI taxonomy): domain Bacteria; kingdom Pseudomonadati; phylum Bacteroidota; class Cytophagia; order Cytophagales; family Cyclobacteriaceae; genus Algoriphagus; species Algoriphagus sp. 4150. Next base: position 179,438 of record NZ_JAVDWS010000002.1, read on the forward strand.
TGGGGAAGAAGTGTGACGATTTAAGTGTTTTTTTATTGTTAACAAGCCGTATTTTTTTAAAGAAAAGATAGTTTTAGCGAAAAAAACCGTCTATTTTGTAGCATTTATACTTGATTTCTATATGTTTATATTTCTTTTAGCTTCCCTCTTCTTTGTTGGATTTCAAACTCCAATTGACTCCATTTTTAAGAAAGAACCAGTCCCTATTTATTCTCTTCTTTCGGAAAATCAGCGAATGGAAATTTCTGATTCATACGAAGTAGTCCACAAGATAGAGCGCCAATTTACGATCCTTTCTCCCGAGGGATTGGCACATGCCCATACCTCTGTCTTCTACAACAAGCTGAATGAAATTAAAACTGTGGAAATAGAGATTACGGATCCTGTCAGTGGCAAAACTCTTCAGAAAGCCAAGACAAAAGATATGACTGATGCGGCAATCTATTCCCGCAGCAGCATCTTTGATGACAATAGACATAAATATTTTGAAGTAAAAAGCAGCAAATTCCCCGTTCAAGTCAATGTCAAAATTGAGACTAAGTCTTCCACTAATTTTCAATTAAGCAGCTGGATTCCGGTGCACCGTTATAATCAGAAAGTAGCGAAGTCCACACTTACGGTAGTTTATCCGGAGAATATCGGTTTGCGCTACAAAGCCTTGAATCTGCTGGGGGAGAAATCTGAAAAGACTACGGGAAGCAGCATCGAAATCACTTGGGTAGAAACTGATCTGCCAGTCCAGACACCTGAATTGAAAAAGGAAGATGATCACAAATTAATATTGGCCCCTGTAAATTTTGCAGTAGGAAATTATGTAGGTAAGATGGAAGATTGGTCCGGACTTGCTGCATGGCAATACAAGCTTAATGAGGGGAGAAAAAGCCTTTCGCCGGATTTTGAGACGAAAATTAAGGGGATGGTGGATAATGCAGGGAGTGACTATGAGAAGATTCAAATCCTGTATGAATATCTACAGAAGAATTACCGATACGTCAGCATTCAGTTGGGAATTGGCGGATGGCAATCCATGCAGGCTATGGATGTGGTGAAATATGCTTATGGGGATTGTAAGGGATTGACAAATTTGATGCAGTCCATGCTGAAGACCGTGGGAGTCGACTCCAATTATACGCTAGTCTATGCGGGTAAGGATGCAGATGATATAGAAACCGACCTTCCTTCCATCCAATTCAATCATGTGATCTTGCAGGTACCCATGAAGGATGGTAAAAGTCCGGTTTGGCTAGAATGTACTTCCCCTTCCCTTCCTGCGGGTTTTCTCGGAGACTTCACGAAGAATCGGCATGTGCTGGTAATTGATGGCCAAGGAGGATACTTAACCAAAACTCCATCTTATAATTCTTTTGATTGGAATGTAATTCATAGTAAAAATGAGGTTAAAATAGACGAGGCGGGAAATGCCACGATTGCAACGAGGATCAAAGTTGACGGCAATTTTGTCGAAAGCATGTTGATGGTAAAACAAGACCTTGATACCAGACAGCAGCGGGATTATTTCAACCGCAATTCTCCTGTGGGAGGCTTGATTATCAACCAATACGAGTTGAACGTAGACCGTAAAGATTCTCTCTTATTGGCAGATCTTACCTACGATGGGTTTATTCAGAAGTTTGTGCAAAACACTGCCAAGCGAATGATTCTAAAGTCATTCCTTGGAAAGGTAACTGATGAAATGCTAGTCAATAACACGCTCAATCAGATTGATGAATATCTGATAGAACTTCCGGAGGTGATGGATGCAGAGAATTTATCAGAAATTACGACACTGGAGGAAGAGGGAGTGAGAATGTCTTTGAAAGCGTCCTTGGAGGGGAAAACCCTACGTGTGAATAGGGAAATAAATCTTTCGCTGAGCGAGGATATTACTGAGGATGCCAAGACAGAACTATTGAAACGAATTAACGCCCTAGGCGCTTCTAACTTCTATTTTATCAAAAACACTTCAGCACTGAGACATGACTAAAGCTATACTAACCTTTACTTTTCTGCTCTTTACCCCGTTTGTTTTTTCCCAATCCAATAAACTGGGGCAGTTTGAGGAAAATGAAATTTCCATGTCAGAAGTGCCCTATGAGCCGGATGCTCCTGCTGTGATATTAGTATCCCAGGGAAATTCCAGGTTCTTATCAGGATTACTGGAGACCACCTATTTTGTCCGCTTGAAGATCCTCTCCGAAGCAGGGAAGGAGTTTGCTGATGTTCGAGTTCGTTATTATAAAGGAGATGACAACATTGAAAATATAAATGGAATTAAGGCACAAACAACAAATTTCATCAATGGAAAAGCCGAAACCACCAAGGTGTCAAAAGAGGGGATTTTTGACGTGGATATTAATAACGGCTACAAGGAGATGAGGATTTCTTTTCCAAATGTACAAGTAGGATCCATCATCGAATACCAGTACAAAAAAACGGATAAAAACCGAACGTTTATCGATGGTTGGACATTCCAAAACTACTTGCCTACACTTTTTAGCAAGTATGAAATCAATATGAGTCCGTCTTTTGAATATAATACAATAGGTCAAGGGGTGAATTATGCTACCAAAGTGGAAAAGACCAATGACTATAATAATAATTATAGTTGGACGCTGCGGGATCTGCGGTCACTTAAAGAAGAGCCCTACATGAAAAATTATCGCGATTACATTGATCGTATTGAATTTCAATTGGCACGATATCACGCATCAACAGATTTTGGGGCGGTGTGGAAGGACGTATTGAATACATGGGAAGTACTCGGCAATGATGTGATCTCCATTTACACTCAAAAGGGATATTACAGAAGTAACCAGATCGGGAGAGAATTTCTGGATGTTGATTTGAAAGGGCAAACACAATTGGAGACCGCCCAAAAAGCGTATTACTATTTGAGAGATAACTTTAGGATTGAAGGGGAGGATTGGATTTACCCCAAGCAAAATCTTAACCAGTTGCTTAAGTCTAGGGTTGGCAGCCCGGCTGAGCTTATGCTGGCGCTTATGGGAGTATTAAAGTCCGTAGGTATCACTTGTGAACCTGTCTTGATCGGTAGCAAAGGTTATGGACGCAGCGACTTGGTCCCCTTTCCATTTCTTAATCAATTTGATGAAATATTATTACTCGCGGAATTGGATGGCGAGTCTCGATTTCTGGACTTGTCCCAATCAAATGCGCCATTTGGCTACTTGGACCTTGACAAGCATGTGGTAGCAGGTCTAAGCCTGAAGAAGGACAAAAGCAAGCTAGTGCCTATTGATATTAAGCATAATTCCAGCTCTGTTTATTTTGGACAGATCAAAATGAACGAATCGGGAGAATTGATAATGGAGAATTCTCACAGAAACTACCACTATAGAGGCCTGGGGATGGCTCAGCGGATAGAGGGAATACAAAAGAGAAATGAAACCTTGGATAAATTGTTTGAAAAAGAGGAGGGTGTAAATTTCGGAAATTTCAAGGTTGATGATTTGCTTATGGAAAAGAACTTTGTCACATTAAATTTTGAAATGAAGTTTTCTGACATTATTGACCAGGAGATGATTCTTTTTAGCCCACTTAAATTTTCGTCTTTTTCCAAAAATCCTTTTACCCAAGAATATCGGATGTTTCCTGTGGATTTTGGGTATGCGTTTACAGAAACATATAATACTGTAGTGACTGTGCCGGAAGGGTATGAAATAGATGACTATCCCCTGGAAGCGGGTTATACCATAAATGGAGAATATGTTGTTTTTGTATACTCGCCTACACTAATCAACGACGACCTTAAAATCTCAGCTAAACTCATGGTGAACACTCCACTTATTCCGGCAAGTGAATATGAAAATCTCAAGTATTTTATGGAAAGTGTGGCATCTAAGCTTTCCGAACCGGTGATCTTAAAAAAGAAGCCTACCCCGTGAGAAGGTGTGCGTTCGAGAAACTGTTTTTTCTCGCCATCTTCAGCTTAATTCTTCCGTGTTTTTCCTATGCACAGGTAGTTTTTGGTACATACTCCGAGGAAGAATTGGCTCTTGAATCTGTTCCCTTTGAGCCGGAGGCCAAAATTGTATCGCTGTTTGAATCGGGAGTTTGCAGCCCTATAGTAGATAATAGGGCAGGAAGATTAGATGTTTTTGGAGTGGTTACCCAGTATCATTACCGATACAAAATACTCCAGGACAATGTGATGAACTTTGGAGATATAAGAATCCCATTTCTACTTGCCGGAGATTTAAAGATCGAGCAAATCATGGATTTGAAAGCTCAAGTCAGTTATGTTGAAAACGGCAGAAGAGAAGTAAAAAAGTTATCAGAGGATGATATCAAGTTAGTACAGCTGGATGAGGGTACATCAGAGTATAGGTTGATATTCCCTAATATAACTAAGGGTTCTATCTTGGAATGGACATACTTTAAAGTGGACAGGGTCTACTATTCCCTTGAGGGCTGGGCTTTTCAAGGCACAATACCAAAAATGAAGACAACATTTTCACTTCAAGTTCCGGATTTCCTCAAATATCAACTGGTGGTGCAAGGTGGGCAAGTGCATAAGGAGATGCAGGTTTCAAAGGAGAGGGATACTTTTGTTTGGGAGTTGGATAGTGTCCGTTCTTTTCAGCTAGAACCCTATATGATTAATCCTTTAGACTATTTGGATCGTGTAGAGGGTTTTTTATCCAATGACCTTACCCGGTTAAATCCCATTGTCTACTCTACCTGGAAGGAGCTTGGATTGCAAATCCAGTCTATGAAGGAATTTGAATCCTTTTTCAAGAAAAAAGCAGTTAAAAAGCTAGGTCTTATTGACGATCTGGAAGGCTCTGATCCGCTTGAAACAGCTAAGAATATTTATTCTTTTGTCACGACACAAAATGAAGTAATCCCTACTGTTTATCCGCTTCCTACCCAGGATTTTAATTCCCTTATCAAGTCCAAAAGAGGAAATCACCTAGATATAAATTTATTTTTACTGACGGTGCTTCAAAATTATGGGCTAGAAGCAAATCTGATCCTGATCAATCAAAAAGGTGAAAATCGGACTAAGTTAATACCCAGTCCCTATTTGGATCAATTTTCCTCCTCTTTAGTGAGAGTTATAATAGATGGGCAATTATATTGGTTAGATGGAACAGCCAAGGATATCCCTTTTGGATTGATCTCTCCTAAAAAGCTTATGCCTGAGGGATTTCTGATCAATGGGGCTAATTCCGGTTTGATCCCGATAAGTCTGGCGCATCATTCTGGATTTGATTTTACCGTTGAGTTAGATAGAGATTCATTAAATAATCTAGTTTACCAGCATACCGCAAAAGTACTTGGACTGAGTTTCCAAAGTCTAAAAGATGCCCAATTAAATCAGGATCCTTCAGATAGCGAGCAGTCAGAAGCCTTCGACCTGACTTTTGAAGATAATTACCTTCAAGAAGGATTTGTACGCTCAAAGTATAAATTGCCTATTCATTCATCTAAAGGAAAGCTACTGTTTTTGACTCCATTTGAGCAGTCCATTTTCTATGAGAACCTCTTTACACTAGAAGAAAGAAAATACCCTGTAGAGTTTGAATATGGTTTTTTCGAACGAATCAACTTTCAATTAATCGTCCCCGAAGGTTATGAATTGGATGAATATCCAGAGTCAAAATCTATTTCGATGAACAGAAATGAATTGGAGTTCACATTTACAGTAACTAAATCGGACAGTGGTTTCAATTTTCAAAGCAATATCTTAATCAATCAAGCAGACATACCTGTATCGAGATATAATGATCTCCGGAGTTTTGCTTTGGAAGTTTCTGAGCTCTTGAATTCACCTATAGTTCTGAAAAAAGCGGATTGATCTTCTATATTACCGGTAGAATCCTTTGGTATCTTTGTTAGGTTTGAAAACAAAGTCAGATGACAGCATACTTACACGGGTTTATTCCAGATGATCTGAATGCCGTTCTTTTTTATCATTTTGTACAGGTAAGTGCTACAGTATAAATGAATCTTATGAAGATTGTAAAGAGGCTATGGCGATTGATTTGGAAGACTACCCTGTGGTTTTTGATTGTCTCCGTGGGTTTGACGGTGATCTATCGTTTTGTGCCGGTACCTATCACTCCGCTGATGGTGATTAGAGTCTTTGAGCAGGCATTTGATGCGGACAAAGAAGTTCGGCTGCAGAAGGATTGGGTGTCATTCAGTTCGATTTCGAAGAATGCTCCACAGGCTGTTTATGCCTCAGAAGATCAGAAATTTCTTGAACACCGTGGATTTGATTTTGAAGCTATGGAAAAGGCCTGGGAAAACAATAAGAAGGGAAGGCGTGTGAAAGGGGCGAGCACTATTACCCAACAGACAGTCAAGAATGTTTTTTTGTGGCCATCTAGGAGCTATTTAAGAAAGGGGCTTGAGGCCTATTTCACTGTTTTGGTTGAATTAATCTGGTCCAAGGAGCGGATCATGGAAGTGTATCTGAATGTGATAGAAATGGGGGATGGGATCTATGGAATTGAAGCCGCTTCCCAAGTATATTTTGGTAAACCCGCCTCGAAGCTTAGTCGGGATCAAGCGGCTCTGATCGCAGCAGTTCTTCCCAATCCTCGGCGCTGGTCTCCTGCGAAACCCTCTTCCTATATCATCGGCCGTCAAGGCTGGATTCTAAGGCAGATGAATAATCTTCCTCCAATTGGAATGGGAATATAAGGCTTGTATTTACACTGTGAAAATTGGATTTTTTTGTGTTACAGCATAAAATGGCATATGTGAAGACCTTTCCGATTTAGTGCTTTTAATACTTTAGTACAAAGAAAGTGGAATTGCAGAATTTTCTTTTAGAGTTGGCCGATTTCGGGCAATTTAAAATCGTGTTTATTTTAGCCGATTATTTCGAACGAAAACTTGCAAATCCTAGTTCACGGGCTCTATTCACGGTTTAAAATATGCAAGTGTTTTTTATCCACATTTTCGATAATTTATCCACACTTATAAACATTTAATATCTAATGCTCAGATAATAAGTGATTTACATGGCTTTTTTTAAAGGTAATTTTGTGGATAAAGAAGCCTAACTTTGAAAATAGCGTAAAAATGACTGTGCGAAAAAGTGGATAAATACCTCTTCCAAATATTATTCTAAAATTGATTAATCCTGCTTTTGCTTAATCAGACGTTTTCGATATGCATTGAAGATTCTGGATTTAGAAACAAAGCCCAAGTATTTACCATCCTCGATTACAGGGAGATTCCAAGCGCCGGAAAGTTCAAATTTTTCCATTGCTTTTTGCATATTCTCAGTAACCAATAGGATTTCCGGAGGACTATGCATTAGCTCCCGTATCAGAGTCTCCTCCTGCTTTTCCCTGTCAAACATAATATCCCGGATATCATCCAGAGTAACTATGCCTCTCAAAGCTTTGTGTTCGTCTACTACCGGGAAAATATTTCTCTTAGAGATTTTTACCAAGCTGATCAGATCTTTCAATTTTGCATCAGGATGGATTGGTAGCAAGTCCCGCTCGATCACATGGGTGATAGTAATGAGTTCCAATAATTCCTGATCTTTGGACTCAGGTAGATGTCTTCCTTTTTCCTTCAGCTGCTTCATGTAGATACTGTCTTTCTGATAGGCTGTTTTAGTCACATAGGAGATTGCGGAAACAAACATCAAAGGAACGAACAGTTCATATCCTCCGGTGATTTCAGCTATTAGGAATATGGCTGATAGAGGGGCATGCTGAGTCCCTGCCATCACGCCGCACATAGCCACGAGGGTAAAATGAGCCAGCGGAAGAGGAATCGTAAAATAAAAAAGATTACTTGAGTAAGCGAAGAGGAAGCCCAGTATGCCTCCTACATAAAGAGATGGTGCAAAAATACCCCCACTGCCACCTGCGCCAAGAGTTACCGCTGCGGCAACAGGCTTCACCAGAATAATAAATCCAAGGAAAATAATGATCAGGTAAGGATTCTCGATGATAGAGAAAAAAGGACTTTTTTCGAGTAATTGCTTCGAATTTCCGTCTATCAGCGTGTTAAGTGTATCATACCCTTCACCATAAATGGGTGGTAGGAAAAAAACCATTATTCCTAAAATGGCCCCTCCATACAATATCCGTAATGCTTGGTTGTCCAGTCCCTCCATAAGGGATTCTGTTTTCCTCACTGCTTGGCTGAAATACAGGGAAACCAGCCCACATGCAATCCCCAAAAGCAGGTAATAGGGCATATGGGAAGCTTGGAAATTTTCTGTCAATTTGAAATTGAATACAGAATCTTTTCCAATGAGAACCATGGATGTAAGAGAACCCGTGACCGAGGCAATCAGTAGGGGAATAAAGCTTGTAGTGCTGATTTCCATCAAAATCACCTCAATAGCGAAAATTACTCCGCCAATAGGTGCTCCGAATATGGAAGAAATCGCTGCGGCAGCACCACAGCCGATCAATAGCGTACGTTTTTTTGCGTTCAGGTGAACCAGAGTGCCCACATTGGAGCCTATGGCAGAACCTGTGACGAGCATGGGGGCTTCAAGACCAACCGATCCACCAAAACCTACCGTTATCGCTGAAGTAAAAACACGGCTATAGGTCTTTACTCTGGCAATGATGCTTTGTTTCTTTGAAATAGTAAACAGTATATCCGGAATCCCGTGACCGCCGGTATCTTTGAATATGAACTTACCAAGCAGATATGCTGCCGAAATGCCTACAAGCGGATATATAATGTAGAGGAAATTAGCATACTCCTTATAAAATCCCTCGGTAAGAAAATGCTGGATAGAGTGCACGCCCTGTTTTAGAATAACTGCAGCAAGGCCGGAAAGAACACCGATTATCCCGCTGAGAATCAGGATAAAAGTTTGATTGCTCATATGCCTGAGCCTCCATATCAAAAGCTTGGTGATAAAGTCTGTTTTGGCCAAAATTTCGCGTTAGTAGCGTGCTTTAAAATCTAATTTAAGTAAGATACCTATCAATAAAAAGAGGAGGAACTACTCTTTGGGCAGTGCTGCATCAAGTGCTAAGGTACACTTCAATATAAGATTGACTGCATTGATGTAAAATCGCTGATCAATATTTTCGAATGAATCACTTGGCTGATGATAATCGTCATGATCTTCTACACCAAAATAAATGTGCGGAACATTGGCATTGAAAAAGGGGCCATGATCTGAAGATTGTGTCCAATTATCAGGCCCGGTGTTGGGCTCATCGTGACCAAAAAGTAATTTAGGAGTAGATTCTGCAGCGATACTTTCGAGTATTGTTTTTAAACTTGGATTGTAATACGTACCTGAAGCATATAGTTCCCCTTTTTCATTTCTTGAGATCATATCCATATTGATATTCAGAACGATTTGATCCATTGGAAAAGGGAAGTCTTTTACTAAAGCCTTTGCTCCCTGTAGCCCCATTTCTTCACCGTCCAATGCGGCAAAAATCATGGAGTGCTCAGGACGATTTTTATTGAAATATTTTGCTAATTCAATCAAAGCGGCGGTTCCCGAAGCATTGTCATCCGCTCCGTTATAGATAGAATCACCTGCTGCATCAGGTTTGCCAATGCCTATGTGATCGTAATGCGCAGTGATTACAATTAGTTTTTTGGAAGAACTGCCGGCAACAAATCCCACGACGTTTACCGCATTTTCATAAGTCGTGTTTTCTCGTCTATTATCAAAAGAAAACCGCTGCTGATAATCAGGGTAGTGAGTTTCAAGCCCGATATTTTTGAATTGTCCAAGGATAAAATCACGAGCCTCGGCGTTGCCTTCACTACCTGTTTTTCGACCTTTCAATTCATCTGTTGACAAAAATTTAATAGTTTCGATCAGGCTTTTATCGTCGATACTTTGCCCGTTTGCTTGGAGAAATACCAGAAAGAGTAAACAATTTAGGGCGTTTTTGATTGTGGGATGCATCAGGGAAAGTATTTTGCGTTATGTATATTGGTAAAATTAATAAGCTTAGTGGATCACGCCTCTGAATTCATGAAATATAATGCCTTACTTATTTTTATTCTTTTGGCGAATCTCCGGTTTGTCTCAGCTCAAGGAGGTCTTCCGAAGTCCTTTTTTGATGGAAAATCTGTGGTTTTGGTCTCCACTGATCCCGGCAGCAGGCCGCTGATGACATGGAAAGAAGTGGCTGATAGTGTTCACAATTCATTGGTACAAGCAGGGGGGGATCCTGTGGCCTATTTTGAGTTGGAGAAAATTGCCCTCTCGGAAGCTGTTCAGCTTGATTATGCTAAGTCTTTTCAGCAGCGCCTTGTGAAAAATATTGTTCTGGTCACGCGACAGAAAAATCAAATGAGTATTCATGTTGCGCCATTTACCGGAAACGGACAAATAATACCCTCAACGACCCTATTTGGTGTGACCGGTGAGAATATTGGAATTGCTACGGCCCAGTTTGGTAAGGTAGGAGAAAATCAGTCCTCACATAATCTTCTGGTATTGGATGTACCTGAATACTTGGCAATCAGTACTTCTGAAGCTTCATCTAGTCAGAAATTTTTAGCCAAGAACCCCCTTAATCTGGATGTCTTCAAGCTGGGAATTATTATAGAAGGATCCTCTGCGGAGACGGGCCTGCTGAGTTATTTCAGGTATGATATGTACGGAAAGTCGCAAGAAGCGATTTTGGCAGCTCAGGCAGCTCAGAAATCGGGGATTGAGCAGGTACTGAAGCAGGAATATCCGTATCAGGTAGAGTGGCTGACAGAAGCGAAATCCGAGCAGGAGTTAATTCGCGAAAAAATACAATTTCTATTGGTCAAAGTAGAAGGCAGAGAGGCGGATTTGATGAGAAGTATGGGGCTTGTTCCCACATCAGATGCTTCCCGGATTGTAGTTAAGTATTACATCAAACTATTAGTCCGAAATGAGCTCTATATAGGCCCTGAATGGGATGCTGATCCGGATTGGAGAGTTGCTTTGAAAAATTTTCTGGTAAACTTAAAAAAATAGACCTCTCATAAGAGAGGTCTATAGCTACTTAATGTTAGGGGTGATTTAAGCAACTTTTACTTCCGTTGATTATCAAGGCACGTTTGTAATATTCCGTACCTTTTGGATAAATCAAAGTTTTAAATTTCAATAATTCAATAATAGTCAAAAATTTTCCGAATAAATGGAACTTAGACAAAAAAATTATAAAAATCAGCTTCTTTAAAATAGCTCTTTATTTAGAAATGGAATTAAAGCCAGCACAATAGCCTGAGTATAATAGGTTTGTCTGGTTATCGCCCCGCGAGTAAGAATTCCGACGGCTCCACCGTTTTGCTTGGAATTTTCCTGAGCGAAGAATTGATCATCGGCTTCGCCAAGTTCCAGTCCTGAGTGAATTAAGTTGGCGATTGCTTCAGGGAGATAAAATGTCCCTGTTTTTGCTTTGCCGTGAAGACCGGATTTGTGTTCGATATAAATCCAGGCAAAGGCGAACATACCCCGCTCGTCGCTTTCTATGCCTCCTTCTATTCCTACCCAATAATCAGCCTCTGGGAAAGCTTTTTTGGAATTGATCACGCGATTTCTGGCACCTAGGTATGTCTCTTCATTGCCTACGGGTTGATCAGATACCTGCGAGGCGGCATTGATTCCATTCACAGTGAACCCTGCGGAAAATGCTTCGGTAAAAGCCGATTCGGTGCAGGCTACCTTCACTATATTTTTGCTTCCTACTATTACTAAAGGCTTTTCTGAAGCTTGAAAGTTTTCTCTTTTTGGGAAATTCATAGAATAAAAAAACCTAGGCGGATGCCTAGGCCATGTTTGTGAAAATTTGGTTTACATCGTCATCTTCTTCCATCTTTTCAATCATCTTATTGATAATCTCTTCCTGCTCTTCATCGAGCTCGGTAAGTGTAGATGGGAAGCGCTGGAAATCTGCGCTGATCACTTCTATATTTTTTTCTTCAAGTGCTTTCTGCATGGTTCCGAAATCCTCAAACTCGGTGTAAACGAAGATTTCCCCTTCATTTTCATCGATATCAACCAGTCCGAAATCAATTAGCTCAAATTCCAGTTCTTCTAAGTCGAATTCTCCTTTAGTAAAGCGGAATACAGCTTTTCTGTCAAACATAAATACCACGGAGCCAGAGGTTCCCAAGGAGCCACCTGCTTTGGAGAAGTAGCTTCTTATGTTCGCTACAGTTCTATTGATGTTGTCTGTAGACGTTTCCACCACTACCGCAATTCCAAAAGGACCGTATCCTTCGTAAACTACTTCTTCGTAGTCTTTCTCGTCCTTGTTAGAAGCACGCTTGATCGCTGCCTCTATTCTGTCCTTGGGCATTTGAGCTCCCTTGGCATTTTGGATTATTGTACGAAGCCTGGGGTTTGAAGCGGGTTCGGGTCCTCCCGATTTCACCGCCATTACAATTTCTTTTCCCAGACGCGTAAAAACTTTGGACATTTTGTCCCAACGCTTGAATTTCCTCTCTTTTCTGAATTCAAATGCTCTTCCCATGGTTAGTATTATTTGGGTAGTAAAATTAGTAAATCTTTTCGTTTAGGGTGAAAAATGAAAGGTTCCAAGTAAAGTTTTGGTAATTTCCCCCAAGAAATCTGCCCAAAATAGACCGTAAACCGTAAGTACTAAAAAACACTTTTAATATGTCGGATTTTCTATCCCACCCTCTTCCAAATATTCCCAAATCGGATCTTCCAAAAGTAGTAATCATAGGAGCCGGTTTTGGTGGGCTAAAGCTAGCCATGAAGTTGATGAATAAGCAATTTCAGGTGATTTTATTGGACAAACATAATTATCATCAGTTTCAGCCATTGTTCTATCAGGTTGCCACTGCGGGACTGGAGCCCAGCGCTATTTCATTTCCGCTTCGCAAGGTTTTTCATGGATCCAAGAATGTGACATTCCGCATGGCGCAGGCTGATCATTTTGACCCAAAAATCAAGCGGCTCTATACGGATATGGGTTACTTGGATTATTCCTATCTGGTGATGGCTATGGGTGCAGATACAAACTATTTTGGATCCAAAAGTATAGAGGAAACTTCCTCTCCCATGAAAACTGTGTCTGAGGCACTTTACATTCGAAACAAGATAATTTCCAATTACGAGCGGGCTATTAATATTGAGAAAGAGGAAGACCGTAAGTCCCTTATGAACGTGGTGATCGTAGGTGGAGGGCCTACAGGGGTGGAACTTGCCGGTGCTATGGCAGATCTGAGGAATAGTGTGCTGCCAAAGGATTACCCTGAGTTGAACTTCCGCAACATGAAAATTGTGCTCATAGAAGCCGGTCCCGAATTGCTGGGGCCCATGTCCAAAGAGTCCAAGGAAAGTGCTTTAAAGTACCTCCGGCATCTGGGGGTAGAGGTGATGCTGAACACCATGGTGAAGGATTATGATGGCAAGGAAGTAAAACTTGCTGATAAAGAGGCTATCCAAACTCAGACATTGCTTTGGGCTGCAGGAATAAAGCCTAACAGAATAGGGGGCCTGGAAGAAGATAATTATGCCCCGAATGGAAGAATTTTCGTAGATGATTTCTCAGAAGTAAAGGGATGTCCGGGGGTGTATGCGTTGGGGGATATCAGCTTAATGACTCAGGAAACTTATCCCAAAGGGCATCCGCAGGTCGCGCAGGTAGCAATTCAGCAGGCAGTCTGTTTGGCCCATAATCTACACAAAATAGAGGAAGGGAAGGAGAAGAAGGTTTTTAAGTATAAAGACCTGGGATCCATGGCAACAGTAGGAAGAAAGTTGGCAGTGGTTGATCTTCCTTTTATCAAGTTTCAGGGAATATTAGCTTGGTTTACCTGGTTATTTGTCCATCTAATGGCTATTCTCGGTGTTAAAAATAAGCTGTTCATATTCCTCGATTGGTCCTGGAACTATCTGAGCTTTGATCCAAGCCTCAGGCTACTGATAAAACCAAAGGCGGTGCGGCCTAGTGAGGAGAAGGCAATGACTGAGGAGAGGTAGGTTTAAGATTTGTTAACAAAAACTCTTTAGGGTCAGATTAAACTGATAAAGCCCGGCTCGGTCTAACTCATGTAACTAAACAACGGACACATGAACAAATGGATTTTCGCTACAGGACTGATGGTAATGATCAGCCTTAGCACAATGGCGCAGAGAAAAAGTGAAGAAAGACCCAGTGCAGAAGATAGAGCTAAAAAAAGCACGGAACGTATGGCGGAGTCACTCTCCCTGACAGATGCTCAACAGGAACAAATCTTGGCTATCAATTTGGAATTTGCCAAAAAGAATGAGGCTGAAAGAAAAGTTGAAACGGAAGCCCGTAAGGTAGAGATGGAAGCGAAAAGAGCAGAGTTGAAAGAGCAAGATGCTAAAATTCAATCCGTACTGACAGAGGAACAAAAAGCGAAGTGGACTGAAATTAAAGCTGAGAAAATGAATGATCGCAGGCGAGGCAGACCAAATGCACAAATAGATAGGGATCCGCGAAAGAAATCAGGCGGCAATTAATACAAAAAGCCATCCCAATTAAGTGGATGGCTTTCTGTTTTCTAAGGTAAATGATCTTAGTTTATACCGATTTCGGCTTCGACCTGAAAGAAAGATTCGTCTTTCTGAGGAAGGGCAGATTCTCCCATGAGGTATTCATCCACTTTCACAGCAGCCTCTCTGCCTTCGGATATTGCCCAGACGACCAAGGATTGGCCTCTACGCATATCACCGGCCAAGAAGACTTTAGAATTTGTGCTTTGGTAATTTTTAGATTTTGGAAGCGTATTCTCCATGGATTCTACTCCGAATGCTTCCAGCAATCCATTCTGGGCAGGACCTGTATAGCCAATAGCCAAGAATGCCAAGTCACATGGAACAGTTCTTTCAGTTCCTGCGATTTCTTCAAATACCATCCTGCCATCTTTGTGCACCCATTCCAGATCGACCAGACTCAAGCCTGTTACTTGACCTTCCCCATTCACTACAAACTCTTTAGTGAGAATGGAGAACACCCGCTCAGCCCCTTCTTCATGGGAGCTGGAAGTTCTCAAGGTCATAGGCCATTCCGGCCATGGATTAAGGGTGTTTCTCTGCTGAGGAGGTTTAGGCAGCAACTCAAGCTGCATAATCGATGCAGCTCCATGTCTATTCGAAGTGCCTATACAGTCACTTCCTGTATCCCCGCCACCGATTACGATCACATGTTTGCCTTTTGCCGAAATAGGATTTTCACTGATCTCGCCGGAGACTACCTTGTTTTGCTGACCTAGAAATTCCATTGCAAAATGGACACCTTTGGCTTGCGCACCTTTAATGTTCAGACCTCGAGGCTGTCCTGCACCTGTAGAAAGCACTACAGCATCGAAATTTTTAAGAATATTATCTGCTTTGATATTGAAACCTATCTCGGTGTCGCAGGAGAATATTACTCCTTCCTGCTTCATAAATTCGATACGGCGATCAATTACCCATTTTTCCAACTTGAAATCCGGGATACCAAATCGAAGTAAACCTCCCGGTTTGGAATCTTTTTCGAAAAGCGTCACTTCATGTCCAGCCTGATTCAGCTGATCTGCTGCGGCTAATCCTGCAGGTCCGGAGCCGATTACAGCGACAGTTTTTCCTGTTCTTGTTTTCGGAGGATTTGCTTTGATTAGGCCTAGCTCATAGGCTTTCTCTGCAATGTTCTTCTCTATCAATTCGATTGCTACCGGATCTTTATTGATTCCCAATACACAGCTAGCTTCACATGGAGCAGGACAGATTCTCCCGGTGAATTCGGGAAAATTGTTTGTGCTCCTTAGTATTTTGATCGCTTGCTCCCACTCGTTTTTGTAAACCGCATCATTGAAATCCGGAATGACATTTCCGAGTGGGCAGCCACTGTGACAAAACGGTACACCACAATCCATGCATCGCGCTGCCTGATTATTTAACTTTTCGCCCGAGAAAGGCTCATATATTTCCTTGTAGTCACTTAATCTCGCTTTCGCGTCACGACTAACAGGGGTTTCTCTTTTGAATTGAATAAATCCTTCTTTCGCTCCCATATTACGCCAACGATTTTGATTGTTCTAATGCTCTTTTCTCTAAAACTGCCTTGTAATCTCTAGGAATTACCTTGATGAATTTCTCTTTGGATTTGTCCCAATCTTCAAGAAATTTAGTGCCTAGGCCTGACTTGGTCAGTTTCACGTGTCTTTTGAGGAATGTCTTGATCGTGGTGAAATCCTCCTCTTCCAGAATATCTATATCTACCAATTCAGGATTGATCTCCGTGATGTATTCTTTGAGAATATAAGCGATTCCACCGCTCATTCCTGCAGCAAAGTTCCTTCCGATTTCTCCAAGGTTTACCACTAATCCTCCAGTCATGTATTCGCATCCATGATCGCCTATTCCTTCCACTACAGTTTGTACGCCGGAGTTTCTTACACAGAATCGCTCTCCCCCTTTTCCATTGATATATGCTTCTCCGGAAGTAGCGCCATAGAACGCTACGTTACCGATGATGATATTTTCCTCTGGAGTGAATTTGGCATTTCTACTTGGGTAGACGATCAATTTACCACCGGAAAGGCCTTTGCCAAAGTAATCATTGGCCTCTCCTTCCAGTTCGAAATTGACTCCTTTGGTAAGGAATCCTCCGAAAGTCTGGCCTGCAGAACCGGTAAATTTGAAATTGATCGTGTCCTCCGGCAATCCCGGACTTCCGTATATTTTGGAAATCTCATTGGAAAGCATCGCTCCTACAGATCTGTCAATATTCTTGATCTGGAAGCTGCCGGATGAAGCCATCGCCTGCTCAAGAGAAGGATGGGCGGCTTTAATCAACTGACGGTCGAGCACTCTTTTCAGTTCGAATTCCTGATCAATTTGCTTGTGTATACCTACATGATCCGGAACTTCCACTTTATGGAAAATAGGGCTCAGGTCAACTTTGTCCCACTTCCAGTGATTGAGATGTCCGGTAGATTGAAGGACATTACTTTGCCCCACCATTTCATCTATTGTACGGAATCCTAAGGATGCCATGATCTCTCTAAGATCCTGTACTAGGAATTGGAAGTAATTCACTACGTGATCGGGATCACCTGTGAAAAGTTTTCTCAAATCCGGATTTTGGGTTGCAATACCTACAGGACAGGTGTTCAGATGGCATTTTCTCATCATAATACATCCCTCTACTACAAGTGCTGCGGTAGAGATTCCCCATTCTTCAGCTCCCAAAAGTGTCGCAATAGCAAGATCACGACCGGTTCTGAGTTGACCATCGGTTTGAAGCACTACGCGGCTACGTAAGTTGTTTTTTACCAAAGTTTGGTGAGCTTCCGAAAGTCCAAGTTCCCAAGGCAATCCTGCATGTCGGATCGAACTCAACGGAGAAGCTCCGGTTCCCCCGTCCGCACCTGAGATTAGGATCACATCAGCCATGGCTTTTGCCACACCTGCCGCTACAGTACCTACACCGGCTTGAGAAACTAGCTTAACGTTGATTCTTGCTTTTCTATTTGCATTTTTCAGATCGAAGATCAGCTGGGCCAGATCCTCAATGGAGTAAATATCGTGGTGAGGTGGAGGAGAGATCAATCCTACTCCCGGAGTGGAGTGTCTTACTCTACCTATCCAGTCATCTACTTTATGTCCGGGAAGCTGACCGCCTTCTCCCGGCTTGGCTCCCTGTGCCATTTTGATTTGAAGCTCAGCGGCATTGGTGAGGTAATTACTCGTAACGCCGAATCTACCTGATGCTACCTGCTTGATTGCAGAGCGCTCCCAGTCTCCATTCTCTTTTTTGGCAAAACGGATCTCATCTTCTCCTCCTTCTCCGGAGTTGCTCTTGGCACCAATTCTATTCATAGCTATAGCCAGTGTAGAATGGGCTTCGTGAGAAATCGAACCAAAGGACATAGCACCTGTAGCAAACCTTCTCATGATGGAAGATGCCGGTTCTACTTCGTCTATCGGAACAGTGATTCGTTTTTTGAACTCAAACAGGCCTCTCAAGGTCAAGGCATCTTTGCTTTGCTCATTGATTTTGGCTGCAAATTTCTTGTACAGACCAAAGTCATTTAAGCGAGTTGATTTTTGAAGGAGGTGGATTGTTTCAGGATTGAACAAGTGTTTTTCACCTCTTCTCTTCCACTGGTATACACCCCCCTGTTCTAGAATTGGAGATTCTGTTTCGTAAGCCGCTCTGTGGCGGATTAGGACTTCCTCTGCCAACTCATCAAAGGAAATACCGGAGATTCTCGATATCGTTCCTTTAAAACATCTGTCGATCACTTCGGGTCCCAGTCCTATTGCTTCGAATATCTGTGCGCTTTGGTACGATTGAAGGGTACTGATTCCCATTTTGGAAAGAACTTTCAAGAGCCCTTTTCCTATCGCAGCCTGATAGTTTGAGAACAGTTTCTTCTGGCTTTTGGCATTTGGCAGTTCGCCTTTTTCAAACATGTCCAGAAGTGATTCCAGTGCCATGTATGGATTGATGGCAGAAGCTCCGTAGCCTATGGCAGTGGCGAAATGATGTGTTTCCCGTATATCTCCTGATTCTAAGACCAATCCTGCACTGGTTCTGATCTTCTTCTTCACTAAGTGGTGATGTACAGCTCCGATCGCCAATAGTGACGGGATCGGTGCACATTCTTCGGTGCTGTTACGGTCAGAGATGATAATGATATTTTTCCCTTCGCTGATCGCTTTTTCTGCTTCATCACATAGCTTGTTGAGAGCTTCCAGTAGTCTTCCGGGTTTATGATCTGCAAGGAAATGACTCGAAAGAGTAGCACATCTATAACCCTGTCCTTCCATCTTTTGAATCTTTTCCAGATCCTCATTTAAAAGCACCGGCTGGGAGATGTGGATTTGACGGGTATGTTTTGGGCTTTCTTCCAAAATATTCTGTCCCACACCCAGTCGGGTGAAAAGCGACATGACCAAACGCTCACGGATAGGGTCAATCGGCGGATTACTTACTTGGGCAAACAGCTGCTTAAAGTAATTCGAAATATGCTGACTCTCTTTGGATAGCACAGCCAGAGGAGTATCAGCTCCCATGGAGCCGATTGCTTCATAGGCAGTATCTCCCATAGGGCTCAGCACTACTTTGAGTTCCTCAGAAGTATATCCAAATATAGTTTGGTGTTTCTTGATATTCTCGGTGGAATAAGGATGAGTCAATGTGCCAGGAGCATCTTCCAAACGAAGTTTGATACGCTGATCAGCTACCCATTTCTCATAGGGCTGCTTGCTGCACACTTCTCCTTTTACTTCCTCGTCAAATACTACGCGGCCTTTTTCCAAATCCGCCCAAATCATTCTCCCTGGGCTAATCCGTCCTTTTTCGATAATGGTAGCCTCACGAATAGGTAAAGCTCCGGCTTCTGACGAAAGGATAAGGCGCTTATCTTTTGTGATGAAATATCTTAATGGGCGTAAGCCATTTCTGTCTAGCGTAGCTCCTACGGATTTTCCATCGGTAAACAGCAAAGCTGCAGGGCCATCCCAAGGCTCAACAAGAGATGCGTGGAATTTGTAGAAGGATTTTCTGTCCCGATCCATGACCTCATTATCCTGCCATGCCTCCGGTACCAGCATCATCATGGCATGAGGGAGTGATCTGCCACTCAGAGTCAGCAGTTCCACCATTGCATCGAGATTTGCGGAATCTGACTTTTGCTTGTCAGTAATAGGCATCAATCTGGAAAGCTCCTCATCAGTGAAATACTTAGATTTCATGAGGTTCTCCTTAGATTTCATCTTGTTCAGATTCCCTTTGATCGTATTGATCTCACCATTGTGGGAAAGGAAACGGAATGGCTGAGCCAGTCTCCAGTTAGGAAAGGTGTTGGTGGAGAATCGCGAGTGAACTATGGCAAAAGCAGATTCGATTTTGGAGTTCTGAAGGTCTTTGTAAAAAGCCAAAACCTGATCAGTTCGTAGCTGTCCCTTATATATAAGTGTCTGACTACTCAAACTCGCAAAATAGAAGGACTGATTAACACCTGGAATTTTGGTGTTTATCTCTGAAGTAGAATAGTTTCTAAGTACATATAGCTTACGCTCCAGTTCAATTCCGGTAAGCCCCTTTTTGTGCCTGACAAAAAGTTGCTCAATATTAGGCATTACTTCCAGTGCTCCGGATCCGGGTACTGTTTCATCCACAGGCACAGATCTATAACCGATCAATTCAAAATCCAACTCCTCGATCAATTGATTAAGGAGTTCTTTTGACCGGTGAAATAACTGCTTATTCTTTGGGAAAAAGGTCATGCCCACCCCATAAGATCCGGCTTCGGGAAGCGAGACCTCTGTACGCGCAGTAATATCCTTTAGAAACTGATGCGGTACCTGTATTAATATGCCGGCACCATCGCCGGTCTTAGGATCAGATCCACGACCGCCACGGTGCTCCATGTTGCTTAGCATATATAAGGCATCGCTAATCGTCTCATGTGAGGGAACTGCGCTCAGATCAACAACCGCACCTATACCGCAGGAGTCATGCTCAAACTCCGATCGATACAAACCTTCTTGCATTTTTATAGAATTTATTAGGTTCAAAATTTCCAAAAATTACAGAAAAAATTTGTCCTATTAAAATTACGGCAACAAAACGGCTGCTTTAGTGCCTTATTTTTTATGGATTTTGACTTTTTTGATTTTTTGGCAATTAACTTTTTGGTGTATAAAACAGAACGACCCAATAAAATTTATGGCAAAATTGAGAGAAATAGGGTGTTTTTTTGCCCAAAACCAGAAAAAAATATGTGAAAATTCTATTTTTAGGATTCGAAAAAATAGAGCTAAAAAAAATAAAATTATTTTTCGAAATTTTTGTTGCCAACTCTTCGATTCGCTGGGGAGGTTACAGTGAAAAGAATATTATTCTGAATAATTGGAAAAACTAAAAATATTGTAGTTGACTGTTGCTCAGTCAGTATGAGGGCCTAGGACATCCTTGTCCAGAGAATTGATATGAACCTTTATTTTTTTGATTTTTCGGGCATCTACTGCCAGTATGGTGAATACGAAATCTCCAAATTTGATCTTGGTGCCATTTTTAGGCAATTTAGAATTAAGCTCAAGAAGCAAGCCGCCAAGAGATTCACTTTCTCCTTTCACGTCTTCAAATATCTGGTTGTCCAGGTCCAGCTTTTTGCAGAAATCATTCAGGGAAACTTTACCTTCAAATATAAAAGTAGCTGGGTCAATCTCTTGGAAGAAGATGTCGTCATGGTCGTCAAATTCGTCATTGATTTCACCGATTATTTCCTCGATTAGGTCTTCAAGAGTGACCAGTCCTGAAGTTCCCCCATATTCATCCACCACGATAGCCATGTGGACTCTTTTTAATTGGAAGTCTTTTAATAAGGTGTCTACTTTTTTGTTTTCAGGCACAAAGAAACTCTTCCGGATCAGCTCATTCCAAGCGAAATCCTCATCCCTTTCTATAAAAGGAAGCAGGTCTTTGATGTAGAGTATGCCCTTAATGTTGTCAATGGTCTCTTCGTACACAGGAATTCGGGAATAACCGCTCTTGTTGATTTTGTCCATCAGCTCATGGAAATCAATGTCGGTATCAACGGCAGTAATATCCATACGGCTTTGCATGACTTGCTTCACCGTGAGTGTACCGAAGTTTACTATCCCGCGAAGAATTTCTCTTTCCTCATTCGGGGCATCCTCTGTAGTCAATTCAAGCGCCTGGTTCAGCTCATTGACCGAAAGCGAATAGCCCCTCTTTTCGATCCGCTTTTCCAGCAGGTTGCTGAAGGCCATCAAAAACATGGAAAAGGGCCTTAGAATGGTGGAAAAGAAGGTAATACTGGGTGCCATGATAAGACTGAATTCCACCTTTGCTTTATTTGCATAGACCTTTGGGACGATCTCTCCAAAAAACACGATAGCGAATGTCACGCCGATCGTTTGGACTAAGATTATTATTATCCCCGTAGCAGTTTTTCCAAAAATGGACCATGCCACAAAGGTTGTTAGTGTCACTATCCCAATATTGATGAGGTTATTGAGAATGAGAATAGTGCTGAGCAGGTTTTTGGGAGCTTCTACCAGATTGATGACTTTTTTGCCGCGGGGGCTATTTTCTTCTTCGATATTTCCCAAATCTTCATTTGTAAGGGAAAAAAAAGCTACCTCTGAGCCGGAAACTAGGGCAGAGCCTATTAATAGAAGTATAAAAAGCAATCCATTTATAATCAGATAACTTGCCGAAGGTGCGTTAATCTGAGCGAGTAAATGGTAACTCGGATAGGGATCGTCCATGTATTAAACCGCAGTGGTTAATGCAAAATTAAAACATTCCCCCGAAAATAGCTTCCAGGGGAATAGAATATTAAAATGGGAGATCGTCATCTTCTGTATCTGAAACCATTTCTTGTGTTTTAGGCGCTGAAGTAGGCGCCACCGATGCAGGTCTTTGTTGGGTGGATTGCGGAGAAGGGGCTGAGCTTCCCGCGCCGTCGGGTTTGCTGCCAAGCATAGTAAAGCTTAGCACCCTGATTCTGGTTCTATAGCGATTTTGCCCTTGCTCATCCTGCCATTTGTCAGTTTTGATTTTACCTTCTACGTAAATCTGACTACCTTTTTTGAGGTATTGCTCAGCTATTTTAGCCTGTGCTCCCCACATTTCCAGATCGTGCCATTCAGTTTGCTCTACTCTTTCACCGTTTCGGTTTTTGTATGCCTCTGTGGTTGCCAAACTTACATTTGCCACCGCATTGTCGCCTTCCAGATACTTTACTTCCGGATCTGCGCCGAGATTTCCTACTAGGATTACTTTATTTACTCCTGCCATAACTAGTTTAATTTAAGATTGAAAAAGTCGAATACTTGAAGTTAGTCAAATCCCTTGATCGTTCAAAAAGTTCACAATTAACTTTGGCTTTGCCAAGTATTCGATCTTGTCTTCTGCCACCAGCATAAATCCTTCATTTTCACACCAATTTTCAAGTACTTCGGAATTTTCTTCTTTTATTTCCACTTCAGAGAAAACGGCATTTAATCGTTGATGTGACAAAATGTGTCTGTATTTTTTAGGAAAACGCCGGGTTTCCTCCTCAGAGGTTAAGGGGATGTCCATTACAGAAGGCAGTAGCTCACTGCTTGATTCTATCTGAGGAAAGTCGAAAAGACCCTCCCAGATATCGCCTGAAGTTCGCTTTTTCCATACCCACCTCTTACCGCACTTAATGACATAATAATGGAAATGACGCTCTTTGATTTTTACTTTATTGATTTTCACGGGCAGATCCGACACCATATTATATAGAAGAGCAAAACAGGAGTCTTTCAATGGACACGAGGAGCAGTCGGGTTTTTTGGGAGTGCACAGTCTGGCACCAAAATCCATCATCGCTTGATTGAATTCTCCCGGATTGTCTTTAGGGATAAGCTGATTGGCCAAGGTCTCGAATTCTTTCTTTGCTTTGGAACTCGCTATATCGGTTTCAATACCGAAGTATCTTGCCAGTACCCGGAACACATTGCCGTCCACTACGGCTTTGGGCTCATTATAGGCGAAGCTTGCTATTGCCGATGCGGTGTAGCTTCCAACTCCTTTTAATTTCAGCAGTTCATCGTATGTTTTTGGAAACACACCGTTCATATCATGCCAGATACTTTTTGCGCAAGCATGAAGATTCCTTGCTCTACTATAATATCCCAGACCCTGCCATAGTCTGAGGACCTCCTCTTCCGGTGCCAAAGCCAAATCCTTCACGGTGGGGTAAGTCTCCACAAAAGCGTAATAATATGGTAACCCCTGAGCTACCCGCGTCTGCTGAAGAATGATTTCTGAGAGCCAAATTTTGTATGGATCAATGGTTCCTCTCCATGGTAAATCTCTTGGATTTTCTCTGTACCAAGTTAGTATTTGATGCGAAAAAGCCTGATATTCAGTGGTTTTATAACCCATAGTCAATTATAATCTATCATACAAATCAAGCTAATTTTTGCGAATATGTTTTTTAATTGCAATGGTTCTCTTACATTTGCAGTCCCAAAAACACTTGGTTAATAGGTTGTTAAGCTTATTTCGTAATTTCTAAATTAATATTACAGTGACTAAAGCAGAAGTAATCACTAAGATCTCGGACAAAACAGGTATCCAAAAGGATGATGTTACACAAGCCATTGAGGCGTTCTTCAAAGTAGTGAAGGATTCAATGGCTGAAGGAGACAATATCTACGTGAGAGGATTTGGTAGCTTCATCAATAAGAAGAGAGCTAAAAAAATCGCCCGAAACATCTCCAAAAACACAGCGATCGTTATCGACGAGCACTATATTCCGGCTTTCAAGCCATCTAAAGTGTTCGTAGAGAAGATTAAAAACAGCAAAAAAATCAAGGAACTAGCTCATCAGGACTAAGTCTGAAGGGTTTTTGACATGAAAAGATCTCAACTCATACTTATCGCAATAGGAGTCATCGCAATCGGTGGATTGTATGTCCTTCCTAGTGTGGTCGTAGACAATGACAGTAAGGCGGATGGAGTTTCTCAGGAAAATCCATCCGCTTCTACTTCGTCTGCTGATCCCATAGCGATGCATGAGGCTGAGCTAAGTACTGATCAGAGGCTACAGATAAATACGCTGAAGCTTCAGATCGCAGAAAACTCTTCTACGGAAGAGCTGAAATCTTCTAGCGAAGAGATTGCTGCGATCTATCAGGAACTTGGGAAGTACGATAGTGCGGGATATTATTTAAGTTTGGCGGCCGACCAGCAGTCAGACACGGAGTTGGCCGAAAAAGCGGGCATTGCCTACTATGAGGCATTCAGCTTTGCGCTGGATCCGGAGAAAGTAACTTACACTGCCGAACAGACCCGAAAGTATTTAACACAGGTGTTGGATAATGATCCCACCCGATTGGATTTGAAAACCAAGATAGCGATGACTTATGTGTCCTCGTCCAACCCAATGCAAGGGATCACAATGCTAAGAGAAATCTTGGAGCAGGATCCGCAAAATGAGGACGGGCTGTTCAACATGGGCGTACTATCTATGCAATCAGGCCAGTACAAGCGAGCTACTGAGCGATTTGAAGAATTGATCCAATATCATCCGGACAATCTTCAGGGGCAGTTTTACTTGGGCGTGAGCTATTTTGAAGCCAAACAAAACAACAAAGCGAAAGCTCAGTTTGAGAAAGTAAAGATGATGACCAAGGATGAGATGATTCTTGGAAGCGTCGAAAGCTATCTCGACAAGCTATAATTTATTCATATCACTACTAAATCCAAAGACTATGCCTTGCGGAAAGAAAAGAAAGAGACATAAGATCGCTACGCACAAGCGTAAGAAGAGACTAAGAAAAAACAGACATAAGAAGAAGTAATACACTTCTTCTTATTGTCATTTGAGTACACGTTCATTTACATAATAAGACGAGATTTTGAGTACGGAATTGTTAATCGATTCTGCTCAAAACGGAAGTCGAATTGCCCTCCTTCAAGACAAGAGTCTGGTTGAGTTGCATTCCGAAGGAATGGACAATCAGTTTAAAGTTGGGGATATTTATCTCGGTACGGTCCGCAAAATCGTCAATGGGCTCAATGCAGCTTTCATAGACGTAGGGTATGAGAAAGACGCCTTTCTTCATTACCAGGACCTCGGGGCAAATTTCAACAGCCTGACCAAGTTCACCAAAATGGTGCGCAACAACAACTACGGCAATTACAATTTGAAGGGTTTTGAAAACGAACCTGAAATCGACAAGATTGGAAAAATCTCCAATCCACTGTCGAAAAATCAACAGATTTTAGTTCAGGTCGTCAAAGAACCCATCTCTACGAAGGGGCCCCGACTATCCTGTGAGCTCTCTCTGCCAGGTCGCTACCTTGTACTGGTGCCTTTCTCGGATTCGGTAAACGTATCCAAGAAGATCAGAAGCAACGAGGAAAGAAGACGTCTCCTGAGACTCATCAATTCTATCAAGCCGGCCAATTTCGGAGTAATCATCCGTACTGTGGCAGAAGGTCAGTCCGTTAGTGACTTAGACAAAGACCTTCGCAATCTTCTCAATAACTGGGAAGAAGGCATGGCTAAATTGATGAAAGCCAAGAGTCGCGACAAAATTATCGGAGAGATGAGCATGGCTTCCTCACTTGTGAGAGACCTGCTCAACGAATCATTCGACGCAATCACCGTAGAAGAAGAATCTACTTACGATCAGATCAGATCCTACATCAGGAATATAGCTCCTGAAAAAGAAAAAATTGTCAAGCTTTACAACGGTAAAGCCAAACTATTTGAAAGTTTTGGAATAGAAAAGCAGATCAAAAGCCTGTTTGGACAGACGGTCAGCCTTCCGCAAGGAGGGTATGTGATCATCGAGCACACAGAGGCCCTGCACGTCATTGATGTGAACAGTGGCAATAAGTCCAACCAGGAAAGTGACCAGGAATCAACGGCATTGAAAACCAATCTGGTCGCCGCTAAAGAAATTGGCAGACAGCTCCGCCTCCGGGATATGGGAGGGATCATCGTGGTCGATTTTATCGACATGAAGAAGGCCGAGAATAAGAAGGCCATCTACGAAGCGATGAACAACGAGCTTAAGTTTGACAGGTCCAAGCATACTGTTTTACCGCTGAGCAAATTTGGGCTCATGCAGATCACCAGACAGCGGGTAAGGCCAGAGGTCAATATTGTGACCAAAGAAACCTGCCCTGCATGCAACGGAACCGGCAAAATCCAGGCTTCAATATTGATAGCCGATAAGCTGGAGAAAGACGTAGATCATATTGCTACTATCCAGAATGTGAGTAAAATACAAATCGGGTTGCATCCCTATCTGCACGCATACTTCACTACAGGCATAATCAGCCGAAGAGTAAAGTGGTTTTTCAAGTATAATAAGTGGATAAAACTGATCAAAGATTCTTCCCTACCCGTGACGGAATACAGATTCTTAGATGAATCTGGAGAGGAAATCGAACTACTAGTAAAAAGCGAGACTGAATAGTCTCGCTTTTTTTATGGGCTTAATGAAAGGTTTTAACCTCAGAGGTCACAAGGTTTTCGTAGAGGACGCAGCGAGGCTGGATTAGTCTTTAACCATATAACCACCGCAACTCGTCTAGTTTTATTTTTCCTGAAGGCCATTGATTTTTGAGAAATCTAACACTGCGAATCCTACTATATCATCGGTTGTTTGGGTATGGAGACTAAGGGTATAACCGGCCGGTGTATTAAATCCATACAAGCCAAATTCGTCTGTGCTAAAATCAAATTCAGCTTCTGACTGGAATTCCTTATCAAAAACCAAAAGACGATGCTTCTGCTGATCAGGATTATCTTGTGTTGGCCCTTTTATTCGTACCCATCTCAAGATTTTTTCAGTCTGGGTATCAAAATCAAGGCCGATGTACTTGCTACTTTCATGATTTGGTTGGAAGACGGTGTATTCTCCGCTTGGGACAGTAGTTCCCTTTTTAAAGTTAAGGGATTCTGATGAACCAGCCCATTTCCAGGTTTGCTCACCGTTTTTTACAACAGCAATTGAGTCAGAAATGGAAAAACCTATTAGGTGTTCTTGTGTATTTGAATTATATGCATGACTAAAGAGGCCTAATTGATCATCTTGAGTATAATCCAGTATATTTTCAGGATAGAGGAAGCGGTAATTCGAAAAACTATGTGATTCTGTATTGAAAATCATTCCCCATTTGTCATAATTCTCAAAACCTTCTTGGAAAACAAACGGGATATCTACAAAATATAGCTCACTTCCAGACTTATACAGGTTATTGTATAGATGGCTGGAGTAATTTGCGTACTTCCTCCCGCTATCTACTTCTGGCAAGTCCCATCTAGCGACCACTTTTCCATAATAGTCGCATTGGATTAATTCTTTCTGCTGTGATAGGAAATAGATGCTTTTATCATCTATAAAATTACCAGTGATAAATGATCCTATACCATTTGGCCCCTCTTTTTCATACCGCTGCTTTCTTAGGAGTGATCCATCGGGGTAACTATAAACTAGGAACTGATGGTTTATAAATGTAGCTAGTACTTCTCCAGAATCAGTTTCGTAATAGTAGAAATTGAATCCGAGATTTTTGGTAAGCGTGTCTTTTTCCAAAAACAAGGTATCCACAATTAAATCTTTCAAGTCGAAAATAGGTATTGACTTTTCTGACTTTGGGGTGCAAGAAATGCTTAAAATACTTACGGTTAAAAAAAGCAATAAAGTAAAATTTCGCATGACAGATGGATTCTTAAAGGTGTCTGGATTTTATTCCGATATAAGCATGTGATCTGAAGATTGGCATTCAGTCAAGTTAGTGATTATCATATACCGCATGAAAAAGGTGACAGATAAAGCTATTAAGTGTGCAAACGTTGTGTCAGGGTGACCCCAACTTTGTTCCTTAATATCTTCCAGTCATTACTCTTTTGTAACGCTTAAGTTTTTCTTACTCAGTCCGACAAACTTGGGCCTAGACAGAAAATTATTTCTAAACTGCGACCTCTGCGAAAACCTCAGTGTCCACTGTGGTTAAATTTCTCACCGGTCTAGCCAATTTTTGAAATCACCTACTTTTTCGCGGCTGATCAAAATATCCTGATCTGCGCATTTTTTTAAAGTCACTTTTAGCCGACTGTTTGAGTAGGAAAAAATTCCATCTATTGCCTCCATACTGCTGAGGTATTTTCTGTTGAGCCGAAAGAAAATCGCCGGATCTACCTGGGCTTCGGTTTGCTCCAAGGTACTTTCGAGCACATACTTTTTCCCTTCTTTGGTTTGCAGAAAAGTGACTCTTTCCTCACTGCTAAAAAAGGAGATTTCTACTGTAGGAATGCTCTGAATTTTGTCTCCATACTTCACCAAAAACCTTGATTTGAAGGTGGAGTTTGTAGGTGCTAACAGAGATTTCAGCACTGCTAAATCTATAGTAGATCGAATCTGATTAGTCTTATACTTATCCACAGCTCTTGCTAGATCTTCAGGATCAATAGGCTTCAAAAGATAGTCGATTGCATTTACTTTGAACGCTTTTATCGCATATTGGTCAAAAGCTGTGGTGAAGATAATCGGTGTGGATAAGTGTACTTTTTCAAAAATCTCAAAACTTATACCATCTGCCAATTGTATGTCACAAAATATCAAATCAGGCTGTGGATTTCGTTGAAACCAAGAAATAGAATTTGAGATACTATCCAAATTTCCGAATATTTCAGCATTCGGAAAATGTTTCTTTATTTGTGTTTTGAGCAAATTGGCTGCAAGATTTTCATCTTCTATAATTAGTATATTCATGTGTATAATTCTAAAATTGGCAGCTTGACCAAAAACTCTTTCTCAGTCTTTATTACTTCAATAGTTTGGCTGGAAATCAGTTGATATCTCATTTTAATATTGCTTAATCCTACACTGGTTGAAGGTTCGGTTTGACTTGATTTTGGCTGAAAAGTGTTGCTTATCCATAACATATTTTCTTTTCTGTAAATGTGGATAAATAGAGGCTTTTCTTCACTTACTATATTGTGTTTAATGGCATTTTCAAGGAGGAGTTGAAGGGAAAGCGGTGGAATGAACCCTTTTTTGTCATCGATTTCCATTAGAAATTTCAAACTGCCCTCGAATCTGATTTTTTGAAGTGCCAGAAAATTTACTGCGAAATCCGCCTCCTTTTCCACCTCAATTAATTCTTCTTTTTGGGCTTCTAAAACATAGCGGTATATGCGTGATAACTTCTGAATAAAGGCGGCGGATCGATCGGCGCTTTCATAGACTAATCCTGATAGTACATTTAAAGAGTTGAATAGGAAATGAGGGTTAAGCTGATCTTTTAAAGACTGATATTGACTTGCCAGTTTTTCGTTGCGAAGTATTTCCGCCTCCAAGGCTGACTTTCTCCATTCCAGCAACCAGGAGCGTGTGGTGAACAATGCCATAAAAATTAATGCAATACCCATCGGCATAAGTGAGTATTGAAACAATGAGCTATAAGGGATATCGGTCAAATCGATATTTCCTCTAGCCCACGAATAAAGGAAAACAAGGATATAAGATACAATAAAAGCATAACTCAAGTAGGTAATGCTAGTCAGTAAGAGACGTTTCACTGGATGATGAATCCACGAAATGCGTTTGTCGTAAAATGTTTCCACGGCATTTCCACCAAAGCTCATAGCTACGGTAATCGCAAAAGAAAAAATGAAATGTGGAATCATACTTTTAGCACCTTCCCAGCTTATGAAGCACGTGGGGCAGAAGTATAGCATAAGTACCATGACTATCCCAAAGTTGATAATCAGAAAACTTGGGAGTGTGTTCCAGATCCCTTTTTCTGTTTTACAAATGGCTGGATTTCTTTTTTCGGGCATAGCAGGAAATTAAGTAAAAAGGAACAATTCCTTTCTCCCCGATGGAAAGAAAGGAATTTCTATTGGGCGTTACATATCATTTACACTTCGAAGCGACCTGATCAGCTTGAGTCTTTCCCCAAGTTGGTAAAATATACTCATCGCTGATTTTTGCTTCTTCTTTTTTAAATAGTTCAAGGCTCATTCTTGCCATTCCACAGGCTTTTTCAGGTCCGGTACCGAAGAATTGGGACATTCCCAGCTCCATTTGAGACATCAGGGAAACTGCTCTTGGGTTTTCGCGATCGAGGTTGATTGCTTTTCCGAAAAGCTGCATTGCCTGTGGACTCATCGTCTGTCCTCGCCCCGCGGGATCAAGGCTGATTTTTCCCATCAGGATGTAGCCGTGCAGCGCGGTGATTTCAGAATTTCCGGGAGCCATTTTATCCGCCTTTTGCACTAGCTCAAGTGCTTCATCCAGACTTTTGTCCTTATCTATTTCGAAGCGAAAAGCCGCTTCGGTTTTCAGTAATGCGGCATAATAGTAGGGAAGCCATTCGGATTCCGTTGCATCTGCAATTCTCAAAAAGCCGTTTGTGATAGTTTGCGATTGCTCATAGGTTTCGATTGTATTTTTTGCAGCCAGTTGTTTTTGCATAGCAGCAATAAAGGTGGGGTCACTTGCTTGCGCAAATGCGATGATGATTAAAGTGAAAGCGAAGCTCAAGATTGACTTTTTCATAGTTTAGTCGATTATAGGTTGTTTAAATTATTTGCTGTTTTGTCTTTTGATAGCGTCAGGAAAATTCCCAAGAATAGAAATCTCGGTGCTGGTTGACCTATTGCGAGAGAGTCGAATACTCCCTGATCGTTTGGATTTTCAGTATAGGAGTAGCCAAACACATTTTCTCTACCGAGTACATTCTGGACTGCAGCATGAATGATGAGATTTGGTTTTGGCAGATAGCTCCATGAAAGGCTTAAGTTTTGGTAGCTTTTCGTTTTGGAATTCATTTCTGCAGGCTCATTCGGATTGGTATAAGTGTATCCATCGTTGATAGAGAAGGAGGTTCCGAGCTGGGAGTTCAGTGCTGCGATGAAGTGCTTCACGACCAGTGAGAAATTGTGCTTTGGGGCAAAATCTGGTTGAACTTTCGTCTCATACTGATTATAAGAGCGCTTACTGTCTACGAAACTGTAAGAAATCCAGTAATCCGTATTTTTGATGCTTTTGCGATCTCTCAGGAAGAAATCCATCCCTCGGGCATATCCTGCACCTGCGTTTCGAAGCTGACTGGGGTTATTGAAATTTCCTTCGAATCGGACTAAGTCATCATAAGTTTTATAAAAAGTCTCTGCCCTAAACATAACCCCTTCTTTTTGATACTGATAGTTTAGGATCAGATGCTTTGACACGGCGTTTTTTATAGAAGGGTCTACTACCCGGAGATTTTCGATGGGCAATTGATGAAACCTGCCAGAGGCAATAGAGACTTGGCCATGTTCTGAAACTTGATAGGCCAATGAAAATCTTGGATCCAGCCAAGTCTGGCTAGTCAGCCGGCTATTTCCTGCGCGAATACCTCCTCTTAGCACCAGTTTTTTGCTTAGGTACCAGTCCCACTCGGTGAAAAGATAACTTTCTCTTTCTGCAAAATTTCGTTTCCGGTTTTCAATCCGTAGTTTCTCTGAGTAATTATGTATAAAATATTCTATCCCTGTTTTCATGGAAATGCGATCTGAGAAATCTTTGATTGCTGTGAATTTTGCATGTGAAAGCAGGTTTTTTCTTTCAATTGGACTGGAATCAATGAGCAGGTCATCTTTATTGGAAGAAACTGAAACTCCCCCTACTAGGGACCAACCATTTTCGTAGGAATTCCTCCAGTTGCTCTGTGCATAAGAGTACTTGTTGTTTAAGTTGACGAAGATTCCTCTACCGTCCAGTCCAGGCTGTGCTTGCCAAAGCTCCATTCCGCCTTCCTCTGTTCTTGCGAGTACTTTCACTAAGCCTCCATTTTTTAGTTTTTGCTGTGCAGACAATTCTATATCCCAGCCGTAAGGAGCTCTTTCCCAGTCAAAATCCTGTTTGATGAGTTTCTGATAGGGCTTGAGGTCAAAATAGTTGGTTGTAAGAGAAATGCTTTGGGTTTCATTTGCAAGTGTTTGTGCATATCCTCCCCCCACAGACATAATGGAGAGATCACCTTGAGTCCTCATAGAGAGGTCTTTGGTATTCAGTGACAATGCCGAAGAAAGTGCCTGCCCATATTCCGCTGAATATCCTCCTGTGCTGAAAAAAGTCCCTTTGAAAATATTCGGATTAAAGCGGGTTCGGGTAGGTACATTTGATGTGGAGCTACCATAAGCATTTCCTACACGAAGTCCATCGATGTAGATTCCCACCTCACTTGCGTCACCGCCGCGAACAAATAGGCGTCCGTCATTTCCTACCGTGCCGGTTCCGGGCAAAGTTTGTAAAGCTCCGACTATATCACCCATTGCTCCGGATGTGGTGACAATATCCAATGGCCGTAGCACTACAGCTTTCTTCTCATCAGAGGCCTCCATGGCTCCTGCGGAAATCGTCACAGCATTCATTTCGGTGATTGCTTCGATCATTTTGACCGGTTGGATTTCGTAAGCTCCTGAGGTAGGGTTTATATTAAGTTCCTGGCTTTTGAACCCCAGAAACTTGAAAACCAATACTTGAGCACCGGTTGCTGAGGTTTCGAACCGGTAATTCCCGTCTTTATCGCTTGTAGCCCCATCGTAACTTCCTTTGATCTGTATGTTTGCTCCGGGTAGAGGTAAGCCTTTTTCGTCCACCACTTTTCCGTGGACGATTGCTTGTGCAAAAGCGTGTGTTTGCACTAGTATACAAGTGAAAAAAAGAAGAAGTCTTGGATTCATTTCGATTCAGATTTGAATCAAAAGTGTCAGTCATATCCACCTCAAAAAATTAAAACTGACTGAAGTGTAGTATTCAGTCACTGAAGTGTAAAAAACAGCCCTCAGATGTATTGGGTGGCATATTAATTTTTCGATTTAAATGCACTTAAGATACGAACCAATGAGTGGGTAAACGATGATTTAAATCATCTTCTTTTAGCTTTTTTCTCACTGTCTCCATCTACTGTACTACCTACTTTTGCACCAGTGATAACAGACCAACTAAATACTCCGAAATGAAAAGGCGTCTTATTACCCCGACTATAATCCTGGCCATGATGTTGCTGCCGTGGTTTCCGGGCTTTGCGCAGCAATCCTACAAGATGTCCGATGATCAGCGGTTCACTGTAGCCGGAACTTCTACCATACATGACTGGGAGATGATGGCCAAGGAGGGGAGCACGGGATCCTCCGAGCTTAGTTTAGAAAACGGTAAACTTTCTAAAGTATCCTCTCTTACAATAGAAATGCCTGTGAAAAGTCTAAAAAGCGGGAAAGGGTCTATGGATAAAAATGCTTATGAAGCACTTAATGCCGCAAAATACCCTTTTATCAAATTTGAAATGACTGAATTCTTGGGTATTACCGGAACTAAGATCAAGGCCAAAGGCAAATTGACAATTGCAGGAAAGTCACAAATTATTCCGCTTGAGGTGACGTATTCTCTCTCGGGAAATGCTGTCAAATTCAAGGGAACTTATACTATTTCATTTAGTGATTTTGAGGTAGATGCCCCTACGGCAGTACTCGGGACAATTAAGACAGGGAATGAACTGGTGCTGGCATTTGAAGCCGGATTTTCACCAAAAAATTAATTTAAAATTAAGCCAACAGGAAATCGAGCCTGCCGCAGGCAGGGATTCCATAGCCTGACGGTAGTGAGGTCTAACCTTTGAACTGCAAACTATAAGAAGATGAAACTATCTACATTAACCTTGGGAACCTGTGCGATGCTGCTATCGGGTGTCTCCCTTGCTCAAGAAAAAACGGAACTTCAGTATTTTCGCCAAAACAGTAAGGAGGGATTGAATGTTTTTGAAAGTCCTAAAGAAAAGGGGGGCGATTTTGATAAAGTCCGTGTGTTTGTGGGAGGGGATTTTGCTTTGCAATTTCAAGCTATCGATCATTCCAATTCGCTGAATAATCTAGTGCAACTCGGATCAAACTTCAACTTGCCTACCGCCAATCTAAACATCAATACGCAACTCGCGGACGGGCTGAGATTACACTTAAGAACTTACCTGTCATCCAAGCATCATAATGAATCGTGGGTGAAAGGCGGTTATGTTCAAATTGACCGATTGGGATTTATAAAAGAGGGTTTCCTGGACGGGATCATGGATTATACCACGGTCACCTTTGGTTTGGATGAGTTCAATTATGGTGATGCGCATTTCAGGAGATCCGACAATGCCCGGGTAATCTTTAATCCGTTTATAGGAAACTATATCATGGATTCATTTTCAACTGAAGCTTTTGGTGAAGTGACTGTGCAAAAAGATGGGCTGATCGCTGTGCTTGGTCTCAGTAATGGCAAGCTCAACCAAAATGTAATTGTGAATGACAATACGGATAACAAGGTGTCATTTTATGGGAAACTTGGTGTGGATAAGCAACTTAATGATGATTTCAGATTCAGACTTACCGGTTCATGGTATATGAATAACGGCACTACCACCGGATCTTGGCTATATGGCGGTGACAGAGCAGGGGGGAGATATTATGGCATTTTACAACCTTTAGAAGGAGCGGCAAATGATTTTGAAGGAAGGTTTAATCCTCGCTTCAGACAAATGACCGCATTCCAACTAAACCCATTTATAAAGTATAAAGGATTAGAGTTTTTCGGGATCGTGGAGTCTGTAGGTAATTCTGAGGAGCAAGGGAACGGTAATTTTACCCAGCTGTCAGGCGAGCTTCTATACCGTTTTGGAGGTACGGAGCAATTTTATCTTGGCGGTAGATACAATACCGTGAAGGGTAAAAACAATGATTCAGATCCCTCTGAAATTGAAATTAGCCGGTTGAATGTAGGTGGAGGATGGTTTATGACAAAAAATGTGATTGTCAAATTGGAGTATATGAACCAAGAATATAAAAACGGATTTGGAGCAACCTCCATCTATAATGATGCAAAATTCAATGGGGTTAATCTAGAAGCAGCTATCAGCTTTTAAACACTGTCATTGCCCAGTTGGATTCTTTTTATAATCTGACTGGGCTTTTCCATTTAAAATCATGCAGATTTTACTTCTACTTATTATTACCTACTGGTCTTCACCGAGCACTACATCTGAAGCCTTCGAGGTAAAGACCTGGAAAATAGATTCCGGTAGTGTCATAGAAATCTCGGGGAGTACTAACATCTCGAGTTTTCGATGTGAATCAAAGGAGTATCAAGGAGGGGATATTCTTACGGAAACTTATTTTCCTTCTCGTGATATGTCTGAATGGAGTGGTGAGATCACCCTGAAAACTGTCAATTTTGATTGCTTCAATGCATTGATGACCATAGATTTTAGAGAGACACTTCAGATGGAGAAACATCCCACTATTGGAGTACGCTTTCTGAAGATGACCAAAGAATCAGAAAACATAAATCAAGAAAATCTGAGGGGAGAAGTAGAAATCACCCTGGCCGGAGTCTCTAAAATCTATCCGATTTCTTGCGTTTTCCTAGCTAAAAATGGGGAAAAAGCATTACTGACAGGAGAACGAAAGTTGGCGTTTACAGATTTTGAAATAGATCCTCCCGTAAAGCTATTGGGAACGATTAAAGTGAGGGATTCGATAGAAGTTAGTTTTGGATTGGTACTGGAAAAGCTGATGTGAGGAATTGTCGTTTTTTACACTGGATCCACCTTGTATGCCTCAGTTCGATTTATGCAATTCAATCGAAAGTGGTTATAACGTCATCGGTAGCCCTTTAGAGGGAGATTGTGTGTTGGAAAGGGCGCGGCAATCTTGCTATACGAAGACTGCCGCGGCTTCCTCCCCACAAATCCCCGGCTAAGCCTCGCAGTGACGGTTTTAAATCGAACTCAGGTTGTAAGTATTAAATCCCTTTGATTAGTTGCTAAATCGTGATTTCTATCCAATTGCCCTCCGGATCTTCAATCACACTTTCGAAATATCCATCTCCGGTAGTCCGTGGTTCACCGATGATTTTAGACCCCTGTTTACGAAATTCCTCCGTCTTCAATAGGACTTTCTCTTTTGATCCTACAGAAATTGCAAAATGAGCCAACCCCGAAACCATCCCGCGGGGTTGTGGAGAGTCTTGTACATCACTTCTTCTCATGAGTTCGATCCTACTGCCTGAATCAAAACTTAAAAAGTACGAACTGAATCCCTTTGCAGGATTTTCATATTTTTCGCCTGATGTCATAGCGAAGGATTGGCAATACCAGTCCTTCATTTTGTCTAGGTCATCAACCCAAATGGCAAGATGTTCTATTTTCATGTGTTTATTTTTACCACTCCCTACCAATAGGAATTACTTTCCAATTTTGGTCAAAATAAGGTGTTTGCTCATAAAACCAGCGGTAGATTTCGCGGGGAGATTTGGCAAAATCAGGGTTGATAGTTTTTTCTTCTTCAAACCTCTTTTTCAAATCTGCATCTTCAGATAGCATGTTGGAGATCAAAGGCTCCATGATATACGTTTCCATGTATTCTGTTTGAGAAAGAATGGAGTGGAAGTATCCCCATTGGAAAAAACTATCCACCGATTCCGGCTCCATCAAAATAACCAATAATTCCCCTAAAGGCTGATCCGTTTTCACACGTACAGATCCGGGATTAAGCATTACTGTACTATTTTCTTTTTCCAATTCAAAAGACTGAAACCGGAACCTGCCTTCCAGTGGTTGATTGCTGAGTTTGTATTCCGATAGTGTTGATAGCTCCATATTCACCGCCTTCGCATCTTCCAAAGTTTCCATTTCAAAACCATGGACCGTCAGTTTATCGATGATCTCAGACCATTCTGCAGGAATCCAATAAGCCTTAGGTACCGGAACAGAAGCCGCGGGCTTATCCATCAGGATATTTGGTATACGCTGTGTGATAGCCTTTCCTTCCCAAACTACATATTCCTTCCCGGTGATTTCAGAGGTGATTTTTTTGGAGGCAATACCTAAGAATTCCACAGAATCTGCAGGTGTATCATGGAACTGATATTTCACGATCACGGATTCTTTCTTCTGATTCTTGTCTGATTCCACCGCAGCTTGAAGCTCGGAATAGTGTGCTCCCATAGTTTTGATTACTTGCTCTAGAAATACATATGTCCCAAGCACCCGTTGTTCAAATGGTTTTAAAGAATGGTTTTCCACCAAAATTGAAGGTAAGTGGCGAATATCTCCATAAGTATGGGAAAAACGCGGGCTGAATGAAAAAGCAATATTTCCTTCAGTAAAGTCTTCGTTGTTCGCCGCAAAAAGCAAAGGACCGGGAATATGGCCTTGATCTTTCAAAGCCTGATCTACTTCCGGTTGGAAATAGCCGGATAGCCACTTAGATATTTCCGGAGAATACCCTCCCGTCGCTACGAATCCATACGTGATGTCGTATTGATAATCTGCCCCGTCTGTCACGTGAATGTCTATGTACAGATCAGGATCGTAACTGTTGATAACTTTGGCAATGGCATTGATGCCGGCAGTCTCCAATTTGGTGTAATCGCGATTCAGATTCAGGTTTAATGCATTCGTTCTCCAGCCCATTTCCTTTGGTCCCCGCTGGTTTACCCTGGCGTATTCGCTTCTTCTTTCATGACCATCTACATTGAGGATTGGGATAAAGAGTAGATTGGCATTATCTAAAAGGGCTAATTTGCTTCCTTGGCTTATATCTCTGAGCAGCATCATTCCCGCATCCTTCCCATCGATTTCCCCTGCATGAATTCCCGCTTGGAATAGGATTAAGGGTTTTTCGGATGTGGATAACTCATCCGCGGTAAAGTCTTGATCTTTCGAAGCTATGACCATATTTATCTGCCTACCTTGCTCACTGCGTCCAATTGAAACAAGCCGAAGGTAGCTGGAATTTTCTGCCAATTTCTCCATCCAAGCCATCGTTTCTGCATAGGTTGGGGATTCCAGTCCGTCAGAAAGTTCGAATGAGGTAACCCACTTATCGGAATTATCCACAAGTAATTCTTTGCTTTGCCCATTCCAAGGAAGTAGAGGAGGCATTATGTCCTGAGCGATTGCCATAGAGGACAAGCTCATGAAAAACATAGCAAGGTAGAGTGAAAGGATTGATTTCATTAGTAAGGATTGTTTACTTAAATATCGGAAGTACTTTGATAGCAGTGTGCAATTTTGGGTTAAACTGCTGAAACATCATTTGAATGCAAAAAAGCCCAGTTTGATGGCAAATCTGGGCTTTGGATAAACTTTAATATGATTATCCGCTTTCTACCAGTAATGGAAGAAAGGAGTCTTAATATCCGGCAAACACTAGCGGAGCGGCCACTTCGGTCACCTGTCTTCCGTCCAGGAAAACAAGGGAAATATGGCTACTGGCATCATTGCGGATAATCACAAACTTTAAAATGTGATTTTAAGCCTTATACATGATTTCATAATATTCTGTGGCCATACGATTACTTTCAAATCCGGCTAATACATCTTTCATTCCTTGTTGCACAATGGTGTTCCAGGCAATTTT
This sequence comes from Algoriphagus sp. 4150, assembly GCF_031457395.1. NCBI lineage: Bacteria > Pseudomonadati > Bacteroidota > Cytophagia > Cytophagales > Cyclobacteriaceae > Algoriphagus > Algoriphagus sp. 4150. The sequence goes on from NZ_JAVDWS010000002.1 coordinate 218,309, forward strand.
ATCACTATAGTAAGCGGGTATAATTTCCTTTTCCAGGACATTATAAATGTTTTGAAGATCAAAATTATCCTGATCTGGAATGCTCAAATTTTGGTAATCAGCTGTAGGCACTATAAAACTGTTTTTGCCATGCTCTGCAAATTCACATATCCAACCGTCAAAAGTGCTGAAATTCACTGCTCCGTTCATCGCAGCAGTCATACCTGAAGTTCCGCTGGCTTCACGGGGAACTCGGGGGTTGTTTAGCCAGATGTCAGCCGCTTGCTTTAGTTGCATACTCAATGTCAGTTCATAACCCACGCACATTGCTATATTCGAATGTTTTTTGCTTAGATGTACCAGCTGGTTGAAAATAGAAATTGACCCATAATCGGATGGATAAGGTTTTCCTGCCCAGATTATCTGGATCGGATGTTCAGAGTTAGTGATGAGTTCTTCAAATCGCTGAAGATCCCTAGTGATTAAATCCGCTCTTTTGTAGCCGGCAAAGCGTCTAGCCCATACAATCGTCAATACATTTGGATCAAGCAATTGCCCCGTCTGATCAGCAACGATCTCAAACGCCTGCTTTTTTAGAAAATATTTTCGCTCATCAAACTTCTTCGAATCACTTTCATCCATGTAGTTGTAAAGCTGCTTATCTGCCCAGTAGCTATAGTTTTGGGAATTTGTGATAGATGTAATTTCAGGAATATCCGGATACTTGCTCCACATTTCCCTACTCACTTCTCCGTGAAGTTTACTGACACCGTTGGCTTTTCTGGCAAATCGAAATGCCGCTAAACTGTGATTAAACAGATCACCCTCCATACCGGTTAATTCTCTGACTTTATCCAGGGAATATCCGTTGAAGTAGCCCATTTGCTCGCATAGGTAGATGTCATGTTTTTCGTTTCCGGCTTCTTCGGGAGTGTGGGTGGTGAAAACCAAGCGTTTTTTCACTTCTTCTTTGGAGCCGAATTTCCGCATCAGATGAAAAACTGAGCTTACACCATGGGCTTCATTGAGGTGATATACTTCCGGATTGAAATTCAGTTCGTCCAGTAACCTCGCCCCACCTATTCCCAACATAATAAATTGGGCAATTTTTGCCGCAGTATCAGAATCATATAATCGGTGAGTGATTGTCTGACTTAGGTAATCGTTCTCAGGCAAATCCGTACTCAACAAAAATAAAGGTGCGCTTTCGAATGTTTCAGGTGCTAAATAGTAGGCCTTAACCCAGACCGGATTTCCGTGTATTGAGATTTGATATTTGATTCCGGTGTCTTCGAGAAAACTATAAGTTTTCTCATACCACTCCGCTTTCATGGTCTGATCCTGATTCCTGCCCTGATCGTAATATCCGTATTTCCAGAGAATGCCTATTCCGATCAGGTTTTGTTTGAGTTCGTAGGCACTGCGCAGATGCGAACCGGACAAAAAGCCCAGCCCGCCACTATAGATTTTGAGTGGCTGGTGTACAGCAAATTCCATGGAAAAATAGGCCGTCTTTTTGGAGAACTCAGGGGAGAGCTCATAAGGGATACTGTAATTTCTGAAATCAGTCATTGCGTGTGGTTAATTTTTTCAATTTAGTTGAAATCAAAAGACTGGCCACAAAATTAGGGTGGTGAACTGTAAAGAATATAGGCGATCAATTCATTAAAAAATCTAAGGTGTCAATACAATAATCCAAAGATCCATATTGGTAAACTTTGCCCTGTAGGGAACTCTATATCATCTTTGACGATCCAAGTGCTATTTGCTGTGGCTTGCTTAGTCGATTTTCCTTTTCCTCCGATCTCGAAATTAAATTGATTATCAACTAGAAAGTCTACTGTTTTGGAGAAATTGACTCTATGGTCTACTTTAATGATGCTATTGAAAAAGGTTTCTCTTACCGTGCCGATTTCAGGTTTGATTTCACTCAGAGCATAGAGATAATTGGTGTTGTTCAAGAATACTTTTTCAGGTTTTTGGAGCGTAGCTACGCTGATCCCTGCCGGATATTGCAAATCGATGAGCCGTGCCTCTGCCAGATATAGCATGTAGCTGCCCATAGAGTTACGGTGGATTTGTGTTTTCTCTGCCAATGCCGAAATATTGGGTTTGAAAGGAACCTGCTGAGCTATGATATAGAGAAGTTGGAGTAATTTCTTGCCATTTCTGATATCAAAACCGCGTATCTCGGCCATGTCATATTCTACTATCGTGCGGATGAGTTGTCGCAGTTTTTTGAAATACATCTCTTCATTTGTGCTGGAGAAAGGATAGTAGCCTGTTTTGAGATAGTCAGGAAAATACCGGAGCGGTTTGAATTCTTTAGGGAGCAATGTCCTGATATTTAAGACAGGATCAAGGATTTGGTCTAGAGTGATTATGGGCAAATCTTGATTGTGGTATAACTTTAGAAATTCCCGATAAGATAAACCGTGCAGTTCATACATTACGGCTCTTCTGCTTAAATCTCCTTCTTCTTTGCTTATATCCACGATCGATGATCCTGTAAAAACGATCTGCAGGTCGGGATACCTATCGTAAAGATTTTTGATTTCTCTAGACCATGTGGGGTATTTGTGGACTTCATCCAATGCAACGATTTTTCCTCCGGATTGGTAAAATCTCTTGATCGTGTCAAGTAGGCTATTGGAGAGAAAAAATAGCTCGTCCAATGAGAAATAGGAAACCTGAACTCCTGCCAGTTTTTTCTCTTTAAGGTATTGAAATACTAAGGTCGTCTTTCCCGTTCCTCTCGCACCTTTAATGCCTATGAGTCTTTCCCCCCAATCTATTTTTTCATACAGATACCGCTTGAAATCAATTCTTGTACTGTCAATCAGTAAATTTGAAATATCCAGTAATTCTTCCATTGCACAATCATTTGTGCAAAAATAATAAATAATGCACAAATAAATATGCGTTATCGGTAAAATTAGCATATTTATTTGTGCAAAATAAAGTGCAGAACTCTATCAACTCTGCGCTTTTGATTCAAATAGCGGATAATTAAGTCGGCAAAGTTGCCAGCCCATTTGCATCCGGTTTGCTTTTCACAACTGCCGTATCATTTAAAATCATTGTCTCCCCGTTTTCGGGAGAATATGGCGGCCACTCCGGAAGGACTCCGACATTTGGATCGCCTGTTTTCATGAAAGCAAGGAGAGAAGCAGACATTTTCTCCGAAAGTTTTCTAGGTCGATCTCCACCTCCGGTATGTGTGTACATGCGGTCGGTATTATCAAACCAAAAACAGATATCTATGCAGTGAAATGCTTTCATTCTACCAGAATACAAGGCAGGCTCCCAGCCAAACCAAGCTAAGTAAACGGGGGATTTTTGCTTCGATTTCGCATTGGCAGCGCTGATTGCCCCTTTTCTATTGGACAAGATCATCGCCCAAAGATCAGCCGGAGAAGCCTCAGGGAAATCTTTGCGATAGGCTGTTATGATTTCTTCAGTGGCATCACCAAAGTTAGGATTCAATTTCTCTGCTACTCCCGCCCAGTCAATTTTCTCCAATTCCGGGGAAGTCCGTGTAGGGTTCCACTCGTGGAATGTAGTGCAAATCAGAAATGGAATATCTGAAGCCAATCCGCTTCCTTCGGAAAAAAACTCTCCCTTCGGAATATTTTTCCCATCCGCTACCGGGCTAAATCCGCCTCGAAAACCGGGCAGCGGATGATCCTTTCGCATTTTTACCAAAGCCGTATTTGCTACATCCAGGTATTCACGCCAAGTAAGTTCCTGCAACTTGTCCACTGTATCGGGAGTCAAGCCGGCTTCCTTCATCACATATTCTCCTAAGGTCTGTGAATAATCCTGATCTGATGCCTGAAGCATAGATCCACTTAGTGCTACACCTTTGTGCACCAAGCCTTTTGCCGCAGGCATCGCCATAGTTGCTGTGACTTTGGCTCCTCCTCCAGACTGACCCATGATGGTGACATTTCCCGGATCACCGCCGAAATTTGCGATATTGTCCCGTACCCATTCCAGGGAAGCGATGATGTCCAGCTGACTTACATTGCCGGAATCGGCATATTTGGATCCTCCGACTCCTGACAGATCCGTAAAGCCAATTGGGCCAAGGCGATGATTGATGGAGACAAACACCATATCTCCTTTTTTACTGAGATTTTCGCCATGATACCCGTCTTGTTCTATGCCGTTTCCATTGGTGAATCCCCCACCATGCAACCAGACCAGTACAGGTCTTTTCTTGCTGTTCAAAGCCGGAGTCCAGACATTTAATTTGAGACAATCTTCACTTAGATCGTCATAGTTCCAGTGATCAGCGAAAGAGTAATCAGGACTGGCATAGCGATTATCCATGATTTGGGGAGCAGTATTTCCCCACCAGATGGTTGGCTTTACTTCAGTCCAGGGAGCTGGCTTTTTTGGAGGCATAAATCTGTTTTTGCCCGAAGTGTCTGCTCCATAAGGAATACCCAAAAATGTATAAATATCATTGAGGATGTAGCCTCTGACTTTTCCGGAATCTGTGTTTGCAATGGCAATGTCATCACCGATTTGCAGGAATTGACCTCGATCGGCATCTGGTCTGGCTGTGGTATTTCCTTTGGAGGAAAAAGGAACCGCAGCGGCTAGACCGAGCCCCGCAGTACCTACACCGACTTTCTTGAAGAATTCGCGTCTATTTGTTTTCATAGTGTTGGGTTTAATGCTAATTGTTTGATAGTAAATAAAATATACTTCAGTATTCGTTAAGTATGGCAATCCGGAGGTAATTCTCTGCACAGTATTATTTGAGTGGACAAATATTGTTTCAAAATGAAAAAATAGATTTAGAGTACAAAAAAACCGGCTACTTTTCAGCAGCCGGTCTTGATTCTCATATCTTGATACTAAAATCTATTTTCTTGGTTCTCGAATCTAATCTCTTGATTCTACTTTATTGTCCCACCATAAAAATCGCATTGCTCAAAATCAGTTTTCCTGATTCCCAGAAACCTCTAAAAATCGGGTCATCTACGAAATAGACGATTTCTCCGCGCCCTGCGTTTTCTACACCTATTGCCATGGATTCGCCCATCGTTGATTTGATTTTAAAACCGATGTAACCGGTTCGGTAAGCATCGTTGTTTGCGATTATTCCTGCATTTGCACCGTTACTGAGGTAAGCAAATCTGTTCGAATTATTTTTGAGTGTATAATATTTTCCGCTGGTTCCATAGCCCAAGGGATGCGTTTCGTCCATGGTGATTTCATAAATTGCTCCTGAGGCACCTCCTGAAATCGCCACACGCTCGCCTTCTTGATAAGGAGCAAGCCGTTCCGCCTTCGCCAAGGAGTCTGCTACTTTTTTTGCAGCATTTTTGTCATCATCCGAATCAAAAGTTTTCAAACCAAATCCCTCTTGATTTGCAAATAAATTCAACGCGCCTTCGATTGCGATCAGCTTTCCGCCGGCGCGAACCCATTCCATCAAATTTTTATGGGCTTGTTCACTTAGTCCTCCTCCACGCATGGATGGCATGATAAGTAAGGTATATTTGCTCAGGTCATAGCGAGCCATTTTATCCAGCTCCAGATTCACGAGGGGATAATTCAGTTCCTTTTCGAAGAAGTGCCATATAGCTCCGTAATTCAGGGAATTAGTTCCTTCTCCACCGACTAGGGCTACTTTTGGCGCCTTGACCACACGGATGTTTGGTGAGCCAAAATCTTTTCCTTTGTCCACATAGCCGCTCATGGTAGTGGCTAATGTCACCTGAAATCTATTGGCAATATCGATGACTTTTTGGTCGAAATTTGGCACATATTCATTTCCGCCTTTGGTGATCATCAGTGATCCTGCCGGGAAGCTTTTTCCTTCTACTTCGAAATCAAACTCATTGAATTTTACCCGAATTCCTTCTTGAAGCAATGCAGATAAGAAAGCGGCATCTCGGGTACCTTGCCAGGCAGCAAGGTATGCAACCGGTGTTTTGTCCACCTGGTTTGCGGTAAATGGCTTTTTCTCATAGGCAGAAGAAGCATCAAGTCTTGTTTCTACTGCGAAAGCTTCCAGTCCATAAGCATAAGGCATAGCCCAGCTCGTGATATCATAGGTGATGCTGTCATGTAGGGCAGGATTTGGTTCAAAAAGCACCTGGGCCAATACAGACTTCGGTTGGAAAGCACTGATAACAATGTCCTGATCAGAAGTTGAAAACGATTCGTTTTTGCCAGTGCCATAGGAAAAGCCTTTTAGTCCTGATTTTGAACCTGCTTTCCCATAGCGTATACCGTTTTTGTCCAGTAATTCCAATAATTTAGCTGTTTGAGCCGGGTTACTCTGCCCTTTGATGACAAATGCTTTATATTTTCCTTTTGGATTGGTGGAGTTGTCTTTGTAAAACTTAGTAAACTCAGTAATTAATTTTTCTGCATTCTGGCTGGTAACTTCCGCAGCCGACATGGCTGCAGTGTAATGGCCTTCAATTCTGGAGCTTAACGTCACGGTGTCACCCACAGCATTATACCCCCCTAGTCCTGCCAAACCGCTTCCTCCTTGCTCTATAGTCATGCCTATAGCTCCATTAAACATGGGGTAGGAATCTCCGTAGGAAGGATACAACAGATCAAAACGCTCTTTGGTGAAGTAGAAGCGCCCGGCTTCATCAAAGTATTTCGCCGTATTTCTACCATATATATCCTGGAATTCATGTTGCCAAGACGTAAGTTGCTCATGCAAAGGCTCCGCGGCAGGAGCCATATAGAATGGGTTGTTGATGCCTTGCTCATGGAAGTCAAGGTGCAATTGTGGCAACCATTGATTGTAAAGTTTCATTCTGGCCTGAGACTCTACTTGTACCTGCCAAGCCCAATCCCGGTTCAGATCAAATAGGTAGTGGTTGGCACGTCCTCCTGGCCAAGGTTCGCTGTGCTCCACAGATTGCAAGTCTGGCTGTAAGGTGATGTTCATTTTCTGATTGTACCACATCGCGTAGCGGTCACGGCCATCTGGATTGATGCATGGATCTATGATGATCACCTGGTTTTTCAGCCATTCTTGGGATTTCTCATTGGTGGGATCTGTCAGTGTATAAAATGATGCGATGGCAGCTTCCATTCCCACGGACTCATTTCCGTGTACATTGAAAGACATCCAGTTGATCGGGACGGAAGTGGAAGGGTCACCATCCAAAATCCCGGCCCTTTTCAGATTGTCCTCACGGATTTGCTCGATCCGGGCCATGTTTTCGGTACTGGATAGTACAGCGATAAATAAAGGTCGTTGTTCGTTTGTTTGGCCGTAATGGATGATTTGTACATTTGGATTATTGGCGGCTACGTGCTCAAAATAATCCACCATGCGGTGATGTGGAGTGAATCTGTCACCTGGCTTATAGCCCAAAAACTGCTCAGGGCTTTTGGTCTGGGCTTGGATGGTCCAGATAATGGTACAAAAGAAAAAGGCAAGGAGTAAGAGTTTTTTCATTGAGTATAATTTTTATTTGGGTGTTCCAATTTAGCTGAAAAAAGAAGAAGCGAAATAGCCGATCAGATAAAAGCCTTAAAATGGAAATATCTTAATCTTAATGAAGGCGATACTCTTGGAAGACCAACTATCACAATTGATATACATTACTTCCGTTGGAGCAAAAGCAAAATTGTGTGTCCACAACTTGTTTTAATGAGTACAATGGTTGAGACTGTTAGGGGCACTTCAAATATGAAATAGTTAAAAGGCTCCCACTTTATTCTTTTTTATCTTTACTTGCTTTACAAGTCTTAAACTATTTATGAAGAGCTTGCTCTATTCGACATTAAGTGCACTGGTATTTTCTACTATAGCTCTACTGTTTCTTTCTTGTGAAGAGCACAGGGAGGAGAAATTTGTAATAGGGTTTTCCCAATGTGTTGCCAACGATGCATGGAGAGATGCTATGCACGAGGAGATGTTTAGGGAGTTGTCTTTCTATCCGAATCTCAGCTTGGAAATAAAGGATGCTAACGGAAACAGTGATTTACAGATAGCGCAAATCCGGGAATTTGAAAAACAAGGGGTTGACCTGTTGATAGTGTCTCCTAATGAATCTGAGCCGATCACTCCTATAGTAGAGGAGATTTTTAGATCAGGCATTCCCGTTATCGTGGTGGATAGAAAGATTAATTCAAATCAATATTCAGCCTACATCGGGGGTAATAATTATGAGATTGGCTACACGGTAGGACAATATGTCCGAAATATTTTTGACAAAGAGGTTAAAATACTGGAAATATGGGGTCTCAGGGGAAGTTCTCCTGCCAGGGATAGGCATCAGGGTCTGATAGATGCTTTAGGTAGTTCGGCGTATGTACTAGTGGACCAGCTTGAAGGGGAGTGGGAGAAGAGCATAGCAAAAGAGAGACTGCGTACCTACCTGTCAGACCAAACAAACCATGGCTTTGACATGATATTTGCCCACAACGATGTGATGGCGATTTCAGCCAGAGAAGTTTGTGATGAACTTGGGATAAGGGGTAAAAAAGTAATCGGGATTGATGCCTTACCGGGGCCATATGCGGGCTTGCAAGCCGTAACTGACGGAGTTCTTAATGCAACGTTTTTTTACCCAACGGGGGGTGATAAAGCGATAGAAGTAGCGTGGAAGATCTTACAAAGAGAAAGCTTTCAGAAAGAGAATCTATTACAAACAGCTGCGGTGGACTCTTCCAATGTGAGGATCATGAAGCAACAGACTGACAGAATTATCAATCAGCAGGCAAATATTTCCAGACAAAGTGAAATGATTGCCAATCAAATTGAAATTTACCAAAGCCAAAAGGGACTGTTGATTGTGTTTGGGATCACCCTTTTCATAGCCATAGTCTCCTTGGCCTATGTTTTCAAGTCACTCAAAGACAAACAGGAAATCAATAAAGAGCTTCAAAATAAAAATGACGAAGTCTTAGAGCAGCAACAAAAAATCATGGACTATTCTAAGCAGGCAGAGGAGGCTACTCAGCAAAAGCTTGAATTTTTCACCAATATTTCACACGAGTTTAGGACTCCGCTAACCCTGATCCAAGGGCCTATAGAAGAAATGCTCCAGAATAAGGATGCCTCAATGTTCAAAAGCGACTTGTTTTTGATTAGGAAAAACACCTACAGATTGCTCAGATTGGTGAATCAGTTGATGGATTTCAGGAAAATAGATGGGGATAAAATGGCCATAAACGCCTCCCAACAAGCCCTGATTCCTTTTTTGGAAGACATCATGTCCGTATTTGGCAAAACTGCCAAGGACAACCAAATCCGCTTCAAATTGATGTGTGAGGAGCCTCATATCAAGCTTTGGTTTGACCCCGCGATGATGGATAAGGTGATCTTTAATTTACTGTCAAACTCTTTTAAGTTTACGCCGCGAAAGGGATTTGTCTATGTGAAGGTTTCCCGGGATATGCCAAGGTATGAAGTCGTCATAGAGGTCGTAGACAATGGAGAAGGAATGAACCATGAGGAAGTTTTGCATGTGTTTGACAGATTTTATCAGGGGAGTTCGGGAGTGAGGAAGGTAGGGACTGGTTTGGGGTTGGCCTTGGCCAAAGAGTTGGTAGAACTACAGCACGGTAAGATCGTTGCCAAGAGCTTCAAGGGAGAAAATACTGTCTTTGAAATTAGGTTGAAGATGGGAAATGGGCATTTCAATTCGGGCGAATTGTCAGAAGGTTCCCCTCTCGGCCAAGTTCTGGACCATGAATCCTATATCTCTGAATACGATGATTTGCAGGAAGAGGAAAGACAACCCGATCTGGCGCAGACAATCTTGATTGTAGAGGATGATCCGGAGATCAGAAATTATCTCAAAAAAAGACTTTCGGGTGAATATAGGGTTTTGGAGGCTGAGGATTGTAGATCCGCACTTTCGATTGCACTGGACGTAGTGCCGGATCTGATTACCTGTGACCTAATGCTGAAAAATGAAGATGGGCTCGATTTAATAAAAAAGCTGAAAGCTGACCCTAAGACATCCCCGATACCGATTATTGTGATCTCTGCCAAAACCTCCCATGAGGATCAACTGAAAGGAGTCAAGACAGGTATAGACGATTATATTACCAAGCCGTTTAACATGGCATTTGTCAAAGAGCGCATCAAAACCATACTTTCAAATAGGTCAAAAATCAAAGCACATTATCTCCATGAATTGCCGGCGTCTGATCCTACGGCTCAAGTGGACAGGTCAGAAAGAAAATTTGTCAATGTCTTTACCTCGTTGATAGAACAGAATATTGGTGACCCCAATTTTGGTGTAAACGAGATCGGCAAGGAAATGGGCTTGTCACGGGGGCAGCTATACAGAAAAGTGAAATCTACCCTAGGCTATAGTGTCAATGATTACATCGTCAAAATCAGATTAAAGAAGGCAAAGTATTTATTGATCAATGACACCTGCGGCATTGCTGAGGTCGCATTTAAAACAGGGTTCAAAACTTCAGCTTATTTTTCTACCGTTTTCAAGAATGCATTTGACTATACTCCGAGTGAATTCAGGGAAAGCCAAGGTCATAAATGAAACAAAATTGAAATTTTGGAACAAATTTGAAATCCTTGGATTTTGATTTGAGACTCCGAAATCGATTGCATGAGGTCTACAGGCCATTTTTTGATGTGAAAAAGTACAGTGAATCAAATTTGTAAGTTATAGGCACACATTCAAAGTGTTTTATTTTGTGATGACTCTACATTGGTTGCAACAATACGCCCAATGAATAGAATAACAATATATTATGCTTTAATAGTGCCGCTGAGCGGGCTTCTCTTTGGATTTGATACTGTGGTCATTTCTGGAGCAAATCTCCCTATAAAGGCACTGTGGAAAACGTCTGATTGGTTTCACGGTTTTTTTATCATGAGTGTAGCCCTTTGGGGGACACTATTGGGAGTTGTATTGGGAAGTATCTCCTGTGATAAGTTTGGCAGGAAGAACACTCTTTTCCGGACTGCCTTATTATTCTTTGTTTCAGCTGTCTGTACGGCGATGGCTACCTACCCACATTTCTCTTCTATAGGGTGCTGGGAGGGTTTTCCCATTTTTTTATCCTTCATGGTTTTACAACTACTGTGTGTGCTTTTCCTCATGCCGGAGACCAAAGTCAGGCCACTCGAATGCATTCAGACAGAATTTATGGCGACTTAAACTCAACCTATTTATAAATCTAAAGCGGATCCCCGTGTCTGCTTTTAAAAGTGATTAATTCAACAATAAACCCCTTAATTCTATGAAAAAACAAGTTTTACTAATCTTTCTGGCATTTCTGTTTGCCTCACCTCTTTTGGCTCAACAAAGAGAGGTGACGGGAACGGTAACTGACAAAACCTTTGGGGACGCGATCCCGGGAGTGACGGTTTCTGTAAAAGGGACTTCAAGAGGAGTTGTGACGGATATTGATGGGAGATATAGCTTGTCTGCTTCCGGTGAAGAATCTTTGATGTTTTCGTTTGTAGGATATACTTCAGTGACGGAGACAGTAGGCAATAGAAGTATTATCGATGTGGCTCTTGAAGAGAACATTTCTGATTTAGATGGGGTGGTTGTAGTGGGCTATGGCAGTCAGAGAAAAGCTGATGTGACAGGGTCAATCGTATCGGTTGATTTAGGACCGGTTTTAGGACAAAGTATGAGTTCCGGTAATGCCATGCAAGCATTGCAGGGACGGGTAGCGGGCTTGATGGTGGAGAAATCAGGAGATCCTTCCGGGGCCAGTTCTAGAGTCCTGATCAGGGGTGTTTCTACACTGGGAAACAATGATCCGCTGTATGTGATCGATGGTGTACCTACCAAAAGACCGGAAGTATTTGCAAGTCTCAATCCAGAGGCCATCGAATCCATTCAGGTGTTGAAGGATGCTTCTGCATCGTCGATATATGGATCTAGAGCAGCAAATGGAGTGATTGTGGTGACCACCAAAAATAGAGCATCAGGTGGAGAGAGCCTAAGCGTGACTGTCAATTCCAATTTTTCCATTCAATCAGAAAAGCAACAGCGCTACAAAATGCTGAATTCAAGACAAAGGGGCGAGGCACTTTGGAGGGCGATGGTGAATGATGGAGCAGATCCCAATACCGGCTATGGAGAGATTTACAATTTTGATTGGAACGGCGATTTTGATAACCCGGTATTGAATGCAGTATCAGAAAGACCATTTGTGGGAGGTAATCCGAATGTCCCTGTAGGAGATACGAATTGGCAAGATGAGATATATCAATTAGGGTATTTGTTCAATAATGAAGTTACCGTATCTACCAATACTGAAAAATCATCGCTGATGATCAATCTGGGGCATTTGAAGAATACAGGTATCATGAAGCACACAGGTTTTGAAAGGTTCAGTGCAAGGATCAATGCGAACACCTATCTGTTTGATGATAAGTTGAGATTCGGAATCAATATGCAGGCTACTAATTCAAATGAAACTCCGGCAGCCAGAGATGTTGGGAATGCACCGACTCCCGGCTTGGCCATTACCTTAGCGCCGACCATTCCGGTTAGAGATTCAAATGGGGAGTTTGCGGGGCCATTGGGAGCAGGTTATTCTGATAGAAATAACCCTCTATTAATGCAGTATTTAAATCGTTGGGATAATAACCGTAAGAATAATTTTTATGGGAACGTATTTGCCGAATGGTTTATTCTTGAGAATTTGACATACAAGACCAGTGTAGGGATTGACTATGGTTCGTTTTTCAGAAGAGACATTGAGCCTACTGTGAGAAATGGGTTTATTACTAGATCAAACAATAGACTGATCCATGATACCAATGAGTTTTCCAGTTTGGTGTTTTCCAATACCCTTAACTACAAGATAGCAACAGGGGTACACAGGATTGATATTTTGGCAGGGATAGAAGCAATTAGAGATGATTTTTCCTCAACAATTGCCATTGCGGATGGTTTTGCTGTTGAGACGAATAGTTACTTTGTATTGGATGCTGCGACAGGAGCCAGAACAAATAATGGGAGAACTACCGGAAATAGGCTGCTATCTCAGTTTGGGAAAATTGACTATGCTTTATCCGATAAGTATTTAGCCTCTTTCACCATCAGACGGGATGGCTCTTCAAGATTTGGCAGAAACAACCGGTACGGTGTATTTCCGGCTGCGACTGTGGGCTGGAGATTAAGTGAAGAGAAATTAATCAAACAAATCACTCAGATTTCGGATTTGAAATTTAGAGCGGGATATGGTGTAGTGGGCAATCAGGAGATTGGAGATTTGGCCAGGTTTGGTCTTTATGAAGCCAGATATGGGCCTAATCAGGCGCTATATGGAGGAGGATTTTTTGAGTTTTATTACAACGTGGGAACAGCCTATGACATTGCAGGAAACGACACGGGGACACTTCCTTCCGGTTTTGTTTCTATCCAGGCAGAAAATCCCGATCTGAAATGGGAAACGACTAAAGAAGTGAACCTAGGCTTGGATTTCAGTTTGTTTGATTATGCTGTGACAGGGTCTTTTGATTATTTCCGAAGAAATACCACCGATATTCTGACTAGGCCTCCGATTGCCTCGGCGATAGGGGAAGGACAGCAAAGAGTGCTTAATGGTGCTTCTACTGAGACGCAAGGTTGGGAACTGATGTTGAGCTACCATAAGAAGTTTGGCAATGGGATAAATTTGACGGTGAATACCAACTTTGGTGCATTCAGGGATAAGATTACAGATTTGCCGGAAGAAGTGAGGGCGGCATTTCCCGGTACAGCCCAAAACTCCATTATTGGACAGTCCCAGTTTTCTATTTTCGGATACAAAACGGATGGACTTTTCCAAAATCCGGAAGATGTAATCAATAGCCCAACTCAAATAGGAGCCCGGCCCGGGGGGATCAAGTTTGTTGATCTCAATGGTGACGGAATTATCGATGCAGATGATAGGGACTTCATCGGCACTACCCTTCCGGCATTGGAATACGGAATTGGGGTGAATTTGAGCTACAAAAATTTTGATTTTGCAATCTTTGGTTCTGGCGTGACAGGAAGAATCGGTCAGGATCCCTACATCTTCTGGAATAATTTCATTCAGGGAAGGGAAAATGCAGGACTTGGGGTGCTGAATGCGTGGACTCCCGAGAATACCAATACGGATATTCCTTCTCTATCCCTTGCATTTAATGACACACAGACGTCGGATTACCTTTTTAGAAACAACTCGTATTTCAAAATCAGAAATCTACAGTTGGGGTATTCTTTACCGGAATCCTTGGCGCAAAAGGTGGGTCGTTTGGGTAGCGCGCGAGCTTACCTTCAGGCAGAGAACCTTTTCTGGTTTACCCCAAAGAACTATATAGGTTCGGATCCGGAGCGTACGGATGTGAACAGAATCCCTGTTCCGACAGTGTATTCATTGGGTTTAAGTATCAGTTTTTAACCAGCAGAAATCATGAAATCGAGCATGTCGAAACCGACACACACTGGGATGATTATTCCATATGCGAGATTCCATAGCCTGCCCCGACTATTCGGGGTGACCATTGAAAATCAAAATATAAACACATGAAAAAATCATTAAAATATAGCTTCATTCTAGTTTTTCTTTTGAGCGCGGTCTCGTGCTCAGATTTTCTCGAATACGAACCCCGGGGAGTATTGTCAAGTGAAAATGTCAGCACACCTGCCAATGCAGAATCACTGGTGATCGCTGCGTATGCAGGGATTGGCAATGACGAGATGATAGGGCCTATCACCAGCTTGTGGGTGTATGGGAGTGTCAGGTCTGACGATGCCTACAAAGGAGGCGGCGGCCGGGGAGATGTGGGCGAAATCGACAGATATGAGCAATATAACCTGACCATTCCCGACATGGGAGATGCCATGGCTCCAAGGACATGGACAAATTACTATAAGGCCATTTCCAGAGCGAATTTTGCTTTGAGGGTAATCAACGAAATCCCTTTGGAAGATTATCCAAACAAGACAATCCGTGAGGCAGAGCTGAGATTTTTGAGAGGGCACTCCCACTTTATGTTAAAAATGCTCTTCAAAAAAATCCCGATCATCACCGAGGATCTGACTCAGGAAGAAATCGCCCAAGTTACCAATGACATACCCAATGATGATTTATGGGATAAAATTGCCGAGGATTTCTTGTATGCCTACGATAATTTGCCTCAGTTTCAAGACGAAACGGGGCGGGCAAACAGAAACGCTGCTGCAGCCTATCTGGCTAAACTGAGACTTTATCAAGCTTATGAGCAGGATGATCAACACCAAGTGGTCAATATCAATAGAGACAGGCTGGAAGATGTGATCCGGTATGCGGATGAAGTGCAGGGCTCTTTGGAGCCTGATTATGGAAACAATTTTCTGGATGGATTTGATAATGGTCCCGAATCCATTTGGGCAGTTCAGTTTTCCATCAATGACGGTACAGTGGTGAGTAGAGTTAGCTATGTGACAGGATTGAACTCACCACACGGGACGGATTTATATGGATGCTGTGGCTTCCATCTTGCCAGTCAAAATATGGTCAATGCCTTCAAAACAACAAGTCAGGGTCTTCCTTTATTGGATGACTTCAACAGCCAGAACATATTTGATGCAGTGAGTCCAAACGGAACCACTCCGCTGGCATCAGGTATGACAATAGATCCTAGACTTGATCATACTGTAGGTATTCCGGGCAGACCGTTCAAGTATAGAAACACACTCAATAGTCAAGGAGATATGGTTTACAACTTTTCTTGGGCTAGAGATCCCGGAGTTTATGGGTATTTCGGAAATATGAAAGAACAACAAGCACCTGATTGTAGCTGCTATGTAAAGGAAGGCCCATTCATGGGGACATCCAAAAATATCGATTTCATCAGGTATGCAGATGTGTTATTGTTCAAAGCGGAGGCATTGATCCAGCTGGATCAATGGAATGAGGCACTACCAATTATTAATCAAATTCGGGAACGGGCCGGTCAAAGTACATCAAGGCCTTTGGCAGCCGGAGCGAGTGATGTCTATAAAGTAGCCCCTTACGCATCTTTCCCAAGTAAAGATTTTGCTCTCAAGGTGTTAAAATTTGAAAGAAGGCTTGAGTTTGCCATGGAAGGTCATAGGTTCTTCGATTTGGTAAGGTGGGGAGAAGCCGCTCCTGTACTAAATGCATATTTGGATACGGAGAAGCAAAGAAAGGATTTCTTAAGTAACGCAAGGTTCACAGCAGGAAGGGATGAATACTACCCGATCCCTCAGCGTGAAATTGACTTCACAAAAGGGGTATATACTCAAAATCCCGGATATTGATAAAATTGATAGACTACATGCTGTTGGTTGACCACAGGTATGTAGTCTATTTATATATAGCTACTACTGTATATCGGGAACCATATGATCTGTACAGATTCAAAATAAAAACATTATGAAATCGAGCATGAGGCTGTCTCATAACTCATAATTGTCACATTGAGCGAAGTCGAAATGGGCTTAATTAGTGCATAAAAGGCTTCGACTTCGCTCAGCCTGACAAAAAAACCTACTTATGAGACATCTTCACACTGGAATGATTATTTGCCATGCGACCTGCCTGCCGCCTTTAGGCAGGGATTCCATAGCCTGCCCCGACTAATCGGGGTGACCGCTAAAAACAAATTATAAACACATGAAATCGAGCATGTCGAACACGACACACAGAGGAGTGATTATTCACCTGGCGAGATTCCATATGGCCACTGAAAAACAATTATAATCATATGAAAACTAAAAATATTAAATACCTTTTTGTGGCACTGGCAGTGGTACAGTTTTCCTGCCAGCCTCAGGAAAAGAACACTTCGACTATTGCAGACAGGGGAAGTGCTTTTGACGAGCCTTTCCGACCCCAATACCACTTTTCCCCTGCTGCCAATTGGATGAATGATCCCAATGGTATGGTTTATTACGAGGGAGAATATCACCTGTTTTACCAGCATCATCCAGACGGGAATACTTGGGGACCTATGCACTGGGGGCACGCTGTTTCCGCGGATTTGGTACACTGGGATCATCTGCCAATAGCAATCTTTCCCGATGAACATGGGACTATTTTTTCAGGATCTGCTGTAGCTGATCTCAAAAACACTTCCGGTTTAGGTACTGAAGACAATCCACCTTTGGTAGCGATTTTCACCTATCATAATGCGGAAGCAGAGCAAGAAGGGAAAATTGACTTCCAAACACAAGGTATAGCCTATAGTGTGGACAAGGGAAGGACGTGGAAGAAGTATGAAGAGAATCCTGTACTGAAGAATCCCGGAATCAAGGATTTCCGTGACCCAAAAGTAGATTGGGTCGAAGACAAAAGCGGTGGTGGACAGTGGATCATGAGTCTTGCCGTTAAGGATAAGATCTCCTTTTACAGCTCCCCAAATTTGATAGACTGGGCACATCAGAGTGATTACAATCCTTCATGGGCAGCCTATGGCGGTGTCTGGGAGTGCCCAGACTTGTTTAAGCTGAAGACCCCTGAGGGAAGTGATAAATGGGTGCTTATTGTGAGTATCAATCCAGGAGGCCCCAATGGAGGTTCTGCTACCCAATATTTCATAGGGGATTTTGATGGGAAAAATTTCAGGGCAGATGATGAGCAGGTAAAATGGCTTGATTACGGAGCGGACAACTATGCGGGAGTGACTTGGTCCAATGTACCTAAGGAGGATGGAAGAAGGCTGTTTATTGGCTGGATGAGTAATTGGCTGTATGCCAATCAGGTACCTACCGAAATCTGGAGGTCTGCCAATACTTTACCGAGATCGTTGGAGATTTTTGGCAGCAAAGGCAACTATTTATTAGCGTCAAGACCTGTAGAGGAGATCGAAAAAATCAGGGCTTTACCTGAATCGCTCAAAGGAAAGGAAATCAGTATTTCCAATGAACTTACTGAACTGGAATTGGAACTGGACTCAGATGAATTTGAACTGATTTTGTCCAATGATAATGGCGAAAAAGTAACCGTTAGCAAGAAAGGAAATGAGATTTCTGTGGATAGAAGCCTGTCCGGTCTGACAGGGTTTAGCGAAGAGTTTGTAAACCTCCACACCGCGCCTGATTTAGGCTTGGATTTGAAGAAGCTCCGGGTATTTATAGACAGATCTTCCTTGGAGTTGTTTTTCAATAACGGAGAGCTTGTTCTGACGGAGATTCTATTTCCGGAATCACCATACACCAAGTTAACGACAAATGGATTTAACGAAACCGTGAAAATTCATACACTAAAATCAGTTTGGTGAATTAAAATACTTAGAAAGCAGAAATAATAAGATATAATGCAAAGCAAAAACTACGTGCTTTTTCTTTCCATCACAGCGGCATTGGGTGGATTTTTATTTGGATTTGATACCGCTGTGATATCCGGCGCAGAACGGGACATTCAGATGCTGTGGGGATTGTCAGACCTTAAGCATGGACTGGCTGTAGCCATTGCCCTATACGGCACGGTCATAGGAGCCCTCTTTGGGGCTATACCTGCGGATAGATTTGGGAGGAGAGCATCGCTGCTATGGATAGGGGTGTTTTACCTCGTGTCTGCTTTGGGATCTGCGTTGGCACCGGATATCAATTCCTTTATGTTCTTTAGATTTTTGGGAGGATTGGGAGTAGGAGCTTCCTCTGTGGTAGCCCCCATGTATATTTCTGAAATCGCTCCGGCCAACAGACGGGGACAGCTCGTTGCACTCTACCAGTTCAACATTGTTTTCGGGATATTGATGGCCTATTTTTCCAACTACCTCATTGGTACTGCGAATCTGAGTGATGCTTGGAGATGGATGCTCGGGGTGGAAGTTATACCTGCATTGATTTATACTGCGCTGATTGTTAAAGTACCAAAAAGTCCAAGATGGCTGATTGCAAAGCAGAAAGATTTTGATGGAGCCAGGGTTATTTTGACCAGAACAGATCCTGAAGGGGTTGATGAAGCGATGGCTCTAGCTATTGAAGAAAGCAAGCAGATCAGGGGGAAAGTGACCGTATCGATGCTCTTTAGTGCCAGATTTCGGAACATCAGCTTTATGGCAATTTTGATGGCCTGTTTCAATCAGTTGTCAGGGATCAATGCGATTATATATTTTGCCCCAAGGATATTCGAATCTGCAGGTATCGCAAATGAGACAGCCTTGATTTCTACCATAGGGATAGGAGCGATCAATTTGGTTGCAACCATGCTGGGGCTGTATCTGATTGACAAAATCGGCAGAAAAATGCTGATGTATATTGGTTCTGTAGGTTATATTATTTCTCTCTCCTTGATGGCTTATAGCTATTTTGGAGGGGCGATAGAAAGCAGCTTATTGCCCTATTTTGTATTTGCCTTTATTGCCGCCCACGCTATAGGACAGGGGTCTGTGATATGGGTGTTTATCTCGGAGATTTTTCCTAACGAACTTCGGGCTTATGGGCAGTCTATGGGATCTTTCACCCATTGGGTTTTGGCTGCGCTGATTGCAAATATTTTCCCTCTGGTAGCCAATCGCTATGGAGCAGGGAGTATTTTCGCATTTTTTGGATTGATGATGGTAGTGCAACTCATTTGGGTTGCGGTGAGGATGCCTGAGACCAAAGGAAGATCTCTTGAAAAGATTCAGAAAGATTTACAAAAAGGCCATGACTAAGAAAATTGTGTGTTTTGGAGAGATGCTGTGGGATTGTTTTCCTGATTTCGAGACAGCAGGTGGTGCACCAATGAATGTTGCTTTGCATTTGAAGCAATTGGGGCTGGATGTACAAATGATCTCAAGGTTAGGAAAAGATGAACATGGAAGTAAACTCCTTGATTTCGTCAAAAGCTACGGCCTGAAACAGGATTTAATCCAAGAAGATTTGGAGCATCCTACAGGTATGGTCTTAGTAGATAAAACGAATAAGGAAAATATCAAATATGATATTGTAGCCCCATCTGCTTGGGATTTTATTGATCTGACAGAAGAAAATCTACAGGCAGTAGCAGAAGCGGATGCCTTGGTGTTTGGCAGTCTTGCGGTAAGAAATGAATTTTCTTGGAAAACACTCTATCACCTCGTCCAACAACCTGTGTTGACCGTTTTTGACATCAATCTACGTGAACCTTTTATTGATTTTGACAAGATAGAAAGCTTGCTGGGCTATGCTGATATTTTAAAAATCAATGAAGATGAATTAGCGTTTCTAGCTGATTATTTTGAAGTTAAGAACGTAAATGGCTGTAAAAGCCAAGTGGATTCTGTAAAAATATTTTGTGATTTTATGGTTGCAAAATATCCTATTGAAATCATCTGTATCACACTTGGGAGTAATGGGGCTATGCTATATTGCCAAGGAGAGATCACAAAACATGATGGGTACAAGATACAGGTAGAGGACACAATAGGTTCAGGAGATGCATTCTTAAGTGGGTTTGTGAAGATGTATCTGGAAGGTAAAAAGCCAAGGGAAATTTTAGACTTTTCCTGTACACTGGGGGCATATGTGGCCACTCAGCAAGGTGGAACCCCAAAATATAAGCTGGAGGAATTCATTAAACCTGTAGAATAAGAGAGCTTTGCAGGGTTATAATACTTCTCTGATGGAGCAATAGTCCACCTAAGTGGATTTGAGAGGGAGATTCGTGGCATCAGACTTCTTCAAACTAGGCTGATATCCGAGTATTTAGGACAGGTGTCTTTTACAATTTACCATGAAGATTGTAAATGAAACTTTCGATTTTCATGGTAAAAAACAGGCAAATACTTCCTTTGCTTCAGGAATATCTTTTGATTTTCCCTACAATTGGGCCTTTGGGACCTAGACAAGTGGGTAAAACTACACTTGTCAAGAATCTGAATCTCGACAAGGATAGTATTTATATTGATCTGGAAAAAGCTTCTGATCGCGCCAAATTGATGGATGTGGAGCTTTTTATTAAAGCGTTCTGGTTCTCATGACTTGAACCTACGATAATGAAGTCTCTAGACTTCTTTTTGCTTAGGTCAGATTCTGGGTAAGGCAGTCTGAAGACTGCAATGAATCGAGCACAAAGTCGTGAGACTTGCGCTAAGGAGCATACAAGTAGTTAAATTGAAATAGTTGATTGGATTTATGAATAAAGAGTCAGAGAAATATTTTAGGAAATTCAGGGCGCATATTGAAAAACATGTCAAAATCGGAGATTCCGAAATGGCTCATATTAGCAGCTACTTTTCTATTAAAAGAATAGGAAGGAAAACCGATCTCCTTGAACCTGGAAATATTTGTCGCTTCGAAAACTTTGTTGTTTCGGGCCTATTTCAAAGTTCCGTGCCGGACGAGTCAGGAAAAGTATATACGCTGAATTTTCCCCATGAAAATTGGTGGGTGGGTGATTTCAAAAGCTTTACGTCCAGAACTCCTTCAATTATGAGGATCGAAACGTTGGAGGATTCTATTTTGCTTGAAATATCAAAAACTTCTCTGGACGAATTATTGGCGAACTCCCAGCCTTTTTCGAATTATTTCAGAACGCTTAGCGAGAATGCGAGTATCGCTGCAAATGAACGGATCATCCAGCAATTAGCACAATCGGCAGAGCAGCGTTATGCCTTGTTTTGCCAAAAATATTCTGTGATCAGAGACCGCCTATCTCAGAAAAGGATTGCTTCCTTTTTAGGGGTTTCTCCGGAGTATTTCAATCAGATGGAAAGGAGAAAGAAATATGAAACATTATGATTATCCGGAATTGCCAGTAACATATTTTCTTTGTTTTGCTGCTGGAAGACCCGCCACGGCGAGACTGGCCGATGACGGATGACCGAAGTGACCTTAATGAGAAGTTCACCAAATCCTATGATGCTTTTATTGCTTTACTGGCAGAAAAGCGGATATACATAAAAATCTTAATGTAGTTAAAGTTTTTTGGGATTTGGACGCGGTAGTTTTGTAAAACTTAACTGAGAAAAATGAACGGAAAGCATCCTAACATTCAATTAATCGAGCGCTTTTTCAAAGCCTATTCAACTGCTGATTTTGAAGGAATGAAGCAGGTAATGTCACAAGATATTAAGTGGCATATTCCCGGAAAGCATCCATTTAGCGGGACGAAAAATGGCATTCTGGAACTTATGGGATATTTGGAAAAACTCAACCAATTCGGGTTCAAAGCCGAGCAGGTTGTAATGGGTGTAAATGACAATTATGTAGTCGATTGTCATAGAAACTGGAGTACATCCAGTGGCTCTGTGGTACTAAATGCAATGTCTTGCTTGCTGTGGAAGATTGAGGATAATAAGATTGTCGAGGTTTTCAATTTCCCACAGGATCAACATATGGTCGATGTTTTTTTTACTAAGGCCTCCACTTAGTGGTTGGATTTATAAAAATGCAGTCTTAAGACCGCAATGGATTTATCGCAAGGCTGGGGTCGTACTAAGAGGTTAACTCTCGACTATAAACCTCAATTCCTACCCGATCAATATGCATCAATAATTCAGGTTCTTTGATCGAATGATAGTTTACCACATCAAACTTGTAAGGCATATTGGTCTCTTCGTTCAGCCAATAGCTGATTTGGCTCACCGTGTCAAAATCCAGTTTTTCCCCTTTAAGGGCAATGTCGATATCACTGCCATTTCTGAAATTTCCCTTGGCACGGCTTCCAAAAATAGATGCGCTTTCTACCTTTGGATGATCGCCCAGCACACTAAGAATAGCTTCCAGATCCGTATCCAAAAGCCCAAATTTATTTTTCATCTACCTTTTGTTTGAAACTATCACGCAAAGCTTTCAACAAGGGAAAATATTTATTGCTGATCAGTTGCTCCATATCAGTTGCCTTTTGCTCATCATAAGTATGTGCAGTCAGGTTTCTGTCCTGCAATAAATCCATCCAATCGTGTCCATTTTCTAGGATATTCATCTCAAATGCTTTCTTTAAAGCACTTCTTGGCGATTTGATATCCACAAAGCCCTGATCTTCCAAATAGTCCTTCACCATATTCCACGCTAATTCAAAACTCATCTCAAAAAACTGGATAATTCCTGCTTTCTGAACGATATCAGGGCTTTCAATCTGTAATGCGCTTTCCAGATGATTCATTGCTTTGGCGAAATTAGAGAATCGTTGTTTCCAGCGTATATCATCTTTAGACATTTTGTCGTGGGTTTTCCTATGAGTCAAGCTAAAATAAGGCTTTATTTTTAGATTTGCTGGAATCTCAGCTTCACGACAAGGGAGGGGATAGATATAATTTAAGGAAAAAAAGTGGAACCTAGGGGATTCGAACCCATGACCTCTGCTCTGTCAAAGCAGCGCTCTAAACCAACTGAGCTAAGATTCCTGATTGTGCTGCGAATCTATTGAAATGCTGAAGAAATTGCCAGCGACTACACTAAACTTTTTCCGAAAGGAGACTTTTTAGAATAGAAGAGATAGTGACATGAAATTTTTCGAAATCTTTCTCTGGGGCAACACCTGTAATTTTGAAGGTTTGGTTAAGCTTTTGGTACATATAGAAAATACCAATTTTTTCTCCCTTGGCTCCGGACTGAAATCTTGCCCATCTGGCCGGAGCATTATCGATAACTGTTTTACCTTGTTCGAGTAGTTTTAGGTTTGAATGCTCATCTGCCAGCACATAGCGAAGTTCAAAATCAAAATCCTCATCAAAAGACGGTTTTTTACCAAGGGATTCGACAAAGTCTGACCCTTTGGCATTCTCCACATAGGTAAGGGAAATATAGGCATTTTTTATATCAGGAGTTTGAATTACGTAATCATAACCGTCATCTTTTACCTCCCAGCCATCAGGCAGAAGATAGCTGAACTTGATTTCAGGATCTTTGACCTCGACCCTTTTTTGGGCTGAGGAAATAAGAGGGGTTAATGCCAGTGTAAAGCAGAGAAGCAGACGGTGTATCATGATGTATTCGATTAAAAATAAAAACCGTTTCAGTGATTCCAAGGTGGAATATATCAATCCTGTACAGTCTTGCAAAATCCTTAACGTATCCTTTAAGGATAATTAAGAATTTAGAAAACAAGGAGTAGTGTTCGTCTTTTATTGCTAACAGCGTGGTAGTGCGAAATGGTGAACTTTGGATGATGGGAAAACCTGATAAAGAGGTAGAGCAGGATTATTTCCAACTTTTTAAAGTGAGGGTATCAAATGATCGGTATATAAGAAGAGAAACGTATTTAGTTTGTTTGAGAAAGGTTTTTTCCCGCAGATAAGCGGAGATTTGGATCGCAGATCCCCGCAGATTAGAAATGAGTCCGAGTCCAAGGCTCAGGCATGTAGATGAAATCAAGCTAGAAAATGGCCGTCCTACAAACAAAAGGCAGAAGACTTTCACTACTAATCAGACCGATTTAGTTTAAAATTAACCTGAAAATCCCCGAAAATCAGTGTTATTTTTCTGCGAAAATCAGCGGGAAAATCAAGTAAGCTCTACACAAAACTCTCCCTCAAATACTTCGCAGTATAATTCCCTTCTTCCTTCATCATATCCTCAGGTGTTCCCTCAAAAGTCAGGTACCCACCTTTATTTCCACCTTCAGGCCCCAGATCGATCACCCAATCGGCTGATTTGATCACCTCGGTGTTATGCTCGATGATAATCACCGAATGACCCTGATCGATCAGCGCATTGATGGAATGGAGGAGTTTCTTGATGTCATGGAAATGAAGTCCGGTCGTCGGTTCATCGAAAATAAAGAGAATGCGATCACCTACTTTGGTACCGCCTTTTCCCAGAAAAGATGCCAGTTTCACCCGCTGTGCTTCCCCTCCTGAGAGCGTATTGGAGCTTTGTCCCATACCTATATAGCCCAAACCAACTTCCTGCAGCGGCTGAAGTTTATTGATGATCTGGGTTTTTCCTTTGAAGAAGTCCAGCGCTTCGTCAATGGTCATGTCCAGCACATCTGAGATGTCCTTTTCCTTGTATTTGACATCCAAGATCTCATTCTTAAACCGTTTTCCTTTGCAGGATTCGCAGGTCAGGTGAATATCCGCCATGAACTGCATCTCTACAGTGGTGATGCCTTCTCCTGCACAGTTTTCACAGCGTCCGCCGTCGACATTGAAGGAGAAAAAAGCAGGTTTGTAGCCGCGCTGCTTGGAGAGCGTCTGCTCTGAAAATAATGTTCTGATTGCATCATACGCCTTCACATAGGTCACCGGATTGGAGCGGGAAGACTTACCGATGGGATTTTGATCCACAAATTCCACTTGGGAAATGGTTTTGTAATCACCTTCGATTTTGTCATATTTTCCACTTTCATCTATGACCGTTCCCAGCATTTTGCCAAGGGCAGGATAAAGCACTTTTTTGATCAAGGTGGACTTGCCTGATCCTGAAACTCCGGTAACAACCGTGAGTGTATTAAGCGGGAATTGGGCCGAGATATTTTTCAGGTTGTTCTCCCGGGCACCTTTTACCTTGATAGAATCTTTCCACTTCCTATTTCCGTCTTTTTTGAAGATTTGCTCCTCACCGCGTAGGTATTTTGCAGTATAGGTTTGGGCAGAGGTCATGAGCTCTTCGATAGATCCTTGAAACAGCAATTCTCCACCATTGACCCCGGCATCAGGTCCGATGTCGATGATCTGATCGGCGGCCTTCATCACTTTTTCCTCATGTTCCACCACGATCACGGTATTACCCATGTCTCGAAGTGATTTCAGCACATCCACCAGACGGTCTGTATCCCGAGGGTGCAGCCCAATGCTCGGTTCATCCAGTATGTACATCGATCCCACCAAAGCCGATCCCAAAGAAGTGGCCAATTTGATACGCTGAAATTCTCCCCCCGAAAGGGTGGAAGTCAATCGATTCAAGGTCAGATAACCCAACCCTACCTGATCCATGTATTCTAATCTACTCTGGATTTCTTTCAGCAGACGGTTGGCGATTTTAGCCTGATGCGGCGGAAGATCAAGCTTATTGAAAAAAGGTAAGGCTTCATCTATCGGCATCAATACGATGTCCTGAATGGATTTTCCATCCACTTTCACATAGGAAGCATCTTTGCGCAAGCGCGTGCCTCTACAATCCGGACAAGTCGTGCGTCCACGGAATCTAGAAAGCATCACCCGATATTGAATCTTATAAGTTTTGGTTTCCAGATCTTGGAAAAAATCATCCAATCCTTTAAAATATTTGTTTCCAGTCCAAAGGAGCGCTTTTTCCTTATCATTCAAATCCTCATATGCCCTATGGATAGGGAAATCAAATTCAATTCCTTTTTTCAAAAGAGGCTCCACCCAATTGCGTGACGATTCTCCACGCCAAGGTGCAATAGCCCCTTCGTAAACCGAAAGGTCCTTTTCAGGAATGACCAAGTCCGGATCAATTCCCAGCACATTTCCAAAACCTTCGCATGTTTTGCAAGCTCCATAGGGATTGTTGAAAGAGAAGAAATTTACCGAAGGTATTTCGAACTGCATTCCATCAAGTTCGAAGCGGTCAGAAAAGCTCTTGGTCTCTATCTCCGGAATGGTGATTTTGCAATCTCCATGACCTTCGAAAAGTGCAGTCTGAACAGAATCAGCAATTCGAAACTGGTTATCCTCGTCTTCTTTATGCACCGCTACCCGGTCGATCAGGATCTCATAATTCCCTTTTGGGATTTTTTTCTCCTGAAGCAGATCTTCCACAAAGTAAGCTTCGTCATCGATTAATATCCTCGTATAGCCCTTATGTAGAAGCAATTCCAACTCCTGATTAATCTTTCTTCCCCGCTCAATTTGGAGTGGGCAGGAGATCATCACTTTTGATCCTTCTTCGAAAGACTGAATGTAATCCACTATATCCGTGACGGTGTGGTGTTTTACTTCCTTACCGGAAATCGGAGAGATGGTTTTGCCTATTCTGGAGAAAAGCAGCTTCAGATAATCATAGATTTCCGTAGTGGTTCCGACAGTTGATCTGGGATTTTTGGTGTTGACTTTTTGCTGGATTGCGATAGCTGGGGCCACGCCTTTGATGTATTCCACATCAGGCTTTTCCATTCTGCCCAGGAATTGCCGGGCGTAGGAGCTCAGACTTTCCACATACATGCGTTGGCCTTCGGCAAAAAGCGTATCGAAGGCAAGAGAAGATTTTCCGGAACCGGAAAGCCCTGTCACCACGACAAATTTATTTCGGGGAATCGCGACGCTCAGGCTTTTTAGGTTGTTCACCCGTGCGTTTTTGATGATTATAAATTCTTTGGGATCGAGTGAGTCGATGTCTGTTTTAGCTGATAAAGTGCTCAAAGTCATAGCTGGCAAAGTTACGAAAGGAACAGAGGAACTCCTCGGAAAGTTTTAAGCTTGTGGTAAATTGTCTGCTATAAAGAAGAAGGCTAGGTTTGGCGATTGGTTCATATAAGCATCGGAAGTTTATCACTGTTAAATCAACCCGACGTGAGTTGCTAGTAGGTTGATTCGTTGTAGCATTCATCAGGAGTTGACCGTCATATAGTTGTATTGTAATTCATGACAATGTGATTTTTTGTCGTATGTTTTGATTTATCATTATTTTGAAGCAGTTTTTGTTTAAAGTTGAAATTATGAGGATTTTCAGCAGGAGTTTATGCGTTTTAATTCCGTTAATTATAGGTTTGTCTTGTAATGGACAGGAAGAGCCGTGTGGATGCACCAACATTGATACCTCTTTTTCCTTTGAGGTAGTCAATAAGGAAAATGTAGATTTACTTGACCCCAAAAATCCGGAAAGTATTAAAGTTTCTGATTTTGATGTCTATTTTTTGCTAAACGGGGAAAAGGTGAAGGTATTTGACCCAAGGATTTCACACATGAGTAGTTTTCCTAGAATAACCGAACCGGAACCTTTGGCTGGAGTGGATAGGTACATCTTACATGTTATCTTAAATTCTTCTGAGAATGAAGAATTACCAACTACTTATTTGGAATGGAAAGATGGGACAATTGATATATTGGAGGCTGAATTTAGTTATATGTCCAACTCTGTTATAGTTAAAAAACTTTGGCTTAATGAAGATCTTATTTGGGATATGCGAAGAGATGGAGAAAAGCCTATTTATTCTCTAGTCAAAGACTTTAAGGAATAGCGATCAGCAATACTGCTGACTTTGATTGAGGCCTTCCACATTTGGGAGGCTTTTTAATTATGCTGCCTAGTATTAACGAATTTTTCAATGTGCCAAACAAGAGTCTCGGAGTTCTAAAGCTTGTTCTCAGCTAAGACTGAACTTTTCTACTTTACCACTTTTCCACCTTCCAACTTTTATCCTTTTCTTCGCAGCATGGATTTCCAGTTTTTAATTGATGGCTTTGCGGAAGGTCTGCAGCAGATGACCTGGCTGGAGGCATTTGCGGTAGTTTTGGGAATTGCCTCGGTGTATTATTCCATGAGAGTAAACATTCTGGTTTATCCCACGGGCATTATTTCCACGCTGATTTATGTATGGATTTGCCTGCAATACAAGCTTTATGCTGATATGGGGATCAATGCCTATTATTTCAGTATGTCTATTTATGGCTGGTATGTATGGACTCATCCCAAGGAAGGGAAAGAAGAATTTCCGGTGACTTGGCTGAAAGCCGGCGGCTGGGCAGTTTCCATAGCGATTTTTGCGGCATCTTATGTTATTCTAGCCTATGTTCTGGCTAATTTCACGGATAGCGATGTTCCTTATTGGGATTCTTTCACCACGGCTTCGGCTTTTGTAGGCATGTGGCTGATGGCCAAGAAGAAAGTGGAAAACTGGATGTTCTGGATTTTGACGGATTTGGTAGCCGTACCATTATATTTCTACAAAGGCTTAGTCTTAACCTCATTTCAATACCTATTCTTCACTGTTTTGGCAATAATGGGACTAATAGCTTGGATTAAATCAGCTAATAGAAATAGCTTTGAATTGGCAGGTCATAAATAGAGTTAGAAATAAACATACTTAGTCTGGTTTCCGAAATAATTTGCTTTTGCTTAAAAATCCCTCCGGAAATACTTCGGGACAGGCTCTAATCCTCCGCTGCGGCAAAGGGATTTGCCGAATCTGAACTTCAATCTTTGATTAATAAAATTCTGGAATATCCACATCGTGCCCTCAGCGTAAATCTCTGTGGTCCGTGGTAAAATTCATCATCAAAAAATGCCTGAACCTAAACGAATATTAATCCTTGGGCCTGAGTCTACAGGCAAAAGTACATTGGCTGGTGGCTTGGCCACGTATTTCGGGGAGCCATGGGTTCCCGAATTCGCCCGGGAATACCTGGAAAAATTAGGCAGAGAATACTGTTATGAGGATTTGGTGAAAATCGGGAAAGGGCAGGTCGCCTTGGAAGATGAAGTGGCCGAAGAGGCAAAAAACTTTCTGTTTTGCGATACAGATCTGCGGGTTATCCACATCTGGTCTGAGCATAGGTTTGGGAAAACTGATCCTTGGGTTATGGACCAAATTGCCGAAAGAATATATGACCTGATCTTGCTTACTGATACGGATTTGCCGTGGACGCCGGATCCTCAGCGGGAATATCCGGAACTGGAAATGCGGCAGTATTTTTTCAAAAAGTATCTACAACTGGCACAGGAGAGCGGATTTCCGTTTTTGATTATTTCCGGAGACCGGAAGACAAGGCTAAACACTGCTGTAGCAGCTGTAAACCAACTTTAGTAGTAAACTCCTATAATTTTTCAATAGGGATATCCGCTGTTGTATCAATAAAATTTAAAGCGGTATAGAATTAGTTGAAATTTAGCGATAAGGTTACTTCGGTCTCCTGTCATCGGTCTTCCGGCCTGATAAGTATAGAATTAGGGAGACTCCCGTCATTATGGATAATCAGATTTTCCAATTTCAACTCTCTTCACCACTTTCCCAGAGAAAGAGTAGCAGCCTCTACCAGTCTCATTAAATCAGGATAGGCGTTGTTGTTTAGGATTATGATGGTTTTGTTTTCTTCTATGTATCTCACGATTATAGTTTTATAGCCGGGATTGTCACCTGTGTGCATGACCATTTTACCGAAGGGGCTTTGAGGTTTGATCTCCCAGCCGAAGCCATAATAACTCAGAAAGCCATCATCTAATTTATAGGGAGTAAAAGCCGCTTCCATAGTTTCTTTGGAGACCAACTTTTCTTTGTAAAGTGCCTGGTCCCACTTGTACAGGTCTTTCACATTGCCGGAAACTCTCCCTGGACCTTTTCTATTGCCAAGCCAGACGGTATAATCTGACGAGTGGAAAGTATTGGCATTGATAAATTGGCCATCATCATTCTTTAGATGTCCTGCCGCGAATGTCATTACCCCGGCTTTTTCCTCTAGCGCTCGAATGGCAGTGCTTTTCATTTTCAACGGATCAAAAATCCAAGCTTTGGTAAGCTTTACAAAATCCTCACCGGTTACCTTTTCCACTACACTGGCAAGCAAAACGTAACCGGTATTACTGTACTCATATTTTTCACCGGGCTCAAAGGATTTTTTGGGAGCATATTCTCTTAGGTATTCTAGGATTTCGGGATTGCCGGCTACTCTGCTTTTGTCCCAATGCTCATCCATGATATCCTGATAATCAGGAAGTCCACTAGTATGGGTCAGTAAGTTTCGAATAGTAATCCCCGGGTACGGGGTGTCTATGTAGTCGGATAATGGATCGTCATAATCCAGAAGACCTTTCTCCTTGCACATCATGATCATCATAGCCGTGAATTGCTTGGAAAGGGAGGCCAGCTCGAAGATATCATCCTTATGAAGCAAAATTCGATTTTCATAGGTTCGCATACCCATGGCTTCTTCGAAAAGGATTTCTCCTTTTTCAGCAACTAGGATTACCCCGGAAAAGCCTTCTTTTTTTGCTCTTTCAACTGCTTCTTTCAGGATTTTTTGCTGCGCGATTCCGCTATTCTGAAAGGATACAAAAGCCAAAAGGATGAATGCAAGGAATTTGTTCATGTCAGCGTGGATTTGTCAGGAAATTACAAAACCTTTTGCACTAATGGGAAGAAAAGGTGAATGGGGATTAAAAACGGGCTAGGTACGGGATCAGAATTGGATTAGTTCATAGGTTAAAAAAGTATTCATCAATTTGAAGTGCTTAGTAAAAAAGAGGCTGTCTCATAATCAGGTTTTCTTGTCAGGCTGAGTAAGAAAAATTTAAGATTTACGAATGAATAATGACGGAAAGTGATGTAGAATTAAAGTTGGGTCACCCTGAGCGGAGTCGAAGGGTCCTCGACTCCGCTCGGACTGACACAACATTTGCACACTTTTTTGAATTCTGTCAATTGTAGCGGAGTCGAAGCTTTTTATGTGCTGATTAAGCCCATTTCGACTTTCATGCCTTCGGCAGACTGGCTGCTCAATGTGACAATTATGAGTTATGAGACAGCCTCTTTAATCAAATAGCATGAGGTTTTGTTTTCTATTCCACCCCGCCTTTTCGGGTAGGAGAGCGGACAGCAGGCCATTCTGTAGGTTCACCGTTTCTTCCGGTTGGAATTCTTACTTCCTTTGATACCATGTCGTCTTCCTCGCTTGCCATGTACACCATGATAGCTGCCATGATCACGTTGTTCTGCACATCGTCAAAAACAATTTTGTCATAGGTATCCAAGTTGGTGTGCCAGGTATAGTTGAAGTAGGACCAGTTCAGCGAGCCTAGTGAGAATGCAGGAACACCTGCAGCGACGAAGGAAGCATAGTCAGATCCGCCACCGCCCGGATTGCCGGGGAAGCTGGTTTGGATATCTTTTGTGATTTCACGGGGTACCTTATTCATCCATCTTCCTAAGTATTCATAGCTGTGTACAAATCCTTGTCCGGATACATTGGCTATACGACCAGTTCCGTTGTCCTGATTGAAAAGGGCCTGTATCTTTGGCATCATCTCAGGATGATCTTCCACGAAAGCTCTGGAACCGTTAAGTCCTTGCTCTTCCGAACCCCAGTGTCCTACCAAGATAGTTCTCTTAGGGTTCGGATATATTTCTTTCAATATGCGCATCACTTCCATCATCATGATCGTGCCTGTTCCATTATCAGTAGCGCCTGTTCCACCATCCCAAGAATCAAAGTGCGCGGATAGCACTACATATTCATCAGGCTTCTCAGTGCCTTTGATCTCAGCAATGGTGTTGAATGTAGGCACCATCCCGTTTTCTTTGGATTGGGCATTGATGCTGATCGTAGGCTTCTCTCCACCTTCCGCCAACCTGAAAAGCAGACCATAATCTTCCAAGGATAGATCTACAGTAGGGACTTTTTTGGTAGATGCAGAGAAGATTTTGTTTGCTCCGAAACCTTGAGACCAGTAAGAAGTGACAATTCCAAGTGCACCCGCGTCTTCTAAGGCCATTGGCAATTCTCTTCTTCCTTTTCCGGTTTTCTGAAGCCGCTCATTCCAAGCATTATTGGATTCTGTGCGTTCCTCTTTCATTTTTTCGAAAGACTCCGGGGTTGCAAATTCCTCCCAATTGTAATCCGGACGACCGGTTACTTGGGGAGCAGAGATCATTACGTATTTGCCTTTTACTGAAGGAAGCCATGTAGCAAAAGCAACAGAATCTGCCAGATCAGGCAGGACTATTACCTCACCCTCGGCACCGCCTTTTGGGGAAGCGGGACTCCAAGCCAGTTGCTGACCACTCAGGGACTTTGTCCAAGGAGCCACCATGTCGATGTGGGTAATTCCTCTTTCCCATCCTCTCCATTCGCCCCATTGCTCGTTGCGGGCTTCTATTCCCCATCCTTTGTATTTCTCTATAGCCCAGTCATGGGCTTTTTTCATTTGAGGAGAGCCTACCAATCTCGGCCCTATGCCATCCATCAGTTCATGGCCGATCTGCTTCAGCTGAGAATTCTCGGTTTCCTCTTTAATGATTTTTTCAATCACATCATCTTGAGCGTGGACGTTGCTGCCCAAAAGCAGCATAAGACCCACGCCTAGTACGTATCTCTTCTTCATATTTGGTTTATTTTAATCCTAAAATTATGCTTTGCAAGCCTTATATCCGCGCCGTTTGTGGATTTGTCCTAATGCTAAAACAATGTTACTGTATTGGATTTTAATTTATAGAATTCCGATTTCTACCGGAATTTAAAGCTTCCGCTACCAGTCTTAAAGAAAGATGGTTTTCTTATCTTTTGAAGTAGTCATTGAAAAACAGCAACTGATATTGTACTGCTTCTGCCCAATATTCCCATGTATGACCTCCCGGACCGGTCATGAACGTGTGGGGAATATTGTTGTAGGCAAGTTTCTCATGCAATTTCACATTGACGTCGTAGAAGAAATCTTCTGTGCCGCAACTGATGATCAGTTTCAGTTTGTTCGGAATCAGGCGATGGCTCTGATACATTACCGAGTATTGTTCCCAGCGCTCCGGGTTTTCTGTTTTGGTTCCCAGATACTTTTTCATCTCCCAATTCTCGGGAAATGGCCCAATGTCCACGCCACCACTAAGACTTCCAGCCGTACCAAACGTCTCCTGATGACGGAATGCCAAGTAAAGCGCTCCGTGTCCGCCCATACTCAAGCCCGTGATTGCCCTTCCTTCACGGCTTCGGACAGTGCTGTATTCCTTGTCGATAAATTCCACAAGCTCTTTTCCCACATAAGTCTCGTATTTGGAATCTTCTACTTCCGGACTATCCCAGTACCAACTTCCGAAATTTCCGTCGGGATTGACTATGATCATGTCGTATTGATCTGCGTAGGATTCCAGTTGGGGTACTTTGCTGATCCAGTTACTGTAATTACCGGAATACCCATGGAGCAAGTAGACAACCGGGTATTTTTTGGAGGCTGAATAATCTGCCGGAGTGATCACTACTGCCTTAATCTCTTTTTGCATAGAAGGGCTAAAAGTGGTGACGGTATCCACACTTGCAAATACATGCAGGGATAGCAGAAAAGTAAGTGTAAGCAGAATGGATAATTTATTTCTCATTTCATATGATTATAATTTGTTTTTTTAAAGGCCACATGGAATCTCGCAGGGTTTATAATCATCCCTCTCCCGAAGCAAGTTCGGGACAAGTTGTGTGTCGTCTTCGACATGCTCGATTTCAGGGGTTAAATAGTTTTATGCGAATTGAAAAGTTAGTCTTCTGAATTAAAAGGGTGTGGTGATATCGGGCTACTCAAACAAGTTGATCAGATTTTTCTTAAAATATTCAGCACTGTCCTTTACACTTTGGATGGGATCCTGAGCGAAATTTCCACCTTGCTCTAAGTAATAATATTCCATTCCGGAAAGGGATGCGTCCGGAAGGATTTTAGTATAATCGATAGCCCCATTTCCCAACTCGGTATAGTCTCTGCTGATCTTATCCATGTCTTTGATGTGCCACATGACAAATCTACCAGGGGCTTCCATGAAAAGCTCATGCACTGTTCGCTGAGAGCTGTGAGCTACCCAAAACAGGTCTATCTGTAATTTGACCAATTCCGGATCAGTATTTTGCATGATAATGTCGTATCCAATTTCTCCATTCTGATCAGTAAATTCAAAGTCATGGTTGTGATAGGCAAATCCAAGTCCGGCCTTGTTCACACGCTCTCCGATCAAATTCAGCTTATCGGCCAAGATTTTAAAACTCTCGATAGTGCGGGACTCCGGATCAAGCCATGGCCAGGTGATGTATTTTTGCCCCAATGCATGGGCACCTTCTATACTTTGATCTGTGTAGCGGATAAGTTCATCCTCAGTAGCCCTGAAGTATTTGATAAAATCGTAATGACCACTGGTGCAGTCAAGGGAATTATCCTCCAACACTTTCTTAAAATCTGCTGCGGGCATTCCGTAAAAG
This sequence comes from Algoriphagus sp. 4150, assembly GCF_031457395.1. NCBI lineage: Bacteria > Pseudomonadati > Bacteroidota > Cytophagia > Cytophagales > Cyclobacteriaceae > Algoriphagus > Algoriphagus sp. 4150. The sequence goes on from NZ_JAVDWS010000002.1 coordinate 252,954, forward strand.
CTCTTTGAGGGGCCGTCATATCCGTAAATTTCAGTGTCCTGATAGCCAAAGTTTGCAATGGTTTTCAATGCTTTTTTGGGATCTTCTGCCATAGCAGCTCTGATCGTGAAAAGCTGCAGCCCCATTTTGTAGGATTTTCCTTTTGGAAATTGGAATCCTGAGAGGCCAAATCCTGCAACTGAAAGGGCAAGACCGGACTGTTTGATAAAATCACGGCGGTTAATCATAGGTTTGGGTTTGGAATTTAGCATACAAGATAGCGGGTTTGTTTATTTTTTGAACTACCATTGAATGTTGGAATGGGATAAGTTCTGTGAGACTTTTTCGCTTCAAAGCTGAATGGTAAGCTCTATTTTTACCTGCTCCAAAAAGGGTTCATCGTGGGAGACCACCAGTACCGTTCCCTGATATTCGTTGATGGCATCGGTCAGAATTTCGATATTTTGGATATCCAGATTATTCGTCGGCTCATCTAGTATGATCATGTCAGGAGATTGGCTGCTGATGGTCAGGCAGCACAGCATCAGACGCATTCTTTCTCCTCCACTGAGCGAGCGGCAGGATTTGTCCCAGTCTTCTTTTGGAAAAAGAAAACGGTTCAGTCTGATTTTGATCTCATGCTCTTCCAGTGCTGAGTTGTTAAATTGCTCCGCTTGCTCATAAACATTCAAGCTATTTTCTATCAAGGAATAATCCTGATCTATGTAGACGGCTTTGCTTTCTGCCTTGATAAGTGTTCCTGTATGTGGGTTCAAATCACCCAAGATGAGCTTAATCAATGTCGTTTTGCCAGAGCCGTTAGCACCTCTGAGGGCAATTCTTTCCCCACTGGTAATTTGAAAATTCAGATTAGTTTTCCACAGTAGTATGTCTTGATAGGAGAAGTTAATGTCGGTGGCAGTTACCAGTACTTTTCCTTTGTGTATGGCGGTATTTTCAAAGCCAAACTTCATTTTATCCATCTTCGGCAGCTCTTTTCTTAAGTCCTGTAAATCCTGAGAAATTCTGCCAATCTTATCCGTATGGACGTTTTTGATTTTTGAAGTACTCTTTTCAGCCTTGTTGCGGAGCGTATTCATCATGATAGTGGCAACCCCTGCCTTCTCCTGCTTTTTCTTGCCTCTGGCATCCAATTTCTGCTCCCGTTCTACCGTTTCCCGCTCTTTCTCCTTGGCTTTTCGCAATGCCTTTTCCGTGCTTTTTACATCTTGGTTTAGGGCATTCTGCTCCAATTGTTTTTGCGAAGCATAGAAATCATAATTACCTCCATAGCTGCGGATTCCTTTACTACTAAGTTCACATACAGTATCCACGAGATTCAGTAATTTCCTGTCATGACTGACTATCACGAGCGTATTGGAAGTGGAGGTAATATAGCCGTAGAGTAATTCCCTCGCATCTGTGTCAAGATGATTGCTGGGTTCGTCAAGCAGCACCAAGTCAGGCTGATGAATAGAAATTCCCGCCAGAAAAACTTTGGTTTTCTGCCCGCCGCTTAGATTTTTCAGCTTTTCGGTCAGTTCATAATCAGAAAGTTGCCAATAGCACAACGCTTCATTGACCCGATCTTCTATGGTCCAATCGTCATTCAGTGCCAGCAGGTTTTTTTCAGAGGCTTTTCCATCAAGGATCTCCCGAAAGGCAGTAAGCTTCCTTTCTACCCCCAAGGCTTCTGCAATACTGAGATGATTGAACTGCCCAAAAATCTGCGGGATATAATAAGGTTGGGATTCTACAATGACTTGACCATCTGAAGGTGAAATTCCCTTAGCGATAATTTGTAACAAGGTGGACTTGCCCACTCCGTTATTGCCTATTAGCGCTATCTTTTGATGATGATTTAGGGTAAGGGAGATGTTTGAAAACAACAAATCCTTATTGGGATGTATGTATGAAATACGCTGTAAACTGAGCATAATTTCTCTCTTTGAAGATTAAACAAATGGCTGCTCCGGAACTTTGGAAAGCCGCATTTATAGTCAGAAAGAAATTATTTTCATGTGTTTATAATTGTTTTTCAATGGTCACCCCGAATAGTCGGGGCAGGCTATGGAATCTCGCATGCAGGATAATTATCCCTCTCCCGAATCAAGTTCGGGACAAGTTGTGTGTCGTTTTAGACATGCTCGATTTCATGTTTTTTAGTGTGAATTCGAATTACAAATATAGCGTATTGTTGATTATTGAAAAAAGTCAGGAGGCATTCTTTGTATTTTTCATACTGAGCTTATACCGTTCAATTGGAAAGCAAGCAGTGACAGCAAGGAAGCTGGAATGGAAGCTATCAAAAATTCAGTTGCGCCTGTAATCTCAGCAAACTCCCTGTCTGCCCGTTATTTTGAAGCTGGAAATCTTCGTATCGACGGTTTGATAACGTGTACATCGCCACCAATTCAAACGCCTCATGTGGCTGCCACTCCAGACCGAGTTCCAGTTCTTTTACCGTGTAGCTTCTCGCATCCATCTCATGCTTTTTCCCTCCGTCATAATACTGTAAGCGAGTGAATGGGATAAATTCTCCCTGGATATAGGAAAAAGTCACATAGCCGCCTTGTAGCTCTTGTACTTCGATTTTTTGGGATTGTTTATTAAACTCAGGGCCTTGTCCTATCATGTATTCGGCCTGGATGCCAAAAGGCTTAGGATAGAGCACAAATGAAGCGGCGGCTCTTTGGTCAGTGAATTCCCTTTGGTTTCTGATATTCAGTTCGGGACTGCTTTCCAGGAGCACAAATTTTCCGCTATATGCCTGAATTCCCGGTTCGATGACCTGATTGCCTACTTCTATGGGAAGAGAAAAGCGGGTCACGACATGAAATTTGCCATTTTGATCAGGTTGGTTTGCAGTCTGCCCATTGTAAATTCCCAGCGCAAACACACCGAAATCTCCAGAATGCTTCATTCCATCCTTTTTTAATTTTTTCATCAGATTCCGCTTTTCCTTAGTCGCCCAATGGAAAAATATCCCCAAATCCCGTTCATCTTTCATGCCGCTGTTAATGGCATCATCCCGATCCAGAGGCAATCGCTGGCTACTGGACTGGAGATTTTCATACCCGAAGGGAACCTTGCTTTGTCCTACCCGAAGACGAAATTCATTGTCCTTGTCAAGCCCCAAATCCACATATGCATCTTTCAATTTTCCCACATGATGGGCTCCCGTCACAGACTTGGAGAAATCAGGCTGAAAGTAGAAAAATACCCGTGGATGGATCTGTCCATAGATTTTGAACCGTAATCTTCGTATAGAAAGTGAATTTTCCTCTCCTCCCCAAGCCTCATCACACTGCTCGCATCCCAGCTCCGGATTGGTCTGAAACAATCCATTGTATCGCACCTGCATATAACCTCCAAGGTGGATTTTGTCAAACCAGTTCTTGGAGATTTTTTCTTCAGTTTTATCTTGAGCTTGCGCAAAAGAGAGAGTAAATAGAAGTAATAGGGTAGCAACTAGGATATTTTTGTTCATGGCATTCAGGAGAGGTGACTGGATGGTGTGGGGAGGAAGGGAGAAGCAGTTTCTTTAGTCCTTGATTTTGTCAAGAATATCTCCTTTGCCGGAGAAAATCACTTTCCATTCTTCAGTGAAATTCTCGAGCTCTACTGAATAATTGATCTCATCGCCTTCTGTGATTTTCTTGACTCCGTCAATTTTCAATTCAGGGAAATCGGAAGCTATTTTAGAAATGATGGCTTCTGGGAGATCGCTTTTAGCTATTTCTTCTTTGTGCTTCAGTATTTTTCCTGCTGCATCATACCAGATTTCGTGATCTGTGCCCCAGCCGATTTCGAATTCTACATTGTAATCATCCCCATCCAATTCCCACTCGATATCAGTTGCTTTTGGGAATTCCTTTTTGAAACTGTTGGCTACTACAGAAGGTACTTGGCTAGGGTTAATTTCCTGAGCAAAAGTAGCTGTGGAGATTAGTGTTAGTGCAGTTGCGATGATTGTGATGTGCTTTTTCATTTTTGCATAATTTTAAGTTATGCCTCAAAGGAAAAGCGGGAATCTGGAAACAATTGGGAATCTTAGGACCCTAGATTTTTTTTTACCACGAAGATCACGAAGTGGCGCAAAGTTTACCTGAATAATAATCGACCTGAAGGAGGCATCCGTTCTTCACTCATCGTATGGGGGCCTGGATTCATTGACAAAAATGCTGTAGGTATGCGTAATAAGGAATCGGTGTTTTCTGCCATTGACTTTACTCCTTCTCTTTTGGCCTTACTAGTCAAGGAAGTCACTTCTTGGTATGCTACTATGCCTCTGCTTTAATTTTAACCTCTTGCTACAGTAAAGTGACGTTCCCAGATGCACTTTACCACCTTACAACCCTCAACTCATTTTAACCTCAAAACAATGCTTACCATCGAAACTGTATGAAACATGGAAACCATACAGTTTACAGATGGCGTGGACAATCGCCAGGCCCAAGCCTGTGCTACTGCTTTTTTGGGTTTCCTTATGAAAGCGGGTAAAAATCTTCTCAGAATCAAGCGCTGTTAATTTACCGGAATTGCGAATCCTAAGGGAGTTTTCCACAAGTGTAATTGTCACATTTCCACCATCTGAATTATGAAAAATAGCATTTCGAATAAGATTGCTAACCAGAATAGAAGCCAGGTTTTCATCCATCTTTACCTGAATTTCGCAAGAGTTATCCACAAGAATTTTCACTTCCTTATAATCAGCAAATTCCTTCAAGTCTTCCACTGATCGTGCGACTACTTGATTGATGGAAATTTCTGAATTTTCTGAGAACTGCCTATTCTCGATTTTGGTCAGTAGAAGTAAGGACTTGTTCAGTCTTGTCAATCGCTGGATAGTCTGTAGAATCTGACCCACAATTTCGGCATTTTCGGGATCCAGACTTTCTTTTTCCAGCATCAGTTCCAGTTTGGTAGAAATAATCGCCAGAGGTGTTTGCAGTTCGTGAGAGGCATTTTCAGTGAATTTCTTTTGACTGGAATAAGTTTCACGGGCATGAATAATGAGGGAATTGACCGCGAGTTCCAGCTCTTTAAACTCTTTGGTGTCTCCTTTCACGATCGGGACGGGACTTTCTTTGTCAATACGAAATGCCTTTAAATCGCCCAAAAGCAGATAAAATGGTTTCCAAAGCCGTTGAAGAACTACATTATTGATTAAAACAATGCTTGCAACCAGAATGATGTAAAGCCAAATGATGGAATAGAACAAATCCTCGATCAGATCGTCTTCTTCCACGGTGGAGTTGAAAACCGTAAGTTGGTAATAATCGTCACCATGCTTGAATGCCGATGTCAGCATTCGCACGGGCTCCAGATCATCCTCATTTTCCATGTAGAGCAATGTGTCTGTGAAATAATCCCGCATTCCCAATGCTTCTTTTTCAGTGATCTGATGAATGGTAAAATTGCCCTCCTCGAAGTCTCTTTTCTCTAAAACCTGCCCGTCTTTTTCGGTACGCTTGATGATTAACAACTTATAATTATCCAGCCCATCGTCGATGCTGTCGTGGATTTCGTCCAGCATATTGATGTAAAAAATCGCTGACCAGATGGTCACAATCAGGAATATCGATACCGAAAGGTATTTAAGGGATTGATTGAGCAGCTTCACAGTTCAACCAATTTATAGCCCACGCCATAGATGGATTGGATCTCAAACTGAGCATGAGTGGATTGCAGTTTTTTGCGTAGGTTTTTGATCTGATAGTAGATGAAGTCAAAATTGTCCGCTTGATCGATGTGATCACCCCAGACATGCTCGGCAAGAGCACTTTTAGTAATCAACCGGTTCTTGTTAACCATGAAATAATTGAGGATATCAAACTCCTTTCGGTTCAATTCAAGTAATAAGTCATCCACTTTAAATTCCCGCTCATTTAAGTCCAGCACGGCGTTTTTAATGGTAAGTTGATTACTTCCATTCAGGTTTTTCCTGCGAAATACGGCTTTAATCCGGGCATTCAGTTCGGCTATATGAAAAGGTTTGGTGAGGTAATCATCCGCTCCCAAGTCTAGTCCTGCAAGCTTATCATCAAGAGAATCCTTGGCAGAAATGATGATTACATTTTCTCCCCCGTCCTTTTTCTTTAGTTCTGCCAGAATATCCATCCCACTTCCTCCGGGAAGCATGATATCCAGAAGAATGCAGTCGTATTTATACAGCGATATTTTCTCCATAGCGGTCTCAAAATCTTCGGCATGCTCCACCAGATAAAGCTCTTTTTCAAGGCTTTTACGGATTACTTCCGCCAATTCAGGTTCGTCTTCAATCGCCAAAATTTTCATTGTTTCAAAAATAAGGAGCAATTCTGGAAAAATTTGGGAATGTGGGGACTCATAAACAATACGTTATAAATAGGGCATGCTGAAAAAACGACGGTTATAGATCAAAAGCTATCATATTGGATGATTAACCCATTTTTGATGCAAACGGTTTTTCAGCAAGTGCAAGCTTATTGATGACAATAGGTCTTTATCCATGTATCAGAAAATTCCAAAATTGGGATTTTCAAGCTAGCCTCAGCCATACCATCTTCTACGGTGGCCTCCTTCGAGGTATAAGCATACATCTTCACTCGGCCGCCTTGAAGCTGGCATACCTGAGACTTTTTCAGCAAAGAAAATAGTCTAAAATTCAATAGATTAGACCTCCAACGTTTACCGATAATTTCCATAAATTTGACTTAAACTGTGTTCGCTATGATTCTAATTATCGATAAATCAAACGAAAAGAACATTTCAAAAATCCTTAAGGAGAGGTTAAAGAAATCTTCCACAACCGGCAATCTTGCTAAGCACTTCGGTAAACTTAAGCGTAACATTGACGGACTAGACTATCAGCTGGCAATAAGGGCAAATGAAGATTGGTTTTATTGCCGATACAATTTTTTTTAATCTACTTACATGAGACGAGGATCAGAAAATAGTAAAACCTTTAGGTTTTCTTGCTTCTCGAGATGTGGGATAGATCTGATAAATTCTCAGAAACTTTTAAAACCTAGATCCAGGATTAAATTCAGATGGCTTAAATTGCCAGTCATCAACCTTTTGACAGCCCCTTATGAATTTGTTCAAAACCATTATTACCTATTTTGCCATAATTGGTTTTTTGTTTTCGTGTGCAGAAAAGGTGTCGAAGCTGGAAGTCTTACAAACTACCATCAAATCTCAACTTGATTCTATTCAAGGAGATGTAGCAGTGGCTTTTTATAATCTATCTGATCCAACGGATAGTTTATTGATCAATGCAGAAGAGAAATTTCATGCTGCCAGTACGATGAAAGTGCCTGTGATGATTGAGCTTTTCAAGCAGGACAATGAAGGGAAACTTAATCTTGAGGATTCTATTTTGCTAAAAAATGAGTTCAGAAGTATAGTTGATAGCAGCCTTTACAGCATGCATGTTGGCATGGATAGCGACAGTGTGATTTATAGCAAGATAGGTTCTACTGTCGCTCTAAAAGAGCTGATGTATAATATGATCACGCTCAGTAGCAACCTGGCTACCAATGTGCTGATAGAACTGGTAGGGGCAAAAAACACCACTGCAACCATGCGTGATCTGGGTGCGGACAAAATCGAAGTACTGAGAGGGGTAGAGGATACCAAGGCATATGAACTTGGCATGAGCAATACCACTACAGCTAAAGATCTAATGCTGATTATGAAAGCAATTGCCGAAAATGCGGCGGGTACAAAGGAGGATTGCCAAGAGATGGTCTCCATTATGAAAGACCAGCAATTCAATAGGGTGATTCCTTTTTATTTGCCTGAAGACGTGGAGGTGGCTCATAAAACGGGCTCGATTGTAGGATTACACCATGATGCCGGAATAGTTTATCTGCCTGATGGGCGCTCCTATGTGTTGGTGTTGTTATCCAATAAGTTGGAGGACTATGAGAAAGCCACGGAGCAATTGGCTGGATTGTCGAAGACTGTTTATGAGTATGTAGTGAATGAAAAATAATTTGAAGACTTTTGAACCTATTTTTTCTAACACTGTTAAGTGATTTAATTCAGAGAAGAGATGGGAAGTAAGGAACGCATATCGAGACTAAAAGAAGAAACCAGAAGTAACATTCTTCGTGCGGCATTTGAGATTGTCAAAGAAGAAGGATGGATTGGACTTAACATGCGTAAGATTGCAGACCGGATAGAATATACCGCTCCCATTATTTATGAATATTTTACCAATAAGGAAGCAATTTTAAACGAGCTGGCCCGAATTGGATTTGAGGATTTGGATGAAGCATTGGAGGAGGCTGAAAAAGCGCATAGCACTCCTGAAGAGCAACTGGAAGCGATGTGGATGGCATTTTGGGAGTTTGGTCTTCACAATAAGGAGATCTACCAGATCATGTTTGGCGTAGAGATGACCTGTTGTATCGGGATGGTTCCGGAATCCCAGTTGCCGTCCAAGCGATTTTGCCCGGTAATCACCAGGCTGTTGTTGGAAAGGAATAGGGATACGGAGACTTGTCAGCAGAAGTACTTCAGTTTCTTTTCTGTAATCCACGGATTACTGTCTATCAATTTGATAGGAAAAGGCCTTACTGCTGACATGAATAAACAAATTTTAAAAGATGCTATTGTCGGGATAACAAAAACTATCTAAAAAATTTTTATCCCATTTTCTAACGTTGTTAGCTTACTTAATAGCATTAGAATGTGAAGAATAGCATGCTTTATTTTCTTACAGATCCAAAGCTAATTTAACCACCTTTCAGATGATATGATTCAAAACAGACAAGCTTTCACTTAACGATGTTAAATAATTTTATAACGTTATTTTCTCCTGTCCAACTAATGGGGAACCCCAATTATTCCAACTATTATCAGTACTCTAAAATCACTAAACCAATGAAAAATTTAATCTTAAGCCTAGGCGCTCTTGTATTGCTGAATGCATGCAGTCCGGCGCACTCCACTGATCAAGCGGCCACTACTCCACCTCAATTACCTGTGTACTCTATTCAAGAATCTATCGCCGAGACTTCTCTGGAATACCCTGCCACTGTGGAAGGAACCGTGGATATTGAACTTCGGCCGCAGGTAAGCGGAATACTCGACCGGGTCCTGGTGGATGAAGGAGAATACGTGGAGAAGGGAAAACCTGTGTTTGCAATCAATGACTTACCTTTTCGCGAAGCACTCAACCAAGCTGTTGCCAATCTACATGCCGCAGAAGCTGCCTTGATGCAAAGTGAACTTGAAGTGGCGAAGTATACGCCTTTGGTGCAGAAAAAGGTAGTCTCTGAGTTTCAGCTGAAAACCCTTGAAGCAAGCCGCCAACTTGCCCTGTCCAATCTGGAGCAGGCAAAAGCACAGGTAGAGTCCGCCAAAATTAACTTGAGTTATACGAAGATTCATGCCCCTGTAAGTGGCTATATCGGAAGATTGCCCAAGAAACAAGGCACACTGGTCGGCCCTGCGGATCAGAGTCCGCTGACCACCCTGTCTGATGTCCATGAAGTACATGTCTATTTTGCTTTGGGAGAGACAGATTTCATACGGTTTACAGGTAGGTATGAAGGCGAGACTTTGACAGAGAAAATCAAAAATCTTCCTCCTGTCACACTGGTACTGGCCGATCACAGCAAGTACTCGGAGTTGGGAAAAGTCGATGTCGTGGATGGACAGTTTAATAAAAATACAGGCACAATCACCTTCAGGGCAACCTTTCCAAATGAACGTGGTTTACTCCGCTCCGGCAATACCGGTAGGGTTGTAATCACCCATCCCCATGATAAGGCTATTCTTGTTCCCCAACAGTCGACTTTTGAAATTCAGGATAAAGTCTTTGTAGTAGGGGTAGATGAGAAAAACCAAGTTGTTCGGAAACCAATCCAAGTCAGTGGGACGTCAGGAGATAATTACCTGGTATCCGGTGGACTGAAGGGAGGTGACAGAATTGTCTACAAAGGATTTGAAACGCTTCAGGATGGGGCGATCATCACTCCGGAATCCTCAGAAATAAATCCTGCCAATCCTTAAAAACAAACTAAACCGATGTTTCAAAAATTTATAGACAGGCCGGTATTGGCGTCTGTCATCTCTATCCTATTGGTTATTCTCGGGGTTCTGGGGGTCTTCAAATTGCCCCTGCAACAGTTCCCCGATATTGCCCCACCTGCAGTACAGGTAGTGGCCCTGTATCCCGGTGCCAACGCAGAAACACTGCTGAGGTCAGTAGCTCCTTCGCTCGAGGAATCCATCAACGGCGTGGAAGGCATGAGCCATATAAGCTCCACGGCAAGTAATGACGGCTCATTAGTCATCAAAGTATACTTCGAGCTGGGTACCGATCCAGACCAGGCTGCGGTGAACGTCCAAAACCGTGTGTCCCAAGCCACCAGCCAGCTGCCTGCAGAGGTGGTGCAGGCTGGAATCACCACCTCCAAGCAACAGAACAGTTTGTTGATGGTAGTATCCATGTTTTCCACGGATCCCGAGGCTTACGACCAGACTTTTCTGGCCAACTATGCACAGATCAATATTATTCCGGAGATCAAACGGATCAAAGGAGTAGGGCAATCGATGATTTTCGGAGGGAACAAGGATTACTCCATGAGGGTGTGGCTGAATCCCAGCCAGATGGCCGCATATAATCTTACTCCCGCAGAAGTGACCGCTGCCATACAAGATAAGAGTCTGGAAGCTGCTCCCGGAAAACTGGGAGAAAGCAGCGAAGTGGCTTTTGAGTATGTGGTGAAATACAAAGGGAAACTGAATAAGCCCGAGGACTATGACAACATCGTGGTTAGAGCCAATCCGGACGGAACAGTTCTTAGACTGAAGGATGTCGCCAGAATAGAATTTGGAGCTTATTCCTATACGAATTTTACCAGAGTAGATGAAAAACAGGGAGTAAATATAGCTGCATTTCAGATTGCGGGATCCAACTCAAGCGAAATCCAGATCGCTATCGCTGAGCTGATGAAGAAGGCTGAGAAAGATTTTCCGGAAGGAGTGGGATACCTCATCCTTTATAACACCAAGGATTCTCTTGATCAGTCTATTTCACAGGTGGTTACTACACTGATTGAGGCATTTGTGCTGGTTTTTCTGGTGGTCTTTCTATTCCTTCAGGATTTTCGTTCCACGTTGATTCCGGCCATTGCAGTGCCGGTGGCAATCTTGGGTACATTCTTCTTTATGCTGCTTTTTGGTTTCTCGATCAACCTGCTCACGCTGTTTGCACTGGTGCTGGCGATCGGGATAGTAGTGGATGATGCTATTGTGGTAGTAGAGGCAGTTCATTCCAAAATGGAGTTCGAACATCTTCCTCCGAAAGCGGCCACAAGAAGTGCTATGGGAGAGATCACGGGAGCGATTATCTCCATTACCTTGGTGATGGCCTCGGTATTTCTTCCGGTAGGTTTTATGGAAGGTTCCACGGGAGTGTTTTATCAGCAGTTTGCTTTTACCCTTGCGATAGCCATTATCATTTCGGCGATAAATGCACTTACGTTGAGCCCTGCATTGGCTGCTTTATTTCTTAAGGACAAGCATCACGGGACCAATGGGAGCAAAAAACTAACTTTCAGCGAGAAGTTTTTCATCGGGTTCAATTCAGGATTCGAAAAGCTCACCAATAATTACGTCGGCGGGATCCGAATGCTGATCCGTCACCGATGGGTGGGCATTGCGGCGCTGGCCCTTGTGGTCGTGACTACTGTAGTATTGATCAGAATAACTCCTTCAGGCTTTATTCCTTCAGAAGATCAGGGTTTTATAGCGGTGTCTCTGGATTTGCCGGCAGGTGCATCATTGGAGCGTACTACTGAGGTGATGAAAGAAGCGGAGATTGCACTCAGAGATATGGATTTTCATTCATCGCTGAATGTGATGTCCGGGTTCAATATTCTTACGGAAGCGGCAAGCCCCTCTGCCGGAGTTATTTTTATCCTGCTCAAACCGGTCAAAGAGCGGGGAGAAGTCAGTGATATCAATGAGATCATGGCGGTGGTAAATCAGGAATTCTCCAAAATTAAAGGGGCAAATTTCTTCGTGTTTACGTTTCCAACAGTACCTGGATTCAGCAATGTGGACGGTCTTGAACTTGTACTTCAGGACAGATCGGGAGGCGCGCTCCAAAAATTCAGTGGGGTAAGTTCCGACTTCATGGGCAAGCTTATGGGCAGAGAGGAAATCGGTTTTGCTTTTTCTTCTTTCAAGTCTGATTATCCTCAGTACAATCTTGAAGTGGATGAAGTGAAAGCCGCTCAGCTTCAGGTGAGTGTTCGGGAAGTTCTCCAGACGCTTCAAGCTTATTTTGGAAGTATGCAGGCATCGGATTTCAATCGATTTGGTAAATATTATCGGGTGATGATCCAAGCCGAAAAGACAGATCGGGTGGATGAGTCTTCGCTTGACGGGATCTTTGTGAAAAACAGCCAGGGCGAAAAGGTGCCAGTGAACACGCTGGCCAGACTTGAGCGGGTGTATGGCCCCGAAACGGTTTCCCGATACAACCTCTTTAACTCTATAGGAATAAATGCCGTGGCCGCACCCGGCTTCAGTTCGGGGGATGCATTGCTTGCAGTTCAGGAAGTAGTCAGGGAGGAGCTGCCGAACGGTTACGCGTTGGAATTTACCGGTATGACCAAGGAGGAAATGGGCTCAGGAGGGCAATCGCTGATTATCTTCCTTCTTTCTCTTCTGTTTATCTATTTCTTGCTTTCGGCTCAGTACGAAAGCTATATCCTTCCTCTGGCAGTTATATTTTCCATACCGACCGGTGTTCTGGGTGTATTCTTGGCAATAGGACTGACGGGAATAGAGAATAATATCTACGTACAGGTAGCATTGGTCATGTTGATTGGTCTGTTGGCGAAAAACGCCATTCTGATCGTGGAATTTGCAGTGCAGCGTAGAAGAGCTGGGAGAACCTTGCTGGATGCGGCTCTGGAAGGAGCCCGACTTCGTCTACGTCCTATATTGATGACATCATTGGCCTTTATTGCAGGCCTTATCCCGATGATGTTTGCGAAGGGCCCATCCGCAATGGGCAATCATTCCATAAGTATCGCAGCGGCGGGAGGAATGCTGTCAGGAGTGGTTTTGGGACTTATGATCATTCCATTGCTGTTCGTCATTTTCCAACATATCCATGAGCGTATCAGCAGTCCACGTGAACTCCAGCCGGAAGAATCAAAAGAACTTGTAACGAATTAATCTGATAAAATGAAATCGAGCATGTCGAAAACGACACACAGTGGGATGATTTTCAGCCATGCGAGATTCCATATGACCTTTGACAGACAATTATAAACATATGAAATCCTTGATTTATAAAATAGCGATAGTCCTGTCTATAGGATGGCTGGCAGCATGCAAGGCATCTGAAGATATAGGCACGCCTGTGGATGTTTTTCCGGAAACATTCAGGGGCAATGAGACATCGGTGGATTCTACCGATGCCGCAATTCTCTGGAACGAGTTTTTTACTGACCCAAACCTTGTTTCATTAATCGAACGGGGACTGGAAAGAAACAACAATCTGTTGATCGCCAGAAAGAACATCGAAGTGTCGCAGTTGAATTTTAAGCAAGCCAAATGGGGCAATGTCCCCGAATTTGATCTGTTGGTGACAGCTAATTCCTCCCGTTTTTCAGACAACTCCCTGAATGGAATCAGTACTGATTTATTTCTGGAGCGGAAAAGCCTGGAAGATTACCAACTTCAGGGCTTGCTGAGCTGGGAGGCTGATATCTGGGGTAAAATACGCAGGCAAACTCAGACTGCCCTTGCTGAATACCTGCAGACCGGTGAGGCTGCCAAGGCTTTGCAGACAGGGGTAGTAGCTTCGATAGCCAAAAGCTACTATAATCTGCTGAAACTCGATGCTCAGTTGGAAGTGGCAGAACAGAATCTAGAACTCAGCATGCGGACTCAAGAGGTCATTGATCTACAGTTTGAATCGGCACTGGTCACCACGCTTGCAAAAGATCAGGCCACTGCGCAGCTGAAGCAGGCACAGCAGTTGATTCCTTATCTGGAAGGAGAAATAGCGGTAGAGGAAAACACACTCAGCGTATTGACGGGTGTTGCTCCTAACTCAATCGCACGGGGTGTGTTTCAGGAAAATCTGGCAAGTGTGATCGGAACAGGTGTTCCTGCAGATCTTCTGAGTGAACGCCCGGATGTAAAGGCGGCCGAGCTGGGACTGCAAGCGGCCAACGGAAGAGTGGGTGTTGCCAAAGCGATGATGTATCCTTCCCTTCGAATCACTGCGTCCATGGGACTCAATGCTTTTGAAGCCGTTAATTGGTTTAACTTTCCCGGATCGGTATTTGGCGTGGTGGGCGGAAGCCTTGCCCAGCCTGTGTTGAACAGGAGACGGCTGAAAACCAGACTGCAAACAGAGCAAATCCAGAGGGAGCAGCAAATTTACACCTTCCAAGAAACTGTACTGACTGCCATAAAGGAAGTGTCTGATGCGATGGTCAGAATAGAAAAGACAGCTGAGCGGCAGAATGTGGCTACATCACGTGTGGAGGCGTTGGAGCACGCCGTGGGCGATGCCGATCTCTTGTTTGAAAATGGCGTGGCCAATTACCTGGAAGTTATTACCGCACAGGGCAATCTGCTCCAAAGCCAATTGGATCTGGTGGAAATAAGAAGCGCCAAGCTTTATGCTTCCATTGACCTTTACCGGGCTTTGGGTGGAGGCTGGCGTTGATTTTAGGACGTTTAGTAGTTGGATAAAAGCCCGGTTGGAATAGCAATTCTAACCGGGTTTTTTGAAAAAGCTGAAATGAAATCAGATAGGTTTTGAATAACCGGTTCTGCCTTTCAGATCAATTGATTTTTTTCAATTTAGCCATTGCTCTGACGGGGAATGTACCTGCTCCTTTGAATTTTGGAGGGATGGCACTGAAGGTAAACCCATCTTCAGGCAGCAGGTTTAAATTACACAGATGTTCCACGATCAGGATTTCAGCCCCCAAAAGAATAGAGTGAACGGGTCTGGTTTTTCCGGCTGTGCAGTCGATGTTGTGAGAATCAATGCCCACCAATTTGACCGAGCAATCTTTTAAATACTGTGCTGCACCCTCCGTGAGGTAGGGGTGGTTTTCATAGTATTTTTCCGTATTCCAGTGGGCATCCCAGCCTGTGTGGATCAATACCGCCCGATTTCGGATTTCGTAGCTTAGCAGATGCTCCTCAGTTATTTCCAGGGTTTGAGAATGCGGCACTCGGATGACTACAGCTTCTAAGTCAGTAAAGGCTTCCAATTCTACCTCTGAAAGGTCTTTTCCTGTCTCATAGCGATGAAAGGGACAGTCGATATACGTGCCGGTGTTTGTCACCATTTCTATTTTTCCGATTTGAAATTCCGTTCCTTCAGCATAGTACTGTTTAGAATCTGCTCTACTCAGATAATCACAGATGATAGGAGCAGGGAGTCCTTTGTAGGTAACCAGTCCATTTTCGATAGTATGGCTCAGATCAACCAGTAGCTCTTTTCCTTTGCTTTGATCGATGGGTTTGCGTTTATGAGGTTCCACCAGGATTTCTTTGTTCAGAATGATAGCCCGTCCCACCATAAGCAACCTAAGGTCTTTGATGATGTAGTCTGCAAGTTCTTTGTCCGAAATATCATCCCCTGCGATATCCAGTCGAAAATCCTCTCCCTTGATACTGCCACCGTTGGTGAAGTAGAGTTCAAAATCGAATTTTACTCTTTTGTCCATTTATGATTTTTTGAAGCTTTTCAAATCCCCTTTGCTTAAGTTGCTCATAATAAATACCAGCCTTACTTTATACTTTCATTTAAATATAAAATCTTTTGGAATATGAAATATTTGGTTTTTCTGCTTATTCCATGGCTTTTCCTTTCCTGCTCCCGATCTCAAGAGTACCGCAAACTTGAACTTATTCCCAAACGCTTGGTGGAGATTCCTATAGATGATCAAACGTCCACGAATTGGTGGTTTATGCAGGCAATCAACCTAAAGGGAGAAGAATACCTAGCTTATCATGATATGATTAGAGCCAAAAAGAGATTTATTCACTTCGCACATATAGCGGATCCGGAGAAGTCTTTTAAGGTGCAATTAGCCTTGGAAGGGCCGGAAGGGATAGGGGCACTCGACGGTTTTCATATCAGAAACTTAGACAGTATTTTCGTGTTAAACCAGTATAAGTATGAACTCAATCTGGTTGATACTTCTGGACGGATCAAGAGTCGCTATAGGCTGCGGTCAGATGATTCCAACAGGCCATCCCAAGAAACTGCACTGCCTACACTTTGGACTTATGCTCCCATAATTGATTTAGGAACAAAGCTTATGATTTCCTCCATGCCGGATATTGATCCTTTTAAAAATGGCTACAAACAGAAAAACCTTAGCATGATTCTGGATCTGGAGAGCAAGGCTTTTGGCTATCATCTGGGATACAGTGACAAATACATGGAATCAGGCTTTTGGGGAGTCATGTTAGAGATGCCCTCCTACACCGTCAACTATAAAGATTCTGTAATCTTACAGTCTTTTCCCATCGAGGAGCGAGTGATGGTGTATGATTTTGACCTAAACCTGTTGAAGTCCCCGGCACTCTTTAGCCAACTTTATGAGGGACGCTTTCATTCACTTCCAAAATTTGATCTTGACCCAAGTATTTTTTATCAGCACATCTATACCAATCCAAAGAACAACATGATCCTCTATGATTCCTACAGGAATCTGTATTATAGGGTTATGTCAGGACCATACCCTGATGAAACTATCAAGCATTTGATAGAAACGAAATCCCTTGGAGATAATAAAAAGGGAAGACTCCCTGAAAGAACCATTATGGTATTCGACGAGGACTTCAGAGAACTTGGTGTGGTTGAGCTCGACCGGGACAACTATTATGTGGATTTTATTCGAGTGGTAAAAGAAGGATTGCTTATCGAAGTGCAAACAGATGATGAAGACAAAAAGGTATTTCAACTGTTTGAAGTCAAGCTGTAGGTATATTCTTTGGATAGGTTTGTTTTTGGTATGTGGTTGTGAAAAAACTATTCATAAAGATCCAGTCTATAGTTTTATGGACTCACTGCGGCAGATGCAAGAACGTATATCGCCCTGCTTCATGAGAAGCAGGGCAGCCGTGTCCTTTGCGCTTCCTTAGTGCTTTGCGGTTTAAAAAACACTATCTAGTTCAAGTCTCCTGACTTTGACTTATTGAAATACGAGTTCCTCTATGTTTGCTATGTTCCTATGTGGCTCAAAAAAATGATCAATTCTCAATTTTCAAATTCAATGGTCAAGGAAAAGCAAATTCTAACCTTTGTGCTCCTTGGTGGACTTGTGGTTAATCTAAAAAAAACCATCCCGATTTCTCAAGATGGCTTCTGTTTTTACTTCGTCCCAAACCTGTAAATACAAGTCTGCCCGTACTTCTCTCCGGGTTTTAAAATTGTAGACGGGAAATCCGGTTGATTGGGAGAATCCGGATAATGCTGGGTTTCCAGACAGAATGCAGATCTCTGTTCATAGACTTTATCACCTTTGCCGGTGATGGTTCCGTCAAGAAAATTGCCACTGTAAAACTGGATTGCAGGCTCAGTTGTCCACACTTCCATTTCTATCCCGGTCTGCGGAGATGAGATCACTGCCGCTTGAGTCAAATCAGCTCCGGATTTGTCCAGCACCCAGTTGTGATCATATCCGCCACCGAACTTCAATTGCTCATTTTCCTCGTTGATTCTCGCGCCAATCGTAGTTGGTTCTGTAAAGTCAAAAGGCGTCTCCTTTACTGAAACCACCTCTCCTGTAGGAATCAGTACATCATTTACAGGAGTGTATTCGCTGGCACTTAATAGCAGCGTATGATCCAGCACTGTTCCGTTTCCTGCACCGTTTAGGTTGAAAAATGAGTGGTGGGTCAAATTTACAGGTGTGGCTTTGTCAGTTTCGGCTTCGTAGGTAACCTTGAATTCGTTGTCATCTGTGAGCGTGTAGACCATTTTTACTTTCAGCTCACCCGGAAAACCTTCATCTCCATCAGGCGAAGTGTAGCTGAAAATCAGTCCGTTTTCTCCGGACTTTTCCACATTCCAGATTACATAATCCAATCCACCCGGACCACCATGTAGTGTCTGTCCATTATTGTTCTGAGGCAATGTATATTCCTTGCCGTCCAAGGTGAATTTTCCATTCGCTATACGATTCCCATAGCGACCAATGGCTGCGCCAAAGTACTTCTCACTACTTTCCAGATATCCGTCCAAGGTCTCAAAACCCAGAACTACATCTACCGGATTTCCGTCCTTATCCGGTACCCACAGATGGGTCACGCGTGCACCGAAATTGGTGACTTTCATTTTCATGCCGTTGGCATTCTTGATCTCGTATGTTTCCACTTTTTTATCTTGAAAGGTTGTGCCGAAAACCTGCTCTTGTACAGGTTCTTCTAGTTTAGTTTCTTCTTTGGGTTTGCTTTCGCAACTGTAAAGTAAAACCCCCAGTGCAGCTGCACCAAGGATTTTGTTGAAATGATTATTCATTGCGCTCACTTTTTATATAAAGGGGAATGTATGCTTTTCATCTTGGACACATCAAACTTGATGATTTTTCTGTCATAGGTCATCAGTCCGTTGGTCTCTACTTCCACATCTGTGGTCTGGGTATAGACTGCCGCCGAGAGACCGGCTTCTACCAACTCACCAAGTCTTGTTATCAATTGTGCATAGCGATTGTAAAGTTCCTCCTGATTTTTGAAGGACTGATAGCCCCAATTGTCTTTCTGTTGCCACACATGCCCATCCACAGGAAGTCCCAGTCCACCAAATTCTCCCAGCACTAGAATATTGTCTTTTCCGTAAATCTTCGGATCAGGCATTTTCGCATCCGGATAATTATGCAGATCAATGATATCACCCGCAATCTTGGTTCCTTCCATCTCAAAATTGCCTCCGCTGGCACTGTTTACCAGTCTGGAAGGATCATGCTTCTTAGTCCATTCGGTGATTTCCTTGGTTTTAAACTGACCCCAGGCTTCGTTGAAAGGTACCCAAACTACGATAGAAGGAAAGTTATAGAAGTCATCCATGATCTCTTTCCATTCTTCTCTGAAAATCGCTTCGGACTCCGGAGTTCTATCCCTATCCGTCTGCTCTCCGAGTACGGCCAATTTCATTTCCCAGCCATTTCCCATATCTCCACTCGGCATATCCTGCCATACAAGCATGCCCATTTTGTCACAGGCATGATACCAAGTGGCAGGCTCTACTTTCACATGCTTTCTGATCATATTGAAACCCATGTCTTGGGTCTTTTGGATATCAAAGACCATCGCTTCATGGCTTGGAGCCGTGTACAATCCGTCAGGAAACCAGCCTTGATCCAGAGGGCCATATTGAAATAAAAACTCTCCATTCAGCATCATTCGTTGGATACCATTTGCGTCCGGAGCCATACTGATTTCTCTCAAAGCCGCATAGCTTTCTACAGCGTCCACCACTTTTTTGCCATCTACCAATTCCACTTTCAAATCATAAAGTGCCGGATTTCCCGGTTCCCAAAGTTGGGCATCTTTAATCGACAACTTGGCAGTTTCAGTAGGCTTCACTGTTTGCTCGGCGAGCATGGTTCCGTCCTTCCAGGCACTTACTTTTACCTGCTGTGTTCCCATGGCTCCTGTTACCTCAGGGGTGACTAGGATCTCCTTACTCTTGATGTCTGAGCTATTTCTCAACCTGGAAATATAGGATGTGGGTACAGTTTCAACCCACACTGTCTGCCAGATTCCTGTCACGGGAGTGTACCATATCGCATGAGGATTCTTGACCTGTTTGCCACGGGGCTGAGGCCCATCATCGCTTGGATCCCATACACGTACTTGTAGTGTCTGCGATTTTCCGGGCTTTAATTGACCGGTAATATCAAACTCAAAAGGATCATATCCTCCCTGGTGCTTTCCAACACTTTTACCGTTGATAAATACTTCCGTTTCCCAGTCAGATGCTCCGAAATGCAACAGTACTTTGTCCTTGCTTGATTTTTTTGGAGTAGCAAAAGTCGTATTGTACCAAAGTTCGTTGTCCTTTCCAACTTCCTTTCCTACTCCGGAAAGCGCAGATTCAACTGCGAAAGGCACTAAAATTTCTCCATCAAAGCTAGTTGGTACAGCCTGCCCTTTTGGTTTGATGGCATAGTCCCAGAGCCCATTCAGATTCACCCAATTTTCCCGGGTCATCTGAGGCCGTGGATATTCCTGATGGACATTTTCAGGAGTTACCTGAGCTGCCCATTCGGTCATGATTTTCCCTTCTACAGGTTTGTAATTGCCAGTTTGCGCTGTTGCGAGATGCTGCCCAAAAAGCAGGCATGCGCCAAAAATCAGTGTTTTCTTCATAGGTGTAGGTTTATTGGTGAGTAATTCGGGATTCAGTGTGTCCCGAATCTTGATACCTGCTACTTTATACTTTCTACTAATAAATCTTCACTTCCTTGAAATGGGCATAAGAATCCGTAGCTCCTTTGGCTACCAATCCAAGTCGGAATCCCATTCCCCAAGGTACCAAATGCTTTACATCTTGCACTTCACCTACTTGGATTGTTTTTCCATCCACGATGGCTGAAGTGGTCATTTTGTATCCTTCTTTCATACTCAGTATCAGTTTCACTTCTTTGCCTGAAGGAACTGTCTCAGTGGCAATTTCTCTTGTTTTTCGGTTGATAGTCTCCCAAAGGACTAGCTGATTTCCTTTCACGGAAATTCCCATTCCAGCTGGGGGAGCTCCGAAACCATTATTTGCACCGCCGATTACCGCCAAGCCTGCTGCTGCATTTTCATCAGGAATAATTGTCGCTTCGTATTGGTAATCGAGCGATTTGGTGCCTTGCACGAGCAGGGTTCCCAAGGTTTCATTCTCTTCAGATGCCTGAAGCTTAAGCCCCTTTTTGCCTGTTTCGTATTGGATATCCTGCGTCACTCTCCACTGCCAGATCGGATCCAATCTTTTTTTGAAATTGTCCCTAAATTCTAAGGAAGCTTTGCTGCGTTCGTAGCCTGCATTATTCGCCAGAATAGGCCAGTCATCGGAAGTCCATTCAATTTTCTCCAAGACTCCCTGCCTTCCTACATATACGCTTCCTTCGGTATTGTACGCATGGTAGAGCATCCAGAAGTCTCCGTCTTTCTCCACAACCGTTCCGTGTCCGGCACATTTCCAGTTATCGTTATCCTTTAGGACTGGATTCATATCATACTTTTCCCAAGGTCCCAGAAGCGTTTTGCTTCGGGCAACTCCCGTGACATAATCGCAGGTGATTTCGCAGCATCCACGGGCAGAATAGGTTGCATAGAAATAGCCGTTTTTCTGAAAAATCGCTACTCCTTCCACCAATCCGCCTTCCCAAGGTTGATCGTTAGTGAATAACTCATGCTTTTCACCGGTCAATTCAGTGCGCTCCTCATTCACTTCCTGAGCCCAAATCGGAGTTTTCTGTCCTTTGCTGTTTCCGTCTTCTTTCCACAGCACATAGAGCTTCCCATTTTCATCTCGCGCCTCAAATGCATCGATGGAGCCGTATTCTTGCGCTACCAACGGTCCGTGATCAGTGAATTTGCTTTCGGGCGAATCCGCACTTGCAACAGCCACACTTAAGAGATTGCTGTCTTTGTCCCTTGCCGTGTAATAAGCGTAGATTTTTTTCTGCTTCTCGTCGTAGGAAAGTTCCGGTGCCCAAAAGTTATTCTTTGCCCAATCGGGCGCGCCGTCCGGAAAAATATAATTCACCAGTTCCCAATTCACCAAATCGGTAGATTTAAAAATTGGAAAAAGCGGTGCCCATTCATTGGAGGTGGCAGAAGCATAATAATACTTACCGATTTGCACCACGGTAGGATCCGGTCGATCTCCGGCCAAAACGGGATTGTCAAAGGCCCTACTTTGGGCTAAACCTACATGGGCAAAGCTGAGAAGCAGGAGAAATAGTAAGATTATTCTGGGTAAGCCAAGTAGTTTATTCATTCCATTTTGGGTTATTATCTAATTTCGGAAAAACGGTAAGGCATAATCGTGCAGTACCCATGGGCACAAGCGTGACATGGATTAAATGCTCATCAGAAGTTTTTGGCAGATCTTTCAATTCACCCACCGAGCCGTATTGATCTAATTGCCATTCCGGTATTCCTTTAGATATCCTTCAGGCTTCACCGTTACGGATAGCTTGATCAGCGCACTTGGAACCAACAGCTCACAATTCACAATTGCTGACGTAAAATAGATTCGTATTATCTGTAGAAATTCGGTCAGCCAGTGTGACCGAATTTCCGGAATTATTGTCAGGGGTACAAGAAATCAACGAACCACTACAAAGTAGTGCAAGTGTTGATTTAAAGTGGTTTTTTGACATTTTTGGCAGGTTTGGGGATTATGAACTTCCCGGAGAGCGCTACACCTTGTTTTAGACTAGGTTTGATTTTAGTAGTGTTTCTCGTGTAAGACTTTTTCATAATAGGTTTGGGTTAAGTAATTGAAATTTGTGATCAGTTTAACCCTTAAAGTTAAGACAGCAAGCTTAGAATGAAAACTTTAACAGCAATCTTAACAGCCAAATTTTCACTCGACCCAAACCGGTTGGGTAAAGACTCCATTTGCAGCTACATCCCAAACTTCTAATCTTATCCATTTTACCCCTTTTATGTTTATGGTGGATTGAAATTCCTGTATTCCAAAGGCTTGTGTATCGCTGAGGTCGATTTTTTCACGAAAAACTTTCTCTCCGTCTCCATAAATAATCTCTGCATAATTCAATGGAAATGTCCAATCGATAGTCACATTCACCTCAGCGGTTTGGCTGTCGTCGAGCTTTAGCGTTTCTCCACTGCTTTTGCCATTCACAGAGAAAGCAGGCAATAGGATCTCTCCTGTACCCGAGAAAAATTTACCATTTTGCATAGCATCCACTACGGTTTGCCACCCATCCTCAAATTTTGGAAGTTTGTCTAGCTGTAAATAATTAATATTCATCGGCCCGTAGATCTCATAATCCGGTTCCAACTTGAAAAGATCCGCTTCTGCGATCACGTATTTTCGCTCACCCCAGTTGGCCATATCGTCCATCAAGTCAAGCACCCTTCTGCCCATAGTTGGCAATGACAGATCTGCGGGAATTACTTTCCAAGCGGCCCCGTTGAAAGTGGTGGAGTGGAAAAATCCCTCTTCCTTATAGTTATCGGGAAATCCGGTAGATCCTTTGGTTCGAGCATGGGCAGTCCAAGCTAGTCCACCCTCAGCTTCCAAAAGTTTTAACATCTCTTCCTTGCTGCCCACCCGATAGACTTTACCATATTCTTTGGTTTCTTCTACAAAAGGTTGCCCATCTTCACGGGACATGATCCAATACACCGGCTTGGGAAACATATTCATCCAGTGCCCTCCATAGTGGACATTTGGTTCTTCACCGGGAATCATCAGGAAGTCGCCAGATGATAAGCGTGCGCTTTCTTCAAACATCAATTTCAATTCAGGCAGTCTCCTAGGTCCCGGGTCGCGTGGATTTCCTGCAAGATGATATTCTCCCAAGTGCATAATATTTACTCCCATACTTCGCAAGGCTTTCACGTGCCCGGGAATAGCAGGTACCGGCTTATGGGTCAGAATATCGTCCATGTGCTCAGTATGAAAATGACTCGCCATAGTCCGGTATCCATTAAGGGGTTTATACTGATCATCATGAGTAAAAGCCTTGACATCCTTTAGAATCTGACCGTCTTTGGAATCTGACAACAGGACGAAGAAATTAAGTCTCTGATTGGTGTTTGGCGGAGCGTTAAACCAGGGCACATGCCTATTGTCACCCATTAAATCATGTCGAATTCCAATCCCAAATTCCTCTGTCATATTCCGATAATTAGCTCCAAACCATACATATTTTAGGTTATAAGCATTATCCAGCGGGTAGAAATACTGGTGTGGTGCAGGAAAAACAGCTAAACTTCCTTCTTCACCTTCTCCAATAATTGTTCGGTACTTAACGGCCAGATTTTCACTGGAATTTTTCCCCGCAGAAATTTGCGAAGACTGCAAATAGCCTTCGGTATCTGACCAAAAGAGCTCTGTCCAAGGACTATTCTTGCTGACTAGTCCTGCGTCGTAAATAATAGCTTTTGCATCATCAGGTGTAGCCATTACAGCAGCCATATTCAGCAGAGTACTGCCATGATAAAGCGTGATTTCCAGCCAGCCATGGAAATTACCGGCAGTCATGGTGTTGACTTGAATGACTGTTCGCTGACCTTGGCTTTTCACTGCTATGGTTTGCTTCTCCAGCATTATCAGGTGCTCTTCGTAAGGATTATAAGCGGTTCTGTCAAAGAATATATTCCAACCACTTTCTTTGCTGAGATCCCGCTGACCTACCGTAAGCAGAAAAAGAGGATCAACTGCTTTCGCTATAGTCTTTGTTTGCTGAGAATCTTCAAGTAGAATAGCTTTGAAAAGCGGATTACCTGAGC
Source organism: Algoriphagus sp. 4150 (assembly GCF_031457395.1). NCBI lineage: Bacteria > Pseudomonadati > Bacteroidota > Cytophagia > Cytophagales > Cyclobacteriaceae > Algoriphagus > Algoriphagus sp. 4150. The sequence continues at coordinate 277,410 of NZ_JAVDWS010000002.1, forward strand.
TCATATCAAGGTGAAGAGTACCTTTTTCACCTTTTCCCGAGGGCCAAGAAACCTGGACCTCCCCGTTTTTTTCTATGACTTCAGCACCGTTTTCTGAAGAAAATTCCTCAAGAATTACGTTCTGCCTAGCAATAGCTAAGGAGGTGAATAATAGTAGGAGTGGAATTAATACAAATTGTTTGGTGGAATACATGGGATTATTTTAAGTCTAAAATAGGAGCATTTTGTGAGCTTGTGCCGGGGACTAATCCACTTACACTTGGCCACCCGTCTACCCAGATGATCTTATCCAAAAGCAGTACCCTGCGATTGGTACCATTTTCAAGTTTTGGTTTCTGCTTGTCCATGCCATGATAAAGAAGCCATTCCTGACCCGCATCGTCCAGTACGATTTCCGCATTATGTCCCGGACCTGCATAACCGGATTCGCCTTCGTTTCTACCTACGACCAACGTTCCCGAATCAGAATCGAGCAGGCTTTTTCCTTCCTTATCCAAGTATGGTCCTTCCAGATTCTCAGATCTCCCTACCAGAACTTTGTACGTACTATTAGCTCCTTCGCAGCAGGTCCCTGCCGACCCGAAAAGATAATAATATCCGTCTTTTTTGTAGACATAAGCAGCTTCCAAGTGATCACCTGCTACCCGGAGTTTTTCCCCTGTGGGCTTCTTGCCATCGGCTGTCAGTTCGGTAAGATATAAGCCATGAAAGCTTCCCCAGATTAGAAATTTTGCCCCATTTTCTTCTATATAAAAGGGATCAATAGAATTGGCGACTCCGATTTCTTCCGAGTCAAATACTTTTCCCTGATCTACAAATGGCCCTTCGGGACTGTCAGCTATGGCCAGTCCGATTCCGGGATTTGGATCTCCCCAAGTGGAAAAGGAATAATACATGTAGAATTGATCTCCTACCTGAGTCACATCCGGTGCCCAGATACCACCCCGTTCTTTCCAGCTTGGTTTCTCATCCATAGAATTTCCGACTACTTCCCAGTTTACCAGATCACTGGATTTGATCACGGGAACCAAATGGTAGCCTCCTTCTTCTCCCCAGTTGTCTTCGGTGCCATAAGCATAGAAGACATCCCCAACTTTCACTACGGTAGGATCAGCCAATACAGGTTCGAAAACAGGATTGATATAAGTAAGGGTGTCGCTGATTGTTGGTTGGTCAGGAGTGGTGACGAGATTCTCAGCAGATTCTGAGCAAGATCCGAGTACGATAGTAAGACTTAGTAGAAGATGCATATGATGATTTTTTCTAAACATATTATTAAAAGATCTTAAATAGACTTTCAGAAAAAAGCCGGGGTCGTCCAGTACCCATCTCACTGGCTGAACTCCCCGGCATATCCATAAGAGGCTTATAGATTTACTTTTAATATTTCAGAGAAGATCATATCCTCTACCCCTCGGATCCTTACGCCTATTCTTGCATAGGCATAGTTCTGGGTAGGGACTCTCTCAGGCACATCCACTTCCAGTGTGATGGAAGATAAATCCTCCAGATCGCCTCCACCTCTGTTGCTGGTAGCGATGCTCGTGCGATTGTCGACAAATAACGTCTTACTTACATACAGGTAAACTTCCTGGACCTCTCTGGCATCGTCTCCGGTGATAATCTGTTCCAGGTCAAAAGTCGCTGAGACTTTATTGCTCCCGCCATTGATATTCGTATTGCGGATCATGTAGTAAGGAATGACTTCTATATCCATCGTTCTGCTCCCCGTAAGACTCACTGGAATTGTGTCATTACCTGTTTGGTCATTGATGGTTTTTATAAAAGGTCCCTGATTGTCGGGAATGATCATTTTGTATTCACCCTTAAACAGAAGTGACGAATACGATCCATCCTGATCTATTGCTACGCCTATGTTACCAAGACGCTGCCAGCCCTGTTCCCATAGCTCAATGTACACGTCATTATAACTTACGCCTATCGGCTCCCCCTGATAGGTTATTCTGCCATCCAGCTGAAAGTTGGGCTCGTCGTAATTGTCAAAGCTGCAGGATACAAAGGAAATTGCTATCCCCATTAATCCCAGTATATTTTTGAAATTTATGTTCATATTTTTTTGAGTTTAGAGGAAGTTAATGATTTGGGTTTCGGATGATTTTCGGATTGTTATTTCTCACACCATCACTGATGAATGAATAATAATTGCCCAATCTGAACCGGTGAGCATTGAATACCGGTGCAGGCACAAATTCTTCAAAAATCCACTTGCCGTTATTCGGTGAGCCGGGCTCGTAGTATTTGTAGGGCTTCAGTCCGAAAACTCTCGTGCTTACAGCCAAAGCATCTCCCGGATTATTGGTGAGATTAGTGCTTACTCCATTCCAGATCCGATGCGCCAATCTCCATCTCTTTTTGTCCCAAAGAATATGGTTTTCAAAAGCCAATTCCACTTTTCTTTCGTGTACGATTCTGTCAAAATCAATCTCGCTTGGCGTTAGATCGACGGGAAACCCAGCTCTCCTTCTCACCTGGTTCATATACTCAGCGGCTTTGTCCAGTTGATCCAGTTCGAAGGCAGCTTCAGCAGCATTTAAGAGAATCTCAGCAAATCTGAATCTTACCAACCAAACCGCCGAACCGGTTCCTCTTTGTCCTGAGCCTACAGATGTATCCACATATTTTCTAAGATAGAAACCATTCTGCGCAGACCATTCCAGTTGGTCTATCGGTCCGTCAAAACCTACGACTTGCACAGATGAGGAGCTTCCGGGCAGTTGTGCCTGTCCACCCAGTTGATCTGAAGTGATGACCGAACCGTTTTGCAGCTTATATCCTGCCCAGATATCCACTTTCTTACCTCTGAAGGATGAGCCGGGTACGATCACTGTTCCCAATAATCTTGGGTCTCTTCCGGCAAAAATTTCCATTGGATCGTCGTAGTAGATCGGGTTTCCTGAGGCATCCTTTGTGGGTAATTCGGCAAAGGTGTTATCAAGCAATTCATAAGACTGAACCAAATTGAGTGAAGGATTTAATTTGCCGCCGGAAGTATTTTCTTCTCTAAGGGAGCGAGGGATGGTTTCTATGGTGAATCCATGTGTTCTTCCCTGCACCAAGAAGTCTTTGGCAAGAATCACTTCATTGTTCGAGCTTTTATTCAGGAAGATATTGGTGTAGTTCTCTGATTTGTCGGGATCCTGGTTATAGAGTTCGTACGTTCCCAGTGACATTACTTCTTCAGAAGCATTCAAAGCAGTGGTATAATACGCATCTGCCATGCTGTTGGGAATTCCTACTTCTCCACCTGGAAGGGACACCTCAGGAGTCAACTGACCGTACTTTGCAATAGAGCCTGCATACAAAGCTGCTCTTGAAACCAAAGCCAATGCTGCTCCTTTAGTTGCTCTCGATTTGGTACTGCCGTTTGGAAGGTCATCTTTCACATCTTCCATCTCGGCTATTACAAAATCATAGATTTCATGTTCTTTCGCTCTGGGGTATTGAAGGTAGGTAGGGTCACCGCTGTAGTCATATTCCATGGACTCCAAGATCAATGGCACGCCGCCCATTCGCTTCACATGCTCGAAATATACCATGGCACGGATGAATTTGGCTTCGGCTAAGAAGCTGGCCTTTGATTCTGTGGACAACGCCGTCGCAGCCTCACATCTTTCTATAAATAGATTCAGGTCACGGATGTAGGCATAATCCCACATTCCCCAGTCTCCATAGCTATATTCCTGATTTTGATGTCTCCCATAATCGCCGGCATTGCTCGCAAATGCCTCATCGAAATTGGTATATTCCCACCAGTTTTCCAGACCCTGATAGTCCGGGAGGCGATTGTACAGATCGGCCAGCACGGAAAAGACCAGATCTTCATTGCCCCACACCTGCTCTTCACCAAGAATATCAGTGGGCTCTCTGTCTAGAAACTCGTCATTGCTACATCCTGCAGCTGCCAGAAAAATGACCAAGTATATGTATTTGAAGTTTTTCATTGTTGGTTCGGGTTTACTTAGAATGATACGTTGAATCCCACATTCACCACTTTGTTCTGTGGGTATTGCAGGCCGTTTTCGTCTGCTATTTCAGGGTCAATTCCAAACTGATTTACATTGTCAAGCGCAAATAGATTGTAGCTGCTTACAAACACTCTAGCTCTGGACATATTCCATCTGTTCAGGAGTTTCTCCGGAAGGGTATAACCGACCTCCAGTGTTCTCATTCTCAGGTATTTTACATTGGTAAGCCACCAGGTAGAATTCTTGTTGTAATTACTGTGTCCTCCTGTATTGAATCTCAGTGGAGGATTTTTTCCTGCTACCCACGGGCTGTTGATGTCCAGAATATCCTCTCTGTGATAACGATCCTCATACATGGCTGTCAGGAGGTTGCCACCGTTCTGGTAAGGCCATCTCATCTCCCAGTTTTGGTTGTAAGAGTACATCCCTCCACCGGAGAAGTCGGCGGTCAGGTCAAATCCTTTGTATTGAAAATTAAAGTTTAAGCCAAAGTTTATGATTGGCTGTCCGGCAGATTGATAGCCGATTGGGCGTTCGTCGTATCCGTCTATTTTACCATCTCCGTTGATATCCTTGTAGATAAAATCTCCAGGAAGCAAGGTCTTATTTCCTTGTCCGTCGATATTTACGGGATAGTCATTGATTGCATCGTAGGATTCAAATTGACCGATGACCTCATAGCCCCAGAAGATACCACTGTATCTATTTTCACCGGAGTTTCTGTAGTGATCCCAAGAAGAGCTGAAGGTTGGGTTGTAGGAGCTTAGGAATTTGCTGCGGGCATAAGAGGCATTTGCACCTATTCTGAATACCAAGTCCCCGACTTTCCCATTCCAATTTACTGCGATCTCAGCTCCGGAATGGGAGTCGGAATTCAGATTCTCATCGGTAAGTCCATAGCCAAGTTCTGCAGGCAGGAAAATGTCATTTCTTATCCCTCTCAGGCCTGTTCTTTTTCTTTGAAAATAATCTATTGCACCGGTGATTTTTCCACTGCCAAAAGAGAAATCTAATCCTATATCCGCTATTGAACTTACAAACCAGGATAGATTATCAATCGGCTGACCTGTATTCCTTGATCCCTGCACATTTTGCCCATCTACTATCACCGTGGCTATTCCATATTGATAGCCTCTCAGATAATCAAAAGGGGTAATATATCTTGGGTCATTTCGATTAATTCCCATGTTGATATTATCATCGCCCAGCTGCCCATAAGATGCTCTGATCTTCAATTCATCCAAATCCAGCTGTGCTGCGAAATCATCCATAAATGCCTCTTCCGAAATCCTCCACCCCGCAGACACTGAAGGGAAGAACCCCCAGCGATTGTCAGGAGAAAATTTCCAAGAAGCATCCGCACGACCCGCTACTTCCAACAGGTATTTTCCTGCATAGTCATAGTTTACACGGCCTACATAGCCTATTCTAGCTTCTTCCTCTCGCACATCATTATAGGTGTCTGTATCGGCAAATCTGATAATGTCCAAGAAATTATTCGTTGGTACGGAGTGTAAGAAATTATAAAGGCGGGTGCGCTCGATCCGCTCGTTTAGGAATAAGGCTGAAATGTTGTGCTTATCACCAAAGGTTTTATTGTAGTTCAAAGATAGCTGCCATACATTTTCCATGATCTTTTCCTGTCCGCGGTCACGGTAAGGGTTCTCGTTTCCACCGGATCGAAAGTATTCATCTGACTCAGGATTGTATCCATAGACATCATAAGTGTATTCGAACGTGTTGAAAATATTGTCTGCCAAATAATAAGAATACAATCCCTTAGCTACCAGACTAGGAACGATCTCATACTCTGCTGTAAAGTTGGTCTGAAGTACCTGCCATTTGTTTTCGTAGAAGCCTGTACGGTCATAGTTTAGCAGTGCCCAGTTGGTCTCAATATTGTTGATATTCGCCGGGTAATCCGGATTGTCGTTGGCATAGGGTCGCTCGGTAGGTCTGTTTCTGAACAGCGCAAATCTTGGCTGCCAGTAATCATCATGACCGGGAACTCCGGGATTGTTGCGGTTTTCGATTCGGCCATTGATCTGCATTCCCACTTTGAACTTGTTGGTGATGTCTGTATTGATATTGGACTGAATATTGGTTCTGTTGAATTCAAACTCATCTGAGAACACGGCCTTCTGGTCAAATCGGGTTACCGATAAATAGTAATTCGTCCGCTCAGAACCTCCGGATACAGAAGCGTTGAAATTGCTCTGTGGAGCATTTCCTTTGATGATAAAGTCTTTCCAATCAAAGGATCTAAATCCATACTCAGTGCCCTGCTTCCATTTTTCCAACTCCTCTGCGGTAATATTGGTGTTTCCAAACTGATTGATATCCGCATCGGCTTTGCCCAGCATCCACTCGTAGGCGTTCACACCATCAGGAAACCGGGACCAGTTTTGCCAGCCGTAATAGCCGTTGATATTGATAGTGGGAGTTTCTCCCCTGCTGCCCTGCTTGGTCTTCACCACTACTACACCATTTGCAGCACGGGATCCGTACACTGCCGCCGATGCATCTTTCAGAATGGTGATACTTTCTATATCTCCGGGAGCAATATTGTTGAATTGCCCTTCATCCTTTTGGATTCCATCAATTACAAAGAGCGGCGTTCCCATATTTCTGATCTGAAGCCATGCGCCTGCTCCCGGGCGTCCATCCGGCTGACGGAAAGAAAGTCCGGCCATTTTACCTGCCAAAGCTCCCGAAACCGTAGCAGACGGTACCTTATCTATATCACGGCTCGTCACATTGGCTATCGCTCCGGTGATGGTTTCTTTTTGTTGCTCTCCGTAGCCCACTACGATTACCTCATCCAGACTTCCTAGATCGCTTACCATATTGAGGTTCAGTTCAGTCTGAGTCCCCACTATTATTTCCTGAGATTTGAATCCAATAAAGGAAGCTCTCAGTACAGCACTTTCACTTTTTAGCGTAATTGCAAATTTGCCGTCAAGGTCTGTGACGGTTCCGTTGGAGGTTCCCTTTTCAAGGATACTTACACCCGGCAGTGGTTCTCCAGAGGACTCTTCCAGTACCGTTCCCTGAAGGGTGGTGCCTGTCTGTGCCATCAGTGGGATTACAGCCAGCATACTTATAAACAGCAGCAGGCTAGATTTCATGAGAAGAAGTCTTTTCATATGTTTATAATTGAATTTTTTAAGGCCATATGGAATCTCGCATGGTGAATAATCATCCCTCTCCCGAAGCAAGTTCGGGACAAGTTGTGTGTCGTTTTCGACATGCTCGATTTCATATGATATCATTTTGGGTTAGAAAATTTGTTAATAAATAGGTCTTCGGTTTTGGCAATATTTTCCCTGAAGCCTTGAAAAAGGCCCTATCGAGAAGGCTGGGAAAGGGAAGAAATACTACGCTGATCAGAAGTGATTAAGCGAAGCGCCGAGGGATTTGGCTAGGTAGGAGTTAGGCTTTTTATCATTGGGTTTCTTTAGGGTTTAATGTAAAATATCCACTTCGGCAGCCAAGCATTTTAGTGAAGAAATGGCTCTTTTTCCGAGTCTATAAATGTAATTTCCCCTTCACCGAGCTTATACCAAAAAAGCTTCAAAAAATGAAAGATTTACCGCTGCATACTTTCTTTAAAACCTTCAAAAAGTAAACTTTTCAAAATAAAAATTGGTTAGTGGCTATTTTTTTTCACAAGAAAGCCTGCGTGTGTTCGGAAAGTGCCTAAAAACTTACATGTCCTGCGGATTTGGTATAGCGATGACTAAAACCACTCGCAATCGATTTCGAAAAAAAATTACAGTTGTTGAGGATTTGTAACTTTTCAGTCAGCAAATGAAAGGAAATCTCCAATTATCATTCGAGGATTGTAAATTTTCCAATCTATCTGAGTTGGGCAATTGAATTTTGATAATTTCAGATTCACAACCCAAAATCCTATGACCTTGTCCAAAAGTTTACTGGCAGGTTTACTAAGCCTGAGTTTCCTGCTCTGTAGTGTCGGCCCGGGACTTGCTCAAGAAAAGCGCTACTACTTTCGGCATTATGACGTTTATGCCGGGCTATCCCACAATTCCGTTTTTTCTATTTTTCAGGATAGCGAGGGATTTATGTGGTTTGGGACCAAGTATGGGCTTAGTAGGTTTGATGGGCAGCGGTGGAAAAGCTACAACACAGACTCCAAAGGTGACCCCTCAACTATCTTGGGAAATGACTATGTGCATGCTATCCACGAAGACCGTGATGGAATATTGTGGATAGGAACAGACGAAGGGCTTTATTTATATGACAAGACTCTGGATAGATTCTCCCCATTGCCTTATAAAACAGAAAATGGCACCTTCCCCACAGGCATCATATCTTCCCTTGCCGAAGATCAGGCTGGAAATATCTGGATAGGTGGAAATAATCGTGGAATTTTCAGATTTGATTTTGAGAAGAAAGAGCTGATACTATTTAGCCATGATCCCGGCAAAAAAGGAAGCATTCCTGCGGGAGATGTTTCCAGTGTCAAAGTGGATGATAATAATGTAGTGTGGATTTCAATTATCGGAAATGGGGTAGGGCGTTTTCAGGAGGATACAGAAACATTTGCCATGTATATGGATGATGAGAAGAAACTTCCGCAAGATTTTATCATAGGGCTACAGGACTGGGGAGATTTTATCTTGATTGGTACTAAGAATTCCGGAGTGAAGAAAATGGAGAAAAGCAGTGGAAAGGTGACTGATCTCTTGCTAAACGATGAAAATGGTGCTCCGCTTTTTGTACGGGATATGTTTCAATTCAGCAAAAATGAGTTGGGGATTGGGACTGAATCCGGATTGTTTATTTATGATTTTGTCACCAAAACGTATCAGCACCTTCAGGAGAATGCAGATGATCCCTACTCCTTAGCCAATAATGCAATCTATTCACTTTGGAAGGATACAGAAGGAGGAATATGGGTTGGGAGTTACTTTGGAGGAGTAAATTACCTTCCAAATCAGCCCGTAAAATTCGAAAAATATTATCCCATTACCAATGTCAATACCATCAGTGGGAGAAGAGTGCGTGAAATAGTAGGAAACGGTGATGGCAGGATCTGGATAGGAACGGAAGACGCGGGTCTTAACCTCTTTGATCCACAGACTGGAACTTTTGAGCATCTGCCGGTAGGAGATTCAGATAGTCAATTATCTTATAGAAATGTACACGGACTAGCCAAAAAAGGAGACAAACTCTTGGTGGGGACTTTCACCGGAGGGTTAAATATAATTGATGCAAGAACGGGCAAAATAAAAAAAATCAATTCGGGCACACAGGGTGCCGGATTGACCAGCGATGATATCTTCTCTATACTTATCGACAGCAGGGATCGGGTCTGGCTCGGTACTCCCCATGGGATGTTTGTCAGCGTCCAAGAAGATAGATTCCGAAAGGTAGAGGAGCTCAAAAACTATTTTGTCTACAATATTCTGGAAGATCATAACGGAAATATTTGGGCGGGAACTTACAATGATGGATTGATCCGTCTAAATCCGGACTCATTTGAGATTTCCCAATATACTCCCGATCCTGCAAAAGAGGGAAGTATTCCCCATCACACGATTATAGACGTGTTCGAAGATTCCCAACATACGATTTGGGTAGCTACCACAGGAGGTGGATTTGCCAAATTCAATGAGAAAGATCAAACGTTCAAGACTTATAGCGTTTCGAGCGGTTTTCCTGCAAGTACTTATTACAAAATAATAGAGGACAATCATGGTGTGCTGTGGATAACTTCCAACAAAGGATTGATACAGTTTGATCCTTCCACGGAGACCATCCGCTTGTATGATGAAAAAAGCGGGCTTATTCCCAGCCCGTTTAATTATCGCTCCGGTTACAAAGCTGAAGACGGAACACTTTATTTTGGATCGCAGGGCGGGCTGATTTCCTTTCATCCCGAGAAGATTGAAACTCCCAACTTTCAGCCGGAACTTATCTTTACAAGAGTTGAGCTGTTCAACCAAGAAATTCCCATTGATCCTGATGGAGGTATTCTTACCAAATCCATTGTCTTCACAGATGAAATTATTCTCGAACATGATCAAAACTCCCTGACATTTGAAGTAGCATCTCTTGGCTTTACCAATTCTCAAAGCTGGAACTTCGCCTACAGAATGGATGGATTGGAGGAGGAATGGAGACAGATGAATGATTCACAAACGATTTCTTACTCTTACCTGCCTCCCGGGGATTACAGGCTGATCGTTCGGGCTCCCAAAAACCCCGTCACAGATTCCTATGAGGAGGTGCAGCTGAAAATCGTCATCCTTCCTCCGTTTTATCTCACTCCCTTGGCCTATGCATTCTATGCGTTGCTGACGATATTGGTCGCCTATTGGCTCATTTCCATGTATAAAAGGAGGGTAAATAACCGGCATTTGGTACAGATTAATTTACTGGAAGCCGAAAAAGAAAAAGAGCTCTACGAAGCTAAAATCGAGTTTTTTACTAACATCACGCATGAAATCCGAACGCCCCTGACGCTCATCAAAGGGCCGCTCGAAGATATTCTGAGCAAGGATAGAAACTGCGATCCAGAGGTGAAAAATGACCTCCTGATCATCGAGAAGAATACCAACCGTCTCATTGATCTAAGCAATCAGCTTCTTGACTTTCGCAAGACTGAGCAGCGGGGCTTCAAGCTGAGCTTTCTCAAAACTGAAATATGCGGAATTTTGGATGAGCTATATATCCGGTTCAAAGTCACTGCCGGTCAGTCGGGCTTGAACTTTACGATCCAAAAATCCACGACGACACTTTTCGCAGATGTGGATAAAGAAGCTGTCACCAAAATTCTGAGCAATCTGCTGATCAATGCACTGAAAAATGCCGAGAGCATGATCCACATTCGCTTGCACTATGATCCCGACCATCCTTATGGCTTCAAAATAGAAATTTCCAACGACGGCCATCTCATTCCAAAAGATATGGCTGAAAAAATCTTTGAACCCTTCTTTCAAATCGGGGATAATTCTCATGCTAAAGCTAAACAAGGGACTGGTTTGGGATTGCCACTGGCAAAATCTCTTGCCGAAATGCACCATGGGTCTCTTATGCTATCCAGTGATAGTGAGCTGAACCGATTTGTACTTGAGCTTCCGGTCAAGCAAAAAGAAGCCATACATTTCGATGAAGAAAATGATACTGGGACGGGTGTGAAAATCACTGTAGATTCAGAGGTATCCGCAGATAAAACCGTTTCACCTAAGAAAAAAGGAAGTCTTCCCGCGATACTATTGGTAGAGGACAATAAAGAATTACTTCAGTTTCTGGGGGAAAAACTAAAAGGCAAATATGTTATTCACAAGGCAGCAAATGGCCTGCTGGCACTCGACGTACTGGCGAAGGAACCGATTGACCTGGTGATCTCCGATGTGATGATGCCGGAGATGGATGGCTTCAAACTCTGTGAACGAATTAAATCCGATCTGGCGACCAGCCATATTCCGGTGCTACTTCTCACTGCCAAAAACAATATGAATGCAAAGATCACCGGATTGGAGATGGGGGCTGATGTCTATTTGGAGAAGCCTTTTTCACTGGAGTTTCTGTATCTACAAATCAAAAACCTGCTTCAGCACCGGGATCAGATCAAAAAAGCCTTTGCCAGCCTTCCGCTTGTGAACTCGGATACCATCGCGCATTCCAAAGCCGATGAGGAATTTCTGAAGAAAATCAACGAAGCAATTTTGGCAAATATTGAAAATGAGCTTTTTGGCGTATCCGAACTTGCTGATCAATTGCACATGAGTCAATCAAGCTTGCTGCGCAAAATCAAGGGGATTTCCGAACTCACTCCAAACGGCTATATCCGGCTGGTTCGCCTGAAAAGATCCGCGGAGCTTCTCGGTGATGGCCTGCACAGCATCGCCGAGATCAGCGAAATGGTGGGCTTCAACAGTCCTTCCTATTTCACCAAATGTTTTCAAAAACATTTTGGGGAGCTACCAAAGGATTTTTCCAAAAAGTCCGATGTCTTGTGAGTTCTAAGAAGTAAGCCTGTGCGCCGGTTTAAATAAGCCTAGAGCAAAGAGCCCTTCAAGGGTTAATGCTGAAAAAATGCGTATAAATGTCTTACAATTGTAAATCAATGCGTTATAAAATCCAATTCCTCGAAAAGCTGGGAATTTGCTATTTTTTGAAGATTTGAGACTAATCGAACACGATGTCAATCGGTAGTTTTACAGCCTAAGTTGAACCAACGTATAGACATTGTCTCAACATATTATTGATAAACCCTGATAAACCGAATTAAACATGCGATTAAGTAGAAACATCAATGTTCTCTTCCTACTGATTGCGACTATTTTTCTTAGTCACAATTCCTTGTCCCTTGCTTTCGATTCAAGGGTAAGTCCGGAGCCGAGACGGGCAGAAGTACTTTTTCTTGGACATGCCAGTGAGCATCACAATTCCCGTTTGTATGCGCCATGGCTCGCCACGGCTCTTTTTGCAAGCGGCATCAACATTACTTATACAGAGAAACTTGAAGATCTAAACAAGAATAATCTGGCCAAATACGACGGTTTGGTCATCTATGCCAATCACGATGTACTTTCCAAAGAGCAGGAAGCGGCCATGAAAAATTTCGTGGAAAGTGGCAAAGGATTGATACCGCTTCATTCTGCCGCAGGTTGTTTCAAAAATTCAGATTGGTACATAGAGACTATCGGAGGACAATTTGAATCGCATGGGGAAGGCGAGTTTACTGCCGAATCCATCTCATCCGATCATGCGATCATGCAGGGTTTCATGCCATTTGCAACCTGGGATGAAACCTACGTGCATCAGCGGATTAATCCTGATATGACTGTGCTCATGGAGCGTGTGGAGGGAGATCACAGGGAGCCGTATACTTGGGTTAGAAATGTGGGCAAAGGCAGAGTTTTCTATACAGCTTACGGCCACGACGAGAGAACATGGAAAAACGCTGGATTTTTGGCATTGGTGAAAAACGGTATTTTTTGGGCTATGGGAGATGAGGTAAAAGCCAATGTAGTAGCATTGAATATTCCGGATGTTTCGATCTATGAAGAGACCATATCCGACTTTACCCAACGATATGAAGTTCCCAAAATTCAGGATCCACTTGATCCGGAAGAATCCAAAAAGTTAATCCAAAAACCGGTTGATTTTTCCATAGAACTTTTCGCTTCTGAGCCTGATATCCAGAATCCTATTGCCATGGCATGGGACGAAAGAGGAAGACTTTGGATCGTAGAATCGGTGGATTACCCGAATACATTCAAAGAAACCGATGGCCAAGCCAATGACCGGATCAAAATCTGCGAGGATACCAACGGTGACGGCAAAGCTGATAAATTCACCGTTTTTGCCGATGGACTGAATATCCCAACGAGTATGGTGTTTGCCAACGGCGGTGTGATTGTATCCATGGCGCCTGATTTTGTCTTTATGAAAGATACGGATGGCGACGACGTGGCAGATGTGAAGGAAGTGATCATGACAGGCTGGGGCAAAAACGATACCCACGCAGGCCCATCAAATCTCCAATACGGTTTTGACAATAAGATCTGGGGGGTGACTGGATATTCAGGATTTAATGGTACGATCAATGGCGAGCAGATGAGTTTTCCACAGGGGATCTATCGACTTGATCCTGATGGGAAAAACTTCGAATACCTAGCCGGTTCCAGTAATAATACCTGGGGATTGGGATTTTCCGAAGACAACAATGTCTTTATGTCCACGGCAAATAATACACATGCGGGATATTATTCTATCCCTGCGAAATATTTGCAGCGGATATTCCCCAAAGCAGCAGCCGGTGAAATAGCTCCTGAATTTGAAATCCAATCGATCCAGAAAATAGATGGACACTACGATGCACATGCGATGACTCCAAATCTGAGACAGGTGGACGTAGTAGGAGGATTTACATCCGCTGCGGGATTTAAGCTCTACACTGCCAGAGATTTCCCGAAGGAATATTGGAATAGAATCGCCTTTGTCAGTGAGCCCACGATCCGCCTGACGCATAATGCGATCATCGAACCAAGCGGAGCGGGTTTTATGGAAAAAGACGGTTGGAATCTGCTGGCTAGCTCGGATGAGTGGTTTGGTCCTGTGCAGGCGGAAGTTGGGCCTGATGGAGCCGTCTGGATAGCTGATTGGTACAATTTCATCATTCAGCACAATGTTTTCGTGGAGCGTCAGGCTCCATCAAGAATGGTTTTGCCATTTGAAGATCAGCCACATGGACAGGGCAATGCTTTTCAAAGTAAGCTTAGAGATACCAATCATGGAAGGATCTACCGCGTGGTTTACAAAGATGGGAACAAGGGTAAGGCTATAAAATTGTCCAAGGATGATCCAAAAGCGTTGATTGCAGCCTTGAAAAATGACAATATGTTCTGGAGAATGACCGCGCAGCGATTGCTGGTAGAATCCGGGAATCAACAGGTATTTGGTGAGCTGTACAAAATCGTCAATGATAAATCAGTGGATGAAATCGGATTTAATAGCCCGGCAGTACATGCCTTATGGACGTTGCATGGATTGGGAGCTTTCGAGGGGAAAAATGCTGAAGCAATCAAAGTTGCGACTGAAGCTTTGTCACATCCTGCATCAGGAGTAAGAAAAGCTGCCATCGCTGTGTTGGCAAATGATCAGGCCAGCACTCAGGTGATCAAGTCTGCAGGGCTAACGAAAGACAAGAATCTGAATGTGCGGATGCATGCAATATTGAAATTGGCAGAGTTGCCCGGAAATGCTGAAGGAGGCAAGATGCTATATGAAGCAAGTTTGGATGCTGTAAATGCCAAAGATGACTGGTTGCAAAAGGCGATTTTTGCGGCAGCTGCTGAGCAGGGAAAATTCTTTATCGATGCTATAGGTACTGAAAAAACGGATCTAACCAATCGATTAATAAGTGCTGTGAAAGATGAGAAATATGAACTGGGAAGAAGAAGTACTCTTCAGTATTCTCCTGAGGTCAAAGGCAAAGCTATTTCCATTTCCACGCAAATCTCCCAAAGAAGAGATGAGGAGCCATTTGGTGTGATCATCGCACATGGAGATTCCCACAATGGTTACAGTCTCTATCTGGAAGCGGGCAAGCTGCACTGGATAGTGATACAAAATGGCAAATCATACAAAGCAGCAACCGATACAACCTTACCTGAAAGCTATGAAGTGCAGGCTTCTCTTGCTCAAGACGGCAAAATGGAAATATTGGTTGATGGAAAGTCTGTGGCAACTGCAAAAGCCAGCGGCGCATTTAATGGAAACCTTTCACCCAGTGTAAGATCCGGACGTGACTTCGGGGGAAATAGAAATGTAGGTGTCTATAAAGACGAATTCAGCTTTGAAGGTAACCTGAGAAATATTTTACTGGAATTAAAATAAGAATACCATGATTAAAGCAACCTTATTTCCCATGATAGCCATGATGTTGTTTGGACATTGGTTTGATCCCGAAGAAGTGAATGTGTCCGGAGCAATTGCACTTTGCGAAGCAACTCCGGGTATCGAAAACTATCAAGCAAGAAATACCATCGGAATTCAGCGAAATGAAGAGGAAAGGGCAACGACGATTTTACTTGAAATCGTGCCGGAGATGATGAAGTTTGACCAAGAGACCTTTACAGTGAAAGCGGGCGACAAAATCATCCTGGAGATAGACAATCTTGATGGAATGCAGCATAACCTGCTGATCACCAAACCGGGTATGCTGGACAAAGTCGGTGCGGCTGCTGATGCGATGCTACGTGACCCGAAAGCTTCGGAGAAATTCTACGTTCCTGAGATTCCCGAGGTGCTTTTTGCTACCAAGATGATCGGGCCGCAGGAGCTATATACCTTGACTTTCACTGCACCGGCGGAGCCGGGTGATTATCCCTTTGTGTGCACATTTCCAGGACATTGGAGAATGATGAATGGCATCATGGTGGTTGAAGAATAAAAGCTGGAAGAGGGGAGACCGAAGACGGAAGCAAAACGATCAGTTTTCAGTGATCAGTGTCAGCAAATTCTTGCGTCATTGCGAATGAGGAACGAATGAAGCAATCTCTGTTAAGTGGTAAAAGGTGAAAAGTATCCCTAAGATCCAGGCTTAAAAAAGGAGACTCAATTTATTTCCAAGATGCCCACTATGAGCAACATTCATAAATAGTAAAAACATAAACCTTAATCCCAAAATATGAACCTTAAAAATACACTGATTCCTTTACTAAGCGTGATACTGGTTTTAGGAATCTCAATGAGCCTTCATGCAAAAGGAAAGCCTTTTCATAAAAAGCCGATCAAAGTACTCATGGTGGGCGGTGGGTCATCACACGATTTCGACACCTGGTACAAAGGCGCCGATGTGGCGACTTTGGAAAAAGATGGCTTGGCGGAAGTTACCTACACAGATGATCCGTCCACCATTTTGCAATATTTGGGTGATATGGATGTCCTTTTCCTGGCAAACAATCAGCCTATCGCTGACGAGGCTACCCGCCAAGCAATTTTTGCTTTCGCAGAAGCTGGAAAAGGCCTCATCCTGGCACACCCCGCAATCTGGTATAACTGGAACGACTGGCCAGAATACAACAAAACAATAGTCAGCGGGGGGTCCAGAGGCCATAATGCTTATGGGAATTTCAATGTGGACCTGACCGAAAAGCACCCTGTGACTAAGGGAATGCCTAAAAATTTCTCCTTGGATGATGAGCTTTACTATTTCAAAGTAGATACGGATGGCCCAGGAATAGAAATTCTGGCCAATGCAAGCGACGAAAAGACTGAACCATTTCCTTCCATTTTCATTGTCAAGAATCCCAAAGCCAGAATAGTGGGAATAGCCCTAGGTCATGATGCAGCCTCTCATGAACTGGACGCCTACAAAACGCTAATTAGAAACGCCGTAAAGTGGGTATCTAAATAAAATATGAAGCCCCGGTCTGTGTCTCCACAGACCGGCATCTCCAAAATTGAATGGCAAAAAACTCTCAACGAATTTAACCGATTTTTTTCCACAGTAAAATCAAAACCTAAAGCATATACTAATGAGTCAAAAACAAATCACCGTAGTTATAGTCGGACTGGGTTTCGGCAAAGAGTTTATTCCTATCTATCAAGCACATCCAAATATCAAAGCTGTTGGTATTTGTACCAGAAACCCCAAGACTATTGAAGAGTTGGCTACCAAATTCAACTTGGACAGAAATCTTTGTTTCACCAATTTCGACGATGTGCCGAAACGTGATGACGTGGACGCCATTCACATTGTGACGCCCGTGCCGGATCATGCCCGAATGACTTTAGCTTCGCTAAATGCAAATAAACATACGGCATGTACGATTCCGATGGCAATGACCAAAGAGGACTGTGCGGCAATCGTAGATGCGAAAAGAAAGTCGGGCAAAGTCTATATGATGATGGAAACTGCACTTTATACCCGTGAATTTTTATACGGATTAAATTTGGCAGAAACCGGTCAACTGGGCAGAATTCAGATGGTACGGGGTTCGCATATCCAGGATATGAGCATGCCGGGTTGGGATGAATACTGGAAAGGGTTCCCACCGATGTTGAACGGTACACATGCGATTTCCCCACTTCTCAGAATCAACAATACCAAAGCTGAAACGGTGGTTTGTCACGGTTCCGGTCGCTTAAGTGAGGATTTGGCAAGCCGTCACGGGTCACCTTTTGCGATGGAAACTGCCACATTTACCCTGAAAAACTCAGACGTAATAGCAGAAGCTACACGCTCTCTTTTCGACGTAGTCCGTCAATACCGTGAATCTTATGATGTATATGGCACCAAAATGTCCTTCGAATGGGAGCAACTGGAAGACGAAAGCCACGTGATCTTTGACGGAGGTGAAAATGCCCGCAGAATCGATGTGCCGGACACAGACGACTTGCTGATCGAGCCGATCAAGCACTTTACTAAAAGACAGACAATCGACGATCCAAATCACGTTTCTTTCTTGCAAGGCGCAGGACATGGCGGTTCCCACCCACATTTGGTGCAGGAATTTGTCGCTGCTATCGTGGAAGGGCGTGATTCTGCCGTGGATGCAGCTATTGCGGCCAACTATACCTGTGCGGGAATTTGTGCGCATGAGTCAGCCATGAAAGGTGGTGAGAGAATCCAAGTTCCAACTTTTGATTAATCGGTCGATGAAATTTGGAGTAAGTACATTTTTATGGGTGTCGCCTTTCGACACCCATTCTTTTGACCTCGTGCACAAGGTAAAAGAGATGGGTTTTGATCTCATCGAAGTACCTGTCGAAGACAAGGATTTGGTGGATTGGGATGCATTGAAAAGACTCACTGATGAACTTGGTTTGCAAGTGAGCATCAGTGGTGCATTCGGTGAAGATCGTGATATCTCCAGCGAGGATCCTGCTATCCGGGCAAACGGTTTGAAATACATTGAGGACTCCATCAAAATAGCTGCTAAAATGGGGAGCCCATTATTCGGTGGTCCCTTGTATTCCGCAGTGGGAAAACTTCGATCCATTACGGCTGAGCAGAAAAAGCAAGAGTTAGACTGGTGTGTGGATAATTTGAAGAAAGCTAGTAAAACAGCCGAAGAATATGGTATTACGCTCGGTTTGGAGCCACTTAATCGCTTCGAAAGTGACATGGTAAATACGGTAGATCAGGCGTTGGAAATTGTAAAAGCCGTGGATTCATCCTTTCTGAAAATCCAGCTTGACACCTTTCATAATAATATCGAAGAGAAAAATATCGCTGCTTCCATCCGTAAAGTTGGCAAGGACTTGCTTTGTCATGTGCAGGGAAATGAGAGTGACCGGGGGACTCCCGGAACTGGAAATTTGGCGTGGGATGAGATCAAGGGAGCCTTGGATGAAATCGGCTATGAAGGAGCGATGGTAATTGAAACCTTCGGAGCGGTGTCGAAGGAAATGGCCAAAGCCACTTGCATCTGGCGACCCTTAGCGAATAGTGCCGATGAACTGGCCAGTGAGGGATTGGCTTTTTATAAGAAGCAGTTTGGGAATAGATAATGTCGTTTATTCTAATTCTAGAATAACTAGTAGTATGGTGCTCGACTTCGCCCGGACTGACATATCTAATTACTTATTGAAATGATATATCGATGTTTGTCACCCTGAGCAGCCAGTCTGCCGAAGGCATGAAAGTCGAAGGGGAAAGTATATTATAAAAATTACAGCCGTGGTCTGTGTCCCACAGACCATCACTATTTCGGTTTTTTAGAGGCGGGACATCACTAGCTTTTCCAAAGTTCCAAACTTTGGAAAAGCTTATAAATACATCATTACCCATTAAACCATGAACTTAGCCCACCTCCTTATCACGGCATTTTGGCTTAGCCTTAGCTTCTTCTCAGCTCCCGAAAAAGGACCTATTCTCCTTGCAGACCCGACTATATTCTTCCATGATAATATCTACTATTTGTACGGGACCAGTGGAAAGGACAGCAATCAAGGCTTTGAGGTCTATGTTTCCAAGAATCTAAAATCATGGAAAAAGTCAGCGTTAAATGATGGATTTGCCTTGAAAAAAGGCGAGTCCTATGGGGACAAAGGATTCTGGGCACCGCAAGTATTTGAATTGGGTGGGGTATTCTACATGGCTTACACTGCCAATGAACATATTGCCATCGCTACCTCCGACAGTCCACTGGGCCCCTTTACCCAAAAGGAAATTAAGGATCTGGACGCTCCGGTAAAACAGATTGATCCCTATGTTTTTATTAATTCGGATGGGAAAAAATACTTGTACCATGTACGCTTGACGGAAGGAAATCGCCTGTTTGTAGCGGAGCTTAAAGATGATTTCTCAGGAATCAAAGAGGAGACGCTGACCTACTGCTTTCATGCGGAAGAGCCTTGGGAAAACACCCAAAACGTGGACTGGACGGTATCAGAAGGACCCACGATTATCAAGCATAAGAATTTGTACTACTTTATCTATTCAGCCAATGACTTCCGAAACCCGGATTATGCAGTGGGCTATGCGGTGAGCGAAAGCCCTCTGGGTCCTTGGGGAAAAAGCCCTTCTAATCCGATTTTCGACAAAGCTGATGCAGGTATCAACGGTCCAGGTCACGGAGATTTCTTCGTGGATGCCAAAGGCAAACTTCGATATGTGCTTCATACGCATAACTCCGACGGGGAAGTCTCTCCGAGAAGAACCGCTTTGATCGAATTGGAATTTAAATCAAACGGAAATGAAGCCGATGTTTTGGAAGTGAAGAAAGGGAGTTTTAAATTTCTTGAAGTGGATTGAAAAGTTGGAAGAGGGAAGACAGGAGACCGAAGTGGTAGGTAGAGTAAGTGTCAGTCTGAGCGAAGTCGAAGACTGTACAATTTCCATCGTAGTGGTCAGTGTCCTCACAGACCACTACGATTTATGGTTTATGATGGAATATGGAGAAAAACACATCAAAATATAGAGCTTAAATATCTAAATGTTTCGGTCTGTGGAGATGCTCCACGGCGCACAGGCACAGACCGAGGCAATACTCACAATGACACAAAAACCACAAATCTTGATGCTAGGCTGCTTCGATACGAAAGGCGAGATCTTCGCTTTTCTACGGGATAGTCTTATAGCGCAGGGAGCGGAAGTTTTGACTATGAATGTAGGGGTTTTGGGTACAACGGAGCTTTTTCCGGTAACCATTGAATCAGAGGGAATCTGTGAGGCCGCCGGTGCAAATCTGGCCGCTCTTCGGGATAAAAATGATCGTGGACACGCGATGGAAATCATGGGGCGGGGCGCGGCAAAGGTGTTGGAAGAATTGTGGAGGCAAAAGAAATTTGATGCAGTGATCGGAATGGGTGGAGGCAGTGGCACTTACGTTACACTGAAATCCATGCAGTTTTTGCCTTTGGGATTACCGAAAATCTGTATTTCTACTTTGGCCACGAAGGATCTTACAGAGCTTGTAGGAGTGAAGGATGTGCTGCTGATGCCATCTGTGGTAGATGTAGCGGCGTTGAATAGCATCATCAAACCGATCATACAGCAGGCTGCTGCCGCACTGGTAGCCATGAGCCGAGTGCAAATTCCCATGACAACAACGAATACACAAAGGATAGCAATCAGTATGTTTGGAAATACCGGTACCTGCGTGGATTATTGTACGCAATTGCTGGAAGCTGAAGGCTATGAAGTGATGACCTTTCATGCAAACGGAGTGGGAGGTAAGGCGATGGAAAGTTTGGCAATGGAAGGATGTTTTGTGGGTGTTTTGGATATTACAACTACTGAATTGGCAGATGAGCTATGTGGTGGGATTTGCAGCGCTGGACCAAATAGATTGGAAGCGGCTGGCAAAATGAAAATTCCCCAAGTGATCGTGCCGGGCTGCATGGATATGGTCAACTTTGGCACTTTGGAGTCGGTGCCTGAGAAATATCAGAGCCGCCAATTATACAGTTGGGTGCCGACAGTTACGCTGATGAGGACAAATGCGGAAGAGAATGAGGCACTTGGGAAAATTTTAGCCAAGAAACTTAATCAAGCAAAAGGACCAACAGCAGTTCTTTTCCCGGATAAGGGATTGTCTCAAATTGATGCTGAGGGAAATGCATTTTACAATCCTGAATCAAATGAGGCACTTTCAAAATCCATTCAAAAAAACTTGAAATCGGAAATACCTTTTGTCAACTTGCCTTTTCATATCAACGACCGGGAATTAGCCAAGGCTGCGGTGGAGAGATTGCTTGATATGATGAAGTAGTTAATGCACATTTCGGTCTGTGGAGACAAACTGTGGCCTGTAAATACTAGAGAATAACGCAGACACCAAATCCTGCATCTGGAGAAGCAGGATAACCATATTCTAATCTGCTGAATCTGCGTCTTTTTCAGCGCTCATCCGCGGGAAATTTAAAGCAGGCAAATAAAAAGAAAAGTAAGTGAGGGATTAAGAGAATAAATTTTCAATAGTCGTGCTCTCTGCGGAAATCTCTGTGACCTCCGCGGTTATAAAAGAAAAACCATAAAAAATAGAAACTATGCCAAATCCATGGACTGGAAAGGGAAATCCATACACAAGACAGGAAGTAAGAGATCGACTTAAAAATACTTTAGCACAGAAGAAAGCCATTATCGCTGCAGGTGCAGGGACAGGCATCTCTGCCAAATTTATAGAAAAAGGAGGAGCTGATCTTTTGATCATTTACAACTCAGGAAGATTTAGAATGTCGGGACATGGCTCTACAGCAGGCCTGATGGCCTATGGCGATGCCAATGCGGTAGCGATGGAAATAGGAGAGTTTGAGGTGCTGCCGGTGGTGGAGGAGATTCCGGTGATCTGCGGCGTACATGGTTCTGACCCACGCAGAAGGATATGGCATCATTTGCTGAAGGTGAAAGAAATGGGCTTCTCCGGAATCAATAATTTCCCTACGCATTCCATCGTCGATGGGCATTTCCGTCAGGTTTTGGAAGAGACAGGGATGGGTTTCGACAAAGAAGTGGAGATGGTGCGGATTGCGGATAAAATGGATTTATTCTCCATTGTCTATGTGGCAACAGCTGAAGAAGCAAGGCAAATGGCAGAGGCTGGAGCAGATGCTATAATCTCCCATGTGGGCACGACAGTGGGAGGATCTATCGGTGTCACAGGAGCGAGCTGTAGCATGGATGAGGCGATAGAACGAACCAATGAAATCGTAGCTGCCGCCAAAGCGGTAAATCCTGATTTATTCTTTCTGGCGCATGGTGGACCTATTAACACACCGGAAGATGTTAGGATGATTTTGGAAAAGGCGGATGTGCATGGATTCGTTGGTGCTTCTTCGTTGGAAAGAATGGGCGTGGAAGAATCCTTGACGAATCTTACGCGAGAGTTTAAGAAGCTGATGATAAAGTAAATAGTCACAAAGCCGTGGTCTGTTTTCGCGCAGACCATTTTGCTAAGTAGTCCAAGTCTTCAGACTTGGACTTACAGAAATGCAGTCTTCAGACTGCGACTTTTAACGCTGTGTCTGTTTTTCATACAAAGCGTTTACTTTGTATATGAATCATTTCACTTTGTTTCGACTGGAGAATCTATCAGCATATTCACAAAAAAGCAGTCTGAAGACTGCAATTAGTTCAGCACAAGTCTGAAGACTTGCGCTGGATGTGGACAAGTGATTCGCTTGTCCAGCCCCCTAAAATATCTTTTGATAAACCTCCTCCAGCTTACTGACAGCCATTACCTCAATTTTGTATTTGTCAAGATCGAGCCCCTTAACAGCATATTTGGAGACAATAATTTTTTTAAAACCCAGTTTCTCAGCTTCTGCGATACGGTTTTCGATGCGGTGTACAGCCCGTATTTCTCCGCCCAAGCCAACCTCCGCGGCAAAGCAAATCTGTTCCGATACAGGAGTATCTTCGTAGCTGGAGATCAAGGAGGCACACACTGCCAGATCGAGAGCCGGATCATCCACTCTGAGCCCACCGGCCACATTTAGAAATACATCTTGCTGGCCAAGGCGCATCCCACCACGCTTTTCCAAAACCGCCAACAACATATTCAATCGCTTGGCATCGTGACCTGTACTGCTTCGCTGGGGAGTTCCATACGTAGCGGGGCTTACCAGAGACTGTATTTCTATCAGTAAAGGGCGGTTTCCTTCCATCATTGCACCGATGGCAACTCCGTTAAGTACCTCTTCCCGTTGGGTCAATAGAATTTCAGATGGATTGGCGACCGGTCGGAGACCTTCCACCCGCATCTCGTAGATTCCCAGTTCGTGGGTGGATCCGAAGCGGTTTTTGGAAGTTCGCAGAATTCTGTAGCTCATGTGTCTATCGCCTTCAAACTGCAGGACTGTATCCACCATATGCTCCAGGACTTTTGGTCCTGCGATGGATCCGTCTTTCGTAATATGCCCGATCAAGAATACGGGTGTTCCCGTCTCTTTGGCGAATTTCATAAGCTCGGCGGTGCATTCCCGGACTTGGGATACAGAGCCGGCAGCAGACTCTACATACTGGGAAGTCAATGTCTGGATGGAATCTATAATCAGCAAGTCGGGTTTGAGTGCCTCAATTTGCTGGAAAATCTGCTGGGTATTCGTCTCCGAAAGCACGTAGCAATCGGGATTTTTGGCTGTCATCCGATCCGCACGCATTTTGATCTGAGCCTCACTTTCTTCCCCGGAGACGTAAAGGATCTTTTTTCCGGTTAAAATCAGCGCAATCTGAAGCATCAGGGTGGACTTGCCTATTCCGGGCTCTCCTCCGATCAGTACAAGCGATCCGGGTACGATTCCTCCGCCCAACACCCGATCCAGTTCTGCGTCTCCTGTCACATATCTAGGTTGTGCTTCGTAATTTACCTCTTGGATTTTCTGTGGGACACTGGCCTTTTTGGTGCCTGAAGTTGGCGATTTCCACGTTCCCTTGCCCGATTCTTCCTTTTGGACTACTTCTTCCACATAGGTATTCCATTCCCCACAAGCGGGACATTTTCCCAGCCATTTTGGGCTTTGTGCACCGCAGTTTTGACAGAAGAAGGTGGTTTTTATTTTAGCCATGTGGGAAGTGCGATTTTGGAAATACGAATTACGAGATCCTCTGGAACTTCAGATATACAATCAGCAAGTGAAATGCCTCACTTCGTAATTTTCAAATTTTTCAATTTTGAAATCTTACAACTTTAAATAATGAATATCGAATGATGAACGCTAAACATCGAAGTACTTGATACTTTGTACTTATGTCTTTATACTACTAAATCAATGTGCCTGTAGCCAATCCGTTCCTATACCCACTTCCACTTCCACAGGAACAGCCATTTTGATTGCATTTGACATGAGGCCCGGAACATTTGCTTTGAGAATTTCCACTTCATCCTTGTGCGCATCGAAAACCAATTCATCGTGAACCTGAAGAATCATTTTTGACTTCAGCTTTTCCTTTTTCATCCACTTATGCACATCAATCATTGCGACTTTGATCAAGTCCGCAGCAGAGCCTTGAATCGGTGCATTGATTGCATTTCGCTCTGCAAAGCCACGCATGGTTACATTCCGACTGTTGATATCCCGGAGATATCTACGACGGCCGAGGATGGTTTCCACATACTCGTGTGTTTTGGCTTTTTCGATGGCTCCATCCATGTACTCTTTCACAGCAGGGAATTCTTTGAAATAGGAATCGATTATCTCCTTGGCTTCTCCCCGTGGAATGGATAAACGCTGAGAAAGTCCAAATGCGGAAATACCGTATATAATCCCAAAATTGGCTGTTTTTGCCTTTCTACGCATATCGGAGGTCACTTCTTCCAGCGGAACTTGGAAGATCTTCGCTGCAGTGGTAGCATGAATATCGCGACCTGTCCGGAAAGCTTCTATCATAGATTCATCACCGGAGAATGAGGCCATAATCCTTAACTCAATTTGCGAATAATCCGCCGCAAGAAGAATGTGATTTTCATCTCTTGGAACAAAAGCTTTCCGGATTTCACGGCCACGGTCGGTCCGGATTGGAATGTTTTGCAGATTAGGATTGATGGAAGAAAGACGTCCGGTCGCAGCCACAAATTGATTGTATGTAGTATGAATTCTTCCTGTTTTGGAATTGATCATGGTAGGCAAAGCATCCACATAGGTAGATTTTAGCTTTACCATCTGCCGGAAGTCCAGAATGCTCTGGATGATTTCATGCTCATGGGCCAGCTTGCTCAAGACCTCTTCACCGGTAGCATACTGTCCGGTTTTGGTCTTTTTGGCTTTGGGATCAAGTTTTAATTTATCGAAAAGAACCTCACCAAGTTGTTTGGGCGAAGCCAGATTGAAGCGGACTCCAGCCATTTCATACACCTTATTCTCAATATCTTTACTTTCTTTTTCCAGTAAGATGGACATTTCGGCCAAGCTTCCTGTATCGATACGAACGCCTTCAAACTCCATGTCCGCAAGCACATTGATTAGAGGATTTTCTACCTCATCAAAAAGCTTAGTCAGGTTATTTTCCTTCAACAAAGGATCAAATTCTGTTTTCAGTCTTAGCGTGATATCTGCATCTTCACTGGCATAGGCGGTTACTTCGTTTTCATCCACATCACGCATATTTCCCTGATTTTTGCCTTTTTTTCCAATCAATTCCGTAATCGAAACAGGCTCGTAATTCAAGTATTGTTTTGCCAGCCAATCCATGGAATGTTTGCCGTCTGCATCGATCAGGTAATGCGCAAGCATGGTGTCATAAAGTACTCCTTTGACATCGACACCGTAATTCTTCAAGACCAGAATATCGTATTTGATGTTCTGCCCGATTTTCAGAATAGCTTCATTTTCGAAGACCGGTCTGAGCAATTCCAGGATAGCCAACGTTTCATTTCTGTCCTCGGGGCATGGTAAGTAGTAAGCTTCTCCAGTGACATAGGCAAAGGAAATCCCGACGAGTTCAGCCTCCATAGGATTTACGGATGTAGTTTCCGTGTCAAAGCAAAGCTCTTTCTGGATTTCCAGAAATTCTACCAACTCTTTGATCTCAGCCTCCCCTTTGATTTTATGGTAATTTTGGATGTTGCTGTGAATAGTATCCGGGGCTTTCTGTTCAGCTACATTTATGGTTTCATCTTCCGATTTTACTTCCACCGGAATGGAAACGGTAGGGGCAGGGGCTTCACCAAAAAGACCCAGTTGTTCATTTTTCTGTACTCCAGCGATCTTATCAGTGCCTTTGAATACGCGGGCAGCCAGTGTGCGAAATTCAAGTTCTGTAAAGATTGCCCTGACTCTCTCCTCATCAATTCCCTCATATTTCAAATGCTCTTTA
This sequence comes from Algoriphagus sp. 4150, assembly GCF_031457395.1. NCBI lineage: Bacteria > Pseudomonadati > Bacteroidota > Cytophagia > Cytophagales > Cyclobacteriaceae > Algoriphagus > Algoriphagus sp. 4150. Next base: position 304,140 of record NZ_JAVDWS010000002.1, read on the forward strand.
ACGTAGGTGATCGGCACATCACACTTGATCGTTGCCAATTCTTTGGAGAGAAGACCCTGTGCTGCAAAATTTTCCACATTTTCTCTTTGCTTGCCCTTGAGATCGGCTGTGTTTTTTACCAATTCTTCTACTGTCCCGTAGGTTTTTAGGAGTTTAACTGCGGTTTTTTGTCCTATGCCGGGAATTCCCGGAATATTATCCACTGCATCACCCATGAGTCCCAGAATATCCCTCACCTGATCTACACGCTCGATATCCCATTTGGCACAAATCTCCTTCGGTCCCATGATATCCACACCGTTGCCCATGAAGGAAGGTTTGTAAAGGAAAATATGATCATCTACCAATTGTCCGTAATCCTTATCCGGGGTCATCATGTAGACAGTGAAATTCTGTTTTTCTGCCTGTTTTGCCAAGGTTCCTATAATATCATCCGCTTCGTATCCATCCAATTCCAATATTGGAATATTGAAGGCCTTCACGATCTCTTTAACCCAGGGAATGGCAGTGGCTATATCTTCAGGCTGCTCCTGTCGGTTAGCCTTATAAGCCTCGAATTGCACATGTCTGAAAGTAGGAGCATGTGTATCGAAAGCAACCCCAATATGGGTAGGTTTTTCCTTCTCAACAATTTCGAGCAGGGTATTGGTGAACCCAAGCATTACGCCGGTATTCAGTCCTTTGGAGTTTATTCTTGGGTTCTTGCTGAAAGCAAAGTGCGCTCTATAGATAAGCGCCATGGCATCAAGTAAAAAAAGCTTACAGGGCTGTTCTTGGGACATTTTAAGGTGATTTTAGGATAAAAGACAGGTCTTTTTAAGGCTTTGTAAGTTACAAATTTTCCGGTAGGGCTGGCTCAAAATATTTTGTTATCCACATGGGTTGACAGTCATTGGCGGCAATTTTGATTCTTAACTGGGCTAAACCATTATCAAACAACATATGAAATCGACACGATTAAAATCATCATTAAACACACAGGGCTCCGCCAGCTGGCGGATTAATCGTCAAAGATTCCATGTGGCCATTAAAAAACAAATTATAAACACATGAAAAAAGTATTCGCAATTTTCGCATTGTTTCTCTCCACACAGTTAGTCATGGCTGCAGCTGGTAGTGACACTGATACTAAAAATAAAAAAGGAGAAACAGAAATGACTGAAGCTCAAAAAGAGCGTCTTGCAGAAATCGAAGCGAGAGTAGATGAGATCAAAGCCATGGACTTTAGTACCATGAGCAGGGAAGAAAAGAAGGACGTAAGGATGGAGCTGAAAGATATGAAGGAAGAAGCCAAGCGTGCAGGTGGTGGAGTCTATATCTCTGTAGGTGCTATTATCATTATTTTATTGATCTTGATTTTGGTTACTTAAAAAAACACCATCAACCAAATCAAAAGGCTGGCAGTGAATTGTCAGCCTTTTTTTTAACGTGTTTAACCACTGAACGCAAAGCTTTTCCCAGAGGGCACAGATTAGTGCCAGCTTTCAGGCGGTTTGTCGAAGGGATTGGTAGTGTTATTAACTTACATCCTTGAGATGAAAGCGGAGTTAATTTTTAGAGCTTACTATCAGGTAGTTTTTCACCTGAAGTCCTCTTAAAAAAACCATAATGAGAGGAATAAGCCATATGATCTCGTTAAAAATCAACTGAAATGCTGTTCGCTTATTCCATCCCAAATCGGGAAGAAAACCCAAGGCAAACCAGATGGCCAGAATTATTTTTCCGGTAATGCCTGCGATAATAAGATATACCCACCTGACAGGGTAAAAGGCACTGAGGAATATAAGTAAGCCTACAACTATTCCAAACCCTCCATAATAAGAAACAGGCAAGTCAGTGTCGATTAAACTTCCATTTGCCAACCATTCCAGAAGCGATCCTCCAATCAAGCTGTAGAGAGCAGACCAAGAAATGGTGTACATTCCCGCAAGTAGGAGTATCCCGCGGAAATGCATGGGGAATACGGGAAAGGAAGGATTTTGATCCATAAGTTGATTAGCTTGGGTAAGTGAAGATGTTCTCAGAATTAGGAAATTACAGTATTACAAAACTATTCAATGGATCCAAAAAACATATTTAGTACGCACTCTTTTATCCTTACTAAATTCTGTAGCTTGATTTTCGGATGGATTAATGTAAAACAAAAAGACCGTAGCGATGGGTATCACCGACTACAGTCTTTGCTTATTGCTTAGAAGTACTTCTGAGGTATCAAGGCTTTAGCTCTCCCAGGATCTTCATTTTGTTTGCATCAAGAAACCAGATCTTCTGAGTAGTCTCAATGGAATAACGGTCAATGAGATTAGACTCGTTATTCATATAGAGCTCAGCCAAAGTAGTAGAGGTATAGAATAAGTTTTTCTCTGCTACTTTGATAGAAATGCTACTTATTTCATCGCTCGAATACATTACTTTGATGTATTTCACTTTCCCTTTTGACTTGGGATAGAGCTTGTGTGTAAGCGAATCATCTGAAGATTCGGTCTCATAAGATTCAAGCAGGGAAGCCTTATTAATGTCGGCTTCTGTGAATATGCCAAATTCCTCTTGCCAGTCCTTAATGGCATAAGTCAGCTGGGTCTGAGTTTCCTCTCCCTGAACTTGGGAAATTTTAATCACTTCCACGCTATCGATTTCTTGAATTTTACTTTCGATAAAACCTTTGAGATCAAAATAAGGCTGTTTTTCAAGCGCGTTTGTAGTTTCATCCACACAAGAAAACAGCCCAAAAACAGTAAGAAAGAGAATCCCGAAGGAAAAACTTTTGTAATGCTTCATTAAGTCAACAGAATATTTCCGGTCATTTCTTCTGGCTTTTCCACTCCCATCAGCTTAAGGATGGTAGGTGCCAAATCTCCCAATTTCCCATCGGTAATAGTAAGCCTGTCATGCTTGTCTACCATGATGCAGGGTACAAGGTTAGTAGTATGCGCAGTATTCGGAGTACCATCTTCATTGATCATCATATCGCTATTGCCATGATCTGCTATGACAATGATGGTGTAGTCGTTGGCCAAAGCTGTAGTAATCACACTTTCTGCACAGGTATCTACCGCTTCACAAGCTTTCACGGCTGCGTCGAAATCACCTGTGTGACCTACCATGTCTGCATTTGCAAAGTTTAGGCAAATGAAATCAGCACTTTTCTTTTTCAGTTCACTGTTGATTTTGGAAGCGATTTCAAAAGCGCTCATTTCCGGCTTTAGATCATAGGTAGCCACTTTTGGAGATGGGCAGAGCAATCTGCTTTCTCCTATGAATTCATTTTCTCTTCCACCGGAAAAGAAGAAGGTTACGTGTGGATATTTCTCTGTTTCAGCTATACGGATCTGCTTTTTACTCGCTCTTTCCAACACTTCACCCAGTGTATTATTTAGGTTGTCTTTATCAAAAAGCACCTCTACTCCATTGAATGTAGCATCATAGTTTGTAAACGTGATGTAATCTACATTCAGTTTTTTCATGTTGAAATCCTCGTAATCACGCTGGGTAAGAGCCTGGGAAATCTCTCTACCCCTATCTGTACGGAAGTTGAAGCAGATGACCAGATCGCCATCTTCTATTGTAGCCAATGGCTTATTGTTAGCACCGGCATGGATGATCGGCCTGATGAATTCGTCTGTGACGTTGTTTTCGTATGATTTGCGCATGGAGGCAATGATATCCTTGGATTTTTCACCTTCACCTTTCACCATGGCATCGTAGGCAAGCTTCACACGCTCCCAGCGATTGTCTCTGTCCATGGCATAATATCTCCCTACCACTGAAGCGATCTGTCCTGCGGAATGGGTCAAGTGTGCTTGAAGATCTTCTAAGTAACCTATGCCCCCCTTTGGATCAGTATCTCTTCCATCAGTGAAAGCATGGATAAAGACATTCTCCATACCGTTAAATTTTGCAGCATCGCAGAGTCCTTTTAGATGGGTAATATGTGCATGTACTCCACCGTCGGAAAGTAAGCCCATAAAGTGAGCCTTTTTGTTTGCCGCTTTAGCCTTTGCAAATGCATTTACCAAAACCGGATGTGTATTCAATTCCTTGTTTTCTACGGCAAGGTTTATTTTCACCAAATCCTGATAGACTACGCGACCGGCTCCGATGTTCATATGACCCACTTCGGAATTACCCATTTGCCCTTCAGGCAAGCCTACAGCAAGCCCTGAAGCTTCCAAACTAGCGTGTGGATATTTGGTGTAAAGGCTGTCAACAAACGGTGTCTTAGCTTTGTCAATCGCAGAAACTGAAGGGTTGGTGGCTATTCCCCAGCCATCCAAAATCATTAAAAGTACTTTCTTATCCATACCGCAAATATATTATAATTCAGAGCAAAGTTGCCTCGAAATCCCGATTAGACAAAACTTCAAGGATGTGTAATTGGTAAACTTTAAAATGCAGAACTTGATTCCTTTTTTGGCTTAGTATTTGCCTAGCAAGGGCAATGACCTCAGTACTAAGTTTAATCGTATCAATCTTCCTGTTTATCCAATCTCCTGCACGGGAAGTTAATACCTTTAATTCCATCGATACGGTTGTTTCTGCCATAGAAAATGGCTCCAGCAGTGACTTGGCAAAACATTTTGATTCTAGCATTTCTTTAAACATTAACGGATTGCAGGGAGATTATTCTAAAAATCAGGCAGAACTTGTACTGAAAGATTTTTTTAGGAAAAATCCATCCCAAGGATTCAGTCTTGTTTTTCGGAGTGAAAACAATCCCAGCTTAAGTTCTTATATAGGTGATTATCAGACAGGTCAAGGAGTTTTTAAAGTCTTCATAAAAGTTTCTCAGCAAGCCTCAGACTTCAAAATTTACAGCCTTGAATTTGTAAAAGGCTAGCGCATTTTTTATTGACCGGTGAGATACACGGAGGATTGCAGGGTAGAAGCTGTTTATTCTACCTTGACCATGGAATTTGAGAATTGACTAGTAGGATTTGTCTAGCCTGATAGGGTCATCAAAGCAAAATTTGCCTCTACTAACTAAAAGAAATTTGCGGCTTTGCTCCACTGCGGGAGCTTCAAATCCTTATTTTTGGGCATGAATCCATCCTATCTCACAGAAGAGGCCATTTCCGCCTTTATTACTGCAGCTTTTGCCGAAGATATAGGCCCGGGGGACTATTCCTCTCTATCTTCTATTCCTAAAGGAAAAACCGGCCAAGCAAAATTGTTGATCAAAGACAATGGGATCTTGGCAGGAGTGGAAATGGCAGAGCGGATTTTCAAGACGTTCGATCCGGAACTTGAGGTAGAACTTCTTACACAAGATGGTGATGAAGTGAAGTATGGAACTATTGGGCTGATAGTAAAAGGCTCTTCTGCATCCATTCTCTCTTCCGAAAGACTGGTACTAAACTGCATGCAGCGCATGAGTGGTATTGCTACGCTGACTCATCGCCTCACTGAGAAGATTATTCATACAAAAGCCCGTCTGATGGATACAAGGAAGACTACACCAAATTTCCGGTTGATGGAAAAATGGGCCGTGCATATCGGAGGCGGAGTCAATCATCGCTTTGCACTTTATGATATGGTGATGCTGAAGGATAATCATGTGGATTTTGCGGGCGGGATCCGTCAGGCGATAGAACGTACCAAGGCTTATTTGGAAGCAAATCAACTCGATCTGAAGATAGAAATCGAAACCCGGAATCTGGACGAAGTCAAGCAAGTGCTGGAAGTAGGTGGAGTAGATCAGATTATGCTGGACAATATGGACTATGCCACGATGCGTGAAGCGGTAAGTATGATAGGAGAACGGTATAAAACTGAAGCATCCGGAGGAATCACAGAGGAGACCTTGGTTCCGGTAGCGGAATGTGGAGTGGATTTTATATCCATGGGTGCGCTTACACATTCTGTGAAGAGCTTGGATATCAGCCTGAAGGCATTTTGAGTTTACGATTAGTGTGACTTTCCGTCTTTATGGGTGTCTTAATTGTAAATAAGCTAAACCAACTATGAAAAATTTAATTTATGCAATTGTCATTTTTGGACTTGTGTCCTGTAGCTCCCATTCATTTCCGGGCAAAAATTGGTATGACAGACACCTGACCGTAGTAGAGATGATGGGTACCCCTGTTCAGACGTCAGGATCTCCGACTGACGCCCATTTAATATTCAACTCAGAAAATGGACTTGTCAATGGGAGTGGAGGATGTAATCGGATTTTTGGAGATTTCGTGCTGGATAAGAGGAAATCTTTGAAATTCTCACAGATAGGGGCTACACGGATGGCTTGTCAAAACCTGAGTTTTGAGAATAGATTCTTGGATCTTCTGGATCAAGTAAGGTATTACGAGATAGAGGACAACACGATGTTACTGAAGAATGGAAGAAAAGAAGTTATTCTTAAGCTTCAATAAGCTACAGCCAATCTTTCTTTCGGAAATAAAATAACATTCCCATAATTGCCAGAGCCATTCCACCTATCACATAGAAATAGCCGTATTTCCAGTGAAGTTCAGGCATATTGTCAAAATTCATCCCATATACTCCTGCGATAAAACTCAAAGGAATAAAGATGGTAGAAATGATGGTCAGTACCTTCATGATGTTATTCATGCGGTTGGAGAGGCTGTTCATATAAAGGTCCAGCACTCCGGAAGACATATCCCGGAATACTTCCATGGTCTCGATTACCTGAATTGTGTTTTCATAAAGATCACGAATGAATGGCCTGGTTTCCGGACTTATTTTGTCATCTGCATACTTGTCAAAAGAACCTATTACCTCTCTTAGCGGATAGACCGATCGTCGGAGGTCCATCATTTCACGTCTTTGCAAGTATAAGGCGTTAAGCGTTTCATTGCCCGGCGCAGTCATTGCCAGCGATTCCAGATTCTCTATTCTTTCGCCTACATTTTCCATTACGGTAAAGTAGTTGTCAATGACCGCATCGAGTAATGCATAGAGTAAATAATCTGCTTTACGTTGGCGTATAGTACGCTTCTGGTCTGTCAGGCGGCTTCGTACAAACTCAAACACATCGCCTCTTTTCTCTTGAAAAGTCAGAAGAATTCCATCTTTTAGGATAAAACTGATCTGCTCATCGTCAATAGGAGACTCTGGAGTAGTGCATTGGATCATCTTAAGTGCCGCAAAAAGGTAGTTATCAAAGACTTCCATTTTTGGGCGCTGTTCTACACTCAGTATATCCTCGAGGGTAAGTTTATGTATGCCAAAAAGCAAGCCGACTTTCTCAAGTAACTCCACGTCGTGAAGTCCTATGATATCTATCCAAATCACCTTTTTCTTTAGCTTCAGATGCTCTTCCAGCTGATCGAGGTGGATGGATTCCTCGTAGATAGCAATCTCATCATAGGTGATTAGGTTGATTAGTACTGTTTCAAGCTTTTTATCTCCCGTGAAAACCAATGCTGCCGGAGGCAAGCCAATTTTATGTGTCTTTCTCCTTTTTTTCCTTTTAGGTTTTAAAAGTTTCTGTACAGATTTAAGATTTGGCGTTTGCGGGCTCATAGGAATTTCTCTGAAGTTAATTTGATTTTAAAAAGTCGACATTTCTTTTGATTCCGGCAAGTTTAGTGCGCTTTACTGCTGATTTTTTGAAAACCTTACGAAAAGTTTCCTCTGTGATTTCCTGCCAATCAGATTTTGACAGCTGCTTAAGTTCCTCGTTCGGTGTGAATAGTGGTTCCTGATGAGGTTTGGAAAAGCGATTCCAGGGACATACATCCTGACATATATCACAGCCAAAAGCCCAGTTGTCCATTTTGCCTTTGAACTCGTCAGGAATGGCATCTTTCAGTTCAATAGTCAGATAAGAGATGCAGCGGGAACCGTCCACTACCCCATTGTCCACTATGGCATCCGTGGGGCAGGCATCGATACAGGCTGTGCAGGTGCCGCAGTAATCCTTTGTCAAGGGATTATCAGGAGTTGCTTCCAAGTCGATGATGAGTTCGGCAAGGAAAAAGAAACTTCCCATTTCTCTATTAAGTAGAAGGCTATTCTTCCCCAGCCAACCCAAGCCTGCTTTCTGTGCCCATTGACGCTCCATGACCGGAGCGGAATCCACAAACCCACGCCCATCGATTTCACCGATTTCCTCTCTGAGGATTTCCAGAAATTCATTGAGTTTGTCCCGGATTACAAAATGATAATCCTCACCATAGGCGTATTTGGCGAGTTTGATATTAGAGTTTCCTGTTGGCAGCTTCTCCTTGGGATAGTAATTGTAAATGAGTGAAACTACTGTTTTGGCGCCTTCCACGAGTTTGGTTGGGTCGAGCCTCTTGTCAAAATGGTTCGCCAGATAGCCCATTTGACCGTGGTAATTGCGGTTCAGCCACTCTTCCAGTCTAGGTGCTTCCTCCTCCAAAAATCCCGCTTTTGCTATTCCACAGAAATCAAACCCCAGCCGCTTGGCGGTAGACTTGATGATGGAAGCATTTTTCTCGGTGGGAGTCACAGGGCAAAGATAGGGGAGTTAAGCTTTAAGGAAGAATCTTAAACCATTGTGGAACTATTTCACACATAATACACGTATATTTATTTCAAATACGTGTAATCATGAAGACCAAACTCACGCTCACTGTAGAAAAAGAAATTGTAGAGAAAGCCAAGCTTAAGGCTGCTAATAGAGGTATTTCGCTTTCAAAAATGTTTGAGGAGATTTTTGAAAAGGAAAATCCGGAAGTAGAGAAAACCCCGGAACAGCTTGCCGCTGCACGATTTTTAGAAAGATTAAAAAGAGAAACTCCAATCAAAGCCTTTGAAAAATCGGACAAAGAATTAATCCGCGAACACCGAAATAAAAAATATGTATAGGATATTTTTGGATTCGAATGTTGCGCTCGATTTAGTGGCAAACCGGGAGCCGTTTATTGAGGAATCTAAGCCATTTCTTTCCTTGGTAGCTGAAGGAGAAGCTCAACTTTTTATTTCTGAAGTTTCTTTAGGTCTGCTGATTTATATGTCCTTTGACAGGTACAAACTAGTTGATGCTAAAGAAAAATTGCTGCAGTTTATGGAGTTTTGTCGAGTGATTTCAGGGGGAAAAGAAGCGTTTTTAAATGCTATGAATTCAGATTTTAAAGACAAAGAGGATGGTCTTCAATATTTTACTGCTGTGGACAATAAAATGGATTTTTTAATCACACGGGATAGAAAAGACTTTAACTATGCAAACGGTGAAATTCCAGTTATGTCGCCAAAAGAATTTTTCGAATCCTGACAATTATCTTTTTCGTGTTTTTGCTCCGTTTATTAAACTCCATTACCCATCTGTGTGTTATGTGCTTTGTCGGAGGTTTACAAATAGGCTTTCATTAGAATTTCAATTATTTCCGACTTATTTTGATATAAGCATGAGACCGGTTGGTAGATGTAAAACCAAGCTGTCTTGTGTCTTGAATCTTGTTACTAAAATCTAACAATGAAAGGATTTCGATTTACTCAGTTCGTGCCCACTCAGGATCCTGAGAAGAATACGTTTGAGAATCTGCTGAATATATTTTTGCAACTCGTCACTATGACCGGCGGGGATGCTGCAGAGGCATTGAGCTGGCTGACCAATTTGGATAATCGGTATGGAATGACCAATCCGAATTATGGAATAGGGGACTTTATCGAAGACCTGAAAAGTAAGGGCTATCTGACCGAGGAAAATCAAAAAGGTGAATTTAAGATCACCGGAAAATCTGAACAGACGATACGGAAGTCAGCATTGGAAGAGATTTTCGGCAAACTCAAGCGGGGTAAATCAGGACAACATAAAACCACCCATTCCGGGCAAGGAGAAGAACGGGGTACGGATCGCAGAGCTTATGAATTTGGAGATAATCTGGATCAGATTGCGTTGACAGATTCGCTACGAAATGCTCAGGCAAACCATGGCTTTTCGGGAGATTACCTTCTGACCGAAGATGATTTGGAAGTGGTGGAAAATGAATTCCGCTCCCAGACTTCCACGGTGCTGATGATCGATATTTCGCACTCCATGATTTTGTATGGGGAAGATAGAATTACCCCTGCCAAGAAAGTGGCCATGGCTTTGGCGGAACTCATCAAAACCCGCTATCCAAAAGATACGCTGGATATCATCGTTTTCGGAAATGATGCCTGGCAGATAGAAATCAAGGATTTGCCGTATTTGCAAGTTGGGCCTTATCACACCAATACAGTTGCTGGACTGGAACTGGCGATGGATTTATTACGAAGAAGAAAGAACCCAAACAAGCAGATTTTTATGATCACCGATGGCAAGCCCACTTGTCTGAAAGTAGGAATCAAATATTACAAGAATGCTTTTGGCATCGACAGCAAAATTTTGAGTGAAACTCTGAAACTCGCCGCACAATGCCGAAAACTGAAAATCCCGGTGACTACTTTTATGATTGCTTCGGACCCTTATTTGAAGGAATTTGTCAAAGAATTTACCAAAGTAAACAACGGAAACGCCTATTACAGTAGCTTGAAGGGGCTTGGCGATCTGATTTTTGAAGATTATAGAAGAAATAGAACGAAACGCTTTTAAGCAATATGGACTACCAAAAATTGACGTCAAAAGAACGCACACAAATAAAAACCCTCGGCCAACTTAAAGCTGCCGGCTACCAATCCAAATCCATCAAAGAAGAGCTTCGTGACAACTTGATTTTGAAAATCAAGAAGAAAGAAAATGTCTTCGAAGGAATATGGGGATACGAGGACACAGTGATTCCGGACATTGAGCGCGCGATTCTTTCCCGGCATAATATCAATTTGCTTGGGCTGAGAGGACAGGCAAAAACACGGATTGCCAGAATGATGACACATCTTCTGGATGAATATGTACCTGTGGTTTTTGGTTCTGAGCTGAATGATGATCCTTTACAGCCCCTGACCTCTTTTGCCAAAGATTTGATCGAGGAAAAAGGTGACAATACACCAGTCGCTTGGTGGCATAGACATGATCGCTACACGGAGAAATTGGCTACGCCGGATGTATCTGTAGCCGATCTGATCGGAGATGTGGATCCTATCAAGGCCGCTACGATGAAGCTGAGCTATAACGATGAGCGGGTGATTCATTATGGCTTGGTGCCGAGGTCTCACCGTTCCATTTTTGTGATCAATGAATTACCGGATTTGCAGGCTAGAATACAGGTGGCTCTGTTCAATATTTTGCAGGAAGGAGATATTCAGATTCGTGGATTCAAATTGAGATTGCCGCTGGATATCCAGTTTGTCTTTACCGCAAACCCGGAGGATTATACCAACAGGGGAAGTATAGTTACGCCTCTGAAAGATAGAATTGAAAGTCAGATCATCACGCATTATCCTAAATCTATCGAGATTGGCAGAAGAATTACTGCTCAGGAAGCTAATCTGAAAGGCAAGCCTGTGGATAATATCTATGTCCCTGAGCTGATGAAGGACTTGATCGAGCAGATTGCAATCGAGGCACGGAGTTCAGAATATGTAGATGAGAAAAGTGGTGTTTCTGCTAGATTGACGATCTCGGCGTATGAGAATTTGATCTCAGCAGCGGAGCGTAGAATGTATAGGAATGGAGAAAGCAATACCATCATTAGAATTGCTGATCTGATCGGAGTAATCCCTGCAATCACGGGAAAAGTGGAACTGGTCTATGAAGGAGAGCAGGAAGGCGCGGGATTGGTTGCTTACAATTTAATTGGGAAAGCGATACGTACGCAATTTGTAAATTATTTCCCTTCACCGGAGCAGAAGAAAAAAGAAAAACAAGGCAATCCCTATGTACTACCGTTGGCATGGTTCGGCGAAGGGAATGAGTTGGATATCTTGGTTTCTCAAGCTGACAAAGACTACAAATCGGCGCTTCATTCTGTGCCGGGATTGGAAGAAGTAGTGATACAACTGGTTAAAAATCTGCCTGAAAAGGAGAAGGAATTCTTTATGGAGTTTGCGCTGCATGGTCTGGCAGAATTCTCCCAACTCAGCAAAAAAGTACTGGATACGGGATTGCAGTTCAAGGACTTATTCAGTTCCATGTTTGATATGGGGGCTGGGGATGTAGATGATTTCGAGGAGGATGATTTGTAAGATTTAGAACCGCAGAGTCGCAGAGGGCGCAGGGTTTATTTATATGAACTTTGCGCCTTTTTCATTATTGAAGCAAATACCTTTTATAAATTGTTCGCAACTCTTTTTACTCCATCGATTAGTTTGATGGAATTAAAGTTGATCAATAAGCCAAGTTTAATTCCAGTTAGCTTTAAATATGTTAGCAATTGAGCTTTGTGAATAGGCGCCAATTCAGACACAGTCTTGACTTCTATGATAACTTTTTCTTCAACCAAAATATCAAGTCTGTAACCTACTTCAAGTTTATTTCCTTTGTAAATTACAGGTACAGCAACTTGGGTTTTTATTTCCAATCCTTGCTGAATTAATTCAAAAGCCAAGCATTTTTCATAGCTACTTTCCAATAAACCAGGGCCGAGTTGCTTGTGAACCTCTATCGCAGCGCCAATATTTTTGGATGAAATTTCGTTTTCAGTCATAATAAAAAGTAAGATTTTATAAAACTGGACGATTTCGAAGTTAGAAGAATTGCGAAAATATTCTAAATCTACTCCTGCGCCCTCTGCGTCTCCGCGGTAAACCCCCTATTTAAAATGCACCAAAATCAACCCGATCAGTGCCGGCAATCCCTGTACCCAGAAGATTTTTTTACTTGCTGTCAACGCACCGAAAATGCCTGCGACAAGTACGCAACCCAAAAAGAAGATAGCCACATAATCAGCCCAGACCGGATCTGAAATCAAAAGCGACCAAACCAATCCTGCTACCAAAAAGCCATTGTATAAGCCTTGATTGGCAGCCAAACCTTTGGTTTTAGGAAATAATTCAGCAGGTAGTTGCTTGAAAGTTTTTCTGCCGATAGTTTCCCAAGCGAACATTTCGAAATATAAAAAGTAGAGATGGAGTGCGGCAATAAGGGCGATGATAATTTTTGAAGCTATTTCCATAATTTCTTAAGATTTTGGACAATCTACCAATTTAATAGGTTCCTTAAAACAGCATGATTCTGAAAACTGATTACTGAGACTGAAAACTGATGCCTTATCTTTACGCCATGCCAGAAACCAAACTTCCTGTCGCCTTCGAGTCTCAGATGCTCGAACTACTCGGTAAAGCCGAATTTGAGCAATTTAGAAAGGCAATTAACAATACTTCCCGCACTTCTATCAGAGTAAATCCATCCAAAACTTTTTCACTTTCTTGGCCAAGTACGCCCATCGCTTGGTCTAAAACCGGATTTTTTTTGGAAGAACGACCTGCTTTTACACTCGATCCCTCGATACACGCCGGGGCTTATTACGTGCAGGAAGCATCGTCGATGTTTATAGAACATATTCTTCATTCCTTGCATATTCCCAAGGGAATTTACCTGGATTTGGCAGCCGCTCCAGGGGGAAAATCCACTTTGCTTTCTTCGTATTTGGGAGATGAAGGAATGCTGATTGCTAATGAGGTCATCCAACCCAGAGCTCAGATTTTGAAGGAAAATATCATCAAGTGGGGATTGGGAAATGCAGTGGTGACCAATAATGATCCGGAGCATTTTGGGCCCTTGGAAGGCTTTTTTGACTTGGTTTTGGTAGATGCTCCCTGCTCTGGAGAAGGTATGTTTCGCAAGGATGCTCAAGCAAGGGAAGAATGGTCACTGGATAATGTCCAGCTTTGCTCCGCCCGTCAAAAGCGGATTATGGATCAGGCAGGAGCGTTGGTGAAAGCGGATGGGTATTTGGTATACAGCACCTGTACGTTCAATGAGCAGGAAAATGAAGATATGATCCGGTTTTTGACGGAAGAATTTTCCTATGAGCCTGTCAGAATTCCACTTGATGCCGGTTGGAATATTAGGGAAACGTCTGTGGATTCGGATGGGAAGACTTTTTATGGGTATCGTTTTTTTCCTCATCTGGTGGAGGGAGAAGGCTTTTTTATCACGGTTTTGAAGAGGTCAGCAGAAGCATATATCCAAGAACCGAAGCGGGTAAAAGACTTCAAGCACCCTTACTTGAAGGAAATATGGAATAGAGAATCCTCCGTATTGGATGAAGAATTAGGGTTTGATGGCAGTGGTAAATATTACACACTGAATGATTCTTATTTCAGGATTTCAATTGACTGGAATCTGCATTTTCAGAAGATTTCCCAACACATGAGCTTGAAGTATTTCGGGGTGGAGTTGGGCAAAAAGCAGAAGAATGACTGGATTCCAAGTCATGAATGGGCTGTCTCTGTTTTACCTAAAAACAATTTCCCTACACATGAGCTTTCGGAAGCGGAAGCTGTTGAATTTCTTAGAAAAAATGATCTAGTCACTGATAATTTTTCGACCGGATGGGTGCTGATGACCTATAAAAATTTACCGCTTGGTTGGATCAAAAACCTCGGCAACCGTGTGAATAACTATTACCCAAAGGAGTGGAGGATAAGAATGTGACTTTAATTGAGTAGCTAGTAGTTGGTATCAAGTATCAAGACTTTTTCAGTGCGGTAGAGGACAAGTTAGTTTCTGGGACAAAATCACATCGATTCGAAAAACATTAGCGTCAAGTTTACTTCTGTCTTCCCTGCCTATCGGCCAGGCAGGCGTCATCGCCTGTCCGACGTGGCGGAGTCTTCCAGCCCGATAAGCAAAGGAATATGGCTACCGGCAACATTGCGGATAATAATCTAATATAAAGTTCATTCAATAAAATTCCGTACTTTCACCGCTGAAATAGTTCTTAACTTTATTTCTTAATCAACCGGAAGGGGTTTTACTTAGCTGTAGATTAATAGGGAATCGTGTGTAAATCACGAACTGTCGCGCAACTGTAAGTAGCATACCAAAGACAATCATCCTCGCATGTCCACTGTCACCGACACCATGGAGACGGGAAGGACGATGAGAGTCGCTACAAGTCAGGAGACCTGCCTATTCCGAATTGACAATGCTTCCGCGAAAAGAGGCCTTTTAGTCAAGTTTGATACGCTTCTTATAGTTCTGTTCATCTGTGTCATGCGGCACAGACTTGACCTTCTATGTGCGTATTTCACTTTTCCGATTGCCGAATTTGCCTGCATGGTGAAATCAAGCCAAAGAGCTTTTAACTAATTATTCATCATTAACAGTTAAAAGAGATGCAGACGCATAATCTTGGCTATCCGCGAATTGGTAGCCACCGAGAACTTAAAAAAGCCTGTGAACAGTATTGGTCAGGTAAAATCACACTTTCTGACCTGCTCACTGCGGGAGAAAGTATTCGCAAGGGCAACTGGAAACTTCAAAAGGATGCCGGAATCGAATTGGTACCCTCCAATGATTTTTCCTTCTATGACCAAGTCTTGGATATGTCTCTGATGGTAGGCGCCATTCCTGAGCGCTATCATGAGGTGATTTTGCAGAAAGGTGGAAATGAACTGGACTTGTATTTTGCGATGGCCCGTGGCTATCAGCAAAATGGTTTGGACATCACCGCGATGGAGATGACCAAATGGTTTGATACGAATTACCATTACATTGTTCCTGAGTTTACCAAAAATCAGGAGTTTAAACTGTTCTCCACCAAAGTCATCAAGGAATTTTCCGAAGCAAAACAGCTTGGGATTTTGACCAAGCCTGTCCTGATCGGACCTGTCTCATATTTACTTTTGGGTAAAGAAAAAGAAGAAGGTTTTGAGCGGATTGATCTGATCAAAAACCTCCTTCCTGTTTACTTGGAAATATTGAAAAAGCTTGACGCTCTTCATGTAGAATTTGTGCAGTTTGACGAACCATTCTTGGCAATGGATCTTACCGAAAAGGAGAAAAAGGCATTTTCATACGTCTATGAGGAGATAAAAAAGGCATTTCCTTCTCTCAAAATTATCCTTGCCAACTATTTCGACTGTTTCGGGGAAAATCTCGAAATCGCACTTTCTCTTCCGGTTCATACGTTGCACTTGGATTTGGTGCGTTGTCCGTCCCAATTGGATGATATTCTGGATTCGGGAAAATTGAAAGCCAACGTCAACTTGTCATTGGGAGTAGTGGATGGAAGAAATATCTGGAAGAATGACTTTCAGAACTCTCTTTCTCAGATCAATAAAGTAATTGACAAAATCGGCGCTGACCGTATTTGGATAGCACCTTCCTGTTCGCTGATCCATTCACCGTGCGATTTGGATTTGGAGACAAATGAAGAAACTCTTCCGGCTGAAGTAAAGCAATGGTTGGCTTTTGCGAAGCAGAAAATCGCTGAGATTGTGATCCTGAAAAAGTTGGTAGAAAATGATAAAGACATACAGGTTTTGGAGGATTTTTCGCAAAATGTGGTAGCCATCGCCAGCCGAAAATCCTCAACTCTTATCCACAACCCGCAGGTCAAAGATCGGGTGAAATCCATCGCAAAAACCGATGATCAGCGTGAAAGTAACTTCTCAAGCCGCCAATCCAAGCAAAAAGCGTCGCTAAATCTCCCACTTTTTCCCACTACTACGATTGGCTCTTTTCCACAGACTACAGAAGTACGTTCTTGGAGAGCTAGATTTAAGAAAGGCGATTTGACCAAGGAAGCTTATGAAAAGCTCTTGGAAGATGAGACCAAAGATTCGATCCTGTGGCAGGAAGAAATCGGGATGGATGTGCTCGTGCATGGTGAATTTGAGCGTAATGATATGGTTGAGTATTTCGGCGAGCAATTGGCCGGGTTTGCTTTTACCAAGTTTGGCTGGGTGCAGAGCTATGGAAGCCGCTGTGTGAAGCCACCGATTATCTACGGCGATGTATACAGACCTGAGCCGATGACGGTACGTTGGTCGGCTTTTGCCCAGTCTCTTACTGACAAACCTGTAAAGGGAATGTTAACAGGGCCGGTGACGATCCTGCAGTGGAGTTTTGTGCGTAATGATCAGCCTAGATCCCAAACGTGTACTCAGATTGCTTTGGCTATCCGTGACGAAGTAGTGGATTTGGAAAAGGCCGGAATCGGCGTAATTCAGATCGATGAACCTGCGATCAGAGAAGGGCTTCCGCTTCGTAAAGCTGATTGGCAGAATTACTTGGAATGGGCCGTTCGTGCGTTTAGAATTTCCGCCAGCGGGGTGAAAGACGAAACCCAGATCCACACGCACATGTGCTATTCGGAATTCAATGACATCATCCAGAACATCGCTGACATGGATGCGGACGTGATTACTATAGAATGTTCTAGGTCTCAAATGGAGTTATTGGATGCTTTTGCGGAGTTTAATTATCCAAATGAAATTGGCCCGGGAGTCTATGATATTCACTCGCCACGGGTGCCCTCTAAAGCCGAAATGATTGCATTAATGGAAAAAGCTAAGGCAGTAATTCCTGCGGCAAATCTATGGGTGAATCCGGATTGTGGCTTAAAAACCCGACACTGGGAAGAAACCAGAAAGGCACTGATCGAAATGGTGTCTGCCGCAAAGAAACTGCGTGAAGCAGTGACTGAGCCTGTGAGCTAAAAACAAGTTGCCTGGCGGATGGGGATTCCGCTGGGCGATTTTTTCTAACCGCGGTGAGCACGGAGGTTTTCGCAGAGAACGCAGGTTAATCATTGAGGTACTTGTTTTGAATCGCTTTTTGTCATAGAAGGCCAGACAACTCTTTTACCAGATTTCAGACTCTTTATCTAAATCCTTCTGGGTGATAAGTTTCCCGTTTTTCACATCTTCTGATCGTGATTTCAATTTTTCAAAAAGCTTTAATTTTACTTCTTCCAGATCCAATAATCTTCCGTATTAGATATCTTCTTCCCCTTCAATTGCCTTTAAAAGAAGTCTCTCTTGGTAGTCAGAATTTCATTTTTGAGGGATTTTGTCGAGAGTCGAAGAAATCAGTTATATATAGCTTATCCTCTTCAATTCTATAAATTATTTTAATATTCATGTAAAAGATACGGCGATGATTTTTGCCCAAATGAGATAAGAATGGCTCCTTCTGGCCCAAATATGGATTTTCAACCAGTAGTTGTACTTTTTTTAATAATTCTCTAACAATTTTATCTACAATGAAGGCAGGTATTTCAAGTTCGAAAAGATAGAAGTCAGTCGTTTTATCTAGTGAATTCCAAGCTTCCTCCGTAAAATGGATTTTCATTTATGTAGTTTGCGGAAAATTCTTTTCTTTATTTCCTCAATATCCATTACTCTACCATATTTTATATCCTCCTCGCTTACCTGTGCTATAGAATTTAATCTTGCCTCATAGTCTGCTCGATTGGACAAAAATAGTTTGATTTCTTCAAGCCATTCTTCGCTCTCCACATCCGCTATCATGGAATATATATCCGACTTCAATTTTTCCTTATTCATAACCATTTACATTTGAGCTTCTGTAAGTTAACCATTTTTCTCAATCAAATCTCCTCGATAACCGACTCTCCTTTTGAGCGATCACCCGAAGTCCATTCCCAAGTTTCGTGAAGACGGATTTTACCGTTTTCCAAGATTTCAGGTTTAGAATGGCAAATCCCAGTCATCAATTCGCCTTTCTCATTCACTTGATGATAACGCATATTGATGTTTCCGGACTCGTCCACCAAACCTATCAGATGTCCTTTTAGGATTTTCCCGCCGGCATATTCGGCAGTTAGAATATTGGCATCCTGCTTATAGCGAAAAATAGTCTCTGCAGACGTTTCTCCATTTTCGGTGTTTTGTACAGCACGGAAAGAACGGTTGTTATAATTGATTAGCATCGATTCATCTGGATTTTGCATAAGTTGAGGTTAAAATTTTTACTGTATATCCGCTTTTCTACCGGTAAGGAAGCAAAAGCGATATAAGATTTGGTAATCTCGATAGCCATCGGGACGAGGAGGCTGCTTCGGTCATCTGTCATCGGTCTTCCAGCCAATAAAGCAAGGAAAATATGGCTACTGGTATCATTGCGGATAATCATAGAATTTTTACTAAAATTAAGTCCTTTCGTGGAAAATTATGGTTTTTCAATTAATCCTTCCCGGTATCTTGTAAGTTCAAATCCCTAATTTCAACTTCCCTATGAGAGCCATACTTGTTAGTCTTTGCCTTCTATTTTGCCTCAGTGCCCAAGCACAAATGTTCCCCCATGGTGAAACTTTTACCAGACAGGATACGCTACGCGGCACAATTACTCCTGAGCGGGCTTGGTGGGACTTGCAGCATTATCATTTGGAAGTAAAAGTAGATCCTGATACCAAGTCGCTTTCGGGGAAAAACACCGTTCTGTACAAAGTGCTGGAGCCACTGAAGCGCATGCAAATCGACTTGCAGGCACCTATGCAGCTGACGAATGCAGAGCAAGATGGAACTCAACTGGAAATCGAACACGATGGAAATGCACATTTCATTACGTTGCAAGCAGCGCAAAATGTGGGGGAAGAAAAAGAAGTGGTATTGACTTTTTCAGGAAAGCCGGTGGAGGCGGTTCGCCCTCCCTGGGATGGAGGATTGGCTTGGAAAACCGATAATAATGGCTTGCCATTTATTGCCAATGCCAATCAGGGAATAGGGGCCAGCATCTGGTGGCCGAATAAAGACCATGGCTATGACGAACCTGACCAAGGAGTTTTACTTAGTGTGACGGTACCCGAGAATCTGATGGATGTCTCCAACGGTCGGCTGATCGGGACAGATCATGATAAAGCCGCCAAGACCAAGACCTATCACTGGGAAGTGAAAAATCCAATCAACAATTACGGCATCAATATCAACGTGGGTGATTATGTCCACTTCGGTGAAAAATACGCAGGTGAAAAGGGCGAACTGGATATGGATTATTACGTGCTCAGGGATAATCTAAAGAAAGCCAAAAAGCAATTTGCAGATGCACCTAGGTTGATGGAAGCATTTGAGCATTGGTTTGGACCATATCCATTCTATGAGGATAGCTACAAGCTGGTGGAAGCACCTTACTTGGGTATGGAGCACCAGAGCTCGGTGACTTATGGCAATAACTTTGAGAACGGCTACTTAGGCCGTGATCTGAGCGGTACCGGCTGGGGAATGAAGTTTGATTTTATCATCATTCATGAGTCAGGTCACGAATGGTTTGCCAATAACATCACCTACCGGGATGTAGCCGATATGTGGATACATGAGAGTTTCACGGCCTATTCGGAGAATCTTTTTCTGGATTATTTCTATGGAAAGGAAGCAAGCAAAGAATACGTGTTGGGAACAAGAATGGCGATCAACAATGACAGTCCCATCATTGGTATCTATAATGTCAACTCTGAAGGATCGGGTGATATGTACTACAAAGGTGCTAATATGCTTCATACACTTCGTCAGATCATCAATGACGACGAGAAGTGGAGATCAATTTTGCGCGGATTGAACTCTGAGTTTTACCATAAGACTGTTTCCACCCGCCAAATAGAAAATTACATCATACAAAAAGCGGGGATCAATCTTAAACCGGTTTTTGATCAATACTTGAGAGATATCCGCATCCCGATTTTTAGCTATAATCTGAAAGATGGCGAGTTGTATTACCGATGGGAAAATGTGGTTGACGGCTTCGAAATGCCTGTAAAAATCTATGTCGATGGTAAAGAAATGGGGTTGATTCCAACTCAAAACTGGCAATCAGTGGACGTGCCTCAGAAAAATGCAAAGATCAGTGTGGATGAAAACTATTATGTAGGAACGATGAATATCTCGGGGAATTAATAAAAAGCGGCTGTCTCAAATGTCAAATTTCCCCGTCATTACGAGTGAAAGGAAGTAATCTCAATGTACTTATAACAAGATTGCTTCTCCGCCTGTGGCGGATCGCAACGACGGGTACTTTTGAGACAGCTTCTTCTTATTTCAGTTCGACGATTTCTATTCCTTGATCTTATAGATCTTACCGTTTGTTTTGCTCATGATATAGACATTTTTATCGGCATCTTGACCAAATTTGAGGTCCACTCTGTCATTTTCCACTAGTTCCTGTAGAGTGACTTCTTTCCCTTCGAAAAGCACACCCCAGCTTTGGACTTTCATATTGCCGAGATCCTTCAGGTCTGCGAAAAGCAGTCTTCCTGAAGGAATATCACCAAAGATTAACTTGCCTTTCAGCTTGCCGTAAGGCATCTCATATCCGGCAAAAATAGCGGCTATCTCATCATGATCCAGTTGGATCTCAGGATAAGTGGCACCGATTTTTTCATCATCTTCTTCAAGAGGAAAAATCTCGTTGAATTTACCATAAGGGTTGATTACAAAACGCCCTTCTCTAATCGGCCATCCGTAGAACTTTCCGGACTCTATTTTATTAAGTTCCTCTATAGAATGCTGTCCTATATCTGTTGCAAACATATTTCCATCCGAATTCCAGAAGATGCGATTGGGATTTCGGAAGCCGTACGCATATACTTCGCCGGCTTTGCCTTCTTTACCGGCAAAAGGATTGGAAGGGGGAATGCCATAAGCACCGTTTACACTGTTGTTGCCCAGAGGATTGATTCTCAGAATGCTGCTATAAATATTATCCCCTCTACTATCAGAAATATGGGCAAATCCCTGCTCCGTCAGCCCACCGTCCCCAAAGCCGATATATAGCAGGCCATAATCATCAGCACTTTTTTTGGAGCGGGGATTAAAGGTGATTTCCTGCATACCGTGTGCCTGAGAAGGTATATCCACCCGAACCATTTCCCGGTTGGTTCCTTTGAATTTTGCAGCATTGGGATCTTCGGCTTTCCATTCCGTCAGCACCCATTGCATAAAATGGCGGATGCTGTCCGGATAGCTGTAATCGGCTTTTTCCGTGCCTCCTGCCTCAGTATGTGCGGTATAGAATATTCCATTCTCAGTGAATTCAGGGTGGAAAGTAAAGCTGCCCAAGCCGGTTGCCCATCCCGGCTGGCTTACCAGATTGGGTTTTAGCTCAGCTATGGGAAGATAAAGAGTCGGTTTTCCCCCAATCAATTCATACAATCCTACACGCTGGTCATTGATAAAAAGCCGTCCCGAATTATTCTCAGCTTCCATTTTTGTCATTTTAGCCATAGGTGCTTTTTGGTCTGAGGCAGGAAGCTGCGCAAAATACTCTATCTCTAACCGTATCCCTGAATCCGGAATACTGTCCGGGATAGGATCCTCAAGACCTAAGATCGGTACGGTGTCAGGAAGTGCTTCATATGTGTGAAGGTAACTTAACAAGGCATCAATTTCCCCTTCAGAAAGTCCTGCGAAAGGAGGCATATGGGTTTTGTACTTTTCCACCAAACTGAGTGCGCGGGAATCTCCGGAGGCGATAATTGCAGAAGGATCTTTGATGAAATTTCTGACCCACTTAGTCTCTACATGATGGGTTACTCCGCTTAGATTGGGGCCGATTCCATTTTGTTGGAAACTGTGACAGGTGCTGCAGTTATTTTCAAAAAGTACCTTTCCTCTCTGGATTTGCTCTGAATCAGTACTTATTTCGCTTCCAAATTCACGTTTCTTCGAACAGGAAAACATGATGACAAGAGCAATAAAAAGAAATATCAAATTTTTCATTGGTGCTAATTAATGGTTTTACCCGATGGCACCAAACAAATTGATATAATTGGTTTATCTATCCTGTATTGTCTTTTTAGTGGGAGAATTTTTCAGAAAGCTGTATTTACTTTGGAATCTTGGGAATATTCAAAATAATCCGAAATGCGGCGCGTGCGACTCATTTGTTTTTACTATGACTATCGCAGATGCAATTTGCAGGTGAGAGCATACCCAAGAAAAGTCCTTACAGGTAGTTATTCCCAGACCTTCAGAAAAAAGTGGCTGTCTCATAGCTTATAATTGTCACACCTGACTGCCGTCAGGCAGGTTGAGCGCCCGCCTCCCGGAGGGCAGGAAGTCAAAATGAGTTTAATTGTCACATGAAAGGCTTCGACTTCCCGCCAAGGCGAGGCAAGCTGCTACCAATGACGGAATTCAAAAAAGCGTGCAAATGTTGTGTCAGTCCGAGCGGAGTCGAGGACCCTTCGACTCCGCTCAGGGTGACCCAACTTTATTTCTACATCACTTTCCGTCATTATTCATTTGTAAATCTTAAATTTTTCTTACTCAGCCTGACAAGAAAACATAATAGGAGACAGCCTCTAGAAATTCATCTTATCCTTCCAAGGTGAATGTTTCATCCTCCAAGTAATTGGGGTATATTTTTCGATGTTGCTTTTTCACTTCCGTAATCAAAGCCTGGCGAAATTCAGCTACATTCTGCCCACTTACAGCAGCCATAAACACAGGAGGAATTCCGGTTTTCTTCTCATAAGCTTCTGCCAACGCATCAAAATCCACAAAATTGGCTTCTTCCAATTCCAGTTCAGTCATTTTCATGCTTTCTTCCTCACTTGGCATGGTTTCTACCAAATCTATTTTGTTGAAGACAAGCAAAATAGGTTTGTCGCCTGCTTTGATTTCATTCAGTGTCTGAGTGACTACGGCAATGTGGTCTTCGAAATGAGGGTGGGAAATATCCACCACATGCACAAGTAAGTCTGCTTCCCGAATTTCATCCAAGGTGGATTTGAAAGCCGCAATTAAGTGTGTGGGGAGTTTCCGGATGAATCCGACGGTATCCGAAAGAAGGAAGGGTACATTTTCAAGTACAACTTTTCTGACAGTGGAATCCACGGTGGCGAAGAGCTTGTTTTCGGCCAGAATATTTGTCTTGGTGATGAGGTTCATCAGCGTGCTTTTACCCACGTTGGTATAACCCACTACAGCCACCCGAACGATCCCTTTTCTGCCTTTGCGCTGGGTTTCACCCTGCTTCTCTATTTCCCGGAGTTTTTCTTTGAGAAGTGTGATCCTGTTTCTGATATCACGTTTATCCGTTTCGATTTCTTTTTCACCGGCCCCACCACGGGTAGTAGTACCACCTCTCTGACGCTCCAAGTGAGTCCATAGGTTAGTCAATCGTGGCAATAAGTATTGGAAGCGAGCCAATTCTACCTGAGTTTTGGCTTGGGCAGTTTGGGCTCTTTGTAAGAAAATATCCAAAATCAGAAGTGATCTATCGTAGATCGTCACCTTCAGTTCATTCTCTAGATTTCTCATCTGAGAAGGGGAAAGATCGTCATCAAAAATGACCATATCTACTTCGAAATGCTTGATATATGCCTGGATTTCCTCAAGCTTACCGGAGCCTACAAAAGTTTTGATATCGGGCTTTTCCATTTTCTGGGTAAAGCGATATACTGTCTTTGCTCCTAGAGTCTCTGTCAAAAATGCAAGTTCATCCAAGTACTCCTCCGTCTGCTGATCGGTTTGATACTGGCGGACTACACTTACTAAGATGGCAGTTTCTTCTTTCTCAGCTGTATCGTATAGTTTTTGAAGTTTGCGGGAATGTTTACTCATAAGTTAAATGCTATGTCAAAACAATGCGAAATACCGGGATTTAGTTTCCTATTTGCGTAGAAATAGTAATTTGAAGCCATGTTTTTTCGAATTGTGCGAAAAGATGGCACAAAGTTCGACATATTTCCTTAGACTTGATTAGGATAGTCCTTTGAGGGGTGGTTATTTTGCCTTTTAATTCCGGAACCAACATATACCTAGATGGCCCAAGTAAAAAAAGCACCTCTAGCGGGTGTATTAGAGATTTTCCCTAGAGTTTTCGAAGATCAAAGAGGTTATTTCTTTGAATCCTATAGAGCAGATTGGTTACAATCGGCAGGAGTGAACCATGGATGGGTCCAGGATAATCAGAGCTTTTCTCAGAAAGGAACAGTTCGTGGATTGCATTTCCAGCGTGGAGAATTCGCTCAGGCGAAGTTGGTGCGCGTGATTCAGGGCAAAGTTTTGGATGTGATTGTAGACTTGAGAAGAGGCTCTCTTACTTTCGGTGAGAAGTATTCCACTGTTCTTGATGCCGACAGAAATAACCTGATGTATGTCCCGACTGGGTTTGCACATGGATTTTCAGTGTTGGAAGATTCTATTTTCGCATATAAGTGTTCCAATTATTACAACAAGGAAAGTGAAGGAGGAATCCTTTGGAATGATCCTGCGTTAGGGATTGACTGGCAAATAGCTGAGCCGATTACCTCTGATAAGGATGCCGTTTGGCCTACTTTGGAAGAATTTAAAACTAGTGAAGGAGGATTGTAATGGGTTTTTTGGATCTTTTTAAGAAAAAGCCAGAAGTACAAGAAGACTTTGACCTGAGTTGGTTAGAAGTGGATATGCATTCGCATCTGATACCCGGGATCGATGATGGATCCAAGACCATGGAAGAATCTCTTCATCTGATCAAAAGGCTTTCTGACTACGGCTTGCGTAAAATAATTACTACTCCCCACATTATGTCGGAGTACTATAGAAATACGCCTGAGATTATCAGCATGGGGCTGGAGGATCTCCGTAGAGCGGTGGCGAAAGAAGGGATTTCCATAGAAATCGATGCCGCCGCTGAATATTACATGGATGAGATTTTCTTGGAGAAAATTAAAAACGGAGAGCAGGTTCTGACTTTCGGAGATAATTATATTTTGGTAGAGACGGGTTTTATCAATAAGCCGCAGATGCTGTTGGAGATAATTTTCCAATTGGAAATGGCCGGTTATAGACCGATTCTAGCACATCCGGAGCGCTATCAATATTTAATTGGCGATAAGGGATTACTTCAGGATCTGACTGATAGAAAGATTCTTTTTCAGCTCAATTTATTGTCTTTGACGGGCTTTTACTCAAAACCGGTGAAGGATTTTGGTGAAATGCTTGTAGAAAGAGGTCTAGTTAGGTTTTTTGGCACAGATTGCCACAATCCACGTTACTTGGATATGATGGAGGCTTTGCCTAAGTCTAAACTATACAGCAGAATCAAGGAACTCAATGTGCTTAATTCCTCTCTTTGATTTGTGGATAAGCCAATGAAAATTCTCATCACAGGTATTACAGGTCTATTTGGGAGCTATTTGGCTAAGGAATTTGCTTCGCTTGGAGAGATTCACGGTTTTCGCAGAATTGATTCCTCATCCAGACTGCTGGAAGGAGTAGGATTTCCTATCATCTGGCATGAAGGTGAACTTTCTGATATTGAATCACTGGAGGAATCACTGGAGGGAATGGATTTGGTGGTTCATGCTGCCGGAAAAGTCTCTTTTGATGCTCATGATGAAGAAAGCCTGCACCGTACCAATGTGGACGGGACTACGAACCTTGTCAATGCCATGCTGAATACAGGGGTAAAAAAACTGGTTCATGTAAGCTCTGTAGCTGCGATCGGAAGAAGTCCGGAGCTGTTGCAGCTCGATGAGAATTTCAAATGGGTAGAATCTCCACTCAATACCGATTATGGGGTTTCCAAATATTTGGCAGAATTGGAGGCTTGGAGAGGTGAGCAGGAAGGTTTGGACCTACTTGTGGTCAATCCTTCCATATTATTGGGAAGAATCAGTGATGCCAGAAGTTCTTCAGACATTTACCATTATGTGTTGGAAGAAAATTCCTATTACCCAAAAGGGGATCTGAACTACATAGATGTACGGGATGCTGCAGGACAAGTCAGAGAATTAGTGGAAAAAGAAGCGTGGGGTGAGCGGTTTATCCTAAACAAGGAGCAGATTTCGTACAGGGAGTTCTTTGAGAAAATGGCGGCAGTATTTGGTAAAAAAGCCCCTTCCAAACCGGTAAGCCCTATCATGCTAAGAGCGGCAGTGTTTTTCAATGCAATTTTCAGGAAAATAGGTCTGAGCAAAAGCCCGCTCAACAAGAAGACGGCGATGATATCACAGCAAAAGGTGTTTTTCGATAATACTAAAGTTAACAAACTGCTTGGAAGCAGCTATCGCAGCTTGGATGAAACCTTAAATTGGTCAAAGTAAACTTATTTTTGATCTCATTCGTTTCATCAGAAAGCTCCGAGAAGAGATCATTACATAGCTCCGAAGGAGGAAAATAAATTTTAACAAATCGAGATTTTGAGAGACCGAATTAATTGGTAACTTAAATAAACCATAACACATCCTAATGACCGGAGATCACGATCACGATTGGGAAAATGACAAGAAGCTGGTAGAGCGATTTGAAAATTCCCTGCAATCCAATCTGGACCTTTACTTTGAAGAGGAAGAATTGGAAGACATCATCCGTTTTTACTTTGATCAACAGAAATTTTTAAAGGCACTCCGGGCATCAGAGTTCTCCTTGGAAAGATTTCCGTTTTCTGTGGAAATAAAACTTCTGAAAGCTCAATGCCTGATTTTCAATGATGAGTTGGAAGAAGGACTGGGTATCTTGGAGAACATCAATAATATATCTCCAAATAATGAGGAGATAATTCTTGCATTGGCTAACGCCTACATTTTGGCAGGAACACCGCAGGATGGGGTAGACTTATTGGAGAATTTTCTTCCATTGGCCGAAGATAAGGCGGAGGTATTTTATTCCTTGGGGAATCTATATCGCGTCCAAAACAACAATGAAAAAGCGAGCTATTACTTCAAAGAAGCGGTAAAGAATCGCATCAATCACGAAGATGCGCTTTTCCAGCTGGCGATGATTACCGAGGAAGAAGGATCTTTTGATGAAATTCTGGATTTTTATCAGGAATTCATCGATCAAGATCCTTACAGTGCCGGCGCCTGGTACAATCTGGGGGTCGTGTATAATCGTCTAGGTAGATTTGAGGATGCGATCAAAGCATATGATTATGCAATATTGATCGATGATGCGTTTGCCTCGGCCTATTTCAATCTGGGCAATGCACTGATGAACACCCAGCAGTATGAGTTGGCTCTGGAAGCTTACCAAAACACAATTAACTGCGAGGGAGCAAATGCAGAGAATTGCTGTTATATGGGTGCTGCGTATGAGAAGCTGGACAAAATCGATGAAGCTTTCAAATATTTTAAGAAGTCAGCCAAATTTGATGAAGAGTATGATGATGCATGGTTTGGCTTGGGAATGTGCATGCTAAAGAAGGAGAAATTCTTTGAAGCCATACATTATTTCAAAAAAGCATTAAATCTTACAAAAGAAAACTCAAATTATTGGGTAGGTCTGGCAGATGCTGAATTTAATTTGGGAAATATGCAAGCCAGCTCCGAAGCATACGAAGAAGCGATCAATCTGGAGTCTGGTATTCTGGAAACCTATGTGAATCTGGCACTTATCTATTTTGAGCAAAATCGCTTCGAAGAGGCAATTGATGTGACAAGAGAGGGAATAGAGGAACTGCCGGAAGAAGCAGAGCTATATTATCGCTTGGTAGTGTACCTAATCAAAATGGGCAATTACAAAGAGGCGTTTTCATTTTTGGAAAATGGGTTAACTTTGAACTTTGAAAAGCATACCATCATGTATGATTTGATGCCTGAGCTCAAACAGCAAAAGGCTTTATACAAGATTATTGCCCAATATCGAGAGGAAAATCTCGAGTCTTAACATTAAAACCTCGCTAATGAATTATGAGCTGAATAATATCCCCGTTCGGACTGAAAAGCCGCGAACCAAGGGATTTACCATGGCCATGGACAAAGGCTTAAGCCTACGTGCCACAGAAGATTTTGTTGATAGTTGTTCCGATTTTGTAGATATAGTAAAGCTGGGGTGGGCTACATCGTATGTGACCAAAAACCTAACGGAGAAACTAGCTATTTATAAGGCAGCAGGCATTCCTGTTTACCTCGGAGGTACATTGTTCGAAGCTTTTATTGTAAGGGGTCAGTTTGACGATTACAGAAAAGTATTGGATAAATATGATCTTTCCTTCGCTGAGGTTTCAGATGGATCTATTTCCCTGAACCACGACAAGAAGTGTGAATACATCTCTACACTGGCAAAGCAAGTAACCGTACTATCAGAAGTAGGATCTAAGGATGCCGCCAAAATCATCCCTCCCTATAAGTGGATAGAGCAGATGCAGACAGAATTGGATGCCGGTGCCTGGAAGGTAATCGGTGAAGCCAGAGAAGGCGGAAACGTAGGTCTTTTCAGAGATTCAGGTGAAGTAAGACAGGGGCTGGTAGAGGAAATTCTAACTCAGATTCCTGAAGAAAGGATTATTTGGGAGGCTCCAATCAAATCTCAGCAAGTGTGGTTTATCAAGTTGATCGGCGCAAATGTGAACCTGGGAAATATCAGTCCTTCTGAAATCATTCCTTTGGAGACTATTCGACTGGGCCTAAGAGGCGATACATTCGATCACTTTTTGGGAGAAATCAAATTGTAATACTACTCAACTTACTATAGGCTGATTGGAATATTCCGATCAGCCTTTATTTTTGACCATGGATTCTATCAGAAAATATGTACTTATCTACCTGAAGGGTATGGGCATGGGAGCAGCAGACATAGTACCGGGAGTTTCCGGCGGTTCGATTGCGCTGATCACCGGCATCTACGAGGAATTGCTTCGAAGCATCAATTCCTTTAATGGAGACAGCCTTAAGTTATTGCTTAAGCTTGAGTTCAAAGCGTTTTTTCAAGCTGTGAACGGAGCGTTTTTGCTTAGCCTATTTCTGGGGATTTTGACGAGTATTTTCTCGCTTTCGAAGCTTATCACTTACCTGATGGCTGAGCATCCCATTCCATTGTGGTCTTTTTTCTGTGGTTTGATTTTGATTAGTGCCTTTCTAATATTGAAAGACATCAAAAAATGGAGTTTGGGAGTAGTCATAGCACTTATTATCGGTACTATATCAGCCTATTTTATCACCGGATTGCCACCTACAAGTAGTCCGGATGCGCTATGGTTTACCTTTGTGGCCGGTGCGATAGCGATTTGTGCGATGATTTTGCCGGGGATTAGCGGAAGTTTTATTTTGCTGATTTTAGGAAAATATGAGCCTGTCTTACAGGCAGTTTCGGAGCGTGATTTTATTACATTGGCGGTCTTTGCTATAGGATGTATTGTAGGATTATTATCCTTTAGCAGGATAATTTCTTGGCTGTTGAAGCGGTTCTATTCCATCACAATTGGATTGCTGTCCGGTTTTATGTTGGGATCTATTAATAAGCTATGGCCTTGGAAAATCGTCACTGCATATCATACTTCTTCCAGTGGACAAGAAAAGCCATTTTTGACGGAGAATTTATTTCCGGGTGAATATCTGGAGCAAACAGGCTTCGAACCAAAACTGATTGTGGCAATTGCTGCCTTTGCTTTTGGGATTATTTTAGTATTTGGGATCGACCGTCTTGCGTCATATTTAAAGAAATCATGAGAAAATTCGGATTGATCGGACATCCACTTACCCATTCGTTCTCCAAGAAATATTTCACGGAGAAATTTGAAAAAGAAGGGATTGAAGGCTGTTCGTATGAATTGTATGATATCCCAAATGCGCACGCTCTAGAAGCGATACTTAGTGAAAATCCTGAGATCGAAGGCATCAATGTCACCATTCCGCACAAGGAAGATGTGATCGCCTTGATGGATGATCTGGATGAAGCGTGTGAAGAAATCGGAGCTGTCAATTGCATTCACATTCAGGATGGAATGCGCATAGGCTACAATACCGATTATATAGGATTTAAGAATTCACTTTCATCTTGGCTGGGTCCGGCAAGGCCAAAGGCTTTGGTCTTGGGTACAGGCGGTGCTTCTAAAGCCGTCAAACAGGCTTTGAAAGATCTGGACATTGAGTTCCTGTCTGTGTCCCGTACAGAAGATGAAGACCGGATCACCTATGAAGAGCTAGCTTCTGATGCCGGCATAATGAAGAACTATACACTGATAGTCAACACTACTCCGCTGGGGACTTTTCCCAATGTGGAAGGTATTCCCGCCATTCCATTGGAGCAGGTTACATCTGAGCATTTTGTCTATGATTTGGTATATAATCCTGCCGAAACGGCGCTTATGAAAGTCTGCTTGACAAAAGGCGGTAAAGCAAAAAATGGACATGAAATGCTTGTTCTTCAGGCAGAAGCTGCATGGGAGATCTGGAATTCTTAATTTTTAATTATGAAATCGAGCCTGCCTACCGTCAGGCAGGTATTCCATATGGCCTTAAAAAATCAATTATAAACATATGAAAAAAGCCATACTCATTATACAGTGTCCCGATCAAAAAGGGATAGTCGCGGAAGTCTCTAGATTTCTTTATGCCTATGAAGGGAATATTCTTGAGGTAGACCAGCATGTGGACGAGGAGATGGGTATGTTTTTCATGAGAGCAGCTTGGGAATTGGATACTTTTTCTTTGCAGAAGGATGAGATTGCTGTTCGTTTTAAGCGTGAAGTCGGTGGTCGTTTTCAAATGGATTTTAAACTTCATTTCAATTTTCCAAAGCCAAGAATGGCAATTTTTGTCAGCAAGCTTTCCCATTGTTTGTTTGATATTCTGGGAAGGCATCATGCGGGACAGCTCGATGTGGATATCCCGTTGGTCGTTTCCAACCACCGAAACTTAAAGGAAATCGTGGAGGCATTCGGAATTCCTTTTCATTACATTCCTATTACCGCAGAGACCAAAGTAGCTGCTGAGGCCGAGCAGCTGGAGCTGATGAAAGCCAATGAAATAGATTTTGTAGTACTTGGGCGATATATGCAGATTTTGTCAGCTGAGTTCATTGACCATTTCCCCAACCGCATTATCAATATTCACCATTCGTTTTTACCTGCTTTTGTAGGAGCGCGACCCTATCATGCAGCGTATGAGCGGGGAGTGAAGATCATTGGGGCGACGGCGCATTACGTGACCGAAGAGTTGGATGCAGGGCCGATCATCGAGCAGGAAGTGGCCCGTGTCAGACATCATAATACCGTCTCGGAATTAGTGCAAATCGGTCAGGACGTAGAGAAAGTGGTGCTTTCCAAAGCCATCAAATATCACATAGACCGTAAAGTGATGCCGATCAAAAATAAGACAGTGATATTCTATTAAGGAATGATTTTCCTTGGGATATCTTTTGGGAGCCGGGTGAGCATTTCATAGTTTACCTGTTGGGTTGATTCTGAGAAGGAGGCTACGGTGATTTCTTTTCCTCCTTGCTTTCCTATGAGAATTACTTCGTCGCCTATTTTCAAATCTCTTACCTTGCTCACGTTTACCGCGATGGTATTCATCGTGACTGTCCCGACTACCTGACAGTACTGCCCTTTGATAAGCACCATTCCCTGATTGCTAAGTAGGCGACTGTAGCCATGCCCGTAACCCACGGGCACTATGGCAAGACGGATATTTTCCAAAGCCATATAGCTGTTTCCATATCCCACAAACTCTCCTGTCTTCACAGCTTTCAGACTCATAATGCTGCTTTTCCAAGTGATGAGGCGCTTGAGCGGATTTTTATTTCCCTTTGGGAGAGAATTCAGTTTGGCAAAAAATGTTTCCTTGGTAGGCCAAAAACCATAGCCGGCTATTCCTATTCTCACCAAATCCATAATTGTCTCGGGAAAAATAAGTGCAGCTGCTGAACAGGCGGTGTGATAGAGTTTGAAAGTGATACCTTTTTCATGGAAAAAGTCCTTGAATTCGTGATATCTGGCGATTTGGTTATTTACTCTTACGAAGTTGCTTACTGATTCGGCTCCTGCATAATGCGTGCAAAGTCCTTCAATGGAAATGCCGGCAGAATTCTTCAGAAGCAAATCGGCAAGCTTTGTACGTTGGCTCCAATCAAATCCGGTTCGGTGAAATCCTGTTTCGATTTCAATATGAAGTTTTGCGGGGATACCTATTTGCTTAGAGATTGAAATGGCTTTTTCCAGTCGTTCAAAATCAAAGACATAAAAACTGA
Organism: Algoriphagus sp. 4150; assembly: GCF_031457395.1. Taxonomy (NCBI): domain Bacteria; kingdom Pseudomonadati; phylum Bacteroidota; class Cytophagia; order Cytophagales; family Cyclobacteriaceae; genus Algoriphagus; species Algoriphagus sp. 4150. Next base: position 336,783 of record NZ_JAVDWS010000002.1, read on the forward strand.
TTCCTTTCCGGATGATTTCTTCCAGCTCTTCCAAATGAAGCATGCCTAAAATCATGATTTCGGATCCTTTTTTGGATTTGTTCCAGACCTCCCATGCTTCATCCGAGCTAAAGGTGCTGAAATGCCGGATTCCTGCTTTTTCAGCTATTTCTACCATTTGTGAGATGCCATGACCATAGGCATTGCCTTTCACTACAGCAGATATTATTGGTTTAGGGCCGATCTCTGAGCGGATGTAACGTATGTTTTGGCGGTAAGCTTTTGAACTGATCTCTAGAGTGGAGGTGGCAATCATAGTTATATTCAAATTGAATTTAGAAAGTACTGCACTCATCTTCCTTATCCCAATTCTTGATTAATTTTATTCCTTAATTTCACTTTTATGAAATCGAGCCTGCCTACCGGCCAGGCAGGCATGTCGAAGGCGACACACAACTTGTCCCGAACTTGCTTCGGGAGAGGGATGATTATTCGCCTGGCGAGATTCTCCCGAAGAAAAATCGGGACAGGCTATCTGACCATTGAAAAACAATTATAAACACATGAAAAACACCTTTCAAGTTTCTGATCAAAAAACCCGTTGTCCCTGGTGTCTTGGTTTTAAAGAATACGTAGAGTATCACGACACCGAATGGGGTCTTCCAGTCTGGGATGATCGGGTTCATTTCGAGTTTTTGATCTTAGAATCTGCCCAAGCAGGTTTGAGCTGGGCTACTATTTTGAAAAAAAGAGACGGCTATCGCAAAGCTTTTGCTGACTTTGACTATCAGGTAGTGGCAGAATTTCCGGAGAGTTATGTGCAGGAGTTACTTCAAGATCCGGGAATAGTCCGAAATGTCTTGAAAATCCGTGCTGCGATCAATAATGCGAAACGCTTTATGGAAGTTCAGAAGGAGTTTGGATCTTTTTCCAACTACATCTGGGGATTTGTGGGCGGGAAGCCGATTCAAAATCGCCTTTCTTCCATGAGTGAAGCTCAGGCTACTACCAAAGAATCCGATTTACTTGCCAAGGATTTGAAGAAACGTGGATTCAAGTTTCTAGGCAGCACCACGGTATATGCACACATGCAGGCGACAGGATTATTCAATGATCACCTGGAATCCTGTTTTCGCTTCGCAGAGGTATAGAGCTTATACAAAGGCAAAGAACACCAGCCACACTAAGATTAGAAGAGGTAATAGGATTGGCAAGGAGAAGCGGATAATGTAGCCAAAGAATGAAGGCATTTTGATGCCATTCTGCTCTGCTATGGACTTCACCATAAAGTTTGGTCCGTTTCCTATATAAGTCATGGCTCCGAAGAATACCGATGCAACCGCAATAGCCATCAATTCAAATGCTGAATCGTGGTATCCATTGGCTGCGAACTGGCGGACTTCTTCAATATTATTGATAGAAGCACCTTTGGAAGCCATGGCAGCAGCTAGGAAGTTCAGGTAGGTTGGTGCATTGTCCAAGAATCCGGATAGAACTCCCGTCCCCCAATAAAGGGTGTTGTGAGTGATCATGGCAGCACCTTCTGGGGATTTGGCAAATGCTCCAACCAGCTCTAAGGCAGGCATCATTGTACCGAATATTCCTATAAAGATAAATGCTACCTCACGAATTGGTTCGAAGTTGAACTCATTGCCTTTAATTGCTCTTTGATCTGCAAATCTATAAGATAGGAATGCCACGGCCAGCATGATAACTTCTCTTATGTAAGAGAATTTTTGACCGTCATAGATGATCGCAGGAACTCCTTCTATCACATTAGGATCTAGAAATACGGAGCAAATAATAATAAATAGCCATCCGAAATTTTTCATTCCTATAAGGGAGAGCTTGTTGGTGTAAGTAGTCTCTTCCAGCTCACTGTCATCATTTGCCCTGCCCATTTTTCTATCGATAAAATAGAATGCAACAGCTAATACTATTAAAGCAAATATCCATGCCGGCCAGTTATGCTCTAGAGTCCAGAAGAATGGAATACCTTTCAAGAAACCCAAGAATAGCGGAGGATCGCCAATGGGAGTCAATGAGCCGCCGATATTGCTCACCATGAAGATGAAGAATATGATATGGTATGCCTGAATATTTCCCTTGTTCAGTCTGATAAAAGGACGGATCAAAAGCATGGAAGCACCGGTGGTGCCGATGAGGTTGGAAACCAACGCTCCGATGATCAGCAAGGTTACATTTGCAAAAGGAGTGGCTTTCTTGTCGATTTCGATCAGAATTCCGCCTGAGGCAATATATAATGAGGCCAATAGAGCGATGAACTGTATGTACTCTGCCAAAGCATGGACGGGTGCATGGACATTGCCCAGCATAAATAAATAATAGAAAACTACGAGCAGCGCGAACCCGATGGCAATTTTAGGGTAATTCTTGTGCCAAAAATGCTCATAAAACAACGGTCCTGTGGCAATCATAAGCAGTAGTGCTACAAATGGAATGACCAGCCAAACAGGTGCCGTGTGATGCTCTTCATCTATAGCTTCCGCTACCATATCATCATGTGGGGCAACTTGGTCGCCGGTTCCATGATCTGCTTGAGCTAGATAAACTTGCTCATTATCAATGCGTTGGGCGTAAGCGGATTGTATCTCAAATCCACTAAAAAATAATATTCCGAAAAGTATGGAGAAACTTAGGATAAAATTCTTCATTAGGCTAATAAGGTATGCAGGGGGTTCTTTTCGGTTAATTTAAGCAAATATTTGATTGTTGCTGATCAATAGTGGCTTCCGCTAAACTACTGCTTTTGCCTGATACAGCACAATCAAAATTTCCCATCCTTCTGGATTTAATCAAAAATTAACTTAGACAATCCAAAGAGCATATATAGTTTTACACGAGTTGTGCTAGGGCTATACTAAAGGAGCTTTCGGCTAGTTTAATTTTTTGGGGATTTCGGGAATGTACATTTTTAAGCGCCTTTTCAATGGTCCTGCTTACATCTGTAAATATCGCCATATCGGTGACTTCTGCGTTATCACTCATCAAATAAGCAAATACTCGAGCCATCCCACAATTTGCGATGAAATCAGGAATCACTGAAACTTGCCGATCGGTCCAGACACCGATTGGCCCGAAGAATATCTCAGGATCGGCGAAGGGTACATTGGCACCACAAGAAATAACCTCCAAGCCTGAATTGACCATTTTCTCTGCCTGCTCCTTTTGGATTAATCTTGAGGAAGCTGCAGGAATGAAAATCTCACTTTCCAGATCCCATATTTTCCGGTTAATTTCTTCGAAAGGCAATTGATTTTCAGCTACAAGCTTGTTTCCATCTCTTTTGAGGAAAAGCTCGCGAACTTCATCCAGCGAGTAACCTTCTTCATTGATCACTCCGCCTTCCCGGTCTATAATTCCAACTATTTTCACACCTTCTACTGCAAGGAAGCAAGCAGCTGCGGCCCCTACGTTTCCCCAGCCTTGTATTACAGCGCGTTTTCCTTTGATATTTCCTCCCCAGATTTTATAATAATGTCTTACAGCTTCTGCGACTCCATACCCGGTGATCATATCGGCGACGGTATACTTTTTGGTGCCGTTTGGAGTGAAGTTTGGATCCTCTAGGACTTTGGATACACCCTGTCTGAGTTGGCCTAATTTTCTGATTTTCTCAGGTTCTGTAGCATGAAAATGACCATTTACTATCCCTTCCTGCGGATGCCAGAGACCATAGGATTCGGTGATGGGAATTACTTCATGAATTTCATCTACATTTAGATCCCCACCTGTTCCATAATAATTTTTCAACAGCGGCATCACGGCCTTATACCAGCGTCTTAGCACTTCATCTTTGCGCGGATCATTCGGATCAAAGTTGATTCCTGATTTAGCACCTCCGATAGCAGGTCCTGAAACAGTGAACTTTACCTCCATGGTCTTGGCAAGGGATTCCACTTCCCGCTTGTCCAGCCCTTTTCTCATTCGGGTACCACCGCCGGCAGCCCCTCCTCTAAGGGAGTTTATCACTACCCAACCCTCTGCTTCTGATTCGCTATCGCTCCATTCGAAGGTGATTTCGGGCTGCTTGTTCTCAAACTTTTTAAGTAATTCCTGCATGTGGATTGGGTTTATATCTGGGCAAAAATAGAAAAATAATCCAGTCATACTATGGTAAGTCTGACAGGCGGTTAGCCGAAAATCACTCCCCCGGATGAGTCATTACGTGCTCCTGTCACTGAGGATAGGCAATTGATCTCATTGCGTAGACGCAATACACCCAGAAATCCGAACACCAATGCTTCTTTAAATTCTATCAGTTTGGATGATGCGTGGGTTTGGAGCCATTTGCCTTCCATTTGGCTGTTCAGTCGATCTATAAAGAAAGTATTGTAAGCTCCACCGCCTGTAATTAAGACAGATGGGTAGTCAGAAATTTTATGTTGGATGATCACTTGGCCTATCTGAAAAGCAAAATGCTCGACCAGAGTTCGTAGGATATCTTTTTCAGAAAGACCACTAGAAATCAGCAGAGGTAAGAAATCAACTTCCAAATCCTCTCTGCCAAGAGATTTTGCATCAGATTTGGAATAGTAGGGAAGTGTGTTTAGGGCGTTAAACAACTTTTCATTGAGTGTGCCCTGACTTGCCCAAGTTCCACCTTGATCATAATCTGCCCCCAATGCATTTGCTTGTGCATTCAGCAAGAGATTGAAAGGGCATATATCGAAAGCAATTCGCTTGCCCGCTGATTCCATGCTGATATTTGCAATACCACCCAGATTGATGCAAAAATCAATGGATGGAAAAAGCAGGCGGTCACCGATCGGTACTAAAGGAGCACCTTGACCGCCCAACTGTATATCCAGCATACGGAAGTCATTGATTGTTTTCAATCCGGATGCCTGATGAAGTCCCCAGCCATTGCCTATCTGAAGGCTAAGCCCCTTTGCCGGTTGATGGAAAACAGTATGTCCGTGTGAGCAGACAGCGAGTGGTTTGATTTGTTTTTCGATACAATATCCCCTGACTTTCTCTCCCATCCACTTTCCAAAATCCACATCCAGAAGCGCCAATTCGAGCGCAGATAGTGTGTGGGAGTTCATCAGCTTTTCCCCCATCTCTTTTGGAAATGGCATCGTGACCGCATCAAGAATCTCGTAAGACCACTGATGCTGAAGTTCATAGCTGCAATAGGCTATGTCCAGTCCATCTCCTGAAGTACCGGACATCAATCCTATGCTGGTATAGTTAGTAGGGCTCATGGGTTAAAGTTTGTTAAGTGAGGTCTAATCCAAAGATAATTTAACAAGGATAAAAGACACTACTTTTTCTGAATGGCTATTTTGCGAAGTATTAATTAAACTGGATGACAAATCTGATTATAGATATTGGAAACACTAGAATCAAGTCTGCTCTCTTTCAAGATGGAAAGATGCTGGAAGAGGAAGCGTTTTCTGAACTTGATTATGCTTTAAATTATTGGAAGTCAATGCATTTTAATCATTGTTTGGTAAGCTCTGTCAAATGGAGCCAATCCGAGCTGCAAGAAGCGCTACCCTTTCAATTTGTCTATCTCAGTCCGGATACCAAGCTGCCTATTAGCAACGGGTATGGTACACCCGCGAGTCTGGGGCTGGATCGTATAGCAGGAGCAATTGGAGCTTGGGTAATGCGTAGAAAAGGACCCGTGCTGGCAATAGACATGGGAACTTGTATTACTTTTGATCTAATCGACGAAAGCAACACGTATCTGGGCGGAGCTATTAGCCCTGGGCTCGGGATGCGTGCCAATGCTATGCATGGACAAACGGCCAGATTGCCATTAGTTGATCTGAAAGTGAAACCTGCTGAATTGATTGGCGATAATACGATTACCTGTATGCAAATCGGTATTTGGCTTGGAATCGAATTCGAATTGCGCGGACAAATCGAAGCATACACTAAAAAATTTCCGGAAATCGAGGTCTTTATTAGCGGTGGAGATGCCCAATCTTTTGATTCATTGGCAAAAGACCTCATATTTGTAGTCCCAAATTTGGTCCTTTATGGATTGAATTCTATTCTAAACCACAATGTTGAGTAAAATCAGATTGCAATTGCTGGGTGTACTATGCACCTTTTTCTTATTTACAGAAGCTCAGGCACAATCCAGTGCTTCTACCTATAGTGCACTAGGTATCGGAGAATTCAATTATTCCGGTATTACCAATAATCAAGCAATGGGAGGGCTTGGCATCAGTTTCGGTTCTGCTTGGAATCCCAACGTGGTCAACCCTGCCTTATCTACCAAAAACACGATTTTTAATTTTGAGGCAGCGCTGAATTATAAACAGATTAGTGCTAATAACGGGACAGAGTCATCAGACATCGATGGTGGTGGAATATCCTATTTTGCATTTTCTCTTCCTGTGAAGGTGAATAAAATGACTGTGGGTTTGGGGTTGAATCAAATCACGAGTGTGAATTACAGGTTGCTTATCGAGAGTGAGGTAAGCAATGCAGATATTCAAGCATTTAATTTTATCGAGGGAGATGGGGGGATTTCGGATGCTTACTTGAGTGTAGGCTATGTAGTTACCAAAAACCTCAGCCTTGGACTTCAGGGCTCTTACCTTTTCGGGTCCACTATCAGAACAGATCAGCTGTCGCTTTTCGATGAAAATGGTCCAGTAGGCATCACTACAGAATATTATGAAAGATTAACAGTTAGTGATTTTGGCATCAAAGGAGGGGCATACTACTTTGTTCCATTGAATGAAAAAAGCAAACTACACCTAGGCGCCATTTATCAACATTTAGGGGATGTTAATGGAAAAGCTTTTGCCAAGCTCTCATCAATTGGCCAAGCTAGCAGGCCGGATTCAGATGGAGACTTAATATCGAATGACGAACCGGGCAGTATAAACATCCCTGATCGCTATGGATTCGGGGTTTCTTATGAAAAAAACAATAAATATGTGATCGGTCTGGAAGGACAATATCAGGACTTCAAAAAATATAGATCTCTGCTGGATGATCCCCTGCAATTGAGAGAAGCTATCAAGGTTGGGCTCGGGTTTCAGATTACCCCGGATTATCTTGCCATTGATAATGCCCTCAAGCGGGGAACCTATCGCCTTGGATTGGAATATCAGCAGACCCCATACTACCTGAACGCGACCAATATCAATGATCTTGGCATTAACTTTGGAGCTTCGCTTCCTGTAAACCAACTTTCATTAGTGAACTTCGCTGTGAAAGTAGGACAAAGAGGAACCACTGATAATGGCCTCATCCGAGAGAATTATGTAAACTTTACATTAGGGTTGTCACTGAATGATAACAGTTGGTTCTACAAAAGAGTATTTGAATAATAATTAACCAAACCATACGATCAAAATAGTTAAATCCAAGATTCATAGTTTGGATTTAGACATGAAGATTAAGTTGTGCCGAATCAAACCATTATGAAAATGAAAATTAAATCTACGCTACTGGGGCTAGCTGCCCTGCTTCTTGCCGGAATGGTACAAGCACAGGAATGGAATTTTCCATCTGATCCTGCTCAAGAGAAAAAAGCAAGAGAATTTAACGCTGCCTACACGGACTTCATGGGTTCGGAGCAATTTGTAGAAGCTACCAAGCCACTTAACTGGCTACTCGTAAATGTGCCGGAGCTCAATGAGTCTATCTACCAGAATGGTGTGAAAGTGTACGATGGTGCCGCCAAAGTGACAACGGACGAAGCACAAAAAAGAATCTATCAAGATTCAGTTATGGCCATTTATAATAAAAGAGCCGAAATCTATGATAATGAGAAAAACTGGATAGAAAATAAAGCTTATTATGGGTATCAATATTTCAAAGGCGATAAAGATAAGCTGGCAGAACCAATTGCTGATTTTGAAAAGGCATTGGAACTTAATGGAACAATTAGCTATCAATTGATAGCGGCATATTTTGACCTTGTTTACAGAAACTATGCCTATAACCAAGCCTATTCCGGAGAGGAAATCTTGACAATACACGACAAGGTAAATAAAATGCTAGATGAGGCTGCAGTTGACGGAAAGGATGTTTCTAGTCAAAAAGCTACACTGGAGCAGTTATTGGTAGCTATGGAACTAATCGATTGTGATTTCATCGAAAATACCATGGGACCAAAATTGACAGCTGATCCTACCAACGAAGTGCTTGCTGACCAGATCTTTAAATATTCTGTGCAATACAAATGTTTCTCTTCGAAGGCCTTCTTACAAGCACTTGAAATGAAGCATGCCAAAGAGCCTTCGTTCTCTACATCCCAGGTGATTGCTATGAGATATCTTCAGGAAGATAATTCTGCAAAAGCCGAGGAAATGTGGAATCAAGCGTTGAAACTTGCGGAAAATAACACCCAAAAGGCCGATGCGCAGATGGAACTCGCGAAGATCTACGCAAAAACAGGAAAGAAATCTGCTGCTAGAACAGCGGCTAAGGAAGTTGCTAATTTGGATCCTTCCAGAACTTCAGATATTTACTCTATGATCGGTGGAATGTACATGAATTCGTTCAATGAGTGTAAGGGTGGAGAAAGCCGTGTAAAGGATTATTCTATCTATATTGCTGCGTACAATGCATATCAGAAAGCAGGGGATTCTTCAGGAATGGCTCAAGCCAGATCTAGATTCCCTTCCAAAGAAGAATTGTTTACCGAAGGTCTTCAGGTTGGGTCTACCATTAATACCGGTTGCTGGATCGGTGAGACTGTTACCTTGGCTTCAAGAGATTAATAAGGATAGTAATATAAAAAGGCAGTCTGCGGGCTGCCTTTTTTCATTTAAAGAGGTAAAACAAATTTCAAGTATCTTTGTGCCGTGAAGATCAATCCAATTTCAATCGTATTCATTTGCAGCATTGTGCTGATAAGCTCCTGTAGGGAGGATGTGGATATTTCTGCACTTGAGATGTACGATGGACCTATGAACACGTCTATTAACATACATTTGATCAAAAGTGACTCGGCAATAGTAAGATCGGATATTCAGGCACCCAAGCAACTTGAGTTTGCCAATGGAAACCGGGAATTTCCCGAAGGAATAGAAATCCAGATCTTTGAAAAGGATGGTCAATTGAGTACAACTATGAGAGCGGATAAAGGGTATTTTTTGCGACAGGAAAATGTGTACAAGGGAGTGGGCGATGTGCAGGTTCATAATCTGCTCAAAGATCAAAAATTGCAGTCGGAAGAACTTTTTTGGGAACCGAATAAGAAAAGAATATATACTGAAAAGTTCGTGACCGTTCAAGACGGTGAGACACTTTTCAACGGTACAGGATTGGATGCTGATGAAACCTTCACCAACTATACACTCAAAAATCCTAGAGATAGCCGTATTTTGATGCCGGGCGAGGAGCAATAGATGGAAGTGGCAAAGATAATTCCCTTGATAGATCGAATTGAACGATATTATTTCTCACCCCCCCAGTATAATTCAACATGAAACTAGTTGACGCATTACTATTGTCGCTATCGCTTGCACTCATGATTGTGGGCATTCATCAGACAGTCACTCAGGGTGTTCAGGCTTCCTATGCGATTTTTATGTTTGCGGTAGCCTTATTATTTTGGTTTCAGTATCGTAGAATGCAAAAGCCTGAAGAACCAACGATACCTAAGAAAAAGGCTAAACCCGGTAAAAAACGCTAAGCATGGAATTAAGTTATGTGATTATCGCATTGATATTATCTGCCTTTTTTTCAGGGATGGAGATTGCATTTATCTCGGCCAACAAGTTACAGATTGAGCTTCAGAATAAGCAGGGTGATTTTACGGGAAGAATCCTAAGTGTGTTTGTGCAGCGTCCGGGCCAGTTCATAGGCACCACACTGATGGGGAACACGATCTCACTGGTACTTTATGGCATATTCATGGCACATCTGATGGAAGATCCACTGAAAATGTGGCTGCCCGGTGGTTTTAATAATGATGCGATTGTTTTGGTGCTGCAGACCTTGATTTCCACCATTGTGGTGTTGGTGACTGCGGAGTTCTTGCCTAAAAGTCTTTTTATGCTGAATCCGAACAGCATGTTGAATTTCTTTACACTTCCGTTTTATGTAATTTATATTCTTTTTTACCCGGTAGTGTGGGCAGTGGTAGGGCTTTCCAGGTTTTTCATTACCAAAATACTCCGTTTAGAATATAGTGAAGACAAGCCCGTTTTCACAGTGACAGACCTGAACAGTTTTGTCCAAAACCATATGCACAAAGGAAAAGAAGATGGGCATGTGGAGATAGACACGAAGATTTTTGACAATGCAGTGGAGTTTAAAACTGTCCGTGTGCGGGAATGTATGGTACCCAGGACAGACATCGTCTCAGTGGAAGTGGACGATACCATAGAGGAATTGAAGGAAGTATTCGAGGAAAGTGGACATTCCAAGGTGATTGTTTACCGGGAATCTATCGATGATGTCATCGGCTATTGCCATCAATTGGAGCTATTTAAGAAACCCAAAACGATTGAGGAAATTCTTACTCCTATTATCATTGCTCCGGAATCTGCCTTGGCAAATGAGTTGCTTATTCAGTTTATTCAAGAGAGAAAAAGCCTTGCACTGGTGGTGGATGAGTTTGGAGGGACTTCGGGGATAGTTTCAATGGAAGATATTATTGAAGAGATTTTTGGGGAAATCCAAGATGAATATGACAGCGATGATCTGATCGAGCAGAAAATCTCGGATCAGGAATATCTGCTGAGTGCACGGCATGAAATAGACTATCTCAACGATAAATATGGCTGGGAATTGCCCATTGGAGACTTTGAGACCCTATCAGGACTGATTCTTTCACTTACTGAGAACCTCCCAAAAAAGGGGGAATCTGTTACTTTTGAGGCGTATACTTTTACAGTAATGACTAAGCAAGAGCATAGAATTGAGACTGTTCGTGTGAAAATCAACACCTCCGGAATTTTCTAGATAAGCGTTTGATTCAGAATATATTTTGAATTTCGTTAGTAATGCTATTATTTTGCGACTCTCTAAAAAGCGTAGTAACAATAATGGCGTTAATTAAACAAATTAGACAAAGGACAGGTCTATTGATCGGCGTGATTGCCGGCGGATTAATTTTATTCCTCTTGGGAGGAGATCTATTAAGTCCAAATTCAAGCCTTCTCAGCTCAGGTCAAAATATCGTAGGTGAGATTGCCGGTGAGGATATTACTTATGAAGAGTATATCGCCCGGGTGGATGAATACAAGCTAGCCAATCAGCAGAGGACCGGAAGGGTTCCTTCTGAGGTAGAAATGTACTCCATTAGAGAGCAGGCTTGGCAGTCAATGATTGTGGAGCGTGTGTTCAAGGAAGAGTATGGGAAATTAGGGCTGACGATTTCGGATGCCGAACTGGTTGATATGGTTCAGGGCAAAAATATTGTTCCCGAGCTGCGTCAGCAACTGGTGAATCCACAGACTGGTCAGTTTGACAAGAGTCAGTTGGTTTCTTTCCTTCAATCACTGGAAACAGCAGATCCTGCCCAGCAGGCATACTGGAATCAGCAAGAGCGGCTGTTTGCTGACTCTAGACTTAGAGTCAAATACGACAACATGTTGGCGACTTCCGAGTTTGCTACACAAGCCGAGGCTAAGGGAGAATATAAAGCAGCTAATACAATAGCGGATGCATCCATTCTTTTTGTCCCTTTCTATGCAGTACCTGATGCAGAGATTACGGTTTCTGACAGCGACATGGAGGCTTATTTGAAGAAGAATAAGAGCAAATTCAAATCCGGCAATGCTGCTAGCATTGAGTATGTAAGCTTTAGCATTCAGCCAAGCGGTACAGACTCTGCGGAAGTTATTTCTAAGATTAACGAATTGACTGAAGAATTGAAGGCTGCCGAGAATGATTCTCTTTTTGTTTTGAGGAATTCCGATTCACCATCTCCATTTTTAACTATCAGACCAGGGGATGAACTTCCTGCAAGTTTGAGCGGCAATGTTTCTGACATTCAGGTTGGGCAGACTTATGGTCCTTTCATTACCACTAGATCCACCTATGTATCCTACAAGATCTCCGATCAATACGAAGGTGTTCCTAGACTAAGGGCTTCTCATATATTATTCAGCACTGAAGGAATGGACGATGCTGCCAAAGCCGGTGTAAAAGCTGAAGCTGAAACTGTACTAGCTCAGGTAAAAGCAGACGGCAACTTTGAAGTGGCGGCCAGACAATATGGTCAGGATGGTACTGCGCAGAATGGTGGAGATTTGGGATGGTTTGCCAAGGATGACTTTGTCTCTGAATTTGCTGAAGCTGCCTACGCTGCCAAATCTGTAGGTCTACTTTCCACTTTGGTGGAAACAGAGTACGGCTACCATATTGTCAAAGTGACTGAAATGCCGAAGAGTACCTATACTAAAGTAGCTTCTTTGGAAGTGGAATTGCTAGCGAGTGATGTCACTCGGAATGAGGCTTTCAGAAATGCGGATGCTTTTGCTGCAAATGCAGGCAACCGAAACGAGTTTACCAAAAATGCTACAGCTGAAAATTATAGAGTTATACAGGCTAATAACTTGGATGCCAACGCCAGAAACATCAACAATCTTCAAAATGCCAGAGAAGTGATTCGCTGGGCATTTGCCGATAAAACTTCCAAGGGGGAAGTTTCTACTGTCTTTGAATTGGATAATGCCTATGTAGTAGCCGCCCTTGTAAGCAAGAGGGATGACGGAGACGTAAAACTGGCAGATGTGAAAGAGCAAGTAGAAGCTCAGGTTAAAAATGAGAAAAAAGCAGAGGTGATCAAAGCTAAGCTTGCCGGAAAGACTTCTTTGGAAGATATGAAAGCGGCTTATCCGAATGAAGCTTCTGTGACTGAGATTCCGGATTTGAAACTAAGTACCAATGTGATTCCGGGTGTTGGTTTCGCTCCACGTGCTATCGGTGCTGTATTCGGAATAAAGCAAGGTGAGATCACCCAGCCTGTTCGTGAAGATGTAGGAGTAATCGTAGGGAAACTGAATGCCTTGACGCCTGCAGCTGAAATAGGAGATTACTCATCCTATCAAGGTCAATTGACTCAAAGTGCTTCTCAGAGAACGACATATTCGGTCATGATGGCCCTGCAGGATCTGGCAGGTGTCAAAGACTATCGATATAAATTCTTTTAATAGAAACTAGAATAGGAACCCATGCCACACAGCATGGGTTCTTTATTTATATTCGAATATAATTTGCCAATCACACCCTGCTATGGACAAAAAGGAATTCGACAAAGAGAACTTTAAGGAGAAATTAGAAGCCAGTGGAGAATTTCCGCAGCTTTATATGTTTAAATTCATAGTTCCTTACGGAAAGGAAAGTGAGGTAGCTGCGCTATTCCCAAAACACGAAATAACCACCAAAGCTAGTTCCGGAGGGAAATATGTAAGCGTTACTGCTCAGGCTATGATGCAAAATGCCGATCAGATCATTAAGATCTATGAGCAGGCTGCCAAAATAGAAGGATTAATCTCACTTTAACTCATTGACTTATGTGGAAAGAGGAAGATAACAAACTTAAAAAAACGTTCAAATTCAGCAATTTTCAGGAAGCATTTGCATTTATGACCAGAGTGGCATTTTTGGCTGAAGGCATGCAGCATCATCCTAATTGGAGTAATGTATATGATACCGTAGTCATCGAACTGACCACCCATGATGCAGGAAATACAGTGACTAAAAAAGATCACGCGCTGGCTAAGGCTATTGATGTGCTAGTTTCATGAGCGAAAATTCCCCCAACCTATTTCTGGTACCCACTCCCATCGGCAATCTTAAAGATATCACACTTCGGGCGATCGAAGTACTGAAAACTGCTGACGTTATCCTGGCAGAAGATACACGTACGAGTGGACAATTGCTAAAACATCTGGAAATATCCAGACCACTGCAGAGCTACCATATTTTCAATGAGCATAAGACCGTAGAAAAACTCGTTGAGCGAATGAACAGGGGAGAAGTTTTTGCCTTGATCAGCGATGCGGGCACACCGGCTATATCGGATCCGGGTTTTCTATTGGTGAGAGAAGTACTTGCTGCAGGATTGGATGTACAATGCCTACCAGGGGCCACCGCTTTTGTCCCGGCCTTAGTCAATAGCGGGCTTCCAAATGACCGATTTGTATTCGAGGGATTTTTGCCCCATAAGAAAGGCAGAAAGACAAGAATAGAAGGATTAATGGAAGAAGTGAGAACCATCATACTCTATGAATCTCCGCACCGCTTATTGAAAACGCTGGGGCAGCTTGCTGAAGCTTTTGGAGGAGAAAGACAAGCATGTGTATCCCGGGAGCTTACCAAGCTGCATGAGGAGAACGTTAGAGGTACATTAGCCGAGTTAATAGAATATTATCAGACCAATACACTAAAAGGCGAAATTGTCCTTACCGTGGCAGGTAAGAATCCCAAAGCCTGAATATTACAATCAACTTTTATGATCTCAACAGAAAGACTTACACAGCTTCTCGAGCAAACTCAGGGAATAGCCAAAGAAGCCGGCGCTTTTATCCGTAGAGAAAGACAGCACTTCAACCTAGACAGGGTAGAGCATAAAGGCGTCAATGATCTTGTATCCTATGTGGACAAGGAAGCAGAGAAGATAATCGTGAATAAGCTGTCTCAAATTTTGCCTGAGGCGGGCTTCATCACAGAAGAAGGGACTAACACCACACAGGCAGAAGAATTCAACTGGGTGATTGACCCATTGGATGGGACTACTAATTTTATCCATGGAGTTCCGATCTTCTCGGTAAGTATAGCGCTAATGGAACGTGGCGAAGTTATTTTAGGCGTGGTGTACGAAGTGAATCTCCATGAATGTTTCTACGCAATGAAAGGTGCAGGTGCATTTTGTAACGACACACCTATTAAAGTAAGTCGGGCTAAAACACTTTCTGAATCACTGATTGCCACAGGATTTCCGTATTACAGTTTCGATTTGATTGATAAGTACTTAGATGCGCTAAAGTCATTGATGAAATCTTCACACGGCGTGCGTCGATTTGGAAGTGCGGCTGTTGACCTTTGCTATGTCGCCGCAGGACGGGTTGAGGGCTTTTTTGAATACAACCTGAACTCTTACGACGTTGCTGCCGGTACGTTGATCGTAGAGGAAGCCGGAGGAAAAGTGACTGATTTTTCCGGAGGAAGAGATTTTGTGTTTGGCAGGGAGATTTTGGCCACCAACGAGAAAATTCATGAAGAGATTCTAACTGACCTGAAGAAGGCTTGGGCCTAATTAGGGCATGCTGAAAAACGCCAGTAATAGATCAAAAGCTATCATTTTGAATGATTGCCCTATTTTTCATGCGAACGGTTTTTCAGCAAGTGCAAGCTTATTGACCACAATAGGTCTTTATCCATGCATCAGAAAATCCCAGAACCGGGATTTTCAACCCGGATTTTGCATTAGGTTTCGTTAAGAGACCATTAATTGCAATAAAATCAGGCTGTTTGGAGACTGAGTCCGCCGCGGCGGATATGGTGAAGTCGAAAACTGCAACGCAGTGACTGATTTTGAAGCAATTATTGGTCGCAATAACTTGTGCGCCGTGGCGTAGAAATGCTAATGCATAATGCGGGTTTAAGCTAGCCTCAGCCATACCATCTTCTACGTTGGCCTCATTCGAGGTATAAGCATACATCTTCACTCGGCCGCCTTGAAGCTGGCATACCTGAGACTTTTTCAGCAAGCCCTAAATTAGCTGAGAAAATAATACCAAGCCATGATAGTCAGGATAGAGATCGGGATTCCCAGACCGGCAAGGAGTGTGGCTAGTTTTGGTTTAAGGTCGTATTGGATCGCGACAATAGATCCGGTGATCATGGGAGCCATTCCACTTTCAAGGACGGTCACTTTGAATTCAAGGCTGCTTTCCGGCAGGAAGTTTCTATAGATCAGCCACACCATCAAAGGAGCAAGTATAAGACGATAACCCATTCCCAACCAATAGAACCTGGAACTGAGTGAGTCGAAGTCTAGGGAGAATTTTAGCCCAATAGCAAAAATCGCCATGGGAGCCATTGTTTTACCGATTAGAGAAACTAGTGGGATAATAATTTCAGGTGTTTTCCATCCCAATATGCTCATGGCTACAGTTCCCAATAAAAACCCGAAAGGAGGGAATCGAAGTGTTTTGAGCGGGATTTCCCGCAGATTTCCTTCTTTGTGGGAATAGATAGAACCTACCAAAATTGCTAGGGAAGAAACCAGCAAAAATGATCCTCCCTGATCTATCAGAAGTGCTATAGGTAAGCCTTCTTTGCCGTATAGGCCCTCTACCACCGGAAATCCCAAAAAAGACGTGTTGGCAAGTCCTGCGACGATCACTAGACAACCGATAGTCTGCTGATCCCATTTTAGGATTTTGCCCATTAAACCAAAAATCAACCAGGATAGCAGAAAAGTAAACCAGGCGGAGGAAATAGGTAAGAGTAATTCCCATCCCGGTTCTATTTGGGGAATGTATAGAAGTGCAAGAGCAGGCAGGACAATGTTTAATAAATAAGCATTGACCCATTTGGTGATTTTTTCAAGCGGGAGGTTGGGTTGTTTCTGGAGAAAAAGCCCCAATAAAAGGCATACAAATGCTATAGTAGCTCCTACCATGCCTTTTTTTTGATAGATGTTATTTTTATTAACATAAAAATAATTTTATATACTTGTACTTTGTTGATTATCAGCATACTTTTGAAGAAGATAATCAACTATCTATGACCAAACTTATACCGATTTTTATCAACGGAGGAAAATGGATTCAGCTTTCGCAACTTTCAAAAGAGCAAGCGACAAAATTGAAATCTTGGCTTCCTGTAAGTTGTCTGAAGAAAATCATATTTCAAGGAGTAGAATTTAGCGATTGTCTGGATTTTGAGACGTACGAGTACTGGTTTCGTACCCATCAGATTTCAGGACAGAAGCAGCCGGCACTGGATTTTTAGTCCAATCCATAATTTTTTCTCTTTTCCTCAAAATACCTTCCCAGTTCAGGGTAGAAGTCGCTTTCCACTTCAGGAATTCCGTCCAGGATTAATTCCATATTACCTTCCATTGCATCAGTATTCACCTGCATACCTTCTAGCAGATAGATGATGTCCTCCATAGAAAGACTTTCGTAGCTCCATGAAGGATAGAGCAAATATTCATTTCCATAGAAATCCACCGCCTCGAATTGGATTTTTGACTCCAGCCAATGCGCATAAATGCTGATTTGCTGTCCCCATTGGCTCTCGGGATAGTTGAGTTTTACCAATAAAACAGAGGTAGTTTCGTCAGTAAAATAGCTTTCGGGAGTGAATTTGAAATCAATCATCTGCCAAAAATAGCAATTCCTTACAATTGAGAATCTCAATCCAATTTTTGGATTGGATAATCGGGACTTTCGGACTATTTTTGGGCACATTTGCAGGTAAGCCATTTGGCTACCGTTCCATAAAAATTGGCTTTCAAACCCCTGATTATGAAAAGAGATTCGCTTGTTTTCGACCTTATCAATGAAGAAGAGGACAGACAAAAGAGAGGCATCGAACTGATAGCTTCAGAAAACTTCACTAGCAAACAAGTGATGGAGGCCGCAGGAAGCGTGCTGACAAACAAATATGCAGAAGGTCTTCCCGGCAAACGCTATTATGGCGGATGTGAAGTAGTGGATAAGATTGAGCAATTGGCTATCGACCGCGCAAAAGAACTTTTCGGCGCTACTTGGGCCAACGTGCAGCCTCACTCAGGTGCCCAGGCCAATGCTGCCGTGTTATTGGCATGCCTGAAAGCGGGTGATCCGATTCTGGGATTTGACCTTTCTCATGGTGGCCACTTGACGCATGGCTCTCCGGTGAATTTCTCCGGCAAACTTTATGATCCTCATTTCTATGGAGTAGAGGAAGAAACAGGAAGAATCAACTACGACAAAGTAGAAGAAAAAGCATTGGAAGTTTCTCCAAAAGTGATTATCTGCGGGGCTTCTGCTTACTCTAGAGATTGGGATTATGCACGGTTGAGAGAGATTGCAGATCAAGTAGGAGCAATTCTTTTGGCAGATATCTCGCATCCATCCGGATTGATCGCTAAAGGACTTTTGAATGATCCATTGGATCACTGCCATATTGTGACTACTACTACGCACAAGACGCTAAGAGGTCCTAGAGGAGGTTTGATTATGATGCGTGAAGATTTTGATAATCCTTGGGGATTGACTACTCCAAAAGGAGAAATCAAGAAAATGTCTGCTTTGCTGGATATGGGCGTATTCCCAGGTACTCAAGGTGGGCCTTTAGAACACATTATAGCTGCCAAAGCGATAGCTTTTCAGGAATGTCTGTCTGACGAATACATGCATTATGTACTTCAGGTGAAAAAGAATGCATCCGTAATGGCTGATCAGTTCGTAAGTCTGGGATATCAGATTATCTCCGGAGGCACAGACAATCACATGATGCTTATCGATCTTAGAAATAAAGACCTTACCGGTAAGATTGCCGAGCAGACACTGGGTAAAGTGGATATTACCATCAATAAAAACATGGTTCCATTTGATACCAAATCTCCGTTCGTTACCTCAGGAATGAGGGTAGGTACAGCTGCTATTACTACAAGAGGTCTGAAAGAAGATGACATGGTAAAAATCGTGAACTTGATCGACAGAGCTCTGATGAACCATGAAAATGAAGCCGAACTGGCAACCATCCGAAGCGAAGTAAATGCTTGGATGAATGAGTTTCCATTATACTAGATTTATAGATACCACCCGTGGCTTTAGACCAATACCAAGAAGAAGAGGAAGAAGAAGGAATGTCCTTTTTGGACCATTTAGAAGCTTTGCGATGGCATTTGCTTCGTTCAGTAGCTGCTATTCTGATTTTATCCGTTGCGGCTTTTCTGGCCAAAAGCTTTGTTTTCGGAGTAGTAATCCTAGGCCCTTCGAAGGTTGACTTTGTCACGTATAGATGGCTGTGCGAACTCAGTGATTACATGGGGGTGCAGGCACTCTGTATAGACGAGCTACCGTTTACTATCCAAAGTAGGCAGATGACGGGGCAGTTTACCATGCACATGACTTCCAGCTTTGTAGTGGGGTTCATTGCATCGTTTCCGTTTGTCTTCTGGGAAGTATGGAGGTTTATCAGTCCGGGACTGTATGATCAGGAGAAGAATGCCGCAAGAGGTGCAGTGTTCTTTGTGAGTTTGCTGTTCTTTATGGGAGCAGGATTTGGGTACTTTATCCTATCTCCCCTTTCGATCAACTTCTTGTCCAATTACCAGCTGGATCCATCGATTCTAAATGAGTTTGACATCACTTCATACATTTCCACGTTAACCATGCTGGTTCTGGCTTCGGCTATTATGTTCCAGCTTCCTGTGGTGGTATATTTCTTGGCTATGTCAGGCTTGGTTACTTCCGGAATGCTCAAGTCATACAGAAGGCATTCTATCGTAGTGATTTTGGTCCTATCAGCTGTCATCACACCTCCCGATGTTATCAGTCAGATTTTGATTGCTATGCCTATCTTGGTTCTCTATGAGGCAGGTATTCAGATAGCGAAGAGACTGGAGAAGAAGCGGGCGATTAAAAGAGCGAAGGAAGATATAGAGGATGCACTTTAATCTAGCTATTAGACGTAAGTAGCAAGTATCTAGATCTAAGAATTAAGAGTCAAGAAGGCAGAAAATAGAGCATAGAATTCAGAGACAAGATAGGAGACCATTCTGCGGTCTTCTGTCTTCTGTCTCCAGTCTTTAGAAATTATGGCAAAGAAAATAGCAATAGGTGGAGATCATGCGGGGGTTGAATACAAGGCTAAGCTGATCAGTAAACTGGTGTCACAGGGCTATGAAGTAAAGGATTTTGGTCCTTTCTCGGATGCTTCTGTGGATTATCCTGACTACGTTCACCCGCTAAGCAACGCGATAGAAAACGGGGAGTATGAATTGGGAATAGTGATCTGCGGAAGTGGAAATGGAGTGGCTATTACTGCAAACAAACATCAGGGAATCCGTGCAGCACTTTGCTGGAATGAGGAACTGGCAGCATTGTCAAGACAGCATAACAATGCGAACGTTATTGCCTTGCCGGCACGATTTATAGCTTATGAATTGGCTGAAAAACTAGCTGATATTTTTCTCACTACTGACTTCGAAGGTGGAAGACATCAGAACAGGGTGAGTAAAATTGCCTGTAGCTGATAGCTTGTCAGGTGTTTGATATCGGGTGGCCGATACCAAAGCAAAGCCCAAACTTGAGAATTTCAGGTTTGGGCTTTTGGTTTAGTAGAATATTTTCTATCAACCCTTTGCAAAGTTGATTAGTGGTTTTATGTCTCCTTGATCAGCTTTTAGATTGGTATGAATTGTCCACTCCACAGCTTTTTCTATGTTCAGCTGCTCGAATTCATCCAATTCCTTTTGGGTAGTGATTGAATTAATCTTTAGCCCATCTTTTTCTTCTTCATTGATTGGCGTCTGTCCATCATCATACTGAAGTTTTAATCCCATATTGATTTTCTCATTTCTCTTTTTATTTCATCTGCCAAATCCTTAATAAGATCCTTGATTTTCTCCTCCTTGATTCCTTGGTTTTCCAACAGCATATTTTGATGAGTTCTCAAGACTATTTTACTAGCTAATTTCTCAGCATTTTTATTGATTAGACTGTCTATTGTTCCATCTTTTGGCACAAAACCGTAGACGAATTTTAATTCCAGAACCTCTCCAAATTGCCTCAATGTATTTATGCTTATAGTTCCTTTTTCTTCACTTTCCTCTATTCTTTTCATACCCTGCCTAGTGATGTTCAGTTTGGCACCTAGCTGTGCCAAGGTCATATTGAGTGCAGTACGAATTGTGTGTATCCAACCTTTGGTAGGTACCATAACGTCTTCCGTATTTTGGAAAGCTTTAAGTTTTTGGTCCAATTGCTCGATTAGAAGTTTATTCTTATTTCTCATCATTTGTAAATGAATATGTTTACAAATATATAAAAATGTAAACTTAAACGTTTACAAATTAGTAAAAAAGTTAACGGATATGTTGACAAATGTAAATGAAAATGATTACAAAAGTCTCATAGATGTTGGATGAAGCGTTTCTGTCCACAGCCTTCGAAGGTGGAAGACATCAGAACCGGGTGAGTAAGATTGCCTGTAGCTGATAGCTTGTCAGGTGTTTGATGTCGGGTGGCCGATGCCAAAGCAAAGCCCAAACTTGAGAATTCAGGTTTGGGCTTTTTGGATAGGTAATTGAAAGGTTTTGTTTTCCTGAACGGGAGTTTTTACAAGCTTACTCTCCCTTTAGAAACTTGGCTTGCCAGTATCAGGGCATTATACAAATTGGCAATTTTGCCGGATTTGGAGATTTCTGAGAATGATTTTTCTTCCCCTTGTGCTCCACCTACGTGTACTTTGACTTCAGGTGAGATTCCGGACTGCATGATGATTTTCTTCACCTGAACAGCACTCAGTTCCGGGAAATAGGATCTTATCATGGCTGCTACACCTGTGACCGCAGGGGCTGCCATAGAAGTGCCTCCCTGAAATTCGTAAGAGTTATCAGGCATTGTGGAATAAATGTCGTCCCCAGGGGCAAAGATGTCCACGTTCTCTTTTCCATAATTGGAAAATACCGCAATCATGTCTGATCCATAAAAAGGGGTCAATGCTCCCACTGTAAGATAGTTTTCGACGAATTCTTGTGAATTTGAATGGTCATTGGGGAAATTAGGCTTCTCAGGAGAGTCGAGATCAATGCCGTCATTTCCTGCAGCATGCACGAACAAAACATCCTTGGAAGCGGCATATTTCAATGCCTCATATACCCACTCTGAGTTGGGAGAAAATCCTTTTCCAAAACTGGCATTAATGACTTTCGCTCCGTTGTCCGCGGCATATCGGATGGCGAGTGCAATGTCTTTATCGTATTCGTCTCCATTTGGAACAGCTCGGATGGACATGATTTTGACATTCTTGGCGACTCCATCTATCCCTGTTTTATTGTTTCGGGTGGCGGCAATGATCCCCGCCACATGTGAGCCGTGACTTTCGTCCGGATCTCTGATAGCCGGATTTCCATCGCCATAGTTATTATCTGCTATGTCATAGGGATCATCCCCTACAGAAGCACGCCCGTCGAAGTCAACGTTCAAATTATAGTTGAGCTGTTCTCCATAGTATTTGATTCCTTTTTGCAGATCCTTTATGGCATTGGGAATTTCCTCCCCCATGGCAATTACCTGCATAAGCATCCCTACTGACCTTTCATCTTGTTCATTTTTAGGTTGATAGCTTTCCAGGTCAGCAAGTGAATAGAATTCTTTGCCCAATGCCTTTTGCATGCTTTGATCCGCCATACTCACTAACTGCTCAATCTGCTTAAGTTGGGGTAGAGCTGACTTGGCCTCACTAAGCTTCTCATCTAATTTTGACTTGGCCTCTTGTTGGTACATCTCATCTCCAATTTTTAATCTTAGGATTCGAGCCATTTCCAGCTGCTCATTGTATGATTCACCCAAGAAATTGTATCCGTGGATATCATCTACATAGCCATTGCCATCATTATCTATTCCGTCTCCCGGCTTTTCCTTTGGATTGGTCCAAAGCACATCTTTGATGTCTTCATGATCCAGATCAATACCGGAATCTATAACCGCTACTATTACCTGCTTGCCTTTTTTCTTTTTTAGAAGCTCGGCATAGGCGCGGTCCACACTCATTCCGGGAATAGTGTCTTTTTGCAAATCTAAATGTCCCCAATGTTTGGCTTCCTTTTCTGTCAGTTCAGCCGCTTTGGTGTAGTTGTTCGAGTAACTTATTGGAGGAGTGGTGATTAAGGAAGAAGAGTTGCATCCCATAACCATCAAGCCAATCCCCAGTCCTGCCAATAGTTTAAAATTGGATTTAATCATCGCTAAATGTAACACCGACGTTTGAAAAAGGGAGGAATGTGCAATGTTAAAAATGGTGAAGTAAGCTTAGTTTTACTTGAAAGGGGGATTAGGAAGATCAGTTGGATCTTTCTTTCCTCTGCCCCAAGCTATAAATACTGCAGATATTAGAATGAAAACATTAAATCCAATCTGGTTTCCTTCTCCTCTGAGAACATGAAATAGAATTGCTGAAAACATAAGTGCGATGGTTCCAAAAGCAGCATAAGCAGTAAGTATCGGCCGAATTCGAAGTAAGGTAGGTAAGGTCAACCCCAACCCAGCTAACAAGTCAACAATTCCTGAAATCCATACCAATTCTGGGTTTTCTTTAGTCCAAAGCCAAGGCAAATCGTCTGGCACGAATAACTTCATAAAGCCTGCCCAGATAAATGTGATGGAAAGTAAAATCTGCACTGCCCAGAGGGAAATGTTCATTGCTTTTGGTCTTTTTTGAATTGCCATAGTCTGTAAGTCGGTTTGTTTCCTAGCCACAAGATTATATAAATTCACTTTCCAAACGATATTACTATCCTCATGGATAGCGCTATCTTTTGGTATAGTAATGCAAAAAACTTGAAGCTATGATATCACAGGGAGGTTGTCCTAAAACCATGCTTTCCATCAAAGACGCTATGGAGGCTTTAGAAGGAAAGTGGAAACTATTGATCTTATTTTCTTTAGCCGGAGGGCCAAAACGATTTAAGGAAATAAGTAGGGAAGTGGCTGGAATCACCGATAAAACCTTGTCAAAGGAATTGAAAAACCTGGAGACAAATCAATTAGTCAAAAGAGAGGTATTTGATTCCTTTCCTCCAAAAGTTCAATATTCAATTACCTCTCACGGCATTTCCCTCGAAAAAGTATTGGACGAATTACATTTTTGGGGGTTGTCGCATAGGAAGAAGATTATGGGGAGGTAGATAGATCAGCCTTTCTTTCGAATAAACAAATCAATGGACAAATACAGGTAAACTAAAATTAAGGGGGATAAGAAAGTGAAAAATAACGGAGGAAATGCAATGGGTAGCCCCGAAACTCCAATCAAAATAGACTTCCATAGTTTGTTAGAACTGTCTACTGAGTAAATAGTTGTTGAAACGTAATTAGGTAAGCCAAGAGCAAATACGACAAACCAGTAAGGCTCAAGTAATGGGCTTTCAACAGTAAAATTAAAAATGACCCATAGAAAAAATACTACTAATGAGGTAATGGAAATTCGTTTTAAAGTTTTGATAGTCTATTGATTTTTAAGCATGAATTTAAATTTCATTAGGATAGAAAGATGTAGTAATCAAATTACTCCTAAACTGGAAATTATCTATCGCATTTTACTAAAATGAAAATGATTATCCCGTAGGTAATTCCCATTCCAATACTGGAAATAAAGACTGTTTGATTCCATAGAGCCAACTGAGTAATTATTATAAAACTGAGTAAAATCAATGTAAAAGACACCCTTCCTTTTTCAATTGCAGTCTTCTTTTGAAAATTTGTGAGGTAGTACATAGGCTGAGAAATAAATTGGGCCAGAACTATTGCTGAAAAAAAGATAAAAACAGTTGAAATGGAGGCTTCCAGGCCACATTTCCAAGTAGCGATGCCCACCCCCAAAACAAAGAAAATAAGGAGTTGAAGCCTTTCAATTTTCTTTCCTCTGATGATTCTGTCTTTCAAATAAATTGAAAGGGAATTCCAAATTTGGGTCATTAAATCAGATTGATTTTCTACTTGGGAGACCTAAAATAGAAAGAAATTTACATCGGGAAATAGGAATTATAAATTTAAAAGAAGGGGAGGGGATTAAAAAAATTCTTATTTGGTTTTGCCAATCAAATCCAGAAATTTATCAAGACAGTCTAAGAAGATCTTGCGCTGGTTGTTAAAAACAAACTCTTGCCTTTGAATAGGTTCATGTGCCGAATAGATTCTATGATCAGATGAGCTAATAACTTCAAAGTTTTCAGAAACGCCATCCATAATTGATTGGTGGAGTATTGTTCCATTGCCTAAGTCTTTTTTATCCCAATTCAAAGAGTCTTGACTTAATGAAAAAAAGCTTTTAGACTTAATTAACACCATAAATTCATTTACTTTTTGCTGATCAAGAATAGTTGACTGCATTCTGGACTTTTTAGATTTGCCCCTTTTACTCATCTCAAATGACCAATTTTTAAGCTCCCAGCTATTTCCATTAAAAGTTAGAACCGAATACTTCTAGCGTTTTTCCACATGAATTCGACGCTGACCAGTTTTCTTAGCGGTTTGAACGCACCATCTTGTTTGATCTTGGTCTCAAAAATTCTGAGAAGTAATAATTCAATAATATATTCTACCCGCTGAACTGGCGTTCCTGCAGGACGTAGCTTGTTATGCAGCTTTTTGAGTGCATTATTTGTTTTGTTATCTGCGTAATGTACGGTCGATCTTCCCATTAATTCTTTACTGTAGTTAATTCAAATATTTTGTACCAATAGAAGAAAGCCTCTGGATTAGACTTTTTCAATCGATTCAATCTTGGCCAAAATGGCTCTCCGATAGCCCAATCTTTCATGATAACCGGATTCCCATATTTTTCAAGTTTGGTGTGGTTACATTTCATCAGAGCAGAAATGTATGCTGCTTTTGATGCAGAAATGATTGCTTTATCAATATGAAATGACTCTGAGAAAATAAATCCGGAAACTCGATGAATTCCAGTTTGAAGATGATCAAAATCACCTTTTCCATCTGCGCCCCTACTCACTAGGCAAAGTGAAGTTTGGTAGATATCTTCCAACACATCATTAACTGTTAGTTTTGGTTGATTTCTATATTCAAGTTCAGTTAAAGCGAATTTTTCAAAAGTCTTTTTTATAAGACCGCCATCTTTCGCAATATCCACCAGGTTTCCAATATCATAAAGCTGCTTCATGATTTCCATACTCATGCTAATCTCACCTTTGTAGTAAGGAATGCCAGTAGAATTAGGTGCATAGGCTGTTAATTTATCACCCAGAATATCTTCTATAGAAGGTACTTTTACTCGAATAGGTTCTCCCTCTGAAAGTAGAAACTTAGAGTTAATTGGAACCTTAATAATTTTAGAGTACTCCACTTTTTCGAATAAAATATCTAGCAATATACTTTCCTCATCGGCTTGGGTTTTGTGTATAGGTTGGTAAAAAAACTTATAGTGAGCTTTATGGATATTAAATGAAGTTTTGCGCTCCTGAAGCTCAAATCTTGTAAAACCTTGTTCTTCGAGCAATGCTTCAAAACTCTCTTCCAAATTTTCAGGTTCATTTTCAATAATAATGTCAATATCAATGGATAGCCTTTTGGAAGAATCCAGAAGTAGCATTAAAGCAGTTCCTCCCTTAAAAACAAAATCTAAATTCTGCTTCACTAATCCCTCTAAAAGTAATAGTGCTCTAATAACCTTCTCCACAAGTATTTTGTCAGCCTGCCTATTTGAGGAGGACACTTTTGTAATCCAATCGATATGTAAAGAGTCAATGCGTATCATTTCAAATTATCGGCAGCATATTTAATTTGCTGCCGATATATAGATACTTCACTTAAGTACTTATCTAGCTCCTCTTTTCTTCTTCTTCTGCTTGCATAGCGTAGCATTTTACTCTCACTAATTGTATATTTTTCAAATGCTTCATTAAATATCTGGTTCATCTCCGACCCTTGCTGGGCATTAAAAATCACGGGATCACAGAATATATCAACCAACAACTTCTCTATTGTAACTGTAGGGATTCCATTAACCTTCTGGATAGGGGCTTCAGAAACTAGAGACTTAACTACCCAAGGCTCCATTTCATCAATCATATAATGCCTGATTAGTTGCTCGGAAGGCTCCAAAAAAACAGAATAGCTTCTTTCCTTTAAGTAAAAAAAGATGCTTTCCACGGCATCCTTATCAACTTCTATTAACTGGTAATATTTTCCAGGTTGGTGAAGCATGAATTCATTTAGCGCAGAAGTACTCCAAATACAAATTGACAAAAAAGGGAAGTCTATCTTTATTTTTTTATAAACGGAGTTAAGTTTGCTTGATAGTTCAGGGGTGTATACCTCACCTTTGCCCAAGGAAAACCTTCCTCGTCCAACTCTACTTAAGATACCTTTTTGTACAAGGGTGTAAATTCTCCAATTAACCGTAGTTTTTTTCACATCTGGCTCAAGAGTCTTATAGAACTCCATCAAGTCAGAACTCGAAAGTGTCCGATTTGATCGAAATTGATCCTTTATGCTTTCAATATGAAGTTTATTTTGTGCGATGGGTATGAATATAATTCTTTAAATGTACGAATCTATATATTGGCATCAAATGGTTTTTGCTGCCAATATATAGGTGTTATTTTAACGAGTTTAATATTGTGGGAAAATGTGTGAGTGTGGAATTAAAAGTATTTACCCCTTCCGCTGATACCACCAAAAACTCATATACCCAAAAGCCATTATGGCCCAGAAAATCCCCATCAAAGTCAAATTGTAGATGCTCATGGCAATCATCGCAATCACAGAGATCACCAAGGCAATAGCTGGGAAATAGGGGAAAAGAGGAACCCTAAAAGGGCGCTCTAGATCAGCATGATTTTTCCTTAAAGCAAAGAATGCTATCATGGACACAATATAAAGTGTCAATGCTCCAAAGCAGGCAATGGTGATGATTTCCCCGGTTTTGCCAGTCAGCAATGCCAAAATACCAATTCCCATATTTACGACCAGGGCATTGATTGGCGTCTTGGTCTTCGGATTTACTTTTCCCACAAAAGGGGAGATGTATTTCTCTCTTCCAAGTTCCAGAGTGGATCTGCCGGCAGCCAGAATGATCCCATGGAAGGAAGCCACCAGCCCGAATAGCCCAACCGTAATCAATAGATGATAGAGGATATTGCTTTCTCCGACGATCTTGGCCAGTGCAAGTGGGAGGGGAGAATCTGATGGTTCAGTACTTCCGGGAGGGTAAACGATGGCTTCCCAACCATCTACTCCTACTGCAGAAGTAAAGGTCAAAACACATAAAATCACCAAAGTCAGGATTGCGGAACCAAATCCAATCAGAATATTCCGTTGCGGGTTCTTGGCTTCTTCCGCCACATTTGCCACTCCTTCTATTGCCAAGAAAAACCAGATTGCAAAAGGGATAGAGGCGAAAGCCCCTCCCCAGCCGTTGGGTAAGGCATTTGCAGTTAAATTTTCGAACTTAAATGCGGTGAAACTCACACCGGAGAAAAGCAGTAACTCAAGAACTGCGATGATCGTGATAACCAACTCGAAATAGGCGGCGAATTTGACTCCACTGATATTGATCGCCGTGAATATGAGGTAAGCTGTTATGGCAATGGTAGTGACACTGATTTCAGGGAAAAACACATTGAAATAGGCTCCAATCGCTGCAGCTATGGCGGGTGGGGCAAATATAAATTCAATGCTCTGCGCCATTCCTGCCAAAAATCCCCAGTTTTTCCCTAATCCCAACCGTGCATAATCAAATGCTCCTCCTGCTTTGGGAATAGCGCAGGCCATCTCAGTATAGCTGAAGGTAAAGGTCACATACATGATAATGATAAAAAAGGTAGCCACAGCCAACCCCAATGTACCACCTTCAGCCAGTCCAAGGTTCCAGCCGAAATACATTCCCGAAATCACATAACCCACACCCAGGCCCCAAAGCATAAATGGCCCAAGCGTCCTTTTCAATTCACTGTTTTCCAATGCCATCAGTTAATAGTTGAGTGTCATAGGTGTCTTTGAGATCAACACCGGATAGTTTTAATCTAAGAGCCTCTGAGGTCAAGAAAGCGAGTTTCCCCGCAGCATAGGCATAGGGTAAACCGCCGGCCCGGATATTGGAGATGCAGTTTCTTTTTTCGTCTGTATTTCCTGCTTTTGGGTTATATGTCAAATAGATCCCCATGCTATGGGGAGAGCTCAATCCCGGTCTTTCTCCGATCAGGATAATCGCTAGTTTGCTGGAAAATAATTCTCCGATCCCATCACTGATTGCAACTCTAGCCTGACTGACTAGACAAATCGGTGCCAGGGTAAATTGGGCTATCAAGGGTAAGAATTCCTTTAGGAAGTGGATCGCATGGATTGATATGGCATTTGCTGATAGACCATCAGCGATAAGAATAGAAATATCCTTAGCGGGGGGATTGGAGTCAGCAATTGTAGCTTTGGATTCTTGGTTGAGATTTCTCCCCAGATCCGGACGCTTGATGTAGGTTTCCCTGTCTTGGGCCTTACTGTTCAGCATAAGGTAAGGAAGGTTTAATTTTTCTAATCCATGCTGCAATACAGGCAAGTCCAGCGCTGCCCAAACGGCATCTTTTGCCAACGCATGATCTTTGCGAAACCCTAAAAGCTTAGCCGTTTTAAGACTTCCGCCGGCTCTTCCCAATGCAATCCGGGCATCGGTGAATTCCTTTAGTCTTTCCCAAGGGTTGGAGGCGCTACTCATAGTTCCAAAAGTTTATTGTTGGGATTGATGTCCAGCAGCTTCCCATTTTGGTCGGAAAGCCCCATTTTTAGCAGCCATTGGTCAAATTCAGGAGCACGTTTTAACCCGAGTACTTGGCGGAGATATAGTTGGTCATGAAATGAAGTGCTTTGATAGTTCAGCATCACGTCATCAGCTCCGGGTACTCCCATGATAAAGTTGCAGCCTGATACGCCCAGCAGGGTAAGGAGATTGTCCATGTCATCTTGATCGGCATTGATGTGATTGGTGTAGCAGACATCACAACCCATGGGCAAACCCATGAGTTTGCCACAGAAATGGTCTTCCAAACCGGCCCTGATTACCTGTTTTCCATCATACAAATATTCCGGTCCAATAAAACCGACTACAGTATTGACCAGTAATGGTTTATATTTCCGGGCAACGGCATATGCGCGTACTTCGCATGTTTGCTGATCTACGCCTAGATGTGCACCTGCTGAATGGACGCTACCCTGACCCGTCTCGAAGTACATGAAATTATTTCCTACAGAGCCCCGATTTAAACCCAAACCGGCCTGATAAGCTTCATCTAAAATGCCCAGATTGAATCCAAAGCTGGAATTTGTCTTTTCTGTTCCTCCGACAGATTGGAAAATCAAATCAACCGGGGCGTTTCTGTTGATCAAATCTATCGTGGTGGTCACATGCGAAAGGACGCAGGTTTGAGTTGGGATTTCATATTGCTGCCGGAGTTTGTCCAGCATCTCCAGTAATTTCAATGTGGATTCTGACGAATCCGAGGCGGGATTTATCCCGATGACTGCATCGCCTACTCCATAGATAAGCCCATCAATCGTACTTGCCATTATACCCTTGGCATCGTCGGTGGCATGATTAGGTTGTAGGCGGGTAGAAAAATGGCCTTTTAACCCCAACGTATTCCGGAACTTGGTAATTATCCGGATTTTGGAAGCGACCAGAATCAAATCTTGGTTAGCCATGATTTTGCTGACAGCGGCTACCATTTCCGGAGTCAATCCTGCGGAAATTTGAGCTATTTTTAATCCGTCAGTTTCGTATGCTAAAAGCCAATCCCGAAATCCTCCGACAGTTAGATGAGAAATGGATTGAAATGACCTAGCATCATGAGATTCTAGAATTAGACGCGAAATGGCATCTATTTCAGAAGGGATGATTTCTTCGCTGAGAAATTGTTTTAAAGGAATATCAGCCAATACCAATTTGGCGGCAATTCGTTCCTGCTCATTTTTAGCGGCCAAACCTGCCATTTCATCCCCGGATTTTTGAGGAGTAGCTTTAGCCAAGACGGTTTTGAGGTCGGGAAACGAATATTTGAAGTTACCGACAGAATGCTGATAAACCATCTAATTAAAGTGGAGATTTATTCGGAAATTTCCAATAGATATCTGAATAGCTTGTGGAATAGGAAATAGCTGAGGATGAAACCTCAAATTACTTAAGATGAATTTTTGGCTGATGATTTTAGCCCTTTATAATGAAGGGAAATAGGGTTTCAATTCTAATGCTCTTTTTAAACTATTTAATGCTTCTTCAAAAGATGAAATGCTATATTAACTAACACCTCGAGTCTACCCTCATTGTAATCCCGTTTTAAGTCTATATCCTCAGTCTTTACTCTAGGTTCATGAAATAGAATTGCTTTTTTAATGCAGTTGGCGATCATATTTGCAGTAGTCAGATTCAAAACTTCAAAAAGCATATCCTCCATATTTGCCCCATAATCCGGGCGCATTATTCTCTCTCCCAGCGTAGTATTGAGCAAAATGATCAGACTTTGCCGAATATCTCCTTCATCTTCAGCCATTTGAACCTGATGGCTTTCTGCACTGAATGCCACTGGAAATGCCCAACCTCTTCCTAAGAATGATTTATTGTCTTCCATGCTACCCTATGATTACAGTTGGTTCTCCTATAGCTGCTGATGCGCCACATACACAGGCATCCCCGACTCTTAATGCTGGTTTTCCACCTATTAGAACTGTTCCACTACCGGCGATAAAAGGACTCTCGGTAGGTTGATGTACATTTGGCGGAAGTGAACAGACATGATTATCACCTATCACTGCCGCCGGCATTCCTCCTATCAAAACAGTAGGCTCACCTGGGCCGATAATCGTCCCGCCATGGGTTGTGGTATCTGCTAATCTGGCTGCTGCTGGCATATCTAGTTGATTTGTACAAGTGAACCTGAAATAACAGTCTGACCTCCAGAGGAAACTTCGGCTCCGGCTGACCCTTCAACTTTCAGCTGAGCACTAGCTTTGACTTCCACTCCAGTGCCCTCGATAGACACATCTCCACTGGCTTTCAAAATGAGATCCGAGCTGCTTTCTATAGTAATTCCATCAGCGCTCATGCTGATCTTATTTCCATTTTCATCTTCGAGAAGAATTGCTCCTTCGTCATCTGAGAGCTGTATTATATTCCCATTTGGAGTTTCGATGGAAATGGCCTTTTTGTCGTCATCAAAAAGGAGTTTAAGCTTGTCTCGTGTGATAATTCCTTTTTCGTGATTATCATCCTTCTCTTCGAATGGAGAAGGCTTGCTGCTGCTATGCAACATCCCTAAAATCACCGGATCACGTGGATCTTCATTGATAAAGGCGACTATCACCTCATCTTCGATTTCAGGTCTGAAATAAATTCCACGCTCTTTTCCAGCATCTGGGGAGGCAAATCTTGCCCAGATTCCTTCTTCGTCTTTGCTTACCAGTGGAAGTTTTACTTTTATACGATTTTCCCCGTCAGGATCTCCTTCTAAAACGGTAACCACACCAATGTGAAGTCCCTTAATTGCTGGAACAAGTCCTGATGCAGGCTCATCTATGATGTCATCATATTGCTGTGCAAACCATTTTGGATCGAGCCCGAGCGCAAGATGGGTGAACCACTTTTGACTGGGTGAGATCTCATGATAGACTCCAGAAACGAATGCCTTGCCATTGAAGCGATTGCCGAAACCTTTCAACTCCACCATATCTCCGGGCTTCACTATATTATCTCCGAGGATTTTTACTCTCCCCTGGATTTTCGAAAGACGGCTTTTCATCAGTCCGGCATCAGTCTAAGCTTGAAGTTCTTCGTCTGCCAATAAACCTCCGTGCTGCATTTGAAATGCTTCCAGTCCTATTACTTCTGCTAAATCTTCTCCGCTGATATCTCCCTGAAAGTCCATGGAGGGCTCTGCACCCTCCTTTTCGGCAATCTCTTGTTTTATGAAATCCCAGCTAAATCCTTTAGTGGCTGAGTATTGCTGTCTGGCATCCATCTCTGCCTCGAACTCTACCACATTATTCCCATATTGAAGTTCAATGACCGGATCGGCACTAGTCTGAGGTTTTTGAATTGTGACTTTTCCCGCTTCAGTGGTGGCGATCCTACCATTTGCGTCAGCTCTACTCAGGACAAAATCCCAATCAGTCGCATGGTATTGGACAATCTCAGCATGGGATAGAGCTGTACTTTCCACCTTAGCTTCAAGACTGGAATATTTCCCAATGAGCTCTTCCATCACATCGCTGTCTGAGCTGTCAAAAAAGTACTTGTTCTTTCTTCCAACAGTCATCCTGATGACTGGATCGTGAAGTTCTATAACCAGCCGGGATGCCTTATCGGAAAAAACCTCCAGTCCGTGCTTGATAATTACTCCTTCGAAAATAGGCTCTTCCAAGCTGTGATATCCTGCGTCTATTCTCAGATTTACTCCTGGTTTGAACAAATCGCCCTCACTCCATTGAAATTCTCCTGTCGCCATATCACCGTCGAAAAGAACCAGTTTGGCCGTGGGTATTTTATTCACAGCTTTGCGTACAGCAATCATCGCTACTCCCACAGATGGTGGTAGCTCCTGACCTTCAGAATAGACTTTGAAGGTGGCAAGATCGAGTTGCGTTTGAGCAGGTATGGAGGATTCAGGCATTTGAGAATTTAGCTAATGGTGGAAAAATGAGTTTTTTGACCTGGAACCAGTTTTTGGAAATTGCCTAATTGATTGGCACGTGCTACTTCCAGGTAATATTCCTGTGTCCCATACATTCTCTGACACTTAGAAGCAGAAGGATTCTTAATTTTAGCAAACTCTACCAACGGTGCCTTTTCAGGCAAAGAACAAGCGTCCAACAGCTGGTTGATTGGTCCCATAAAAAATGCTTAAGGTGTAGAAAAGCTAATTACCTCGTTAAGATACATTTTATTTATTTGACAATCAAATGATTGAAGTGTAAATTCACCTGTTCCTTTTTGTTAACAATTGGATGTTAATTTCACTTTTTCAAAATAAAAACACCTGCTGAAGTCTTAGTGTATTGGGATTCCAAAGCAGGAAATTGCTTGACTAATTTTTCAAAGTCTCCGTTTGGGTCCAGCACCGTTGTGGGCTTTTGCTTTTGAAGCATTTGAAAGAGTCGGGCTTTTTCCCTTAGGTCACGATCCTGATCAAGATAGAGTTTACTCAATCGGTAATTCAGGAACGGCCCCCCCAGTTTGCCATTCAAATACGGAGAGAGGTCATCTCCCAAGACCATCAAGTTTCCGGAATAGGTAACCTCACTTTGGCCTACGAAATATCCTGACTCGGTGGTTTTTTGCTGCCAGTACCATAGTGCAACAGAAGGAAGTCCCAACACCAAAAGGTAGAAAGCGATTTTGGCTACAATCTCTTTCTTAGTGTTTAAGAAAAATTGTGTGATCAGGTACGTAAGTCCGGGGATCAGAATCACCAATTGATAAGCCGCCTGTTTTTTGATTATGAAAAACTGAGCTACTGAAAAAAGTAACCAGATGATGATAAGCTGCCGCTGCTTTTGCTGATTGATGGTAGATCCCCGCAGCAGCGTAGCCATGAAATATCCCGCTACCGCAAGTAAGAGAGGAAATATTCCCAAGAACAGCCAACTCAATAATGATTGGTATTCATATTTTTCAGATAAAAATGTCAGTGGCCAAATCTGTATGGCTTCCTCCAGCCCATCATTCCAGAAGTAAAACAGCGTGATCAGTAATAGCGGGAGGAAGTACCCAACGAGGGAAAGCATCAATTGACGGAAGGAAAAGCTACTGATAGCGATTCCCGTGAAGATCATATAAGGTAAAAAGAGGATGTAATTCGGGTGAAAACCCGTAGCCAAACCCGCATAAATCCCAATTAACAAAGTGGATTCACTGGTATCTTTCTGCAGAACTGTTTGAGAAAAAAGCTGTCCAAGCGATAATATCAAAAAGGTACTGCCCAATAGAGCCGGACTCAAACTCAGTAAGTCAAATGAGAAGTGAAACAATGCAGCCATAATGATTGCAGGCAGGTAGGTATTGACATCAAAAGCCTTAAATTTGATCAGCATGGAATTCCAATACAGTATCTGGAATGATATTAGAATTCTACCTACCACCTCGTACGCAAGCAGGCTGCGTCCAAAGAGCAAATCCATGAATGTAAAAAATCCCGCTGAAAGAGGACCGTTGTCATCAATGATATCCTGATATAAATAATATCCTTGTCCCAATCGCTCTCCAAGAAGCATCCACATCAATTGGGGATTGGTAATAGGAAAAGGACTAAGTACCAAATAGACGAATGTCAGCAGGAGAACGTATATTCCTATGCCGATTAGTCTGAAGGGATCATTTAACTTGAAAAAGCTGAACAAAGTAGATGGGTGAAGAGTGTTTGGTTGGTTTTGCCCGAAATTAAAGCTTGCCCAACTATTTCGCTAAATTTGTACCATAAATACTTTATATGGAAAGTAAAAGACAACAAAAATACGCCAAGCTGATCCAAAAAGAGCTGGGCGATATCTTCCAAAAAGAATCAAAACACCTAGTTGGACGTGCTATGGTGACGATTACACGCGTGATGATGAGTCCCGATTTGGGGTTGGCAAAAGTTTACCTGAGCTTTTTACTGGCTGAACCTGAAGCGACTTTTAACCTTATCAATGATCACAAGAAGGAAATCAGACATCAGCTAGCCAAGAGAATTGGTAAATCTGTTCGCATTATTCCCGAAATAGCCTTTTTTCCGGATGATTCTGCCGCTTATGCGCAGTATATGGATAAGGTGATTTCCGATTTGGCGATACCGCCGGCTCCGCCAGAGGAAGAAGACCAAGAGGAAGAGGATTAATCAAGCTACTGTTGAATCTCAGTTTATTTATAGCCTCCAGGTATTTTCGCAGCAAGAAGAAGCGAAACTTTATCACCATTTTGTCCAGGATTTCCATGATAGGAGTCGCTGTGGGCACGATGGCTTTGGTGATTGTAATGTCTGTATTCAATGGCTTGGAGGATTTGATTCGCGGGCTTTTTGCGAGTTTCGATGCGGAGCTGAAAATCGAGGCTGCGGTTGGGAAAAGTTTCATGACCAGCGAAGAATGGCTGGATAGTATCAGGGATCTGGAAGGAGTAGCTATTCTCACAGAGGTGATAGAAGACAATGCCTTGCTGGATTATAATGGCAATCAGATGATAGGCAGGATCAAAGGAGTCTCGGAGAATTTTCTGGATCAGGAGAGATTCGCCAGAGGTTACTTCTGGGGTGACACTACGTTCGGTACTGAATTAAATCCTGCGGCGATCATGGGGAGAGGTGTTGGATTTTTCCTTTCAGTGAATCTGGACAATGTGAATGTCCCTCTGAAAATCTATTATCCCAAAGCTCCCCGAAGTGCTGCGTCTATCGATCCTTCTCAGTTTTACGAATCGGCAGTTCTGGACCCTGTAGCATTTTTCAGCATCGGCGAGCGGCAGTTTGACGATGAATATGTGATAGCACCGCTTTTCTTTGTCAGAGATTTACTGAAGTATGGTGATAAAAGGACTTCACTGGAAGTGAAAGTTGCCAAAGGCCATTCTATCGCAGAGGTGCATAAGAGGTTAAGGGCCCATTTAGGAGCTGACTTTATGGTCAAAAATGCTGATGAGCAGCATGCGGGAATCATTCGTACGGTCAAGATGGAAAAACTATTCGTTTTCCTCACATTGACTTTTATATTGGCGATAGCTTCCTTCAATATTTTCTTTTCGCTGAGTATGCTGGCGATTGAAAAGAAGAAGGATATAGCGGTGCTGAAAGCAATGGGGGCTCCGGAGCAGCTGATCAGAAGAATTTTCTTGAAGCAAGGCGCGTTGATTGCATTTAGCGGTGCGCTGATTGGACTTGTTATCGGCTATCTGATCTGCTGGTTGCAGCAGTCTTACGGATTGATTTCCCTTGGGATTTCTTCCGCTGTGGTAGATGCATATCCTGTCAAGATGATCTGGAGTGATTTCTTTTGGATAAGTTTGGCCATGCTGGGGATCACTTTTCTTGCTTCTTCAAGACCGGCTTGGATTGCCTCTCAGGTAGATACCGTCAAGGAACTTTAACTGTTTCCTATTTATTGGTTAGCTATTCCTGATCGGTATTATTCAAGTTAGCCGTGCCGGTAATTTTAAGCTTTAGAAAAAATATGAACCCGAAACGCAGAGTTAAAACACATCTAATCTGTTGATTATCAGTGTTGAATGTAGGGGTCGATAACACTTGCATTTTCGACAGCAAAAAATGAACTTGCATTTGCCTTCAAAGGCATGTTTATTGGTAACTGAAGCCTTTCACCCTAGATTGTAAATTTATTACCCAATGAAGAGCGTATTGCCCCTATTCCTTATTTTGAATTATTTAATTGTCCTACCTTCCTTTTCTTATGCACAAGAAAACAATGAGGAAAAGGGATCACTCAAGTCAGGAACTATTGATAGCCAATTTGACTACATCTATAGTGTCTCAAATAATTTTCAGGAATATAAGGTCGTGAAAAGAACCAATCTGGATCAGCTTAAATCCAATATTCTGGACTCCATGCGCACGATGAGAACTGAAGTAGGTGATCTTAAGCTTTTGATAGTGAGTGAGAAAGATTCTATCAAAAATTTGATTGCTACCTTGGCTGTAGCAGAGACAGAAAAGCAGGAGGCAATTGCCGAAAAAGACAATTTCTCTTTTCTGGGAATTGGGATTCATAAAGCAGTTTATTCTTCCATGATGTGGATCGTAGTTGCTGTTCTTGCGGGAGCGCTTGCTATTTTCTCTTTTCAGTACTTCAGTAGCTTCAAAAAAATCAGAAAAGCCCAAAAGGATTTGGCTGAAGTGCAGGAAGAATTCGAAAACCACCGGAAGAATATGCTTGACCGTGAGCGCAAGCTGAAGCGGGAATTGGTTGATGCGCAAATGGGCAGATAGTACCTTCATTCCTCACCTTGCTATTGGGTTTTCTGACTTAGAATATGTAGCCGAGTGAAAAGTAGACTGACTTATGAAAGCCGGGAATACGAAGGAATTTCCAGTGTATGGGGAATTCCTGCTTAAGTGAAACGGGGATCTGAGACATACATATTCTGAAATTGGTTTATTAGTCCAAATTGATCTTTAATCCTTTCACTTTTACTTAAGAAATCCTTGCAAAAAAAACCTTAAGTTTGTGCCCTCAATACCAAAATCAACGGATGGCTAAGAAAAGAGGAACTGCTTTAGACGAGAGCGAGAAAAGGAAGTTGAATAAGCAGAATTTAAGCAAACTGGGAGGCATTTTTCAATTTTTGATGCCTTACAAAGGAGCATTCTTTTTAGGATTGATTTTCCTTGTTTTTTCGTCATTAACACTACTTACATTCCCTTACGTAGCCGGCAAGCTTATAGATACCGCCCAGGGTACGGATTGGATAGTCAGTGATATAAACTCCATAGCACTGATACTGGTGGGGATCTTGGCCGTACAGAGTATTTTCTCCTTTTTCCGAGTTTGGCTTTTTGCTTTAGTCTCTGAGCGTTCCATGCGGGATATTCGGTTGGCTCTGTATTCCAGGATGGTGCGCCTCCCGATGACGTTTTTTGACAAGCGTAGAACTGGGGAATTGATAAGCAGAATCACGTCTGATGTGAGTATGCTTCAGGATACGTTCTCTGTGACCCTAGCTGAGCTTTTTCGACAGGTGGTCACACTGGTAGCCGGTGTGATTTTCTTGATGGTTAATACACCCAAATTGACCTTATTTATGCTTGCTACTTTTCCCGTTTTGGTGGTGATAGCAATGGTCTTTGGGAAATTTATCCGAAAACTCTCCAAAAGTACCCAGGATGAACTTGCCGCAGCAAATGTGATTGTAGAGGAAACGCTGCAGTCTATCAGCACGGTGAAATCCTTTGTGGGAGAGGCATTCGAATCTGCCCGGTATGGAGGTGGATTAAACAGGGTAGTGGGGGTAGCCTTAAGAGCAGCCAAGTACAGAGGAGCGTTTATTTCATTTATAATTTTTGCACTGTTTGGAGGAATCGTAGCAGTGATGTGGTACGGAGCGAGTCTGGTGAGTTCCGGAGAAATGAGCGTGGGTGAGTTGGTCTCTTTTGTATTGTATACCACATTTATTGGTGGGTCTATAGCCGGGCTTGGAGATATTTATGGCCAAGTTCAGAAAGCCATTGGTTCCTCTGAGCGCGTATTGGAGATATTGGAAGAGGAGACAGAGTCTGTCTCAGGAGCAAAGGCTACTAATTTTCAAGGAAAGGTAGCTTTCAGAAATGTTGGCTTTCATTACCCTACACGGCCTGAAATGGAAGTCTTACGCGATTTGTCCTTTCATGTGAATCCGGGAGAAAAAGTTGCGCTGGCAGGTCACTCAGGTGCGGGGAAGTCAACAATTATTCAATTGCTGATGCGATTCTACGATGTGCAGCAAGGGTCCATCCAGGTAGATGATCGTCCGTTGAACGAATGGGATTTGCAAAATCTCCGTTCTCACGTAGGAATGGTTCCTCAGGAAGTACTCCTATTCGGAGGGTCAATTCGAGAGAACATCGCCTACGCAAAGCCGGGGGCGAGCGAAGAAGAAATTATTCTTGCCTCCAAAAAGGCTAATGCCTGGCAGTTTATTTCCCAGTTTCCCGAAGGACTGGATACTATGGTGGGAGAGCGGGGAGTGAAGCTTTCGGGTGGTCAAAGACAACGCGTGGCAATAGCCCGTGCTATTCTGAAAGATCCGTCAATTTTGATTCTGGACGAGGCCACCTCTTCTTTGGATGCAGAATCGGAGTCACTGGTGCAAGAGGCTTTGGATGAGTTGATGAAAGGAAGAACTACGATCATTATTGCTCATCGATTGGCCACTATCCGCAAAGCGGACAGGATATATGTTCTCAGTGCCGGAGAAATCATAGAAGAAGGCAACCATATCGATCTTCTGGGTAGAGAGGCCGGTTTTTATGCCAATCTCGTTCGGTTGCAGTTTGCGGATTAACCGCAAGTTGTGGGATGGGATCAAGTTTGTGAATTTAGCTCCCAAAGGATAGGAAAATGGGGCGCTGATTGAATAAAAAAAGCCCTCCACTATAAATCCGGAGGGCAAAGAGATTCAGATACGATTTACTGAGTATTGGTTAAACTTTGAATAAGGCTTCAAAGAAACCCATGGTTTCGCCCTTTTTCTTAAAGATCAGCATAGGGAGTATATTGTTCGCCAAGACTACTTTTTCGGCAACACTTCCCAGAAGTATGGCGGCAGATTTTGTTCTGCCCCGGGATCCAAGTAAGATCATATCTGCTTCAATTAGCTTAGCTTCTTCAAGTAATGCTTTGCCTTGCCCTTCTCCGTCATTGAGTATAAACCGGCAGGTTAACCCATTATGATTGAACTTTTGGATAAAGCGGTTGAAGTCGTCCTGAGCATTTTTCTTCATGATCTCGGAAAATTCTTCAAATGTTTTTCCTGTTTTAGAATATCCTTGTGGTACTTCATATAAGTGTACCGGAACCAGTTCTGCTCCCATCTCTTTGGATATTCTTTCGCCGAAATCATAGATCAGATCAGTATGGTCTGAGAAATCTGAGGGAATCATAATTTTCTTAGGCAGTCCTGGAGGTCTTTTTTCCTGTAGTAGCAAAACAGAGCAGGGGGCTTTTGTTGCCACTCCTTTGGCCAGAGACCCGGTTCCTGCGAGCTCTTCTTTTCTCCCCATGATGATGAGATCTACATCTTTGATTTTTGCCCACCGAAGAAAGGTGTCCAATGGGTGGCTGCCTTCTTCTGCAGAGACTTCAATATCCATACTGGCTGGAAAATCAAACTCCCTAAGTTTGTTTTTAATCAGTGCTTCTATGGACTCATCCCCAGGAGCTAATAATTCGGGATGATTTCTAAGAATTTCATCCGGCACAGCCAAATCCTTTGCTACATGCACAAAGTAGCATTTTTCTATTCCGAGGAAATCTAGGTACACAATCGTTTTCTTGATCAGGATGTCATCCATCTCAGTCAAATCAAGGCCAATCATGGCCTTATAAAAATGCTTCATAGCTATCAGATGTAAATTCTCCTTAATTTAAACCTTTGATCCAGTTTATCGAACAGTTTTTTTGTTTTTACTGGATGATTTCCTTTTCGAGGTAATTTAGCGGGATGAAATCGAGCATGTCAAAGACGACACAGAGGGATGATTATTCACCGAGCGAGATTCCATGGCCTGCCCCGACTATTCGGGGTGGCCATTGAAAAATAAAATATAATCACATGAAATCGAGCATGTCGAAAACGACACACACTGGGATGGTTATAAGCCATGCGAGATTCCATATGACCTTTAAGAAAAAAATATAATCATATGAAAGTGATGCAGAAGTATTTTCTGGCAATCGTGCCTGAAGGCGAGTTTCAGGAGCGTGTAAGCCAGTTGAAGCTAGAGATCAAAGACCGATACCAGGCTAAATATGCCCTGAAATCGCCTGCGCATATTACGTTGAAGATGCCCTTTGTTTACAATGAAGCCAAAGAGGAAGAACTCACTGAGAGGCTTTCCGGGTTTACGGAAAACTATAAGCCAATTGGGTTGACAATTAAGGGAGTGAAAACATTTGGGGAGCGTGTAATTTATTTGGGAGTAGAGTCCGGAGAGGATTTATTTGCTTTTCAAAAGGATTTAAGAGCTTTTTGTAAAAGGGAATTAAATTTGGCAGAAGAATTGAGTGACCGGAATTATCACCCTCATATGACTATAGCCTTTAAGGACATTAAAAAATCTCAGTTTAGGGATATTCTTCAATTTTCTACTGAAATGAATTTGACCCGGAAATTGCGGGAAACCCATATTGTTCTTTTAAAAAAAGTGGAAGGGCGATGGGTTTTATGCAAAAGAATAAAAATGGGCATGGATAACTAGGGTTTAAGACCATTTTTGAACCAAAGCGATAAAAATGCCTTATTTTTTGAAAAAAAATTAAAAATTAATTTTATACTGAAATATCATTTATTTTCAGTATAAAATATTGAGTAGGGTGCTAGTGAATATTTTAACTTCAAAATCTTCACTAAGTTTTTGAAGTTATATGCTCTGTGTATGAAATATTGTTTGGTGAAATACAAAATTCTGTTGAAATCTTATTTTTTAAAGATTAGGTGAAACTTCAACTAAATCAATGAAAACAAAACTTCGTTTAAAAAATCCAAAATTTTATTAAGGTATTTCTTATATGTCTTTAGTTTTTATGCGGAAAACATAATTGTTAGCGGGCAAACCCCATATTGCTAACATTTTTTAACTAAAATCCATATAATGTATTGTCAGGATTTGTGTAGTACACGGAAGCATTTTTTTTCATTTCAAACTTTCCCGTGATATTCGTGTCTAAATATAATTTTATTTAAATAATCAACCTATGAAGAAAGTTTTATTAGCCTTTGCTTTCACGATACTGACCGTGGTGTCTGTATTGGCGCAAAGCAAGACGATCACCGGTAGGGTCACCTCGGCAGAAGAGCCGGATGGCGTACCGGGAGCAAGTGTGGTAGTGAAAGGTACTACTCAAGGAGTGATTACGGATTTGGATGGCAGTTATTCTATTGATGCTCCATCGGATGCCACTACTCTTGTATTCAGTTTTGTAGGCTACCTGTCCAAGGAGATGCCTATCGGTTCCAGTTCCGTTATCAATGTGACTATGGATGTGGATGTGAAAACACTTAATGAGGTGGTAGTAGTAGGATACGGTACTCAGGAAAGAAGAGATATCACAGGATCTGTAACTTCAATTGACAATTCTGCAATCGAAAACTTGGTAACACCATCGTTTGAGTCTCAGTTGGCGGGACGTGCACCGGGTGTACAGATCACTACTCCATCAGGTATTCTGGGAGCAGCTCCTATTATCCGTATTCGTGGAGTGAACTCTCTGACTTCAAGTGCTGGCCCCTTGATAGTGATCGATGGCGTACCGGTAGTTGATGCTGACCGCTCTGCGGTAGTCCCTTCCAATCCCCTTGCAAATATAAACCCAGCAGATATACAGTCTTATGAGGTATTGAAGGATGGTTCTGCAACTGCCATTTACGGTTCCAGAGCTGCAAATGGCGTGATTTTGATCACTACCAAAAGAGGTGTTTCAGGAAAAGCTAAAGTAAGTTATAATACTTCTATGGGTATGAATCA
This sequence comes from Algoriphagus sp. 4150, assembly GCF_031457395.1. Classification (NCBI taxonomy): domain Bacteria; kingdom Pseudomonadati; phylum Bacteroidota; class Cytophagia; order Cytophagales; family Cyclobacteriaceae; genus Algoriphagus; species Algoriphagus sp. 4150. The sequence goes on from NZ_JAVDWS010000002.1 coordinate 379,582, forward strand.
GGCAGTGGAACGATTTGATTTATTGAACGGTGACCAATTTGTGGAAATTGCAAACGAGAAAATCACCAATGTTACCCCAACATCCACTGGAAATGCACGTCCGGGAGTTAATACAGACTGGCAGGATGTGGTACTCAGAAATGGATTTACACAGCAGCATAACCTTTCTATCTCCGGGGGCTCGGATGCGACAAAATATTTCTTTTCTCTAGGATTTACAGATCAGGAATCCGTAGTTGTTGCCAATGACCTTTCTAGATATTCTTTCCGTGCCAATGTGGATCATAGTATTTCAAAAGCGGTGAGAGTGGGAACCTCCCTGTCCTATTCATTGACACAAATCAATGGTCTAAACAATGGTGCAAATTCACTTTCAGGTGCGATCTACAATGCTACACGTGCATTGCCTAACGTTGAGGTTTACGACCCGAGCAATATAGCATTTGACGGGTATAATGTCCAGCCAGATGGTTCTACTACAGGATGGGGGAACAATCTGTCAGGTCCGGATAACAATATCCCAAACATTGGGTTTGTGTTGGAGAACAATATTTACCGAACGAGAGCGCACAGAATCCTGGGCTCTGCTTTTGGAGAAGTAGATATTATTAACGGATTGACAGCAAGAACCCAAATAGGGGTGGATTTAACCTTAGCGGATGATCTGCGTTCTTGGGATCCGAGACACGGAGATGGTAGAGGCACAAATGGCAGTATATATATGGCCTATAATCCGGCTTTAAGATGGAACTGGCAAAATACTGTGAATTATCAGACTGTAATCGCTGAAGACCATAATCTAAATGTGACAGCTGGTATGGAATATCAATTCACTAACTTTTATGCCTTTTCAGGATCGGGGACGGATCTCTCAGATAATTTCTTTAGACGGCAAAACCTAATCACTGGCTCTTATAATAACCAGTTTTCCAGTGGATCATATTCAGAGAGGGGCTTTGATTCTTACTTCGGTAGATTTAATTATAGTTTCAAAGGCAGGTATTTGGCTTCATTTACAGTTCGTAATGATGGGATTTCCGATTTGGTTGGTGATAATAAAAGAGGAACTTTCTACGGCGGATCACTTGGTTGGAGAATTTCCGATGAGGCTTTCTTTAACTCAGATTTGATTTCCGATTTAAAATTGAGAGGTTCTTATGCAGAAGTTGGAAATACCGGTATTGATGCTTTTGCTGCTTTTGGTGGATTCTCTCCAGCCTTGGGTGGTGCAGGAGCGGGGGTTGGTTATGCACGAGTTGCTAACGGTGCCCTTCAGTGGGAAACGTCCAAAAAAGTGAATTTTGGTTTGGACATGACAATCGGTAGGGTAACTATCTCTGCGGACTACTTTGAAAATAATGTAGATGGTCTGATCCTAGCTGCACCTACTGCTCCATCTTTGGGTATACCGGGCAATAGTATTAATCAAAACGTTGGCGCTATGGTAAACAAAGGTTTCGAGTTTAGAGCTATGGCGAATGTTCTTAATAGAGGTAAATTCTCATGGAATACTGATTTCAATATCACCTTCATCAATAATGAAGTGACTGAATTGATTCAGCCTTTGACCGGTACTTATAACAGAACCGTAGTTGGTGGGCCGGTTTCTCAACTATATGGATTCAAATGGGCTGGTGTAAACGCTGCGAATGGGAATGCAATGTATTATACCGGTGAAAATGGCGATATTGTACAGCTGGTAGGTGCTTCTTCTTGGAGAGTTTACGATCCTAGTAACCCTTCCAATGCTGATCAAGCGGGGAGTGCCCCTACTCAATTCTTTCTGGGCAACACACTTCCAAAATGGCAAGGTGGCTGGTCAAACAGCTTTACGTTTGGAAGCTTCGATGCAGAAATCTTTACTAGATTCTCTGGAGGAAACTATATCATGAATGAATCCCAAAGAGGTCTAATGGGGTTAGGCTTCTCTAATAACCATGCTGATATGCTAAATAGATGGACAGAGAGCGGACAGGTAACAGATGTGCCCAAGCTTTATTCAGGTAGAGACACCAATACTTGGATGACTGCAGCAGCTAACAGCAGATTTGTAGAAAAGGGTGATTTCGTAAGAATCCAAAATATCGTAGTAGGATATACTATTCCTGCTGCGGTTTTGGAAAGAGCATTTAATGGTGCTATCTCCAATGCTAGATTCTTTGCGCAGGTACAGAATCCATTCACCTTTACGGGCTATTCAGGACTGGATCCGGAAGCTAATCAGTTCCTTACCGGTACTGGAGCCGATTCTCCGCAATTAAGATACGGCGTGGATTGGAACGTAGCACCGGTGATCCGTACTTATACTCTTGGTCTAAATGTTGGATTCTAATTTTACATTCCAAATAAGAAGAAAAATGAAAAAGTTTTCTATAAAAAATTTCAAACTCGTCTTGGCTGGAGCAGCTTTGATGGGTGGAATTAGTAGCTGTGAAGTGACAGATCTAACTCCTGCAAATCTGATTCCAGATGCAGATGCTTTTGCAACTGCAGATAGAGTAGAAGCAGCCGTTCTCGGTGTATATGAATCAGCGCAAAGAGGGTTTTGGATAAGTGACCCAGACCGTGGCTATCCTTTCGGTGCTGCCAACGTGCAGCAGGGGGATATGAGAGGTGAAGATATGTATAATGATCAAGCCTTCTATGAAGTGACCTATACCAATGCGTATAATTCACAATCTCCCAATAACAATGGGATGTGGATTTCATTATATAGAATGATTAACCGTCTTAATATTTTAATTGAAGCCTTGCCTTCAGTGGTTGAAAATGGGATTCTCACTCAAACAGAAGCTGATGTGTACAAAGGTGAATTGCTTTTTATGAGAGCCTTGGCACACCATGAATTGTTGATTCACTTTGCAAGACCCTATTCTGATGACCCTTCTTCTATGGGAGTTCCTTACAGAACGGTAGGAGTAGATGAGGTGTCTAAACTTCCTGAAGCTGAAGCTTTAGGGAGAGGAACTGTAGGAGAAGACTATGCCCTGTTATTGGCTGATCTGGATGAAGCTGAGCAAAAATTACCGGTAAGAGGAGTAGGAAGAGCCAGCAAGGGAGCTGCTGTTGCCTTAAAATCCAGAATCAAATTGCATATGCAGGATTGGTCAGGCGTGATAGCTGAATTTGAAAAGATTGAAGGCTCCTATGCGGTTACTGCTAACCCTGCCACGCCATTCAGAGGAGGAACTTCCACTGACAATATTTTCTCCTTCCTGAACTCTGAGGGATCAAATCCAGGCACAAATGGTGCTTTGCCGGCCATGTACGGAAACCCTGCTAATGGAGGTCGGGGATTGGTGAAAATATCTCCTATCATCTGGAGGGCAGAGTTTTGGAATGCTGCTGACGCAAGAAGAACTGAGCTTACCTCGCGTAATGACGCAGGCATTTATTCTGCTAAATATATTGATCCTGTTACCCGAACTGATCCCAATACTATTTTGAGGTTTTCAGAAGTGGTACTGAACGCTGCTGAGGCAAATGCTCAGCTCGGTCAATTGACTGATGCAGTTACTCTTCTAAATACCGTAAGAGACCGTGCGCTTCCTGCTTCAGTTCCTTCATTTACTACCGGAAGCCTCGGTGGTCAATCGGGAGTTTTGGAAGCGATTTATAACGAGCGTAGAATAGAGTTTTTGGCAGAAGGCAGAAGATGGGCGGATATCCATCGCCTTGCTGGAGCAGGTGTTCTTCCGGGTATTCCGGCTAAGGCTACCTCTAGAACAATCATAGACTTGGATTTCTATACTACAGATAGGGCGTATAATACTGATTATGCTCTGCCTTATTCAAGCAATTTGTTTATATGGCCAATTCCACTGGCAGAAATCCAAAATAATGCTACTGCTCCTATCGAGCAGAACCCAGGCTATTAAGTTAACCTGAATGATAAACTAAAAGTCCGGCCATTTGGCCGGACTTTTCTATTTTATTTAATCCAAAACGAAAGACCGAATACGCGTGGTAGGATGAAAATATCAATGAAAATGCACTTGCAAAACACCTAAAGACGTAGACCCTAAAAAACAAAATAGCATCGAGTCGAAACCCGATGCTATCTAGTTTTATCTGTAAAGACTGTTACATCTATTCAGGACCGGCCACCATAAATATCGCTGATTGAAAGCCCCAATCTACTTCCTTCCTAGCTGAAATGATCTTGCCACATTAAATCCGAAATGTATATCTCCATCAAAGAAATTTCCCCGAGTGGAGGGGATAAACCCGGAAGGAGTCATTTCATTGGAATTGGTGAAATGCAGCTGGAATACATGGCCACCTGTTTCTATATCCACTCCTATCCCAAGGGAATTATGCCCGGGTAGATCCTTTGCAAACCTATAGTAATATTCACCTGTTAGGCTGACTCTTTTGGATAGTGCCAATCTGCTACCGATCCCCAGTGCCGCCAGATTATTGGGTTCTGTCTCCACGGAAACGAGGTTTCTGTGAACCAAAGTGGGCATAAGTTGCAGGGAAAATAAGGGGCTGAACTTACGGGCTACTATAACTTGATGAACGTATCGCAGCCTTCGCTGAAAAGTCATGGGTAACTCGGGTCTTTTAAGGCTATAGAGGGAGACATCACTCACCCATGTGGCAGAGAGTGGCATTCCTTCGGTTTTCTGTTCGAAAATCCTGCCTTTTACAAATCCGTCATATACTTTGTTCAAAGAATTTCTGCCAAATCCCACTGTAATCCGGTCGGAGAAGGAGTACTCCAATCCAAGCCTTACATTAGAATCATCCAGACCAAACAGATTATATCCTCCGGAATTTATTCTTCCAAAACGGTGGGAGATGATCACATCCAGATTTCCCTTTCCTCTGGTTTCTACAGATTGACCGTTGATTATCCGTGTTCCTTTGAAAGTGCCCATAACGGTTTCCGGCTCCTGTTCGGATTGCGCTCTCAGTTGCTCCAGCATGTCCTGACTTTGGACAGAAAAGGCGATAAGTAAAACAAATAAAGTAGTGAGGCAGTGCTTTTTTAAATCCATTAGTTCTGGTTTTTAAATTCAAATTTTATAGTGACCTCCACCTCCTCGGCTATATTCTGAAACATTAGCCGGGGGATTTCAACATTGTAATCCTTCAGTACAACTTTAAAAACAGCTTGCATTCCTATTTTTCCGCCCTTATCGGTAATTGTCCCTTGGATTTTCACCGGCTTGGTTACACCGTGTATAGTCAGCTCCCCTTCGGCCACGGCGTTGGATTGAGGTTTTTCGGGTATATACCCTGATATTTTTCCCCGAAAATAAGCTTCGGGGAATTTTTCAGATTCCAGGTAGTTTTCATTGAAATGTTCCTTCATTAGGGATTTTCTGAATTCAAATGCGGCGATCGGAATGAGAAAAACTGCCTCCCCACTTACTGGATCGAAAACTGCCGTGGCCTTATTGTTCGTAGCAGTGATGTCCTCCACTAATGCACTGCTAAAAAAGCGTACATAACCCGATTCGGAGCGTAAGGATTGACAGTGAACCTGCAATACATGGAAAAGCAGAAAGGATAAAAGGACTAATCTCTTCATGTGTTTATGATTTGTTTTTTAATGGTCATATCCTGTCTCACATGATGGAAATCATCCTTCTGTGGAGTGCTTCCGTCATACCTGATTTCATGACTTAGTTGTCTTTTGCGCCACCATTTACCCAGCAAAAGATGAGCTCTTTTTGTTCCGCGCTGAGTGATTTACCTGAGCTGGACGGAGGCATAGTTCCTGATTGGGTGTTGGCCCTGATTGCGGAAGCAAACTGTATAATGTTATCAGCGACAGTAAAATCTGCCCTTCCTGTACCTGCCACATGGCAACCGGATACTGCGCAGTTTTGCTGAAGTATGGGTATGATATCCGCCGAAAGTGAGGCATCACTGTCCTCACATCTAGCTGTACTTGGAGGAGGGAGTTGATCTTCAGATTCGGAAGAACAAGAGATGGAAATAAGGAGCAATGCAGCGAAACTCGCTAAAATGGCCCACTGGTGTTTCGGAATGGAAATGTTCGTTTGCATGGTAAGTAAGATTTAGTTTTTGTTAGACAAATAGATTTCTACCGCTCCCTGAAAAGGGAGCACAACTTGATTAAGATTATTTCTGATTATTACCTTTTTGGCAGGTTTGGGTAAAATTTAAGTCCTACAAATAAGCCGGTGCTTTTCAGGGAAATATCTCCTTCTCCCACACCAGTGATGGGTACTTTGAAGTAGGGTTCCACCTGTACACTTAATTTATTCCCTAATTTTCTTTCGTATCCCACACTGAAATTGACTACGCCAAAGAAATGGTTGTTGGCTCCACTGAAATCTAATTCGTGTGAATAGGGGTAGCCAGTTTGGGTATTCCGGTATTCCAGTTTATAATGTTCCTTGAGCATCAAATAGGTAGAAAGTCCTGCGCTTGCAAAAAAGCGCTGAAGTTTGCCCTCAATTGGATAGAATCTCAGATTGAGAGGGATGTCCAGAATGTCACACTCGCCTATCACTCTGTCTGGCTGATCACCATAGCTAAGTTGATACCCATCATTAGCGCTGTAGGGCTTAAAGGAATAGAAAACCCCACTGGCAATACTGATTTTAGGCCGTAGAAAGTACTCTGCACCTATTCCGATTGCCCGTCCGGCTTTTCCTACCTGGTTCAATTTTATTCCGCTCAGATCCGGAGCTGCCTGAAGTGAGACGTTGAATTTACCCGCAAATTGCTTGTCCCTTTTTTCCTTTACCTCTTCTTGGTTTTTGTTAGTCTCTTCAATTTCGCTGCTTTGGGAAGCATTTTTTTGAAGAGGAGAAGCTCCTAAGTCCACTAGAGGTGTTTGATTGATCTCCCAAATTAGAGGAGTGTTTTCCGGGTTTTTGAAACCTGAAATTATCGGAAGGCTGGATGTCCTACCAGCTGTAGATATTTGGCCTTTTTTACTTGCGTGGACGGCCTCTACTGTTCCTGCTGAATTCTGGATTTGTGTGTTTGTCTGTGAATGCTTAAGAGAACTCCCGGATGACTTATTGCCGGCATCGGGTATTGCCTGCCTTACATCCTTTTGGCCAGAATGATCCAAGGCTTGGGTTTCCTCAGACCATTCAGAATCCCCTGAATTCAGGCTGGACAGGTTGTTTTGTGTTTCATAGGCATTTAGGTTTTGATCAGTATCTTGTTTTTCCTGATGTGAGTTCCAGATTGACAGCGATATCATTGAGCTTAGTAAAATAGCTCCGGCCCAGCCCAATCCTTTGCTTCCAAGCCAAGAAGGGGAGGGAGCGGAGATTTGGTCAAGACGGGCTTGCATGTCCCCCCAATCCTCCTCAGAGAAAGGAATCTCCGCCGAGTCAGCTATTTTCCTCAGAATATCATCCAGCTCCTTATCACTCCTATCGTAGGATTTCTTTCTCATGGCTTCTGGGGTTTAACAGCTCTCTTAATTTTTCTCTTGCGCGGGAAAGATTGGATTTGGAGGTTCCTACACTGGTTTCCAGCATTCCCGCTATTTCTTCGTGGGTATACCCATCCAGAATATAGAGATTGAATACCGTACGATATGCTGTGGGTAATCTCTGGATCAGCCTAACCAATTCATCGTACTGCATGCCATCCAAAGCACTAGGCTGGGCATCTTCTGATTCTGGAATAAATTCGAAACCTGTTTCATGGACTTGCTTCTGATGTTTTTTATAATAATTAATGCAGAGATTTACCAATACTTTTCTAAACCAGGGTTTAAATGGCTGATCTGGATTGTACTTTTTAGGCTCGGCAAAGAGTACCATGAATCCATCATGCAGAATTTCCTTTGCTCCTTCACGGTTAGAAGTATACCTAAGGCACACACTCATCCCATAACTGTAATAGAGTCTATACAGTACCTCTTGGTCTTTACGGTTTTTATCCACCAGACCTTGCCAAATTTTTCTGTCCAGAATTTCAGATTTCACATTCCCAAGCTTGCTTTAGCCCATACAAGAGAAAGTAAAAATTGGTTGCGTGGGTAATTAAAAATAAGCAAAGTTTCTATCCTTTTTGCATGTGATAAAAAGCCCGTCTACAGCGTCTTTTCTAATTTTCAGCCGTGATGTTATACATGATTCCGAAGAATCATCAGATATTATTTTTTTCGGATCTTAAAGAAGATTTTCTGATAATCAGTTCTGATCGTAGTGTGATGGTGTCTGTAGTGTGCAAGACTACTCCATTGTCTCCTGTAAGATGGTTGATAAGATTCCTCATCGCCAATTCCCCCATTTCATATCCAGGATAGTTTGTAGTACTAAGATTGGGGTCAATCAGCCTGGAAATCACATCGTTATTAAACCCCATAACTGCTATTTCCTCAGGGATCCGGATCCCCTGTTCTTTCAATTCTTTGATGCAGCGGGCAGCCATAATGTCATTGGATACAAACAGTCCGTCTGGAAGCATATCCCGATTCACTATGAAATCAACGATGGAGTCAATCTTTTCTTCGGTGAAGTCTGCGTGCATGACCAAGTCAGGCCGGTAATCAAGCCCATGATCCATCAGTGCATAGCGGTAGCCTTTCAACCGGTCCAAGTAAACATTTACCTGGCCATTGCCCAGCACATGTACGATCCTTTTGCACCCCTGCTTGATTAAATGCGCCGTAGCATTGTATCCTGCTTGGACATTGTCAATTATTACCCCGGCAAATTTGGTGTTGAGGGGGATCCGGTCAAAAAACAGAACCGGTATATTCTTGTCAAGAAATGGTTTAAAATGATCGTAAGTTGAGGTGTCAGCGGCCAAGGATACCAATAGCCCGTCTACTCTGGAATTATACATGGTCTTTACATTTGCCTTCTCTTTTTCAAAAGATTCAAGGGATTGGCTTATAATCAAATTATATCCCAACTGATTGGCAACTTTTTCCATGCCGGATATCACAGAGGACTGAAACGTGCTGTTCAGCCGGGGTACGATCACACCGATATTATGGGTTTTCTTGCTTCGGAGGTTGGAGGCAAAAACATTAAAACGGTAACCCATTTCACTGGCAGAATCATAAATGCGTTTTTTGGTTTTCTCATTTACTGCGGGGTGGTTATTCAAGGCCCTGCTTACGGTTGTTGAGGATACCCCAAGACTTTTGGCGATATCATAGATGGTGACCTCTTTGCTCATTTCTGTGGGCGATTAAACTAACTTCAAAAGGATGTGGGTTACTACAGACTGCCCTAAAGCTATATAGTTCAGCCGGAAACTCCTCATGTTTGCCGGATTGGAATTGCTTTACCAAGGTGTGTTCTCTGTGTTTTCATGAAATAATTATGAAAACGGAAACATTTTACTGCTTCCCCAAACTTACGGTACTGTCATCAGGACCAGCGTGGGTGATCCGCGGGGCGAATGTGCCGGGCATGTGGGTGATGCTGCTAGTATATTTATTTTTTATGAAAAGCTAGCCTCAATCCCTGCGATATCCAAAATAATCCACTCTTGTTGAACGCTGAACAAGATTCTGAGAAAGCTCAGTCGCTCCCTATTTCTTGCATGTTGTTTTACTTTTCAGCCCCATTTTAACTTCCTTAAAAGGTTGGGCTTGCTTTCGGCACTGACAGTAAATGCATTAGAAAATGAAATATTTTTCTGCAATCGATTGCAATTTAATTTCTTTTTACTCAGATTCATATCGAAATAAGAAACTGTTAATTCAATGCCTATGTAACTAATAAGAATAAGAAGGGGATGCACTGCGGGAGTTGTCAATACCCAATCGAACATACAGTTGCACCATCCCATCCCACATCACATTCAATCTTTATCAGTAAACCCTAAATCCAATTGCATATGACACATGCTACCCAAACCTATGAAGGGCGGGTTTTTAATTCGCTTTCAAGCGCTTTGAAGATCCCCCTACTTATTGTTGTTTATTTAATGGCACATGCCGCCGTCCTTGCCCAGAGCACCATACGGGGGACGGTCACCGACGATACAAGTGTCGGATTACCGGGTGCGACGATCATGCTGAAAGGCACTTCCACAGGTACGACCTCTGATGTAGACGGTAACTTCTCCATTGAGGTGCCCGGCCAGAATGCAGTTCTGGTTTTTTCATTTATAGGCTATCAAACCCAGGAGATTCCGGTAGCCAATCAATCGGTTATCAATGTTCAGTTGAACCCAAGCACAGAATCCCTGGAGGAAGTGATAGTGGTGGGTTACGGTACGCAGCGTGAAGAGGCTGTGACGGGCTCAGTAGCTTCGGTTTCCGGGGATATTATCCGTGAAATCCCCTCTGCCAATATTACTACAGCAATGCAGGGGAGGCTGCCGGGTGTGGAATTTTCCCAGACTTCTACCAGGCCTGGAGCGGCGATGCAGATCAGGATCAGGGGATCCAGATCACTTAATGCCAGCAATGATCCCTTGATTGTGCTGGACGGAATACCCTTCCCGGGCTCGATCTCCGATATCAACCCCAATGACATCAAAAGCATAGATATTCTTAAAGATGCATCAGCCACCGCAATCTATGGTTCCAGGGGGGCAAACGGCGTTGTTTTAGTCACGACCAACAGAGGAAGCAAGGGCCAAAAGCCGACTGTCAATTACAATGGCTTTTATGGCCCGCAGACCGTATTCGCCAAGTTTCCAATGATGAACAATGAGGAGTTTGTGGCATTACGCAAAGAGGCGGGTTTATTTTCAAATGGACCGGATGAATCCGATGCAGTAAATACCGATTGGCAGGATATGTTGTACAAAACCGGTTCACTTTCCTCACATGATGTCAGTGTGGCCGGTGGCACAGAGGGAGGGAATTATAATGTGGGTATCGGCTACCTTCAGGACAAAGGAGTGATTCCATCCCAGCAGTACAGCAGAATCGCCCTACGTGCTTCGGTAGATCAGCAGGTGGGCAAATATTTCCGCTTTGGGCTTACCACCAATAATAACTACAATATCACCGAAGGCGGTCAGGTAGGGTTGGGGTTACTAGGATTTACGCCAATCTCAGACCCTTATCAGGCTGACGGTTCTTGGAAAAGAATAATCAGATCGGCTCAGGATGATTCATGGGTGTACTCCAGAGAGATCGTAGAGAACCTAGAAGATCAATGGCTGAGCGAATCCCGTGCTTTTGCTTCCTACAATTCCATTTTTGCTGAGGTGAAAATCCCCGGTGTGGAAGGATTGAAATACCGGACTAACCTTGGCTTGGATTATCGGCAGGTGAATGGCGGTAGCTTCACCGCCCAAGGTGTTAACAATGTCAGTCCTGAAACCCCTTCTTCAGCAACAGTAAGTAATTCTCATAACTATCACTGGGTTTTTGAAAATCTGATAACCTATGATAAGGCTTTCGGCAAGCATTTATTCAACGTGGTAGGCTTATACTCTGCGGAGCAAAATACATTCAACAGATCACAAATGGGTGCCAGGGATATACCTGCAGAGGCATTCCAGTTTTATAACATCGGTGCTGCAGATGGAGAACTTATCATCAATCCGGCCGACCAACAATATCAGCAGTGGGGTTTGATGTCCTGGATGGGAAGGGTGATGTATTCCTATGATGATAAGTATATGCTTTCTGCTACATTAAGATCTGACGGATCTTCCAGGCTGGCCGAAGGATATAAGTGGCATACTTATCCGGCTATATCTGCTGGATGGAATCTGGCAAAAGAATCTTTTCTTAGTAATAGCGCCACAATCAATCTTTTAAAACTTCGTGTGGGCTACGGGCAGACCTCCAATCAGGCGATTGCACCTTATGCTACCTTGGGAGAGCTGGCAACAAGGCCTTACAACTTTGGAGATGACACCTACACTACAGGTTTTTATGTTTCCCAACTTCCCAATTCTAATTTGGGATGGGAATACTCTGAAACTTGGAATTTTGGAGTTGACTTTGGACTATTCAATGAGAGGCTCAGCGGTACACTGGAATACTACCTTACCAAGACCAATAACATCCTCCTCAACGTAAATCTTCCAAGTACATCAGGTGTGGGTAGCTATACAGCCAATATTGGAGAAACTCAAAATAAGGGAATTGAATTTTCGCTGAACGGCGCAATTATCCAAAACTCAAACGGATGGAGTTGGGATGTGGGCGTGAACATCTATGGAAATCAAAACAAACTATTGTCCTTGGCTTCAGGCCAGCAGCGGGATGAATCTAACTGGTGGTTTGTGGGACAGCCTATAGATGTGATTTATGACTTCAAAAAGGTAGGACTTTGGCAGGAAGGAGATCCTCACCTGGATATTTTGGAGCCGGGAGGTAATGTAGGTATGATCAAGGTCAAGTATAACGGACCATATGACTCCGAAGGAGTACCCACCAGACAGATTGGTCCGGATGACAGAGAAGCAATGAGTGTCCTTCCTGATTTCCAAGGCGGGTTCAATACACGTGTGGCATACAAAGGGCTGGATCTGAATATCGTGGGAGCCTTTAAAAGCGGAGGTGTACTTATCAGTACTTTACATTCTGCCTCAGGTTACTTGAACATGCTCAGTGGACGTAGAAATAACGTCAAGGTGGACTATTGGACTCCGGAAAATACGGATGCCGCTTATCCTAAGCCGGGAGGCATTATCAGTGGTGACAATCCAAAGTACGGCAGCACTTTGGGATACTTTGACGCATCCTATGTCAAGATACGGAATATTTCCCTCGGATATAATTTCAATCAGACTATGCTGGACAACGTGGGGATAGACCGTCTCCGTGTTTACTTCAGCGTACAGAATCCTTGGGTGATATCTTCTCCTTTCCACAAGGAAACCGGCTTGGATCCGGAAACCAATTCCTATGGAGACGAGAATGCAGCCGTTACTACGGCTTATCAACCAAGGTTATTGACATTGGGAACCAATGCACCTGCTATTCGCAATTTTCTTTTCGGCATCAATTTGACATTTTAAGGATGAACATCATGAAAAATAGAACAAGAAAACCCATATTAATATCCTTGCTTACACTCGTTCTTCTTGCCGGCTGTTCCGGGATTTTGGATGAACAGCCACGTAGTACCTACGAACCCAGCTTCTTCCAAACTGAAGCAGGCGTACTGGGTGGATTGACTGGGATGTATGCGCATTTGAGATACATCTATGGGCAGGCGTATTATTACAATACCACCCTTACGGGTACAGATGAAGCTACCTACGCGCAGAGTGCCGATCAGAACTTTCAGGTGATGGATATTTCCGGACAGGGTGAAATCACCTCTACTAGTAGCCGGGCAGATGCGCTTTGGGGTGCTGCTTTCACAAATATCAATACGGCCAGTGGTATTATCGAGAATGCGGCGGAAGTAGGTATTTCGGATGCATTGATAGCTGAAGCAAGGTTTTTCCGTGCATTTGACTATTTCCTTCTAGTCCAGACTTTCGGTGGTGTACCGTTGGATCTTGGGGCCGGAGATTTGGCGTTCAACTCTAACCCGGTAAGGATATCAACCCGCAATACCGTACCTGAAGTATATACGAAAGGAATTTTCCCGGATTTGCTTCAGGCTGTAAATGACCTTCCTGTGGATCCTCGCCTCACCGGAACTGCCACCAAAACCCTCGCTAGATTATATCTGGCTAAGGCATATCTTACCTATGCATGGTGGTTGGAAAATCCGAACAATATCCCAACCTACCCCGAAACCGCCAGAGTAGATCCTGACGGGCACGACCCTCAATGGTATTTTCAGCAGGCTTATGATATTGCTATGGCAGCAATAAATGACCCGGGACCATTCGGCTTGCAAGAGACGTTTTACGATGTAAACTGGGCACCAAACGACCGGAACAATGAAATACTGCTCTATGCTGACCGTACCGAGACCAGCGAGTTCTACAACGGAAGCAGCCTTACCTGGGGAAATGGCGGCGCACCGGACAACTTTGCTGTATGGATGATGACTTGGAATTATACCGTAATTCAGAGCAGTTCTTCTCCTAATTCTTGGTCACCGGTGAATTCGGTTCAAAGAGAAGCTGTGCAGGCCCTTGGAAGACCTTGGACCAGAATGGCCCCTACTATAGGTGCAATCACTAATACCTTTGCGGATAAAAGCAATGACTCTAGGTACGACGGTACATTCACTACCACATACCGCGGCAATTGGGATAAGGCTGGAATGAGTGGACCTCTGTATAATGCCCATCTGCTTGAAATTAACCCAGGAGATCCTGTTCTTACCTTTTTGGATGAAGAACCTGATCAGCCTATTGACTATTCTCTTCCGGTAAGCCAAGGTGGCAACATCGGTGCGGGGACATTGCCGGGCAGATCTGACTTTGTGATAGCACCTACCAATATAAGCAGGATTGTCTATCCTGGGCTTTGGAAATTGGGTGTATACCGAACCGATAACGGCAACGGCCTTGGTCAGCCGAATGCAGCAAGTACCCGTCCGTTCAGCATAGCGAAGTTTTCTGAGCTTTATTTGGTAGCCGCCGAAGCGGCAGTAAAGGGGGCTACAGGGGCAATGTCTGCCAGGGATCTGGTGAATGTGCTGCGTGCAAGGGCAGGAATGTGGAGATGGGATAACGGTGCGGATGCAGAAAGAATTGAAGATAACAGTGCTGAGATGATTGCTGCTACCCCCGCGGTCATCGACATCAACTACATTCTGGCAGAGAGGTCCAGAGAATTTTATGGAGAAGGTTATCGCTGGTATGACCTTATCCGCACCCAGAAATGGGAAGAGCTTGCGGGTAGCTATCAGATTGCCGGAAGTAATTATGGAGACTATACCGCACAGACTGTGACCCGATCCATTAAACCTTTTCATTATTTGAGACCCATTCCCCAAGGGCAAATTGATGCTATGGAAGGAGAAACGGCAAGTTACCAGAACCCAGGGTACGATTGATTTTGGGTAAGCATTACTTAATAAGTGAGGCTGTCCTATTAGTTAGCGACAGCCTCATTTGTTTTATTTCTCGACACTAAGAAATTTGTTCATCAAATAGGACTGTCAGAAGAAAAAATTATTTTTTGGAATTCATTTAGAACCTTTATTTCAGCATGATAAATTCCGTATTTCCTGAGCTTCAAATTTAGTTCTCTAAAACTAATGTTTATCGTATTGGATCTACCTCACAGTTACTAATAAGGATAGTTATTCATAAGTATTCAGATTCGTTGTAAAGGCGGAGAGGTGATCCAAATAGTGGGCTAGTCGGTGGTAATGAACGCGGAAGTAAAATCTTTTTCTTTTTTCTCTGGAAAACCTCGATTGTTGAACTTATCGAACTGTGGGAATAGGAATTCGACCTCCGATCTTTTGACTATACAGGCGCTCAGTCTGAAAACTATCACTTAATACTGTGACTTCTCAAAAAAAAACTCTGTATCCCTTGTCGTGATAATGGACTTCCAAAAAAAATATCTGCCGCAGTCCGTTTCATCATGGCTGGCTTTCAATAATCCTTTTCCCATGAGTGAGCACTCTCTGGGGTTTTAGTGGTTTAAAATACATTCAAAAAAAATAGCCGAGTTTCCCCGGCTATTCAGATTATAGGTTAGAATTATTATTTAATACCCGGGATTTTGATCAGCATTGGTTAGTACAGAATTATTATCCAATTCCACTGTAGGAATAGGAAGGAGGTCATTTCTGGATTGATAACCGAAAATAGGCTCACTTTGTAAAAAGCCCAATCGCCTCCATCTCCGTATATCACGGTTCCTAACTTGCTCCCCAGGCATTTCTACCCTTCGCTCATGCTGAATTGCAATACGTGTTTGTTCCTTGGTGCCGGTAGGATATTTTGCAGTAGGATACGGCGGCATTTTTACATCTGCTCTGTTTCTGGTCATATTGAGATAAGGCAAGGCTGCTGATGGGCCTGAAACTTCATTCTCTACCTCAGCCATCATTAGCAATACATCCGCATATCTGATCACCCGGAAATTGATTCCGGACTGCGTATTTTCATTATCTCTCTTATAAATAGTTTGGTACTTTCTCCAGCTAGGTTTGTTGAAATCACCTTGTACAGTTTTCTCGTCCAGTACGCTGTTACCTCCATTGAATGTGTCACCTAATCTATAGAAATTGTAACTCATTCTTGGATCTTCTTTTGGCGCTCCGTTTGAGGGTTTTTCGAATTCAGCTACCAAACCTGTGTTGGGTATTAAGTTTCTCCAGGCATTTGGGCCATATTCTTGCCCCCTGAAGGTAACCTCAGCTATCCCTGTACCATCAGCATTCCATCCACCTTCGTTCCCGAAAGATTCAGAAAACTGGATTTCCCAGATTGACTCAGAGTTATTTTCATTTTCTTCCTCAAAATTATCAAGATAACGTTCCGTCAAAGAATATTGATTTGAATTGATAATCTCCATCAGGTATGGTTTTGCCCCGGCGAAATCACCTTGGAATAACAATAGCTTCGCAGCAACTGCCTGGGCTGCACCTTTACTTGCTCTTCCCACATCGGATCCAGAATAGGTAGAACTCAAAGGAAGTCTTGAGATTGCCTCATTGAGATCGCTCAGAGATTGCGCAAATGACTCCTCCTGCGTAGATCTTGGCAGCCCCTCAGGGGTGCTGACAGTAGATAGCATCAATGGAACCCCTCCCCATAAGGTAGATAGTTCATAGTATGCTAGGCCTCTAAGAAAATAGGCTTCTCCCACAATTCTAGAACGGAGTGCATCAGTAATATTGTCCGTTGCATTATCTGCGTTTTCCAATACCAGATTCGCTCTGTGAATCAGACGGTACCATCCTCGCCAATTAGCTTCTATGAGGGGATTAGAGCCATCAAACCCGTGGTTAAGAACTTGCGCTCTCTGGGCTTCAAGTTGTGCTCCTCCGCTTTCTACATCATCCGAAAGTAAATCGTGGAGGAAGAAGTATTCTCTGTTATATAAATTATTTCCTTGGAGGGTAGCGTATACCGCATTTACAGCTGCTACAAGTTGAGGGCCAGTACGGTAAAAAGTTTCAGTTCCCAGTTGATTGGGATTAACCGGATTTAATACCTCCTCATCACAGGCTACCATACCAACCGACATGATAATTGCCAAAAGTGTGGATCTTGTTTTCATGATTTTTCCTTTTATAAATTAAAATGCAAGTTGAATGCCTCCCATGAACGTACGTGCAGCAGGGAACTGGCCATAATCTATTCCCGAACCTAGGGATGAATTTATGTCTGTTCTTACTCCAATTTCCGGATCATATCCAGTATACTGAGTGAATGTCAGTAGGTTTTGGGCTGATACATACACACGAAGTTTAGATATAGTCCCTTTGCTCCAAGTTTCTAATACTGTACTTGGAATACTGTATCCCAAGGAGATGTTTTTCAAACGGAGGTAAGATCCATCTTCTACAAATCTGGAACTTGCTCTGGCGTTTCTATTTGGATCACCGGAAATTGCCCGTGGCACATTTGTATCGGTATTGGTAGGAGTCCACCGATCAAGAACCACGTCACTTGCACCAAACAGACGTGTCATGCCTTCTGTATGGAAGCGAAGGTTGTTGAAGATTTCGTTGCCGGAGACTCCCTGCCAGAACATGGTGAAGTCAAATCCCTTATAGGAAGCATTCACATTCAATCCATAAGTGAAGTCTGGTAGATAATGACCTAAGTTTACTCTATCGTTTGCATCGATTACCCCATCGTTATTGATGTCTCTAAACCGGATATCGCCTGCGGCTGTGTGAATAGTAGGATCATACTCACTAAGATCATCCGGTAGGTTTTGCCTTGGGGCAGCTTGGGCCTCTTCATTACTTTGGAATATACCGTCCGCAACCCATCCATAGAAGTAGGCAATAGGCTGGCCTTCTTCAGTAAGGGTCATTGCATCCCCTTGGAAATCCGGGCCAAAGATGGTGTTTCCACTTCCTAGGGAAGTCAATTCATTGGTTACAAATCCCATATTTCCGTTAACTCCCATTTGAAAATCACCTTTACGCATATTGTATCCGGCTGTTATTTCAAAACCAGAATTCCTTACATTTCCTACATTGGCTACCGGCGCGCCATCATATCCCAATGATGGCGGAATAGGAACTCCGAGAAGCATCCCTTTTGTGGTGTTCTCATAAAATTCTAAGGACAGATTAAACTGGTCATTGAATAGACCTAAATCCAAGCCAAGGTTTTTCATGATCGTGGTTTCCCATCTTACTTGGGCATTGGCAAGAGCAGTAATAGTACTACCAGTAAGTAGATTGTCGTCAAAATTGTAAAACAAATTGGAGTTGATGGTTGCTTGATAGACATAGTCACCTATTCTGTCATTTCCTGTCTCCCCGTAGCTTGCTCTAAGTTTCAGATCACTTACAGCTGCGAGATTTTTCATAAATCCCTCTTCGCTAATTCTCCAGCCTAAGGACACAGAAGGGAATGTACCCCACTTATTTTCAGGACCAAATCTTGATCCTCCATCTCTTCTTATGCTCGCGCTTACCAGGTATTTCTGTGCATAATCATAATTAACCCGGCCTACATAGGATATTAACCCATACTCTGTACGGGTACTTGTTGTCGTCTGGTTTTCAACACCTTGAAGTTCTTTTACATCATTTGTCAAGGAATTTTGACCTGCACCGGTCAAGCTTGTAAATGTGGAAGTTTGTCTTTCAATTACTCCCAATAGATCAATGTGGTGTTTGCCGAAATCTTTCTCATAGGTCAGCTGATTGCTGAAAAGTGGAGAAACAAAGTTCGTTTTGGTTTTGGAGATTGTGGCAAAAGGCGAAACACTAAAATCCCCTGCATTGAAACTTGGGGCATATTGGAAATTATCTCCCATTCCCACGTCCAAACCTACCAAAAATTTATAGTCAAGGCCTTTCAGTATATTTACATTGACATAAGCTGAGCCCAAAATTTTGTATTCCTTGCTGTTGTTTTCCCTTAATTCAGCATTTAATACCGGGTTCTCAGGATCTGAACCATCCACTCTGTCGGAAGCCCTAAAGCCACCTTGTCGAGAAGCATCCCGGATTGGGATGTACGGGATAGCTTTTACTATATGCTCCAATTGGCTTCTTCCTCCTGAGAAAGGTTCAATGTTTCTATTTGAATAGGCAATGGTGAGCGTCTGGCCAACTTTTACTCTGTTATGGACTTTGTATTCAGTATTCGAGCGCATTGATACCCGCTCGAAATCTGTACCTCTCATAATGCCTTCTTGAGCAAAGTAGCCTAGAGAGAAATTGTAGAGAACGTTATCAGTACCACCCGATATTCCTAAGTTGTAATCTTGGATAGGAGCTGTACGGAACATTTCATTCTGATAGTCGATGTCATTATTGGCAAACTCCCCCAGATTGTCAAACCGTGCAGGAGCATCATCCCCTGCATTTGCCAGTAGCTCCCTGCCAAATGCGATGTATTGATCTCTATTGAGAAGATCTAGGGTTTTCCAAGCTTGCTGAGATCCATAATATGCATCCATAGTCACTAAGGGTTTCCCTTTTTTTCCTTTTTTGGTAGTCACTAAGATTACTCCGTTTGCTCCTCTAGATCCATAAATGGCAGCTGTAGAAGCGTCTTTAAGTACTTCTATAGACTCTATATCTGCAGGATTAATTTCATTTAATCCTCCTGCCGGCATCCCGTCGATGACATACAAAGGATCATTATTTCCGACAGTACCTATACCCCTGATTCTTACAATAGGATTGGTACCAGGGGATCCGGTATTGGTGACGTTGACACCTGCAGCCCTACCTTGAATGGCTGAGGCGAAGCTTGCTACTGGCAAAGCCCGAATTTCTTCAGAGCCTACAGAGGAAATAGCTCCTGTTACTTTGGCCCGTTCTTGGGTACCGTAGCCGACTACTACTACTTCCGAAAGAGATGAAAGGTCCTCCTCCAGCACTACACTCAATTCGCTGGAATTTCCTACGCGGACTTCTTTGGAGCTGTAGCCAATAAATGAGAAAACTAAGATGGATTCGTCCGAAGGGACAGATAAGCTAAAGTTGCCATCGATATCCGAGGCTGTACCGGTAGTGGTACCCTTAACCAATACATTCACTCCAGGCATGGTCTCGCCGGAGGATGATTTGATCACGCCGCGGACATTTCTTCCCTGGGCGAGGATGCTTCCTGTTGAGAAAATCAATAGGACAAGTGTGAGCAAAAAGCCATGAAAAAGATTCCATGGAGGTAATGCCCGAGACTTTTGGTAAATCGGTTTACACATAAGTTTAGAAAATTTTTAACAGGTTCGTTTAACCTGTTAGGTTTGAGATGGGTAAATTGTAGAATCCTCATTTACAGGATCCGACTATGAATGTAAGAATAATATTGTTTTACCAATAATGTTCTGAAAAATTATTCGTTTTCGATAGAAACACCTGTATGAGCTGAGGTTGGATGGTTGATTCAGTATTTTTATCTGAAATCGAAGCATTATTATTAAAAAATGACAAAACCTTTCCGCTTTGGAAAAAATAATGTTGAAAGAGGCGGATGATGCTGATAATATTCTTGAGTAGGGCGGATGTTTTCTTATTTATTCAAAATTCCGGTTTCCTGATTTTTTCCAAGAATTATGCTTTTGGGAGAATTTGTTTTAAAAAAGAATTGAACAACATTTTTTTGATCAGGGAAGTCTTCGATCAGTAGCGAGTTTTTGACCTTGACAGAAGCCGGTTCTTTTACAGTCTCCGACTCTAGATAGAACCAGCCGGCATCTTCCTCTACTTCATAGCCGATAAAATGTAAAGTGATTGCTTTGTCTTCAATCCAAATCGTATTCTGCGCCAGTAAGTAAGACTCGATTTGGGCACTTAGTTTTTCCTTATTGTGCGGATTTAGAAAATCAATGGGTGTTTCATGAAACCCACTTAGGGCAATTTCCAGATCATCCCAAAATATTTTTTGAGAAATCTCCACATGCTCCGTCTGAGCATTCCATTTGATCTCAGTCAAACTAAGATGAAATGGATGCATGGCTGCCAGCCATCCCAAGCTGATCATGTATATGTAAAAGTGTTGCATTTGGTGTCCTGTAATCTGTCTTTTCTGCTAATTATGACGTATAATTGCGCAATTTACTTCTTTAGAGGTATTTCACCCTTTCTATGAATTCATTTCAATTATATTTTCGTCTTGGCCTTCAGCATATCCTTGATATCAATGGCTACGACCACATTTTATTCGTATTGGCTCTCTGTGCGGTCTTTATTCCCAGAGACTGGCGCAAAGTTGTGATTTTAGTGACTGCTTTCACGATTGGACATTCTATTACCTTGGCACTGGCTACTTTCAGGTTGGTCAATGTGAACTCCGATTTGATCGAGTTTCTGATACCGGTTACGATAGCGATCACGGCATTCATTACAATTCTCCGACCAAAACCGGCCTCCGGCAGGGGGATATCCATCAATTATATCTTCGCATTATTCTTTGGACTAATTCACGGACTGGGATTTTCTACCTATCTGCGAAGTCTTCTGGGCAAAGAAGCGAGTATTTGGCAGCCACTGCTTGCATTCAATCTGGGATTGGAATTGGGGCAGCTGATTATAGTCGCAGTGTTTCTTCTTGTCACATCCATTTTAGTTGGGATTATAGGAGTTAGTAGGAAGGAATGGACATTGGTAGTTGCATCCATGGTTTTTGGTATTGCAATGATGCTGATGTTGGAAGCAAAATTTTGGTAATAAATAACCCAAGGCCTAGGTATATATTTTAGAGTATTTTGACCAAATTAGGAACTATGAGAAAACTAATTGCACTTGCAGCACTGGCAATCACGGGGATTTTTCCCGCTTTTGCGCAGCATTCAGAGCAGAATCATGCAGAGCGGTTTGAGCAGCTTGGCTCTATGCTTCGTTCTCCCAACGTTTACCGGACAGCCTCCGGTGCGCCTGGCCATATGTATTGGCAGCAGCAGGCGAACTATGTGATCAACGTGGAGCTGGATGATGCCAATCAATCCGTCAAAGGATCTGAGAAAGTAACTTACATCAACAATTCTCCTGACCAACTGACGTATTTATGGGTGCAGCTGGAAGAAAATCAACGTGGGCCGGATTCTGATTCTCCCAAAGCTTCAGAAAGCTCCATCACTCCTAAGATGACCCTTCGCAACCTTGAAGGGCTTATCTGGGCCAATGAGGATTTTGGCTATAAAGTACTGGAAGTAAAGGACTCCAAAGGAAATCCGCTCCCGGTGACAGTGAACAAAACCATGATGCGAATTGACTTGCCCACTCCGCTGAAAGCCGGTGGAAGCTTCACCTTTGGAGTAGACTGGACATTTAACATCACAAATAGGGTAGGGTACATTGGCGGACGTCCGGGGTACGAGTATTTCGAAGGTGATGACAACTACTTGTACACTATGGCTGAGTGGTTCCCAAGAATGGCTGTCTATTCAGATTTTGAAGGCTGGCAAAACAAGCAATTCATGGGTTCAGGCGAGTTTGCATTGGTTTTTGGAAATTATGAAGTGAATATCACTGTGCCTTCTGATCATATGGTCGGGGCTACAGGCGAGTTGCAAAACGCAAGTCAAGTCTTGTCTTCTGCCGAGCTGGATAGATGGAATAAGGCCAAGAAAACCTATGATGCACCAGTAGTCATCCGTACACAGGACGAAGCGATTGAGCTGGAAAAAGGTAAAGCTACATCGAAAAAAACGTGGAGGTTTAAGGCAGAGAATGTCCGTGATTTTGCATGGACTTCTTCCCGTAAATTTATCTGGGATGCAATGGCTGTGAAGCAGGGAGGAAAAGATGTAATGGCTATGTCTTATTATGCCAAGGAAGCCAATCCGCTATACGGCCAATACTCTACCCGGGTAGTCGCCCATACGATCAAATCCTATTCATCCCATACCTTCGATTATCCATATCCCACGGCGATCTCTGTAGAAGCAGCCAATGGTATGGAGTACCCGATGATCTGTTTTAACTATGGGCGTCCCGATCCGGATGGCACATATTCCGAGGCTGTCAAAAACGGAATGATAGGTGTGATTATCCACGAAGTGGGGCATAACTTTTTTCCTATGATCGTCAATTCTGACGAGCGTCAGTGGACTTGGATGGATGAGGGGTTGAATACCTTTATGCAGTTTATGGCCGAGCAAGAATGGGATCGTGACTTTCCTTCCCGTCGTGGTCCGGCGCATAAGATTGTTCCTTACATGAGAAGTGCCAAGAACACCTTGGAGCCTATCATGACCAACTCAGAGAATATCATTCAGTTTGGGCCAAATGCTTATGCCAAACCGGCCACTGCATTAAATATTCTTCGTGAGACTATCATGGGACGTGAGTTGTTTGATTATGCATTCAAAGAATATTCCCGCAGATGGATGTTTAAGCATCCGACTCCGGAGGATTTCTTCCGTACGATGGAAGATGCTTCTGCCGTGGATTTGGATTGGTTCTGGAGAGGATGGTTTTATGGCACGGAGCCGGTGGATATCGCTATTGAAAATGTAGCACTCTATAAGATGGACAACCGTACTCCTGCTGAGAAGAAAGCCGGGATGAAAGCTGAAGCAGACCTTGAGGAAGATTATGTTTCTAAGGAGTTCAACAGAACTGATGTGAAAGAAACAGTAATCGAGGCAGATCCTGAAACACACGATTTCTACACTTCTTATAATCCTTTTACCGTAACTCCTGCAGATGAGGAAAGCTATAAGCGATTTATGGCCAGCCTTTCTCCCAAGGAAAAAGAACTGATGGAAAGTGATTTGAATTTCTATGAGATCACCTTCAGAAACGTAGGCGGACTGGTAATGCCGATTATAGTGGAATTCCAATATACAGATGGTACCTCCGAGATAGACAGAATCCCTGTGGAAATATGGAGAAAGAATGAGTCTGAGGTTACTAAGGTTTTTGTGAAAAAGAAAGAAGTGGCCCAAATCATCCTAGATCCTAAGAGAGAAACTGCCGATATCGATGAGTCCAGTAATTACTGGCCAAGACAATATCAGCCTAGCCGATTTGAGTTGTTCAAAGGATCGGGGGCAGCGAGAGGGGCATCGACAGGAAGTAATCCAATGAAGGAAGCAAAAAGAAACCAATAACAAGAAATGCCGGCGTGAGTCGGCTTTTCTTGTTAATTAACTATTCCTTTTCTAATACACAAATGGTTTTCATCCTTGCCCCCTAAGCAGTATTTTAGTCGAGGGGATATATGCTATTCCAAACAACAAAACCTAAAACAAACCTAAAATGAAGGTAAAAAAATTGATTTCCCTTGGGGCCATAGCCTTGTGTTTTTTAATGAGTTCAAATCTCCATGCTCAAAAAAGAGATTTTTATGAACTGAGAACCTATCATATAGAAAATGCTGAGCAGGAGGCCATGCTGGATGATTATCTTGCAAATGCCTTTATTCCGGCTGCCCATAAGCAGGGAATTGCCAAAGTTGGGGTGTTCAAACCTATAGCTTCCCAGCCAAATGCCGGAAAGGAAGTTTACCTATTTGTGCCTTTTAAGTCGCTGGACGAGTATGTAGCCATGGAAGGCAAACTGGCCAAAGATCAGGCATATCAAACGGCTGGAAGCGCTTACATCAACGCTGCTCATGATAGGGCTCCTTATAAGCGTATAGAAACCTCTCTGCTTCAGGCGATGACAGGTCAACCTAAATTTGCAGAGTCGGAACTGACCAATGCAAAGAAGGACAGAGTCTATGAAATGAGAAGCTATGAAGCTGCGACGGAGCGGCTGTATAAGCAGAAAGTGAAGATGTTTAACGATGGAGAGATGGATATTTTCACCAAGCTAAATTGTAGCCCGATATTCTATGGAGAAACCATTGCCGGCGCAAATATGCCCAATCTGGTATATATGACTACCCATGAAAATATGGACATAAGAAATGAACACTGGAAGCAATTCGGTGTAGATCCGGACTGGGCAGGAATGAAAGACTTGGAGGAATATCAGAATACCGTATCCCGCAATGACACGAAGTTGCTTTATCCTACGGAATATTCAGATCTGTGATTTTAACCGCTGTGGACACGGAGATTCCCGCTGAGGCCACAGTGGTGAACACTGTATCAATTTTGATTTAACCCAGATTATGCATTGGGTTTCTTAATGGTTGCAATAGAATTGCTAATGCATATTTCGGGTTTAATGGACAGATCTTTTCCTTGGTTGCCCCGCCTCTTCAGAAGCCAGACTTAGTATTTCGGGTTCACCCATTTTTGTTGTCCTGCTTCCGCTTATTGTCCTGCTTCTCCAGAAGCTGGACTTAGATATTTTGGAAACTGAATTGGTTCCTGTTCGAAAGAGGGAGAGCTGGCCTGAATTTGGATTCAGGTTCTTTGCCAAAAAGACAGTGTAAATTTTCTATTCCGGCGGACCTTCCTGGTTTTCAAAACTTGGAAGGTCTTTTGTCACCCATTCACCTTTCTCACCACCCCTTCAAAAATGTTGACTCCCGTCCCGATCAATTCATCCGGGAAATCATAGGTAGGCTCATGAAGCTGGGGGCTGTTTTCTCCGGCCCCCAATCCGAAAAGATAGGATGGACAGCTTTGACTAAATAATCCAAAATCCTCAGACCAGCGGAAGGGCTCGTTTTTCTCTAATATATCCAATCCTAAATCTTTCATTACGTTCTCCGCTATTTCAGCTGCCTTTGGATCGTTTTCGGATACGGCGAATTGCTCCACAAAATTAATTTCACACCCAAGCTTCTCCGCTTTGGCTATCTCTTGTACTTCATTGGTGATCATCTCGATCAGGTTTTCCAGGTCAGTTTGGTCAAAGGCACGGACAGTTAAGCTTAAGGTGCCTTTTCCGGCACTGGTTCCGAAAGCCAAGCTTCCAATCTCGGCATGGATGACAGTGACCAAAGCAAATGTGTCTAGGTTTTTGGGAAGTTTGGGTAGATTCTGCATCAGCTTCGCTATTGCCTGTGCAGGATTGATTCCTTCGTCAGGGTGAGCTGCATGGGAAGTTTTTCCTGTCAGCGAAATCGTCAAGCCAGTGCTTCCTGCTGCGAATGTTCCTTTTCTTATCACGGCTTGATGAAGTGGGAAGCCGGGAAGGTTATGAAGAGCAAAAGCATAGTCAGGTTTGATTTCTAGGAATTTCGGGTCATCCAAAATCCATCTTGCCCCTTCTCCAGTCTCCTCAGCAGGCTGGAAAAGTAAAATCACCTCTCCCTTCTTCGGTCTTTCAGAGGCTAGTTTTTCTCCCAATCCGCAGATGATCGCCATATGCCCATCATGGCCGCAGAGATGGGCTTTGCCTGCTGTTTGACTTTTGTAGCCGGCATCTCCTGTTTCTTGGATGGGAAGTGCATCCAGTTCAGCACGAAACAAGCTTCTTGTTCCGGGCTTCTCTCCTTTGAAAACAAATGCAAGCCCATTTCCGCCTAACTTTTCTATAATCTGATCCGGTTTGAGTTCGGTAAAAAATGCTGAAATTTTCTCCGCAGTGGCATTTTCTTCCCCTGCTGTTTCAGGATTTTGATGTAATGTTTGACGGAGTTTTTTAAGCGTAGCATTGGACATTTTTATTGGAGGTTTTTCGAAAGGTAAGTTTCTATTGCTCAGTTGGAATCATTTTTGAAGCAAAATATGAAGCTTTGATCAGGAACTTTTCAGGATCTCCGGCTATTTTAGAATATCATTTCAACCCTTCAACTATAACTTTTATGAGCGACGTACAAATTCAAAACTACAACGAGCAAATCCAAGCGCTGGAGGCACAAATCACCGGTGACATGTTTGCGGACATGGAGATTCGTGACAAAATCCACAATCTCAAAATGGAGCGTGACGGTGTGAAGCCTACAGATTCCAGCATAGACTGCGTAGGCTGCGGAAGTTAATTTACTGACTTTGGCCAGATACTTTATTATTTACAAACCCTTTGGGGTTTTATGTCAATTTTCGGGAGAGGGGCAGACACTTGCCTCTCTTTTTGATTTCCCAAAGGAGGTGTATCCTGTAGGAAGGCTGGACAAGGATTCTGAAGGACTCCTAATTGTTACTGATGACAAATCATTAAACCACCATCTTCTAAACCCCCGCTTTGGCCATCAACGAACCTATTATGCTCAGGTGGAAGGAATTCCCGAGCAGGCGTCCTTAAAGGAGTTGATGCAGGGAGTAGTCATTAATGTGGATGGGCGGGACTACAAAACCAAGCCTGCTATAGCCAAAAGTCTGAATCCAATCCCAACACTTCCTGACAGGGATCCTCCGATTCGCTATCGGGCATCCATTCCAGATACTTGGATTTCGCTGACACTGATAGAGGGCAAAAATCGTCAAGTTCGCAAGATGACTGCAGCGATAGGACATCCCACGCTAAGACTTGTGCGCTGGTCAATGGAGAAATTGACAATAGAAGGATTTAAAGTGGGGGAAGTACAGGAAATCGATGAGGAAACGATCTACCACAAACTCGGATTAACGGGGTTTAAGAAAACGAGTGGTACGAGGAGATCCGGAAGGTAAATTCTCTCGCGGCGACGTGATGTTAGGTTGGCGAAAAATCCCCGGAATTCTTTTAAATCCTTAGATTTTGGATTTTTCCATAAAAGATTCTGAGAGACGTTGTAGATTGAAAATCGCAAGGCTCAGTTTTTGTCTTCCACTACTTCGAGCGTTTTGCTTTGTTTAATTTCACCGGTAAAACCTTCGAGGTTTCCAAAACATCAAAGGTTATCCAACGCTACGCCGCTGCGAGAACCCACTTTCTTAAAATATCATAAATTCCCTTTCTTGGCTATGCAATACCGCTTCTAAGATTTAAGATTGTCCTTTGGGACAAAAACCTCTATTTTAGTCTCCCTTTAATAGCACTAAAAGAATCAGATTCCATGCATCAGGAAAAAATAGCAGACGTAATACAGGAAGTCAGGAAAGTAGTAGTAGGCCAGGATAGAATGGTCAACAGGCTTTTGATCGGACTTTTTACCAATGGTCACATTCTATTGGAAGGTGTGCCTGGCTTGGCGAAGACCTTGACGGTAAATACCTTGGCCAAAGTGCTTCACCTTGATTTCAATAGAATCCAGTTTACGCCGGATTTACTCCCGGCGGATTTGATCGGGACGATGATCTACAATCAACAGGCGGCGAATTTTGAAGTGAAAAAAGGACCGATCTTCTCCAATGTGATATTGGCGGATGAAGTTAACCGTTCTCCTGCAAAGGTTCAATCGGCGCTTTTGGAAGCTATGCAGGAAAAGCAAGTGACTATAGGTGATACTACCTATAAGCTTGACAGGCCTTTTTTGGTTCTTGCTACCCAAAACCCGGTAGATCAGGAAGGCACCTACCCCCTTCCCGAGGCGCAAGTGGATAGATTTATGATGAAGGTCCATATCGACTATCCAAGTAAAGCCGATGAAATGGAAGTAATGCGGAGAATGGCAAATATGTCATTTAGCTCCGAAGTCAATGCAATACTTTCCAAAGAGGAGATCTTTGATATCCGTAATCAGATCAATTCCGTGAAGATGGCTGAGCCATTGGAGCACTATATCATAGAGCTGGTATTTGCCACCAGATTCCCCACGCAGTATGGGCTTAAAGAAGAAGCCAAGTACATCCAGTTTGGTGTGTCGCCACGTGCGAGTATCAACTTGAATTTGGCTTCTAAGGCAGTTGCCTTCATGGATGGAAGGGATTATGTATTGCCCGAAGACATCAAGGAAATAGCAGAAGATGTGCTTAACCATAGGATTATCC
Organism: Algoriphagus sp. 4150; assembly: GCF_031457395.1. Classification (NCBI taxonomy): domain Bacteria; kingdom Pseudomonadati; phylum Bacteroidota; class Cytophagia; order Cytophagales; family Cyclobacteriaceae; genus Algoriphagus; species Algoriphagus sp. 4150. The sequence goes on from NZ_JAVDWS010000002.1 coordinate 408,224, forward strand.
TAAATTATGAGGCTGAGGCAGACGGGATTAACACGAGAGATCTGGTAAAAATTCTGATGGAGAAAGTTCCGATTAACAAATCCGTAACATTGAAATAACAGCTATATCATCAAATACAGGCTTTTCGAAAGAGAAGCCTTTTTTTATGCCCTTTCTGTTATTCCAATATTAAATTGGGCGTTCTTTATTAAAAAAAGGATAATTCAGATAATTCTTTTGAGGTCAAAAATTGAGACAGATTTGCATTGTCAAATAAGGCAAACCATAATCAATTATAAATCTCAATGAAAAAGTTCAATTCTCTTTTAACCATGTTTGCTGCTGCAGTGATTGGACTCACTGGCTGCGTGGAAGGCAATGACAAACCGAGTCCGGATCCGGTTGATCCCGGAACTGGCGGTGTTCTGGTGAACTCCAATATTACTTCCAACACTACTTGGGAGACTGGAAAGACTTACGTCCTTGGAGGCAGAATAGCTGTCACTGCAGGAAATACACTTACTATCCAGCCCGGTGTAATTGTAAAGGGTGAAGTTGGATCCGGATCCAATGCCACTGCCTTGATCATCGCCAGAGGTGCTAAAATCGATGCGCAGGGAACTGCTAACTCTCCGATCATCTTTACCACAGTTGCTGATGAAATCACTCCTGGCCAAATAGCTTCTCCAAACCTTGATCCGGATATGTCCGGTCTGTGGGGTGGACTGATTGTTTTGGGTAATGCTAAAGCTTCTCTCGCAGGTGATGTAACTGAAACTCAAATTGAAGGTATCCCGCCATCCGATGTAAATGGTCTGTATGGGGGAACTGATGATGCCGACAACTCCGGTGTCATTAAATTTATCTCCATCCGTCATGGCGGTGCCAACATCGGAGAAGGTAACGAAATCAACGGACTTACTTTAGGCGGTGTAGGCTCTGGTACAGTTATTGAAAACGTAGAAGTAATCGCTAACCAAGATGACGGAATCGAATGGTTCGGTGGATCTGTGAGCGTGAAAAATGCGATTGTCTGGAATGTCGGAGATGATGGGTTGGATACTGACCAGGCGTGGTCCGGAACCATGGACAACTTCATTGTTATTTGCGGTGGCGAAACAGATCACGCACTTGAAATTGACGGTCCTGAAGGATCTTTCAATGCTGGGCATACCTTGATAAATGGTACTGTAGTAGGAAGTAGCGTTGCTGAACTGGCTGACTTCAGAGATGGAGCTAGAGGTACTTTTGAAAATATTTACTTTACAGGTTTCCCGGATCCATCTGCTTCTGATGGTCGTGGAGATTTTTCTCTTAGCGGTGACAAAACATTGGCCACTTTTGCCAATGGTGAGTTGAAATTCGTGAATCTTGAAATCACTCTTGCCGAAGGTGCTGAGCTATCCGAGGTATTCAGAAACGGAACCGATGCTTTTGCGACAAGCGTAGCTGCCGGTGCAAATACTGTAGGGGCAGACAAGTCTGCTTTCGCCAGCACTTGGTCTTGGGCAGCAGCTGCCGGAGTTATCTCTGATCTATAATCACACACTTCTAATTGAAGGAAGGAAGGACTTGCAAGGTTACTTTCTTCCTTCTTTAACGGTTCTATCTAATTGCTGTATGAAAAAACTATCTACCTATCCACTCATGAAGGGATTTTCGGTTTTAATTCTGCTGGTGCTTTCCCAAGTATTTGCAGGTTTCGCATTTGCCCAAAACGGTACTATCCGCGGTACAATCTACGAGCAGAGCACAGGAGATCCTCTCTATGGGGTCTCGATATTAGTAAAGGAAACATCTACCGGTACAGTTACGGACTTCGACGGTAAATATGAAATAAAAGTAGCTCCGGGAAATTATACACTTCAGGTGTCTTACCTTTCTTACGCTTCTATTCACCTTACCGATGTAGTGGTGAAAGAGGGAGAAGTGAATGTGATCAGCGACCTATTGATGATGGAGGAAGCTTCTGACCTTGAAGCAGTGACTGTGTCAGCCTCGGCGATTAGAACCACAGAGTCAGCTTTGCTGTCTGTGAAGAGAAATGCAGCCAACCTGATAGATGGCATCTCGGCCAGTACCTTCCGTCAAATAGGTGATGGGGATGCTGCTTCCGCTGTAAAGCGTGTCACAGGTGTATCCATCGAGGGAGGTAAATACATCTTTGTACGGGGACTTGGAGACAGATACACCAAAACTGTGTTGAATGGTATGGATATTCCCGGCTTGGATCCGGATAGAAATACAATCCAGATGGATATATTTCCTACCAATGTGATTGACAATATTATCGTATCTAAATCATTCACCGCAGATCTGCCGGCAGATTTCACGGGAGGTGTGGTAGATATTGAGACAAAGGATTTTCCTGAAGAGAAATCTATGCGCTTGAGCCTAAGCGGAGGAATTAACCCATCGATGCACTTCAATTCAAACTACCTGAAATATGACGGTGGAAATACTGATTTTTTAGGTTTTGACGACGGAACCAGAGCTATTCCTACAGATGGAAGAACTGACATACCACAGTATGGCGATGCCGTAGGTAATCCCAACAGCCCAAGAGGATTGGCATATCAGGAGATTCTGGGAAATTTCAATAAAACATTGGGTGGCTATAGAGCCAACAGTCTGATGGATGTAGGTGTAAGTTTCTCTTTGGGAAATCAATTTGCCCGACCAAAAGCAACTTGGGGCTACAACTTCGCACTGACTTATAAGAATGAGACAGAATTCTATCAGGATGCGGAATACAACCTTTATGCCAAGCCAAGAGAGGCTAGCCAAACAGAATTGGAGCCTTTGGAGAGACAGCGTGGTGATTTTGGGGTGAACAATGTGTTGCTTGGTGGAATTGCGGGAATTGCCTTGAAGACTGCACATTCCAAATTCAAATTGAACCTGATGCACCTGCAAAATGGAGAATCAAAAGCGGGTGAATTTGATTTTGTCAATACCAATTTGGGTGCAAACTTCGAAGCAAAGCAATATAACTTGGAATACAGTCAAAGAGGTTTGACCAGCATCTTACTTGGGGGTACACATTACCTTAATGGCAATGATTGGGAGATCAATTGGAAACTTGCTCCCACCAGATCTACCATTGATGATCCGGACATCAGATTTACGCGATTTAGACAGCCTACCAATACTATTTCTACTGAAGTAGGATTACCTGCCAGAATATGGAGAAGTCTAGAGGAATACAGCATCGTGGGCAAGGGAGATATTGCCAAGAATCTGACTCTTTTTGCAAGACAAGGTAAAGTGAAATTTGGTGGAAATTATGTGTACAAACAACGTGATTTCAATATCCAGAGCTTTCAGTTTGCAACAGGAAATACGGTGTTCACAGGAGATCCAAATGAGATATTGCTTGACAGGAATCTTTTCTCGGCAGAAAATAGAAATGGTGTAAGGTATAATGCGGATTTCATTCCGATCAATGCGAATGCTTATAATTCTATTGCTACCAATATGGCTGGATATGCTTCTTTGGAAGCCAATCCCATGGAAAAACTGAAGGCCATCGTGGGCTTGAGAGTAGAGAAATACAATCAGTATTATACAGGAACCAACCAAACCGGGACGATCGATTATGATTTGGTAGAGGTACTCGATGATATGGATTTCTTCCCTACGGTTAACTTGATTTTCAACTTGAAAGAAAATCAAAATCTTCGTGCTTCCGCATCCAGAACTATAGCCAGACCATCTTTTAAAGAGCTTTCTTACGCTGAAATTCTAGATCCGATTACAGGCAGAACTTTCATAGGAGGTCTTTATCCTGAGACTACCAACGGGGGAACTGAAGTTCTTTGGGATGGCAACTTGGTCTCTACTCAGGTGAATAACTTTGATTTGAGATGGGAAGCTTTCCAAGAAAAAGGTCAAATGCTATCCATAAGTGCTTTCTATAAGACATTTGAGAAGCCAATCGAAATGGTTCAGTTCCTTGCAGATCCGGGAACTTTCCAGCCAAGAAACGTAGGTAACGGTACGGTGGCCGGATTGGAATTTGAGTTCAGAAAATCCCTGAAATTTATTACTCCTAGCTTTGAGAATTTTACTTGGAATACAAACGTAACCATTACCAAATCCCAGATCGAAATGTCCGAATCTGAATACAGATCAAGACAGCTAAGTGCCAGAGAAGGCCAAGAAATCAAAGACACCCGGGATATGGCGGGTCAGGCTCCTTACCTCATTAACACTGGCTTGAGTTATCAGTCTTATTTGACTGGTTGGGAAGCCGGAGTTTTCTACAATGTGCAAGGAGCATCTCTCCAGTATGTGGGATTCGGTAACAGAACAGACACCTACTCTGTACCATTCAATAGCTTGAATTTGAATATCAATAAGACATTCGGTGCTGATGAACGTCTGCAGGCTGGATTTGGAGTAGAAAACATCCTAAACTCAAGAAGAGAGTTTGTGTTCAGGTCCTATGAAGCAGCAGATCAGATATTCAGCAGCCTATCTCCAGGTACAAAAATGAATTTTAGATTGGCTTTATCGTTCTAAGAAGCATACTTATCCCATATAAAAAGGCTCCTAATTGGGGCCTTTTTATATGGGGACGTTATTGGAAGTTGAATTTATCGTTATTTTACGATGGGTTTTTTTCGGAGAAATCCATTAAGAATTCTCTATCTTGGCGTTAAACAAAGCATAATGAAATACCTTTTTTTTACAATTCTTTTCTTTGGTCTTTTCTCTTCTGTATTTGCCCAAGAATCAACCCCTTCCCAGAAATTCTGGAATAATCTAAAAACCCACTGCGGCAAAGCTTACGAAGGTAAGTTGGTTGTTCCTGAATCCGACCCAAGATTTGAAGGAAAGCTGGTGATGCATGTCAGAAGTTGTGAAGACGGTATCTTGAGAATTCCTTTTTTTATAGGAGAAGATCGATCCAGAACTTGGGTACTGACGATGGACGATCAAGGTTTTATTCAGCTGAAACATGATCATCGTCACGAGGATGGATCAGAAGATAAAGTGACTCAATATGGTGGAAAGGCAAGTAATACCGGTTCGGCAACCATCCAGTATTTTCCGGCGGATCAGTTTTCTGCTGAATTGCTTCCTGCTGCTGTCGGTAATGTATGGTGGATTACGGTAGATGGGACTTCCTTTACCTATAATCTGAGAAGACTGGGCTCACCTACATTATTTACGGTTCAATTTGATTTGACTCAACCGATTGATACACCGGAAGGTCCTTGGGGCTCGGAAGACTAACTCTCTAGCGGATGAATGATACTTTGATAGATTTATTCCAAAAAGAGAATCATTTCTTCAGTTTGGGTGTAATCATTGGTTTTGTACAGAATATTTCCAGAAGAATCAGTAATTAGAAAGAAGGGTATCCCGATTTTCAATTCCGGAAAGCGGGGATCGGACTTGTATTCTTCCAATCCAATATTGATAAATGGTTAAGAACGTTTTTTGAGTGCCTAAGTTAATCGTCTGATAATGGACTCGTAATCAGGAAATGGTATAGTTAAATCATTATAGGAAAAAAGCTCAAAATCCCTAAAATCAAATCCTGGAGCTACTACACAGGAAACTAAAGCATAACTATTCGGTTCATCCACCGTACTTCCGAAGATAGTATTTGCAGGCACCAAATGCTGGGGAACAGTTTTAGCATTACTAGAAGGATATCCAAGTGAGTACTGCTGATGACCTACTTCGGTCAGGGTATGGATGGTCAAATTACTTCCTTCGTGAAAAAACCAAAGCTCATCACTTTTGATGCGATGGAATTTGGACACGTTTTCGGAGGTAAGTAGAAAGTAAATGGCAGTAGTTAAGTTTCTTTTGCCCGAATCTGTACTTATGCGATCTCCGGATCGATACGTCTCTGAGTAAAATCCGCCCTCTGGATGAGGACTAAGCTGTAATTTTTCTACCAAGAAAGCTATTCTGTCTTTTATATCCATTTTAGTCGGCTGGGTATGCATTTATCAAAATATCCACAATACGTTCGGCGGCTTTCCCATCCCAAAGCGGTATCCCCTGGTATTGCTTCCACTCACCGTTCATGATTTTTTCCAAATACGGCTTTAGCTTGGCCGGATCTGTCCCTACAAGTTCATTGGTGCCGAGATGTATGGTTTCTGCCCGCTCGGTATTATCCCGAAGGGTGATACAGGGCACATTCATCACAGAAGCTTCCTCCGTGATTCCCCCCGAATCGGTAATTACACCCTTGGCTTTTTTCACGAGATAATTGAATTCCAAATAGCCCAACGGATCACTCATGTACAGGTTAGGGGCATCTATACCGAGTGATTGCAGGTTATTGGCAGTCCTTGGATGAACCGGAAAAATGATTGGAAATCCTTCAACCCCTTCCAAAATGGCATCGATCATGGCTTTGAGTGTATGCTCTTGATCCACATTCGCGGGGCGATGCATGGTCAAGACGAAATATTGTCCTGACACTAGTTTGTCAAATACTTCACCTTCGGGTTTACGAAACCTAGGCATCTGGGCCATAAGGGTATCGATCATTGTATTGCCTACGAAGTGAATCTTTTCCTCCGCAAAACCACCTTTTCGAAGGTTTGCGTTGGCAATTTCAGAAGTTGTAAAAAAGTGATCCGTGATGCTGTCTGTAACCATTCTGTTGATCTCTTCAGGCATGGTCAAGTCACCTGAACGAATCCCCCCTTCTACGTGGGCAACATCAATCTGAAGTTTTTTGGCTGTGATGGAGCAGGCTAACGTACTTGTCACATCTCCTACCACCAATACGAGATCGGGGCGGTTTTCCAGCAGCTCTTTCTCGAAGGCAATCATGATTGCAGCAGTTTGTTCTGCTTGGGTACCGCCGCCACCTCCCAGATTTGCATGGGGATCGGGGATATTCAGTTGCTCAAAAAAATCCCCCGACATCTTTTTGTCGTAATGCTGCCCGGTATGGACCAGTCGGAATTTCACCGGAATCCTATCCTGCTGTTTTTTGATAAATTGGTGAATAATAGGCGCAATTTTCATGAAATTGGGTCGTGCACCTGCGACGATGGTAAAAGTAGCCATTGCTTCGTTTTATAATCGAATCAAAAATAACAAATCCTTTTGGTGACTTTCGATAAAAATAGCGTTCTTTTGGTGTGTTTGTTTGGCTTCTTTTTTTCCTTTGCAGGATTAAATTTTCTTAACTAACTGAATTAGATGGATTGCAATATTTGGTCAAAAAGGTTACCCCCCCTTCTCTTACTGCTCGTGGCCGTCAGTACATTTTTCTCATGTGCGGATACGCTTGAGTCAGAAGTTGTCGTCTATGCCAATGATTTCTCTGATTTGAATCCGGAAGGATTTGAGAATGGTAGATTTCTAGTCTTCGAAAATGATACTGTAATGGGGAACTATCACAATGAAGAAGTAGCGCTCAATCTCACTGGGCTTCCTTCCCATAATCTTTTGAAGATTACCATGGAGATTCTGGTCCATGATGCTTGGGAGGGTAATACTTCGGATGGGGTAAATGGACCTGACCTGTGGTTTTTTGGAGTGGATAAAGAAGAGATTTTCAGAACTTCTTTTTCCAACACCCCATGTGACTCTATTTATTGCCTTTATCAGTCGTATCCTGATACCTTTTCCAAGGTAAACAAACCAAAAACAGGTGCACGACAAACCAATATGCCCGGTCTTTGTCTATATGCTGCAAACCCTAATTACACAACGCGGTACAGTATTTCGAAAATAATTGAGCATAATGGATCAAGCGCCAGAATTTATATGGATTCAGATTTGATGGCGGATGATTCCCCTGATCCTGCATGTGATGAGTCTTGGTCTCTCGCAGGAATAACCGTCCAAGCCCTTACCTTGAAATGAGTATGATGAAGACAAGGAGATTTTTGAATAGCTGTTTTGGAGCTTTGTTGCTGTTCCTTTTGGGGAGTCATTATTCATCGGCGCAGACAGTGCCTGTGGGTACTCCGGTGTTGGATGATTACTTGAGACGAGCCCAATTACTTGGAAACATCGATTCTGCTTCTTCATTTATGGTCAGACCACTTTATCCGGTAGCTGCTTTTGGAATCAAATACGGGTTTGATCTTGACAGCTCCGTGGTGGACATGAACCGGACTACTGTCCATAAAGTTTTCGGCAAGGACGATAAAGGAAAGTTTTTGATGCTGCCGGCAATAGCCAAATTTCAGTACAATTCTACCTATGCTTTTGGAGTCAATGATGGGGCTTTTATTCCCAATCGCGGTATTCAGACTATTCTAAGTCCTGGGGCGTACTTGGAATATGGGCCTTTAAGTGTGCAGTTTCAGCCTGAGTTGCTGATGGCTCAGAATCAACAGTACAACGGGTTTCCGATAGAACATGGGTTAAGTATATTGTTCTATTATGATTATATGAATCGTATTGACATGCCGGAGAGATTTGGCAGTTCTGCATATATCCGGGGATACTTAGGTCAATCCAGTGTCCGCTTTAATTTCAAGGAGTACTCAATAGGTGTTTCCTCCGAGAATTTGTGGTGGGGGCCTGGAAGGAGGAACTCTCTCTTGCTGGGAAATAATGCTCCCGGATTTATCCACTTCACGGCAAATACACGAAAGCCTGTCAGCACCAAAATAGGTTCTTTTGAAGGGCAAGTGATAGGAGGTTTCTTGGAATCTTCAGGCTTTTTACCCCCTTGGCCAAATTACAGGGTTCAGGGAAACAGTGTGTTGATTCCGGGACCGGAAGATAATAGACGGTTTTTGTCTGGGATGATCTTGACCTATCAGCCTAAATGGGTTCCGGGTTTGTTTCTCGGATATGCTTCTACCAGTCAGGTTTACCGACATGATATTTCCGGTTTGGGGGATGTTCTCCCCATTTTCAATGGAAGGAAAAAAGCCCAGAATATCGTAGATCCTATTCAGGAAAAGAGGCAGCAGTTTAGTTCCGGGTTTTTCAGATGGTTTAGTCCTGAGGGGCATTTCGAATTCTACGGGGAATTTGGGACACGGGACAACGATAGAAAACTCAATGATTTTATGACTTCACCGGAGTCCGGACGCGCATTTACATTTGGAATCTCTCATCTGATGAGCTTAAGGAAAGCAGGCCATTATTTCCAGCTCTCTTCGGAAATAACCCAGACAGGCCAGACAATCAGAGAAGATATTCGGGGGCTTAAGACTTGGTACGTGCATGATCACGTAGTAGACGGCTATACACACAACGGCCAAGTGCTGGGAGCAGGAAATGGTCCGGCTAGTAATGTGATCTTTCTGGAATTGGCTTGGGTAAATAGCTTGAATAGAATTGGATTTCAGATGGAGCGTATCGTTTACAATAATGATTACTATTATTATAGATATGAGGAGTCCAAAGACTGGAGAAACAAATACATCGATCTTGTGCCCTCACTGATCGGGGATTGGAAGTGTGGGAACATTTTGCTGAACGCCCGCTTGCAATATGTAAATACCTTGAACTATAAGTGGTTTCTGGAAAATAATCCGGACAACTTCTGGGTTCCGGGATATGACCGCAAGAATTTTGTAGGTCAGGTGGGGCTAGCGTATATTTTCCAATAGGAGTTAAACTCAACAGAAATATGAAAGTAGAAAAGAGTAAGGTAGTAGCGGTGTGCTATGACCTAAAGGTTGACAATGGAGAGACTGGAATGGTCCCCTATGAAAAGGTGCCTGAGGATAAACCTTTTTATTTTTTATACAATGCAGGAGAGGTGTTTCCCAAATTTGAAGAGGCGTTGCTGGGCAAATCTGAGGGAGAGACCTTTTCAGTGTTTTTAGATTTTGATGATGCGTATGGAGATTATATTGAAGAGAAAAAAACCATTATTCCAAAAGCTAATTTTAAAGAAAATGGGAAGAAGAATAAAGAGCTACTTCGAATAGGCAACGTAATCCCTATGCAGGATAGTAAGGGCGGTCAGATTCGCGGAGAGATTATCAAAATTGATTACAAAGGAGTTCATATGGACTTCAATCCACCGCTGGCAGGATATGATTTGTTCTTTGAAGGCAAAATTATTGCTGTGCGTGATGCACTACCCGAAGAACTTGAGCATGGACATGCCCACGGTCCGGATGGACATCATCACCACTAAGAAGGCAAATGCCCTGTTCGCCGAATAGGGCATTTGTTTTATTTGCGCCGGGATGCAAGGTAGAATGGGGTTTAAGGATCAATTCACTCCAACTGCGAATGGGGATGGATTAATACCTGAGGCAAGAGTATATGGATAACCGCCTGATTGTTTTCGGGGATTTTAGACTTCCTTAAGCGGAGTGTTTTTCTAATTTGAACTAGCCAATAAAGACGCCTGCTCTTCCGCAAGAGCTTTCAGCCCTTCTATACGTCCGGAGTTGTAAAGTTTCAATGCTTTATCTAATTGTACGGAAGCTTTTTCAAAGCTTTGCTCATTGAAATGTGAGATCGCATCATTGTAGTATTGTAAACCCGCCAATTGAGTAAGATTAACTTTTCTAAAAATGGTGTTGTCTGATAAATCCACTTTTGGTGCCCCCAACCGTTGATTGAACGACTTGGGCCGCATCGAATCATCCGCTTTATATCCTTCGAGATAAGAAGCCACTTCCGAGGGTGCGGTGATCATTCCGCCAATAGGAAGAGTACTTTCCAATATGATGTCTTTGTCTTCATGATTCACCACGATAAAAACGTGAAAATCTGTCTCGACGACTTTGTAATCAAAATCGTAACGATCCAAAAGTAACGCCAGAGCGGCAGATGCGCTTACACAATCGTATAAGCCTATGCCAAGCATATCATTGAATGTAGCATGTTGCTCATAGGTCTTGAAGAGATGCTGGTGGGATTTCTGGAAGAGTTGGCGAAGTAGACTGATGTGTGTTCCTTTTTTATGGAATTTTTGATCCAATTCAGCTACTAAATCATTCCATTTTTGGTCAGAAGGAGCACTTTCTGCCTGAACTGCTCTAAATAAAAAATAGGGATTCGCTTGCCCGGTCATCCACAGCTCCTTTTCCGAATTGCTGTCAAAGCGTAGTGTCTCAATAGCATTCTGAGCCATAGCATGGAGGCCTATGGTGGATAGAAGGATATATGTGAGGAGCGCTTTTTTCACCTTGAATGAAGCTAATGTTACTAAACATACGATCAATGACTCTTAAAGTTAACAATTTGGTAATATTAAAATACATGGTCGTTAAAAACTTAACATTGGGGAAATCTAGGGTCGGTTGTTAACCTCTCTTCTCTCCACAGATCACTATTCAATTATTTTAATTTTCCATCCTCCTGTACTTAACTCCCATATCCCACAAAATCTGTGGCCAGGAGACAATGGTCGTTGATCTTTTTTACACCGGGTTGAAACCCGGTGCTACAAATCTGCCATGCCTACGGCATTGCTTCATTTCTACGGAAATCGGGCATAGATCAATCTAAATTCTCTCCACACACTACAGATGAACTTTTAACCTTTTTAACCCTTAACCTCTTTTTTTAACACCTTGGTTTAGTGTGGGGGCTCCGTCACTAACTATTCGTGTCATCACGAACGGCGTGGATTTGCGATGCCTTTAGTACTTGCCTACGGTATGTGGGCGGAAGATTGCTGGCGTCTTGGGTTTTTGCCCGCCCGACGTGGCGGGGTCCTTTTGGGCCAAGCCAAAAGGACAGAAAAGAATTACCTCATACTACCGATACGGTTCAATAGGGAAATTGAGGATGGATAGAATACATCCCGAGAAAATCTACTCAAAATCCCCCTAGCCCCCTTTGACAAGGATGATTTTCCATAGTAGTGTATGAGTAGAAGGGGGAGCTCCGCTCGTCTCCGCACAAAAGAGCGTATTATCACTCTTGGAGTTTCGGTTGCAGGGTTGGAACCCTAGGCTCCGCCACGGCGGACAAGTTACAAATCTTCCATGCCTACGGCATTGCTTTGTCTCCGCCACCGTTCGTGTCGCCACGGACGGACTGAAGCAGTCCGTGATGACACGGGCTTCGGCAAGGGTTTGGGGATAAATCAATCTAAATTCTATCCCCACACTACAGATGAACCTTTAACCTTTTTAACCCTTAACCTCTTTTTTAACTGTTAACTAAATACGCCCTATTCGTGATGATAGGGTTCGTTTCGCAGAATAGTAAATCCCCGGTAGAGTTGCTCGATGAAAAAGGGGCGGATCATCTGATGTGAAAAAGTCATTTTGGAGATGGACAGTTTGCCGTTTGCCCTTGCATAAACCTCCTCAGAAAAACCATAGGGCCCACCAATGACGAAAATAAGCTGTTTCAAGCCTGAATTCATTTTCTTCTGAAGGAATTGGGAGAAATCCATCGAACTGTAACTTTTTCCACGTTCATCCAGTAAGATAAGATCATCTGAGGGAACTAGCTTTTTCAAGATCAACTCTCCTTCTTTTTCTTTTTGAAGTGTTTCTGAAAGTGACTTGGTACTTTTGAGATCAGGAATAACTTCAAATTCAAACTTGATGTAAAAATTCAGACGCTTGCTGTATTCCTCTATCAGAGAAAGGATGGCTTTATTGTCAGTCTTGCCGATTGCGATCAGTTTGATAGTCATCCCCAAAAATAAGAAATACTGACCGTACTGTTTTCCCTTTCCTATTTCAGAGAATAAACTTAATTTCCTCCTACTAATATATAGAACCCCGACATATGAGAAAATTTATTACTGCTCTCACACTTTTCTGCGGAGCAAATTTAGGATTTGCCCAATCCTCGGCTCCGTTTTTTATTCTTGATCCTACACTGACTCCAGACGCCAAGGAGATTGTTTTCAGCTTCGAAGGAGATCTTTGGAAAGTTCCTGTAGAGGGAGGATCTTCCCTGCGATTGACGGCTATGGAAGGAATTGAGAGTAGACCTGCGGTCTCCCCTGATGGAAAATGGCTGGCATTCACCTCCGAGCAGTATGGCAACAAAGACATTTTTCTGATGCCGATGGAGGGTGGGGAAATACGGCAATTGACATTCCATGAGGCGGCAGATGAAGTGGAGTCCTGGAGCTGGGAGAGTGATAAGATTTATTTTACTTCCAATCGCTACAATAACTTTTCGACCTATGAAATCGAGCTAACCGGTTCTACACCAAAGCGACTTTTTCCACATTATTTCAATACCATTCACGGAGCGGTGGTCCAGCCCAATACAGGGGAAATTTACTTCAACGAAACATGGGAAAGCAAGAATTTTGCTCACAGAAAACGCTACAAAGGAGAATACAACCCCGATATTAAGTCTTACAATCCGGTGACGAAGAAGTTTTCGCAGTATACAGACTACGAAGGGAAGGACTTTGGAGCGACCATAGATCAAAATGGGAACGTGTATTTTCAATCCGATGAGGCCAACGGAGAATATAACTTATACACATTTAAGGGAACTGCCAAAACACAGCTGACAGACTTCCCGACTTCCATCATGTGGCCAAAGGTGAGCGCAAATGGTGAGAAAATTGTCTTCCGAAAGGATTATCAGGTTTTTGTCTATGATGTAGCAACAGGCAGCACCTCTCAGCCGACCATTTCTATCTATCAAAACCAAACACTCCAAAAGGAGCTCACGCGGCAGGTAGCCGGAAATATTGCCAATTTTGATGTGTCGCCTGATGGAAATAAGATGGCTTTTGTGTCCCGGGGTGTACTTTTTATCTCAGATGTAAAAGGGAAATTTGTGCAGAAAATCCCTACAGATCCAAAAGAAGCTGTGGGAGAAGTGAAGTGGCTGGCAGACAATAAAACACTTATTTATTCACGTACGGTCAAGGGATATCACAATTGGTTCACTATCTCAGCCCAAAATCCCAAAGAGGAGAAGCAATTGACTGATGATAAATTCAAGAATCGTCAACTGACTTTGAATAAGGATCGAACACTTGGGGTTTACATAGGTGGAAGAAGTGAAGTGCGTGAGATAGATCTCAAAACAATGATTAGCAAAACACTCGTCGAAGATGAGTTATGGGGGCTTTATACACCTAATGCTTACCTATCTCCGGATGATGAATACGTGGTTTTCAGTCCAATCCGGAATTTCGAACGGGAGGTTTTTGTCTACCATAGACCGACTAAGAAAACAATTAATTTAACTGAGACATTCGTAACTGAGACTTCCCCTTATTGGTCGCCGGATGGGAAGTACATTTACTTTTCTACAGACCGTACCCATGCGAGTTATCCTTACGGAACCACTGATGCGCATATTTACCGGATGAAGCTGGATAAGTTTGCGGAGCTATTCAAGTCGGATAAGGTGACAGAGCTATTCAAAGAAGAGTCAACCGATGACAAAAAGAAAAAAGAAGATAAGGAAAAAGAGAGCAAGGAAAAGGAAGATAAGCCTTCTCCGAAAGTAAAGATCACCCCGGGGGACTTAATGGATAGATTGGAACTGATAGGCCCGTCATTTGGGCAGCAGTCCAGCCCTATGGTTCATCAAAAAGAGGACAAAACATGGGTCTTCTATACCTCAAATCATGATCAGGGAGATTCCAAATTGTGGAAGACTACCTTGGAGGATTTTGAAAAAACCAAAACGGAGAAAGTCAGTGATGACGGAATCTACGGCTTTGACCTGATAGAGGTTAAAGATAAGGTGTATCTATTGGCAGGAGGGAAAGTGCATACGCTCGATCCGGCAAGCAACAAGGCAGAGGAGATCAAGATCTCTCAGGCATTTGACAAGAAGCTAGGAGACGAGTTTGAGCAGATGTACTATGAGGCATGGGCAGGAATGGAGCAAAATTTCTATGATGGCGATTTTCATGGGGAAAATTGGGAGGAGTTACGTGATCGCTATGCTGAGTTTTTACCATACGTAACCAGCCGTGAGAACCTCCGCACTATTTTCAATGATATGCTTGGCGAGTTAAACACCTCTCATTTTGGTTTTAACTCCTATGGCGAAGAGGAGAAGGGGTACTTCGGTACACGCTCGATGAATGCGGGGATAGTCTTTGAAGAGGACAAGCCATATACGGTCAACCGTGTTTTGAAGCACAGCCCTGCCGATCTTGAACCTATTCCGGTGATGCCGGGAGATCGATTGTTGGCGGTAAATGGAGTGAAAATCGACCCAAATCTGAATAGGGAACAATATTTTGCGGTGCCGACCATGGCAGAGGAACTGACATTGACTTTTGACAGAAAGGGTGAGGAAGTTACGTTGAAAGTTCATCCAGCCTCCACTGGAGAAATGAAAACTTGGCTTTACGATGAATGGATGGATCAAAATGAAGCCTACGTGGACGGAAAGTCTGGGGATAAAATCTCATACATCCACATGAAGAATATGGGTGGAGGTGAGTTGCAGCATTTTCTGGAGAAAATGGTCTCTATGAAAGGTAATCGGGAAGGCCTTATCCTGGATTTGCGCTATAATACCGGAGGAAATGTCCACGATAAAGTGCTACAGTTTCTTAGTCAGAAGAGCTATCTGCAATGGAAATACCGTGATGGTAAGCTGACGAACCAGCCGAATTTCTCTCCGGCAGACAAACCAATTGTACTCCTAATCAATGAGCAATCGCTTTCGGATGCGGAGATGACCGCGGCAGGTTTCAAGGAATTGGGACTGGGGACAATTGTAGGTACCGAAACCTATCGCTGGATTATTTTCACTTCGGGACAGGGCTTGGTGGACGGGTCATTTTACAGACTTCCGGCTTGGGGATGCTACACGCTGGATGGTAGAAATCTGGAAAAGGACGGTGTAGAGCCTGATATTCGAGTGGAAGAAGGATTTGTGGATAGACTTGAAGGCAACCAGAAGCAGCTGGATAGGGCGATAGAGGTGATAATGGAGAAGATAGAATGAAATGGGGTTGGGTTACTAATTTGGTAACCGGCTTAAGTCGCTGAATTTCAAATGGCTAATGTGAAATATAGATGAGTGTATGTACTAGCGCTCAATATGGAGCTTTTGTAGCGCTTGGTAGGTTAGCTTCGTTTAGGATGAAAAATGAAACTATGAAGAAAAGTCTATTTCGACTGGTGATGTTGCTTGCCTGCTTTCAGCTTTTGTCCTGCGCAGAAGATGATGGTCTTCCAATAGTTGATTCAAAGGTATTGGTAGATATAGAAGCCTATAATTCCGCTTTCGCTGGTGGATTGGTGATAAATTCTCTGGAGGTAAAAAGAGATTTTCTGATCATAAATTTTAGTGCAAGTGGGTGTGATGGGGAAAGCTGGGAAGTAAAGCTGATAGATTCCGGAGCTTTAATGTATTCTAATCCTCCTCAAAGAAATTTGATTTTATCACTTAAAAATGAAGAAGAGTGTGAGGCCTACATTACCAAAGAAGTGGTTTTCGACATTTCGGAATTGAAAGTAAAGGGAGATAAAGTATGGCTTAATATTATGAATTCAGATCAAGGGATTATCTACACCTATTAGTGACTAATGCAAAAAGCCTCCCCAATGTGGGAGGCTTTTGCTATAGAATGGGGAGGTGCTTATTTGATCAACTCCTTACGTTTTAAGATTGTTTCCATAAATTTCCGCTCATTGTCAGAGTTGAAAATCCGGAAAGGAAGATGGATAAATTGGGCTTTGGACATGTACAGTACATACGCGTCTTTTCTTACCTCGGCATTTTTGATCATATTCCACTGCACGGGCATTCCTTGCTTGGTGTTGATCTTCATCAATATCTGACGGCTGTCGATCTCGTAAGCCATCTTGTCAAAAATCACTTTGTTTTGCTCCATCTGTGTTACTCCTGTAAACTGAATCGCCCAGAACAACACGTAAAGGCCATAAGCTATCAATGCACCAATTATCCACCAAATCGAAGGAATCCAGAAATAGCCGCACATGATCGCCAGAGCGATTGGGATTACCCACCACTGCTCTTTCAAAACATTGACCAAAGCCATTTTGATATAAGTGCCGGTTGGGAGTTGGTATTTTTTTGTTTTTACTATCATCACTTGTCTATTTCAGAGCGCAAATATCCACCTATCCTAGGGAATTAGCAAGTCTGATTAAATCATAAAAAAGTTCTTTCTTCGAAAACAAATCGGCATTACCATTGATTTAAATCTTGTATTCAATTATCTTATATCAAACTTTTAGCGATGAGCAGTCTTGTAATCGATTTGATTCTTTGTGGTTTGGCTTATGTCATCCTGATATACGTCATGGCGACCATGACCAAAAACTCCATAAAAAAGGGCAATAACCGTGAAGATGATGGGGATGGGGGCGTGGAGGATTTTACCCCTCCGAAGATAGACTTGCCTCCGGGAGTACAGTGGCCCAGTGATTCTCCAAAATCAAGAATTCCCGAGCCGATGGAAGTTTAGTGGCACTTATTGCAGATTCCCTGCACCAATAGATTCATTTCCTTCTTTTTGAAACCCTGAGGCAATTTGATACTGGGAAGGACTATAGACTCCAGGCAGATAGTTTCCCCGCAGGTTTCACATTTGAAGTGCACGTGCTCATGGTTATGCTGTTCTTTTTCATGAGAGCAAAGCGCATATTTGGTTGCTCCACTATCATCGAGCACCTTGTGTACCACGTCTTTGTCCACAAAAGTCTTCAATGTACGGTAGATCGTCACACGGTCAAACTGGCTGTCCAATGACTCTTCCAAATCAGAGTGTGCCAAAGCTATTTGCTTATCCAAAAACTCACGGATAATTTCTTGCCGACAGTCAGTAATGCGCAGCTTATGACTTTGAAGTATAGAGAGAGGAGATGACATATTCATGTATTTCAAACAAAATTAATCAAAAATTGAGTCAATGTGAATATTCTCTCGCAAAGACGCGGAGGCTCAGCGGTTTTGTGGCAATAGTTAGATGCTCTTTGAATACAAAACTCAGCTTGGCTAACTGGCAAATTTGAAACTCAATCACTGAAGCCGACAACCTACGTACAGTTGGCCGAAAACGCAATTATTTTTTTTAAAACCCGGGATTGCTCCGCAATGGTGAGAACTAGTTCAAGTTCTTCACTTGGATCGAATCCGCTTATCCAAAGTAGTACTAAACAAAAAAAATGGACACCGATCCGGTGCCCATTTAGTCTATTCATTTTTATGATTATTCGCTACTTTGCCAGTAACGGAAGAAAGGTGTCATACTATTCGGAAAATACTAGCGGAGCGACCATTTCGGTCACCTGTCTTCGGTCTTCCGTCCAGTAAAACAAGGAAAATATGGCTACTGGCATCATTGCGGATAATCACATTAACTTTTCTTCCTTTCTTACTTGGGGTCCAGAATAGCGTTTACTCTTTCCAATGCATCTTCCAAGTGAAGTTTAGACATCCTGTCCGAAGTTCTGGAGATGGCGGATTTGATATCTCTTTGGAGTATTTTCAATTCTCCTCTAGCCATTGGCCTGATGTCCGATTGGGAAGCATTGATCTGAGTGCCTACATACCTTCTGTATGCAGCAGGGACCGCAGGCTCATCACTTGTCATCAGGTATTCCATACGTTCAATGTAGGCTCTTTGCAAAGCTCTTCTATGCACATCGATAGTCTTACCGGTAGGAAGTTCTGACCAAATGCCTTTTCTCAAGTCATCAAATAATTCAGTGATTTTGTAGGCTTGGTTACCATTTAGAGCTTCATTTTCGATCACACGACCAAGTCTTCCCATATCAAGCACTACATTCAACGTATTTGCCTGTACTCCCCTGATTCTTTCCAAAGCCCCAAAATCTTCCGTTCTGGCAAAAATGTCATCCTGCATTAACCATTTCGGTGTAGTGAACAGTTCTGAGTTCAAGAATGCTACAGCTGATTTCTGTATGTCTTTCGAAGTGTGCGTGTATACCGGCAAATCCTGTCCTGTAGCTCTGTATACTTCAGCTACACCGCCTATGTTGGTTTTCACATGACCCATGTATCTGTTGAATTGCGTCACCACTTGGCCATACATTTCTTCCAGATCATCAAAATCTTTGAATGGTTTATTTGTCTCCGAAGTCCATTCCATTAAGTTTGGAATGATACGTTTCAAGTTCGCTATACCGTATTCGGAGGCCTTCATGGAGTTGTCCCCCAGATCTTCACTCTGGGCAGTAGGGTCGTAATTATTTCCCTGACGTCCATATCTGTAAATTGGATCACCTTGCTTTTCCAAGATCCACTGATCCAATGTCTCCAATTCATCTTCAGGAGTAGCGGCATCAGGGATAGGTCTATAGCCCCATGCGATAGAATATTTGTCATATGGGCCTACATTGGGCATTAAGCTTACGCCCTCGTCACCCGGCTGCGCGATGTAATTGAATCGGGCATAATCCATGATAGACGGTGCCGTTCCCATGGCTTTGGTGAATTCAGCATCCCTGAGTTTCTCCACTGGATAGGCATAGGAGGAAGCGAAGTTGTGGGGAAGTCCGAGCGTGTGACCTACCTCGTGAGAAGAGACAAAACGTACTAATCTGCCCATTACTTCGTCTTTGAATTGCACACTGCGTGCCTCAGGATTGATTGCAGCTGTCTGGATGAAGAACCAGTTTCTCAGCAAGTTCATCACATTATGATACCATCCGATATCGGATTCCAAGATTTCCCCAGATCTCGGATCAGATACATGGGGGCCGTAAGCATTCTGGATGTCAGATGCGAAGTAACGGATCACAGAATATCGTGCATCTTCAGGACTCCAGTCAGGATCTTCTTCTTTAGTTGGTGCCAGTTTGGCTACAATAGCATTTTTAAAACCCGCCTCTTCAAATGCCACCTGCCAATCTTCCACTCCTGCAATCAGGTAAGGAATCCACTGCTTGGGAGTTGCGGGATCTATGTAGTAGACGATTTGTTTTTTCGGCTCAACTAATTCACCTGCCTTAAATTTCTCCATGTCTTCCTCCTTCACTTCCAGTCTCCATCTGTCAAGGAAGGTTCGTTGCTGTGCTTTCTGTGCATCAGCACCATAATCCACGATCGATCTGCTAAACCAACCCACGCGCTTGTCACCCAGACGCTGTTTCATTGGCTCTTTTGGCAGAAGCAACATAGAGGAATTCATTTCCAATGTGATAGATCCCGTAGAGCTGTTTGATGGAGGTTCGCTGGCAATGTATGTCATTACATACCTCGCTTCGATATTGATCGGGTAGGTATGGATATGGTCTATATACGACCTGTCTGTGTCCAACCTGGTGACTTTGTATTGGGTCCGTTGTCCTTTGGGAAGTCCCAAAGCTTGTACATCCTTAGTCCATAGATCTGTCGCTTCGATTACAATTCCTGTAGAATCTGTGCCTAGGGATTTGATGGCAAATTTGTGCAGCAATGGTTCTAAGTTGGAGTTCTTTACCGCCAAGGCAATTGGAAGTGAATCTGCCGCATAGTTATTGACTGAGATAACTTTCAGATGGATAGCATTGTTGTTCTTTTCCCAACGAAGCATCAGCGTGTTCGTACGCTCACCACCATAGCCGAGACCATCGGCAGTTTTGGCAATAGTAGTGACCATCAGCATATCTCTTCCCAGTAGTGAATCGGGAATCTCGTAGTAATACTTATCTTCAATCTGGTGAACCTTGAAAAGCCCGTCTTTTGATTTTGCCTTTGCTGTGATTACCTCATTGTAGGGCTTTGGATCAGATTCATTACCTTTTGGTTTGGTAGGTGCATCCGGTGTAGCAGTTTCTTTCTTGGAGTCTTTTTTCTTCTTTTTCTGAGCAAAAGAATCCGTAGAATACAACATGACACCCATTACACTTACTATCAGACTTAATCTCCTAAGTAATTTGGGTAGGGTATTTCTCATAGTTAATAGTTGGTTTATTAGTTACTAAATTGCGAATTTCCGGAAAGCATCTGTAAGGATCATTCCTTTTTTATGAACGGTATATATACAAAGTTAAAGGT
This sequence comes from Algoriphagus sp. 4150, assembly GCF_031457395.1. NCBI lineage: Bacteria > Pseudomonadati > Bacteroidota > Cytophagia > Cytophagales > Cyclobacteriaceae > Algoriphagus > Algoriphagus sp. 4150. Next base: position 429,047 of record NZ_JAVDWS010000002.1, read on the forward strand.
GGGCTTGTGAGCGATAAACTTAAAACTCTAGTAGTAGGAGGCGGATTGGCGGGTCTGATAGCCGCGTACTTATTGGCGAAGAATGGGAAGGAGGTTGTCTTGATAGAAAAGCGGAAGTATCCTTTTCATAGAGTCTGCGGAGAATACCTTTCTAATGAAGTGCTTGATTTTATGAACGGGGAAAATCTCCTTCCCGGGCACTATGAATTTCCCCGTATCAACACATTCCTGTTTTCAGATACCTCTGGAAAATCCGCAACTATTCCATTGGATTTGGGTGGATTTGGTGTCAGTCGCTATGTACTGGATGAGTATTTTTATCAGAAGGTATTGGAAAAAGGGGGCGAAGTGAAAACCGGGGTGCAGGTACAATCGGTAGTGTATGAGGAAGAAGAAAATCAGTTTCGGTTGGAACTGGCCGACGGCGGGTTTTTGACAGGGGATTATGTGATTGGTGCCTTTGGAAAAAGATCTAAACTTGACAAAGTATTGAAGCGGGAATTCATCGAAAAAAGGAGTCCCTATATTGGAGTGAAGTATCACATCAAAACAGAGGCTGATAGAAAGACCGTAGCGCTGCATAACTTCGAAGGAGGGTATTGTGGCCTTAATGCAATTGAGGAGGACAAGGCAAACTTATGCTACATGGGCAACCGTGAGCACCTCAGGATGTACGGCTCAATAAATGAAATGGAGAAAGAGGTGCTGTGGAAAAACCCACGCCTGAGGCAGTTGTTTACCGAGAGTGAGTTTCTCTTCCAAAAGCCCGAGGTGATCAACGAGATTAACTTTGAGCGAAAGAAACCTGTGGAGAAGCATATTCTTATGGTGGGGGATTCGGCAGGTTTAATTACCCCACTGTGTGGGAATGGTATGGCAATGGCCATGCAGTCGGGTAAATTGGCTGCAGAGTCTATTATAGCGGGAGGATCGAGAAGGGAGATTGAGTTCAGGTATGAATCCTCTTGGAAGGCACTCTTTGAGAGAAGACTATGGCTGGGGCGTAAAGTCCAGCGTTTTTTCGGTGCTAAACAAGCTTCGGTTTTCACAAGAAAGCTAATCCTCCATGTGCCTTTTGTGGCAAAGCAGATTATAAAAAACACACATGGGAAGCCGTTTTAGTGACCTAGTACCTGAAGGATTTGGGTGTTTTGCAGAAAGTAATAAATGAAGAAAGCATTGAGCGCCATTGCTGAGAAATAATTCATCCCCATCGCCCAAGTATAATTTGCATATTTTATCGGATTCAATCGGATAAAGCTAAACCAAGTCAGAAAGTAAAGCATTATGGGCATCATTGCTGCGAGATAAATCCAAAGGATTTGGGATTGATTTCTGTCAAGAAAAAACCATACGAAAGCAGCCCCTGTGATCATAAAAGCCATCGAAGAAAAGAGAAAAGTGCCTTTGATGCCCAAAACCAGACTCAATGTACGGTCACCTCTTCTGCTGTCTTCTCCGTGCTGGTATACCTGTGTCAAAGGATAATTTCCCCAAAGCATCAAACTCGTCAAAAGCCCGGGAATCGCTACATGAGGTCTCACTAATACCTCCCAGCTCAAGTTACTGAGTCCTGCATAGGTCATCGCAAAGGTGAAATAACCCTGGAATAACCCTGCAATAAACCAACTCAGCCACGGGTACTTTTTGATACGGATGGAAGGATGTGAATAAGCCATGCTTACCAATCCGTACAGCAGCAGCATAAGAGCGAAACTGAAGTTGATGGACGCTCCAATACCTATGGCTATGAGGAAAAAGATTAATGAAAGCCAATAGAGATCTTTGGTGACTTTTGGCGGATGCTTCAGCCCACCTATGCTTTCCTCATCCTTGTCAAAGTAGCTGTTGTACCCGTTGCTTGATGGGTATAGAAACAGATGAATTGCAATGAAAACCCATACTATTCTTAATCCATTGTGATTGGGAGTAAGTGCCAGAGCAAAGAAAAATACGGGCATCAAAAAGAGCGAAAAAGGAACCCGTAAATGCTTGAGGCTGGAAAGGGAAATCATGTCTTAAGTAAGGTTGGGTTATAACTTTTCTGGGGTGGAATGGTTACCAAGCATTCAGCCAATTTAGAGATAATCAATTAACTTGATCAAATGAATATGCAATGGGAGAAACAATTCGGCATCGTTTTGGGAAATAAGATAACTGATACTGACAAAAGACTACGCATGATGGTAAATTTTTCGACTCCTAATTTCTCCTTATGACCAATAGAATAATAAGTATAGGCTTGGCAAATCCGGGAAAACCGATTGATCAATCCGTGATAGCCGGTTTTATGCAGAGAGCTCATCAGCTGGATGAGGGGGAGGCAAGAAAATTGGGATTTTTATATAGAAAATCCGGGATTTCCAGCAGATATAGTGTGCTGAGTGATTTTGAGAAATCCGATCCCGAAGAATTCACCTTTTTTCCTAAAACTAAGAATTTTGAGCCTTTCCCGGGGACAAAGGCAAGAATGGAGGTCTTTCGGCAAACCGCTCCGCAACTTTGTGAAGATGCTGTCAAGAATTGCCTTGCAAAAACGGAAATAAAAGCTTCGGAAATCACCCATTTGATCTTGGTTTCCTGCACAGGGATGGTTGCTCCGGGAGTAGAATTGGACTTAATGAAACGGTTGGAGCTGGATGGTTCTGTGGAGCGTTATTGCGTGCATTTTATGGGTTGCTATGCGGCTTTTACCGGATTGAAGTTGGCTGATAAAATAGTGAGTGCTGAGCCGGATGCCAAAGTAATGCTGGTCTCCATCGAGCTTTGCACGCTTCATTTCCAAAAGGAGTATGTAGAAGACAATGTACTGGCCAATTCACTTTTTGGGGACGGAGCGGCGGCGGCATTGGTGATGAAATCCGCATCCGGATTGAAAATCAAATCTTATCTAAGTCAGGTGTTGAGGGAGGGAGAAGGAGACATGGCTTGGGGTATTGGGGACTTTGGTTTTGAAATGCGGCTGAGCAAGTATATTCCCACACTTTTGGATCAGGGAATTCAGCAATTGAAGGAAAAATTTGAAGAAAAATTTAAGTTATCCACTGTGGATAACTTTGCCATTCATCCCGGGGGGAAGCAGATTTTGCAGAAGGTCCAAGAGGCTTTTGACCTTCCTGAATCGGCGAATGCCCATGCAATGCAAGTACTGAATCAGTTTGGGAATATGTCCTCTGCCACTATACTTTTTGTACTGGAGAGAATGGTGCATGATGATGAAATTCAGGGAGAAATACTTGCTATGGGATTTGGACCGGGGCTTACATTAGAGACTTTACTTTTGGAAAAGTGATGGGTAAATTTGCGCAAAGAAGTGAGAAAAAAGAGTTGATGGACAACTTCAATTGTTCAGGGGAAGAACTGAAACAAACATTGCGGGAGTTAAAAACGATCAACCGCTGGCTTGGGGGAAACTATGTGACTACATCAGGACTTGCAAAGATTTTTAAGCTTTATCCACAGGACTTTTACACGGTGGCAGATATCGGCTGTGGAGGCGGAGACATGATCCGTGTGATGGATAGCTGGGCAAAAAATAAAAAAAAAGAGGTTAACTTTACGGGCATCGATGCCAACAGGAACATTATTGACCTCGCGGCGGTTAGATTAGCCGACTTACCCAAAGTAGCCTGGAGAGTCCAGAATGTATTTGACGCTGGATTTTCACAAGAAAAAGTAGACATCTCTACTTGCACGCTCTTTACACATCATTTTACTGATAGCGAATTAGCGGAACTGCTGAAATCCCTCCGGGAAAAATCCCGCTTGGGTATTGTAATTAACGATCTACATCGTCATCCGCTGGCTTATTATAGTATTAAGTGGCTTACACGCATTTTCAGCAGATCAAAGATGGTTCAGAACGATGCGCCATTGTCTGTTTTGAGGAGTTTTTCGAAGGCGGATTGGGAGAGAATATTAAAATCTGCTCAAATAGACCGGTTTGAAATACGCTGGAATTGGGCTTTTCGCTGGCAAGTGAATATAACATTTTAAGCATCTCCCTTGTTTTTTAAAGACCCTATTTGATCAATTGGCCATGTGAAATACGCTCCATACCATTGAATAACTAAGCATTACTGCTATTGGGGAGGTAGTCAAACATTTATTTCAAGAATCATCAACCAAAATAAATTAATATGGAAATTTCCCAGGAAACAGTAAATGCATTTTATGAACGCGCGATTGACTTGGCATACTTAATAGTTCCAAGAATTATCTTTGCTGTAATTTTTTATCTAATAGGTAAGTTTATCGTAAAAAGTCTACTGAAAGGCTTGAGGAATCTTTTGGAGAAAAGGGAAAATAATCCATCTCTAAATGATTTTCTTTTTGGGTTTGTCAAGATCGTATTGTACATCACCTTATTCATGGGAGTGGCCAGTATTCTGGGGGCACCTTTAGGATCCACGGTTGCTATATTTGGTGCGGCTGGATTGGCCATTGGTCTGGCTTTACAGGGTTCCCTTTCAAATTTTGCCGGCGGTATATTGATTTTAGGCTTTAAGCCCTTTCAAGTAGGCGATGTGATCGTTGCCCAGGGACATACCGGGAAAATTGCCAAAATACAGATTTTGTATACGCACCTGATGACCTTTGACAACAGAGAGGTCATTATTCCCAACGGTAGTCTGGCCAATTCGGATATCATTAATATGAGTACCCAAGAGACGAGAAGAACGGAAATAAATGTAGGTGTGGCATATGGTACCAATATTAAAAAGGCTAAGGAGGTTTTGGTTAAAATCTTCGAAAATGATCCGCGTGTCCTTAAGGACCCTGCTCCTTTTGTGGCGTTGACAAATTTCGGCGACAGTTCATTGGACTTGGTAGTGAGAGTTTGGGTTAAGGCAAGTGACCTGTGGCCTGTGCACTTCGATGGCATGGAGTCAATTAATACTGAATTTGAAAAAGCAGGAATTGAAATTCCTTTCCCGCAGCGGGTTGTTCATCAAATCAAAGAGAAAGCTGCTCAAGAAGAATTAAATCCTTAAGAAATTCCTTCAAAATAAAAAGGCGGTCGAATTGATCGCCTTTTTGCATTTGCATTTTGGTAGAAAATCAACTTTCTCTGACCTTAGACCCCTTGGCGTTTTGATTGGTTTTGCTTGGGATAAACTCCGGGTATTCGTTTAACCTTGGTTGAAAGAAGAGTGATTTTTTGGGTGGGTATATGCCAAAATAGAATTGTTAGTGCATATTGTAGGTTAAAATATTTCCTATAAAAAAACGGCTACCTCGAAAAAGATAGCCGTTTTGATTTTGCTGTTTGAAGGAATTAATCCAAAGTCACTTGTCTAGAGCTATTTGGATAGAAGTAAGTAGCCAGCTTATCACAAGTGCCGTCTCCGTAATCCACTGATGTCTCTATTCCTCTGAATTGAAAGTTTGTAATTCCTGAAAGAGGTGCAGTAACCCCAGAGTCGATACAGCTTTTTTTGTAAACCAAAGCGGTTGAAGTTGAGGAAGTATATTCGAATCCTCCACGACTGGTTCCTGAAGCTGTTCCGGTAACAGAAATCTCGTATTCACCTTGAGCGCCAAATTTCATATCACGGAGCTGATTACTTTCTACAGAAAGATTGGTGCCATCAGGCCAAGTCACTTTACCGTTTTGGATTTCTGCTTCAAAGTTAAAACTGTTCGTTTCCAGATTGGATCCTTTGTTGGTGAGGATTCTGGTACCTTCTAATTTCAGCCCGTTTACCTCGTACCCGTCAAATTCTGTAGTGGTTTTTGCTCCCGGTATCATTAAATTTCCTGTATAAGAGAATGTTACTTTTCCTTTTCTAGCTGCACCACCTGTGCCGGTACAGCCTTCTCCGAAATCGACGATTATTTTTTTTGCGGCTTCATCAAGTGTTACAACAGCCCCTTCGCAAATATTACCGGAAGGGATATTCTCTGTGGTTCTTGCACTAAGTCCGAAGTTGCGGTGAACTGTAAGTGTTAGATTGTTTAGATCTTCGAAAGCCATGCTTGCTGTGATATTCTCTTCCATTACAGAAAGATTCGGCGCAGGGTCATCATTTACATCGCAGCTTGAAAGTAGGGAAATTCCGGTGATCAGAAGTACTGGTAAAGAGATGTTAAATAAATTTTTCATTGAGAAGTTAATTGGTAATTGATTAGATTTAGTTAGGTGATTTTTTGGAAGTACTAGCCGCTTTTTTGGTCTTTCCGCTTGCAAAACCTATGTTTTGTGTGAAAGGGATATCATTGGGAAGTATTCCCATACCTTCGGAAAGATCCCATTCTTCGGCTTCTATTATTTTTTCAGGTGATTTTTTACTTTTTTTCATAGGCTCATTGCGGTGATTGAGAAATGTCAATGACTTTCTGAAAAAGAATAGATGGCAAGGATTGCGCCAATTTGAATAGTTAGCTTGATTCAATTCCTATCTTTGGGCATGAAAGGATTTGATTTTGAAAATTCCAATCTTCCGGAGAAACTTAAAGGGGTAAAAAGCAAGGCAGGAACCCTGTCTTTTCTGCGCTTGATGGTTTTTTTGGCAATGGGGGGACTATTTGTTTTGACGGTTTCGGATAATCCGGTTTGGTTGCTGTTTTTCGGGATTTCCGTCGCTGCTTTTATTTCATTGATTAGAAAATACAATGAGCAGAAAGACCAAGAAGCTATTTATCTGGCCTTGGAGAAAATGAATACGTATAGGCAAAAAAGGATAAGACGGAAGCTTAAAGACCTTGAAAGCGGGACTGAATTCCAGGAAAAAGCGCATCCATTTTCCAATGATCTGGACCTTTTTGGAGATCACTCTCTTTTTCAGCTTTTGAACCATACTGTTTCCAAAAATGGAAAAGAAGCATTGGCAAAAAAGATGAAGTCCGGATTTGATTTGGGTAGGGCCGAAGCATTTCGCGAAGCATCCGCAGAATTGTGCACAAAGCCAAATTTTCTTCTAGCTATGGAAAGCATAGGAATGGCATTTTATAATGAGGAAAAATCAAATTCAGGATGGATCAAATGGCTGCATGAGGAGAATAAAAGTACGTTTTTGATTGCTGTTTTTGCATTCATTGGCCCTGCGGGTGGTCTTACACTCTCGGTTTTGGTTTATTTGGGAATTGTTCCGGCGGCCCTGCTTGGTGTCTGGATATTAGTCGGGATGATATTTCTCGGAATGGTATTCAAGCCCCTGAAAAAAGCTGCCGAGTCGATTCCGGGTAGAGATCAGCTAAAAACTTATCGCTATTGGCTGGCTGTGTTGGAAAAAGAGCAGCTAGCCTCCCCACTTCTGAAAAAGATGCAGGCGCCATTTCTCACCAAAGAGGTCAAAGCTTCTACACTTTTTGATCAATTGGATAGCTTGGGATTGTGGATTCAGAATCGAATCAATTTATTATACATTCCTTTGAACCTGATTTTTTGGACGGATCTGCTGTTATACCTCAGATTGGTTTCTTGGAAGAGAAAGTACGGAAATCTGGTTGCTGATTTTCCTGCTCAATTGGAGGAGTGGGAAGTGTTGATTTCACTGGGAGCTTTTGAAAGTGAAGTTGGTGGACAGGGAAAAGTAATCACTGTAGAGAAAGGCTTGATAGGTAAAGTGGTCTCGCATCCCTTGCTTGAGCCGGGCGTGGCTGTACCAAACGATTTTGTTATTGATGGAGATCAACGGATTGTTTTGCTTACCGGGGCAAATATGAGTGGAAAAACCACCTTCATGCGAACGTTGGGAATTAATTGTGTGTTAGTCAACCTAGGTTTGAATCCTTTTGCCGAGGAGTTTGGCTTCTCTGCGTTCCAGCTCTACACCAGCATGAGGAATACCGATAATTTGGGTGAAAGTGTGAGTTCCTTTTATGCCGAACTTAGCCGTATCAAGCAATTGATAGACAGAATAGAAAATGGAGAGCAGATCTTCTTCTTATTGGATGAAATTCTGAAAGGGACAAATACGGAAGACCGGATTGCGGGATCGGAAGCGCTGATCAGACAGGTAGAGAATACAGAGGCTTTGGGGATCATCAGCACGCATGATATAGAATTGGCAGAATTGGAAACAAGGATGAGTTCGGTAAAGAACTTCAGTTTCCATTCGGAGATACACGACCAATCTATTGACTTTGATTATAAAATAAAACGGGGAGCATGCCCAAGTTTCAATGCACACAAACTCATGGAATTAATGGGGATTCGTTTTCAAGAAGAGAAGTAAATGTCCTTTTTCCCGAGTTCGATTTATTTTTGATTACAACTTAACTATGGCTATACCATCGCAATCACCCATTTTGGGAGTCCTCGGAGGAGGTCAATTGGGCCGAATGCTTATTCAGTCGGCAATCAATTACAATCAAGATATCCACATCTTGGATCCTGATCCAAATGCACCATGCAAGGATCTGGCGCAACGTTTTACCGTGGGCTCACTTAAGGATTACGATACTGTTTATGCCTTCGGACATAGCTGTGATGTGATTACGGTGGAGATAGAAAGTGTTAATACCGAGGCGCTTGAGCAACTGCAGCGAGAAGGGAAGAAGGTTTATCCACAACCTGATATCTTAAGTCTGATTAAGGATAAAAGAAAGCAAAAGCAGTTTTACCAATTGCATGGAATTCCTACTGCTGATTTTATTCTCACTGTAGATAAGGCTGATGTTATCCACAACTCTGATTTTCTTCCTGCTGTGAATAAGTTGGGCAAAGAAGGTTATGATGGACGTGGTGTTCAGGTGTTGAGAACTGATGCAGATCTGGACAATGCCTTCGATGCTCCGGGGCTTTTGGAGAAGCTGATCGATTTTGACAAAGAAATCGCGGTGACTGTTGTTAGAAATGAAAAGGGGGATTTGGTAGCATACCCTGCCGTAGAGTGTGCTTTTCACCCTACAGCCAATTTGGTTGAGTATCTTTTTGCACCTGCTGAGATCTCCCAAGAGGTCGCAGAGAAAGCTGAGCAAATCGCGAAGGATGTAATTCTTAAATTGGGAATGGTTGGAATTCTTGCAGTGGAAATGTTTGTGACCAAGGGCGGAGAAGTTCTGGTGAATGAAGTGGCTCCCCGGACTCATAACAGCGGACACCATACCATAGAAGCCAATTTTACATCTCAATTTGAACAACATTTGCGGGCGGTAATGAACTGGCCACTGGGAAATCCTGACTTGAGATGTCCTGCCGCAATGATTAATTTGCTGGGAGAAGACGGTTATGATGGGCCTGTTTTGGTGGAAGGGAAGGACGAGGCGTTGGCAGAGCAGGGAGTTTACATTCATTTGTATGGAAAGAAAATCACCAAGCCATTCAGGAAAATGGGACATGTAACCATTTTGGCTGATACAGTTTCAGGCTTGAAAGAAAAAGCGCAACGGATCAAAGAGTTAATCAAAATCAAAGCTATACAATGAATCCACAGGTAGGTATTATCATGGGAAGCCAATCGGATCTTCCAATTATGGCTGAAGCCGCACAAATGCTTGAAGAATTGGGGGTAAATTATGAATTAACGGTGGTTTCTGCACATCGCACGCCACAGCGGATGATTGATTATGCCCACTCCGCACGTGAGCGGGGGCTCAAAGTAATCGTAGCAGGAGCTGGTGGGGCAGCGCATTTGCCGGGAATGGTAGCGTCGATGACGAGTCTGCCGGTGATAGGCGTTCCTATCAAAAGCTCTAATTCTATCGATGGCTGGGATAGTATTTTGTCGATTTTGCAGATGCCGGGCGGAATCCCTGTAGCTACAGTAGCATTGAATGGGGGGAAAAACGCAGGTATTTTAGCCGCTTCAATTGTCGGTTCTTTTGACTCTAAAGTGGGAGACAGCTTAGATGCGTACAAAAAGACGCTTAAGGAAAAAGTGGAGGAATCCGCGGCCCAGATAGAGGCCAAGGGATGGAAAGAAATACTTAAGAAATAAAAAATGCGGCTTTTCAGCCGCATTTTAATTCATTGCCATGAATTGGAAAAAGATTATTCGATTTAAGATAGGGGATGTCCCTTGGGAAGTACCTTTGGATGTATTAGTCCTATTGGGAGGGATTGCCTTGCTATTAATGGGAGCCGGTGCCTATTTCGGCTTTCAATTTGGGAACAGCTAGTCAGTAAAGATTCCCCAGCCGTCATCATTTTTTTCGTTGGGGTCAAATCCTTTTTGCCATTCAACAAACAGTAGACGATATTCCTCTATAGCTTCCCTCAGAAGTTCCAAGTGCTCTTCTGCGTGGGTTCCCTCCATTCCCAATTGATAGGTCATAGAATAGAGACTTTTAGCATGCACTTTCATAATTACAGCTTTCTCCATTTTCAGGACATAATCCGATATTCCTTCGGCTCCTGCAAATTTGGCGCTCATAATCATCGCATCTTCCATCATGATATTGCCATAAAGCTCTTTTCTTGCCTCATCCAAACTCCCCACCAGGGCACGAGTCAAAGCAAAGATATCCTTGGCTTTCTTCATTAAGGGATGCTTATAAATGTTTTCATGCTCCTTTCGGGCATCGAATTCATCCTCCTCGTCCCATCCTGCCTCGTCGTCATCAAAATCGTCCCACATGGCAGAAATTGTTTAGAATGGTAATTTGTCTTCTTCTCCTTCAGAATGGAAAGTATCCACTTCAGGCATTGCAGAATGTGAAGCTGATGCTCCCCCGGCTCTATCTACTTTGAATGCTTTCACTTCGGTGTACCAGCGTCCATTGTATTCTCTACTTTCCACATCTATACTCAATGTTACGTTTTCACCTGCGTTTAAAGAAAACTGATCGATTTTGTCCCCCCAGAGTGATACACAAACCTTTTTGGGATACTGACCTCCTGTTTCTAGGATGAATTCCTGCTTTCTCCATGCATTGCCACTTTTTGAATTTCCACCTACTTCGGGTAGTTTTTGGATTACTTTTCCACTCAATTCCATTGTCGTATTATTAAATTTCTATCTATGCGAAGTTACACAATGCGGTTGAAATCTCTTGTTTGGATTAGTGCAAATAACTTTCATAGAGAAGGTCGTTTTAACATTTTTTGGCATAAACATTGAAAGTTCAGAACTTTAAATGTACTTGGGTTGAAATAAAAAATCTCTCTTTTCTGTTTTTTCCAAATTAAATTTGGATTATACTTGTAGAAGGCTTAAGGAGATAAAATCCTTGCATTTTCTTTGCACAGTTGTGTTCGAAATCATACTTTTAAACAATTTCTTTTTCTTTCACCCTTATCCGATACTATGGCCTAGACCTTTACGTTTATAATAAACCAACTTTAAAATGAGTAAACGAATTGGTCCAAAGGACAGCGAATTGATTGCACAGTATCGAAATGGTAGTGATGCAGCCTTTGATTTATTAGTAGATCGCTACCAAAGTAAAATGTATACCACTATTTTTCTGATCGTTAAGGATCAGAGGGTAGCTGAGGATTTGCTTCAGGATGTATTTGTGAAAGTGGTCAAAACACTTAACTCTGATAGATACAACGAGGAAGGCAAGTTTCAGCCTTGGGTGATGCGGATATCTCATAATCTGGCCATTGATTATTTCAGAAAGGCCAAAAGATATCCTTCCATTTTAATGGAAGACGGTTCGAATATTTTCAATTCGCTGAAGTTTGCTGAAGAGAATGTGGAAGACCGTCAGGTGAGAGAAGAGAATATTGAGATGGTGAAGCGCCTGATAGAGGAACTTCCTGAAGCTCAAAAGCAGGTCTTGATTATGCGGCATTATTTGGATTTGAGTTTCCAAGAGATTGCAGATCAGACAGGCGTTAGTATAAATACCGCTCTTGGAAGAATGCGATATGCGCTGATCCACCTGCGGAAGAAAATGAAACAACTAAATTTTGCATATGATAAAACCTTTTACCCAAAATGACCTGATAAGGTATATTTATCGGGAAATGTCGGAGGTAGAGCAAGAACTCTTAGTGCAAGCCTTGCATAGTGATGATTCACTAATGCAAGAATATGTAGAAATGCTGAGCACAGTAGAGCAAATGGATCAGATCCAGCTTCAACCTTCGGAGAAAGTAGTACAAGCGATCAAGTTGAGAGCACAGTCTACGGGACTCGAGCGAGTCTGACAATATGGTAATCCCGCTTAATGCGGGATTTTTTAGTTTAAAGAATTTATAAAACCGGCAGTTTGCTCAAATAGGCAAGTACATGTTTCTAAAGCAAGCATATTAGACATGGCATGGATGCGTATTTATCTGATCACCCTAAAACCATTTGATAAGTGAGGCAATGATTTGTTTCGCTTTCATACCGTAGGGAGGCCTTAGGAGCGTGACATTGTTGAGTCCGACCCGTTGCTTTAATACTCCTTTTTCATTGCTGAAAGCCAAAAAGCCATGATAGCCATGTGCTTTACCAATTCCACTGGTATTCACTCCTCCAAAAGGCAATTCCATGTGGAGGTAATGTAAAACACAGTCATTGATCACCGCATTGCCCGAGCTTGTCTCTTGAAGTACTTTATCTGAGTGCTCAGAACTGCCTCCAAAATAATAGAGCGCCAATGGTTTTGGCTTGCCATTCACGTAAGCTATGGCTTGTTCCAAGTCGCTATACGTTAAAATAGGAAGAATAGGGCCAAAAATCTCCTCTTGCATTACCCTCATATCATCTGTCACATGGGTGAGGATAGTCGGCTCAATATAGCGTGTGAGGTGGTCGGATTTTCCTCCAAAGATAAGTCCGGCTCCTTTTGCGACTGCCTCGTCAATGGTTTTTGTGAGTCGATCAAAATGCTTGTCGTTTACTATTCTAGCCATGTCGGGAGACTTTTCAATTCCTTTGAAAGATGGGTCGTACATTTTTTGTAAGGCCACTTTCATTTCGGGGAGAAGCATTTCCAGCTGTGACTCATGCACCAACAGGTAATCGGGAGCAATACAGGTTTGCCCACAATTGACAAATTTCCCCCAGATCAGTTTTTCTGCAGCATCTTTACAATCTGCATTTATATCAACAATCGCAGGAGATTTCCCTCCCAGTTCCAGCGTCACGGAAGTTAGATTTTCAGCAGCTGCTTTCATGACGATTTTTCCCACTGCCGGGCTGCCGGTGAAAAATATATGATCAAAAGGAAGTTCCAACAATGCCTGGGAAACTTCTTTTTCTCCTAAAACTACCGCGACCTCACTGGGATTAAATAGCTCGGCAATCATTCTATCGATCAATCCAGCAGTGTAAGAAGTCATTTCAGATGGCTTAATAATGGCTGTGCAGCCAGCTGCCAAAGCGGAGATCAATGGTCCAATTGATAGATTGAAAGGGTAATTCCAAGGAGCGATAATCAAGGATGTTCCCTTTGGCTCCGCATAAATTTTACCTGATGTCCCAAACATCGGTAGAGGAGTCGAAACCGATTTCGGGCTCATCCATTTTTTCAGGTTCTTAATGGTGTGGTTGATTTCTGCCGTTACAGGAAATATTTCGCTAAGGTCAGTTTCCGGTTCAGGTTTACCAAAATCGTTTTTCAGTGCATCACGAATGTCTTGCTGATTGTCTTTTATCCAAGCTCTGATCTTTTTCAATCTGTCTATTCTCTGCGCTGCAGAGGAAGTTCTCCATGCAATAGAAGTTGATCGTTGATCTTCTAAAAGTTGATTCAGGTTTCGGGTGTGGAATTCTGAAGACAAGTGGCTAGACATTAAAGAATTAATTTGCAGGATGGGTTATTATCGGGAGATTAATTTACAAATGTTTTTAGAGAGAAGCAGTAATAAAAATGGATAGCGCAATAATGGGTATAGCAGGCGGGATTCTATAATGCTCGAGAATGGCAAATACTATTGAAGTAAAGAGAAGAAATCTATTAGGTTAGTCAAACGTTTTTGAACTGTCAGCGATAGATTCATTGATCTCTGCCAGCTCCTTCTCGCTCAAGTCACGCCATTTGCCTACGGGGATATCCAAATGAACATTCATAATCCGGATGCGTTTCAACTGAGCTACTTTAAAGCCAAAATGCTCGCACATTCTTCGGATCTGTCGATTGAGTCCCTGGGTTAAGATAATCCGGAATTTGAATTTGCTGATTCTTTCTACTTTGCACGGATCTGTAACGGTATCCAGAATCGGAACTCCTGATCCCATCAGTTTGATAAACTCATCATTCACCGGTCTATCCACTGTGACGATGTATTCCTTTTCGTGGTTGTTTTTGGAGCGGAGAATCTTGTTGACTATGTCGCCTTCACTGGTCAGGAGAATCAGTCCTTCACTGTCTTTGTCTAAGCGGCCTATGGGAAAAATACGCTGGGAGTGACCTATGAAGTCAATGATGTTGTCTTTTTCACCTTTGGTATCAGTAGTGCTGACAATCCCGACAGGCTTATTGAAAGCAATGTAAGTATGTGCTTGTATAGGTGTGCCTACCGGCTTACCATCCACCGCTACCACATCATTTGCTCCCACCTTTGTGCCTAATTCAGGGATTTTTCCGTTGATGGTGATTCTGCCTTCTTCCAGCAATTTGTCGGCTGCCCTTCTGGAGCAAAAGCCTACTTCGCTAAGGTATTTGTTTACCCGTATTTGTTGATCTGCTTCCACGGAATTAGAAAATGGATTTGGGCTGCAAGTTACGTAATCTGAGAAAAGTCTTCAGATATTATCTAATCTGTTCTGATCCGAGCCTTCAGATTTGGATCTAAATCAATGCAGTGTCCTGACTGCCATACAGAATATTAAATTCAGATTTATTAATTCTCCGGAAAGCATTCTAAATGTGCACTTTGTGGTTTAAAAATAAAAAAAGCGCAAGTCCGAAGACTGACGCTTATGGGATTTCTAAGCAAATGCAATTATTCGCTTTTGGCAGGAACAATTGGCTTTGGTGCTTCTGCCACCAATATTTCCGGTTCGCCCGGTAGCCTGATAGAAGCCAATCTTTCCATGTATTCAACTTTTTTAGACTCAAAAGCCATTCTGTGTTTAGCTTCAATCGGCTGGGAAGGAGGAATCTTCTCTTTCAACCAATCTTCTTGTTTGCCATTTTTCCAAAATCTGAAGCAAAGATGTGGTCCGGTCGCCAAACCTGTGCTTCCCACATAGCCGATCACCTGACCTTGCCTGATTCTCGTTCCCGGCTTGATGCCTTTGGCAATCTTTGACATGTGTAAGTACTGCGTGGTATAGGTGCCGTTATGTTTGATTTTAACATAATTACCGTTGGCCGAAGTATATTGGGCATCAGTGACTGTTCCTTCTCCTACGGATCTGATCTCTGTACCGGTAGGGGCTGCATAGTCTGTGCCCAAATGTGCTTTGTATCGCTTTTGTACAGGGTGAAATCTTTTCAGATTATATCTGGAACTGATTCTAGTGTACTTTAATGGATCTCTTAAAAATGCTTTTTTGAAACTGTTGCCATCCTGATCGAAGAAAGTGATCTCTCCATTTTGCTCAAAAGGAATTGCATAATGAGGTTCTCCTTTATGCTCAAAAAATGCTGTTTGGATATCTGAAACTCCAACTACCACTCCATCGACTACTTTTTCCTGATAAGAGACCTTGTATTTGTCTCCTTTTTGCAAAGCTCCGAAATCTATAGACCAGCCGTATAAATCCGCAAACTGGTCAATGATGTCATAAGTCACGCCTTGACTGGTCATATCAGCTGAGAGATTGGAATTGATGATTCCTCCCGCTTCTTTGGTTCTATACTCTACAGGTTTTTCTGCTTTGTATATATCTATGGAATCCAAATTAAAGACTACATACTCTGCCGGATTTGGCTCGTAGATGAAGAATTGGGCTTTGGTAGAATCGGCAGGAGTTACCACCGTAAATTTCTTGTTTGCAGCGATCCCCCGCACATCAAAGATTTCCTTTGATTTCTTGGCTATTTCGTCGATGATCTGATAGGGGACATTGAAAGGAGCGAGAATAGACCCGAGTGTCTGATTTTTACTCACGGTGCCTTCTACAATATTCAGCCCGGTGACGTTTATTCCGTAGAGGAAAACCTGATTCGCTAAAGAATCAATCAAAGGTGGTTCTACAATCTCTGCTTCCTTTTCGGATTGAAAAGGCAGGCTGAAAAATTGGAGTGAAGATGCTGCGCCTATGATGATAACCAGTGCCGCAATTCCTATCCAAGTCTTTTTCATTAATCGTTACTATTAAGGGAAGGTGAAATTTAACTCAATCAAGCAAAAAAGGGCTTTTAATCCAAGCTTTGAGGTGTAACCCTTTTGATCGCTCCTCTCCAACTATCATACCAACGAAGAAAAGGAAACCATTATTTTATTTTCAGTATGATCTCTGTCCACTTTGATGAAATTTTGCCTTTTCTTGAAGATCCGGTGGGTTTTCTGTGAATATCTCAAAGAAATTGATGAAAAGATTGCTAATCATCCAATGATTCGTGTGTTCTCACGGTCATTTCTTTATCTTTGACCTCCCAAAAAAAACTAAAAAAACATGCTGAGAACGCATACTTGTGGCGAACTTCGCCTGGATCACGTAAATCAAGAAGTAACTCTTGCCGGCTGGGTGCAGCGGGTAAGAAACAAAGGAGGTTTAATCTGGGTCGATCTTCGCGATCGATATGGTTTGACCCAGTTGATTTTTGAAGAGGATTCCAGCGAAAAGGCACTGTTGGAAAAAGCAGCGGAATTAGGCCGGGAATTCGTAGTTCAGACAACAGGTAAGGTCATCGAACGAACCGCAAAAAACGATAAAATCCCTACCGGTGCCATCGAGATCAAAGTAACAGCGCTGGAAGTATTGAATGCTGCGAAAGTTCCCCCATTTATCATCGAAGATGAAACTGACGGCGGCGATGAGCTCCGTATGAAATACAGATACCTGGATCTGCGGAGAAATGTGGTGAGAGAAAAGCTCCAACTGCGTCATAAAATGATGCAGGAGACACGTAAATACATGGATGCTGAGGCTTTCATCGAAGTGGAAACGCCGGTTTTGATCAAGTCCACCCCGGAAGGTGCCCGTGACTTTGTGGTGCCTAGCCGTACCAATCCGGGTGAATTCTATGCGCTGCCTCAGTCTCCACAGACTTTCAAGCAATTGCTGATGGTTTCCGGTTTCGACAGGTATTTTCAGATTGTAAAATGCTTCCGTGACGAGGATTTGAGAGCGGATCGTCAGCCTGAGTTTACCCAGATAGACTGCGAGATGTCTTTTGTGGATCAGGAAGATATCCTGAATACGTTCGAAGGATTGACCAAGCACCTCTTCAGCACTGTGAAAGGTGTAGAGCTGGAAGAAGTGAAGCGAATGACTTATGCCGATGCCATGAAGTATTATGGTAATGATAAGCCGGATCTACGGTTTGAAATGAAATTTGTAGAGCTGAATGACCTGGCAAAGGGAAAAGGATTCAGCATTTTTGACCAAGCAGAGTTGGTAGTGGGGATCTGTGCAAAAGGGGCAGCAGAATATACCCGTAAACAACTGGATGCACTGACTGACTGGGTAAAACGCCCTCAGATCGGAGCTAAAGGTATGGTGTACGCCAAATACAATGCAGATGGTACGATCAAATCTACGGTAGATAAGTTCTACTCCGCTGATGATCTTCAGGATTGGGCAGATGCATTTGGAGCAGCACAGGGGGACTTGATGTTGATTTTGAGTGGTGATGCGGATAAAGTCCGTAAGCAGCTCTCCGAACTTCGCCTGAAAATGGGTGAAGACCTTGGGCTTCGCGACCGCACGGTTTTCAAACCGCTGTGGGTGATGGATTTTCCATTGCTGGAGTGGGATGAGGAGACCAATCGCTTCCACGCGATGCACCATCCATTCACTTCCCCTAAGAAAGAAGATATTCCTTTGCTGGATTCAGATCCGGGATCAGTAAGAGCCAACGCATATGATTTGGTTATTAATGGAGTAGAAATCGGAGGAGGTTCCATCCGTATTCACGATCGGGCGACGCAGCAATTGATGTTTAAGCATCTTGGATTTTCTGAAGAAGAGGCACAAAAGCAGTTTGGTTTCCTAATGGAGGCTTTCGAATACGGAGCACCTCCACATGGGGGAATAGCCTTTGGATTTGACAGACTTTGTGCGATTTTCGGAGGATCAGATTCTATTAGGGATTACATCGCTTTCCCTAAGAATAACTCCGGTAGAGATGTAATGATTGATTCGCCTAGCAGTATAGCCAATGAGCAATTGACAGAATTGTCTATTCAGTTGGCAGTGAAGAAATAAGCTAAGCAAAATATACTGAAGAGGCTGTTGCAGAAATGTGACAGCTTTTTTTGTTAAGAGGGCAAGAAATTGTCAAGGATAAAAATTGAACATAAAAAACAATGAACATTCAGGCTCACAAAATAGGTGAAACAGAGATTGCGGAAGTGATTTCAGACAAACTAGTAATACAAAACACAGAAGATGCGCTGGATCTAATGGGTGATATTTATTACCAAGGCTTTGATAAAATCATCCTGCATCTAGAAAATATCACTGCCGATTTTTTTGACTTAAAGAATAAAATGGCTGGTGAGATTCTTCAAAAGTTTTCCAATTATCGGATTAGTCTGGCAATAGTGGGTGACTTTTCCGGATTTGCGAGCAACAGCCTGAGAGATTTTATTTATGAAAGCAACAAGGGGAGGCAGGTCAATTTTGTCGCATCGGTTGACGAAGCATTGAGTGCCTTGACTAAGTAGGAGTTGGGTTGAGATCAAGGCAAGACTTGGCTGAAACCCATTTCCGATTTGCCAACAACCGGAAGTTTGTTCATTTCACACAAGTCGTTGATTATAAACTTTTATAACTGAAAAGCATTCTCAGGCGACCAATTCACAATGGGAATTTCCTTTGGTAATTCTTTACTGAATACCTGTATCAGAATTTTTATCATACGCTGCCTTCCGGGGATGAGAACCCCGATCATGGCAGCGATGAACCTCTGACCAAACCATTTTAAAAAGTTGTCCCTTGCTGCCCATGGTAGTAGACTTCAATAGAGGTATAAAATATCGCGCTGTTGCGTGAAAATTCTTTTCCCCACTAAGGGTAAATCCTCCTCCTCTTGTCAAAGAACCAAACTAAACACATTTATATGCATTCGTTTACTAAGGTTTTTGCGGTGTTATTTTTCATGGCAATCAATCCCCTCCAAGCACAACAACTTACACAGACTATCCGCGGCACGGTGATCGACCAAATCACCAAGGCACCTATGCCCGGTGCAACGGTAATGGTTTTAGGCTCAGATCCGGTGATAGGAACCTCTACTGATGCGCATGGAGACTTCAAACTCGCCAATTTACCATTGGGCACTTATTCGCTCAAAGTGAATTTTATGGGCTTTAAGGAAATTATTTTCCCAACTATCCAACTGAATTCAGGGAAGGAAGTGGTCCTGACAATTCCTCTGGAAGAGAACATCACCCAAATCGATGAATTCGTAGTGACTGCTACCGAAAAAGACCGAACTGTCAACGATATGATTCAGGTGAGTGGAAGAACTTTCTCTGTAGAGGAAACAAGGAAATTTGCCGCTGCGGTAAATGATCCGGGGCGTATGGCAGCCTCCTTTTCGGGTGTCACAAGTACTGACGATGGTAACAACAATATCTCGATCCGTGGCAACAGTCCCAATGGTCTGCTCTGGAGAATGGAAGGAATCGATATCCCAAATCCCAATCACTTCGTCAATCCCGGTACTTCAGGAGGCGGCGTGTCCATCTTGAGTTCGCAGTTGCTGGCCAATTCCGATTTTTTGACGGGAGCTTTTCCTGCAGAATATGGCAATGCGCTTTCGGGAGCGTTTGACCTGAATCTTCGAAAAGGGAATAATGAAAACAGGGAGTTCACGATCCAGGCAGGATTTCTTGGTTTGGACTTGGCGGCAGAAGGGCCTATAGCCAAAAATTACAAGGGTTCATACCTTGTCAACTACCGCTATTCCACTCTTTCATTGCTTTCGAATATTGGGTTGCCTTTGGGTGATTTTGTGACCAATTTTCAGGATTTGTCCTTTAATATCTATCTGCCAACCGGATCGAAAAGCAACATTACCTTATTTGGATTTGGAGGGCTTAGTGATCAGAAGGGGAATGCGCTCAAGGATTCGCTGAAATGGGAATCTGAAGAAGATCGCTATGGAAGTACTTTCTTTTCCAATACCGGTGCTGCAGGAATCAAGCATTCCTATAGTTTGAATGAAGCAAATTTCCTCCAAACCACTGTGTTGGCCTCAGGAAATGCCTTGGGGACTACCTCGTCGCGCTTAGATAACAATTTACAGTTTCAGGATCGCTATTATAACAATTACAGCAATTCCAAGATCACTTTCAGTTCTGTTTTGAATACCAAATTTTCTGCAAAAGCGAATTTGAGAAGTGGTGTCTATGTAAATCAATTGTATTACAATCTGCGTGAGGATGACTTCGAAGAAAGTATGCAAGGCTTGCAGACCAACATCAATTCCAAAGGAAATACGCAGAGTATTCAGGCTTTCTCCCAACTGAACTACCGTGCCGGCGAGCGCTTGACTTTCAATGTAGGACTGCATTACCTGCAGCTTTTGCTGAACAATTCAAACTCAGTCGAGCCACGGCTCAGTGCTTCCTATGTGCTGGATGAAAAGCAGCGGTTGAGCTTCGGGTACGGACTGCATAGTCAGACGCAACCACTGGGAACGTACTTTGCTGAGCAGGAAGTGAACGGACAGATTATTCTTCCGAATGAAGATCTTGGGCTGAGCAAATCGCATCATTTTGTGCTGGGCTATGATCGCTCGCTGACTTCATACCTGCGTATGAAAGTGGAGACTTATTACCAGCATTTGTTCGATGTTCCGATCAAAAGTGGTGCAGATGAGACCTATTCCATCATCAACCAGCAATGGACTTTTGCCACTGACCCGCTGGTAAATGAGGGGTTTGGGAAAAACTACGGTGTGGAGCTCACACTGGAGCAGTTTATGCACAATAACCTGTACTTCCTGCTCTCCACTTCTCTGTACAGCTCCAAATACAAAACCAATGAGGATGTTTGGAGAAATACCGCCTATAATGGCAATTTCAATGTGACGCTGACTGCCGGTAAAGAGTACAAACTCAAAAGAGAAAGAGTTCTCGGACTGAATGTTCGTGCGATCTACACGGGTGGGCTGCGCACTACACCGATCAATTTGGAAGAATCCATTGCAAAAGGAGAGGAGGTATATTATGATAATCTCGCCTATACCGATCAGAATCCCGCTTACTTCCGCACAGATCTTCGTTTTAGCTTAAAGAAAAACAAACCCAAGTCCACCCGAACCTGGGCGCTGGATATACAGAATGCTAGCAACAGGAAAAACATCTTCGGCAGCTACTTCGAAGCTATGAATGGAGAGATCAAAACATCCTATCAAGCGCCATTGATTCCTATTCTGAGCTATCGGGTAGAATTTTAAAAAGTGAAAACCCAAGCTCGAAAGAGCTTGGGTTGAATAACAAGGAGAGCAAATGGATCACAAAGACTTGCAAATTGGATCCATGGAAAACTGTTTCTTATTAGATTGGACTGCATAATTCTAAAGCTTGTCCGAGTGAACAATATTTCTGATTTACTTCAGTTCCTTTTATACTCCATCCAATCCACTTCCAGCTCGAAGGGGAATTCCGGTTTTTCAAGTGAATTTGGATTTCCTTCCACAGCCCAATCCTCTGTATGCCAAAAGTTCATTCTATACTTAGACGCATGCTGGGGGATCCCGGGCTGAGAACCCTGATAATTCCAAAGCACTAGTGTGTCAGCGGTTTCAGGATGCAGCATCCACCACCGGATCCTGTCACTTTCCCAGTCAAATCCATAGGTGTAAAACTGGGACGAAGCATCGTAATTTTCAATAGCTGGAATACTTTCCGGGATATTTTGTGAGCCGGTTAAAGGTGTTGGTGTCCCATCGAAACCTACCTTTGAGATTGTCTCTATGATTTTTCCCTGTGACAGATTGACGATCCTTCCGATGCGCTGCAGTTTGCCCTGCTCGCCAGTCCATGTGCCCACGTAGATAATTCTTGGGTCAGCCAGCAGCCATTCGAAGTCGATTTCGCTAAGACCTTTTTTTCGGTCTTCATGGTAGGTGAAATAACCGACCACAGCACCTACATTCGGCTGTTTTTTTGTTGCATCGGGCACTTTAAGTCTAGTGGAGTAAGTTCCGAAATGAGTGAAGTGCTTGGAGATAATCTCCGGGCCTTTGCCTGGCCCGGCTTTTTCTTCCGGATTGAGTTTGAAAGAAAGAATCTGGGTTTTCGGCTCAGAGGGGGACGGAACTCCTATTGTATGTTTAGAATCGGCATGTGTCCCAGTCGAACCGTATCGAAAATTCTTTAACGTGGATTTGGAGAAGTCCTCGCGGAAAGACTTATGCTTCTTATTGGAATCATTTGGAAGAAAACTAGTCACCAGTAAAAAAAGTAAGATAAATACCTGTTTCATAGCCTTCAATATAGGGGTTTTCTTATCCTCTTTTGATACAAAATCAATCGCCTCAAAATCTATAAGAATTTCTAGCCTAATCTATTGAGGACTGAACATTTAAACGAAGCCTAAAATCTGAGTAGGATCCTGATTTCTTTTTCTCGCTACTTGTATCTTGTGTCTTGAAATCAGCATCCGCAGTCTTTCACTATGTTTTTGATTCCCTTTCGGGTAGAAATTGAGACTGCCTTGAAAAGAGAACCGAAATTCAAATCTAAGGTTTCTCCGTCACCAATAGGGATCGGGAATTCACTTATCGTGGTTTCGATGGCATAATCAGAGATGATGTTACCGGTCGCTGTTTCCATCAGGGCGACTCTAAGGAAACTTTTGATATGGGTATCATTCTCCCAATGGCTGGGAGAATTAAAGTCTGACGGATCAGTTCTTTCCCAATTTCCAGACCATGCCAATTCTCCTAAGCTAAGTCCCAGAAGATAAGGGATTCCCAGCTCCAGATTAATATTTGCCCGTTGCACAGGATCATTCACATCTTTGATGCCTGCATTTAGAAGCTCATAATCCATTTGATCGTATAATGCCACATTGGTAAAACCCTTCTCGTGAAGGATTTCCACGATCATTTTTTCCAAACGATTTTGTTCTGCAATAGAGAGCTGCCTAAAGCTTTCTTGCCAGTTCAGCGGAAGTAGTAAAATCCCATCCTGTTGGCTTAGACAAATATGGCAGCTGATTCTAGGGTAAATTTTAGTCGAAGTGCAGGCGGAAAATACTGGGCTTATACTGAGAAGCAATAGGCGAAACATTAGTTTCTGCCGCTTGGATAAGCTATTCAGTTTTGGAAATAGTGTTTGTAAAAGGGGTGACATGATTTTGAGGTAATTTCGTAAAAGTGAAATTTAGTAGATCAGGAAACAAACTCCAGAATCCTATTTATGTACCAGTCTAAAAAGAAAGTCTCTGATATTGACATGGTAACCTGTTCTACCAAAATCCCATCTTTGATAATGTAATGCGTAGGGGACAATGTGATTTTTAAGGTATCATTAACCCATTCTCGATCTACACTGGCGGTCTGATATCCGAAATCTCCTCTTTTAGAAAAGTATCGCTAGATCTTTTGCGGTGAAGACATCGCAAAGCTTAGAAATACAATGTCTTTCCGATCCTTGAATTCCTCTGTTAGCTGTTTCAAATTCTCTTCCTCTTCCTTGCAGCCTTTACATCCTACAAACCAGGTGTTGAGGATGATCAATTTGTCTTTTAGATCTTTGTAATCAGTTTTATTTCCTTCCAAATCCACGAATTCAAATTCTGGAAATTTGTCACCAATTGGTAAGCCTAAAGTGTTTTCTCGTCAGGTATTAATAAGTTTTTCTAAGGCTTCAGGAGGGATTGAAGGATTACTCTGACCCATAGAGAAACAATAGGGCGCTAGAATTGCGAGTATTAGCAGAGTTATTTTTTTCATTGTGGTTGCACTTTGGTAAAACGCAATGTAGCTAATTTACAAATTTCAAAACTACGCAATTAATTAAATTCAGATTATAGTCCAGCCCTATTGGCGTAAATTCTTGATACGTTCATCTTGATACTCTATACTCAAAATCATTTCCTAGGATGAAAATCAGTCAGCACCTGCCTCAAATAATCCCTGTCCAGATGCGTATAGATTTCGGTAGTGGTGATGCTTTCATGCCCAAGCATTTCCTGGACAGCACGTAGATCAGCTCCTCCTTCGATCAGATGCGTGGCAAAGGAATGCCGGAAGGTATGGGGGGAAATATTTTTCTCTATTCCCGCTTGCTCAGCGGTCTTTTTGATAATCAGGAAGATCATTACCCTGGAAAGTTTCTTGCCTCTTCGGTTTAGAAAGACATATTCTTCATGGCCTTTGGCGATGGGTTGATGTACCCGAACTTCATCTTTATAGATATTCAGGTATTTCAGTGCATCCTTTCCTATGGGGACCAGACGTTCTTTGTTTCCCTTGCCCGTCACCCTCAGAAACCCTACGTCTTCAAACACTTGCCCTTTTTTTAATTCTGTAAGTTCGGATACCCGCAAGCCTGAACTGTAAAGCATTTCCAGTATCGCGCGGTTGCGGTGGCCTTCAGGTTCTCCGAGTGGAATTGCCTCTAAAAGTTGCACAATTTCCTGATAGCTGAGCGTGTCCGGGAGTTTTCGGCCAAGTTTCGGAGCTTCAAGTAGCTGAGCAGGATCTTCGGTGATTCTGTCCTCATACATCAGGTATTTGTAGAAAGCTTTGATGCCAGAGATAATTCTGGCGTGGGTGTATTCTGATATTTCCAGCTTGGCCAGCTCGTTTACAAACTTTCTCAGATGCTCCAGTTCCAGCGTCAAAGGGCTTTGATCGGGGAAATTTGCATCACTGTATTTCGCGAGTTTTTCCACATCACGGGTATAAGCATCAATAGAATTCCCACTAAGTGAGCGCTCAAGTTTGAGGTAATGCCGGAATTGCTTGATGTGGTTTTCCCAGAGACTACTCATTGGAAGATTGGAATAGTTAAAAATTGGAAATTCAAATTTTGAAAATTTTCAATATTCCTTGATTGGCGATCATGTCGAAATCTCTATCCTGATGCCAAATTGGGATATTGTACTTAACTGCATACCAAGCAATCAAGCAGTCATTGCTTTTGCGGATAGTTACCCCTTTTTGTCTCAAACCTGAATAGATTTGAGACGAACCTATCGCAGCTTCGTATGGATCAGCATTTAGGCGAGTCAAGCTGGATAGTTTTTGGGAAAGTATTTGAAAACTCTTTTCGTCTTTTGTCCCCTGCAGAATCTCTTGATAAATAGGAGGGCAAATAACAATTAGATCCTCATCAATTAGTATATCTAGCCTTTCAGAGATAACTGAATAAGGATTATTGAAAAAATTGATCCAAATAGAGGTGTCAGGAAGAACAAACATCGTATTAGCTCTCTCTCATTTCGTCAAGATTTCCTTCCCAAGTGATTTTTCCCCTTAGATCACTCAATTCATGGAGTTTAATTTTGCGGAGGAATTCACGCAGCGCTTTATCGACAACCTCTTTTTTGGTTTTAAGGGCGGTCTTATCAAGAATTTCATTCATCAATTCCTCATCAATTTCAATATTAGTTCTCATGGTATTAGTGTTTATACACCAAATTACGAAAATCTATACACAAAAGTTTCTCTTCCATAAGAATGTTTTTCAACCTTAAAACCTTCTATCCTTTCCACTTTAAAACCTGAAAATCCTTTTAACTTTGAGCTGATAACTATCAAACCGAATTTTGTTTTGAAAATCCTGATCATTAACGGCCCGAATCTTAATCTACTTGGCAAAAGAGAGCCTGAAGTCTATGGAAGCACTTCGTTTGAAGAATATTTCGAAGAATTAAAACGCACTTTTTCTGAAGTTGAGCTTCACTACTACCAAAGTAATGTGGAGGGCGAGCTGATTAATAAGATTCATGAAGTTGGGTTTTCCTTTGATGCAATTCTGCTCAATGCAGGTGGCTATACCCATACCTCAGTAGCTATCTCAGATGCCATCGCCGGGGTGACTACGCCTACGCTGGAAGTACATATTTCGAACATCTATAAGCGGGAAGAATTCCGCCACAAAAGCATTATTTCCAAGTCCTGCGTCGGAATGATCTCCGGACTTGGCCTGAAGGGCTACGAACTTGGAATCCGCTATTTCCTATAACCTAACAACCTATGCTCACATTTGCACCCGGGCCATCCAAAGTTTACGATGCCCTACCTACTTATTTGCAAGATGCCTACAATGAAGGTATTCTAAGCGCCAATCATCGGAGCAGTGCGTTTATGTCTTTGTACCAAGAGACCGAACAACTGATGCGTGAGAAGCTTCACATGCCGGAAGATTACAAACTGCTCTTCACCTCCAGTGCTACCGAGAATTGGGAGATTATCACCCAGTCCATTGTGCAGCAGGCTAGTTATCATATTTATTCAGGTTCATTTGGGAAAAAGTGGATAGGCTTTGCGAAGCATATCAATCCTGCAACTGATGGACTGAAAATCGAAGCAAATGAAGCCATTGATGTGGCAGGTTTGGAGATCAGCGAGGACTTTGATGTGATCGCGCTCACGCAAAATGAAACTGCCAATGCGACTCAGGTGCCGATGTCGGTGATTAGGTCTATTAAAGATAAATATCCTGACAAAATGATTGCAGTGGATACGACTTCTTCCATGGCCGGAATCGAATTGGATTTTAGCTTGGCGGATATTTGGTATGCATCGGTACAAAAATGCTTTGGTCTTCCGGCGGGCTTGGGAATACTTATTCTTTCACCCAAAGCCATAGAGAAATGTGAAAGCAAGGGAGAAAAAGGAAGGTATAACAGCTTGAGTTTTATACTGGAAAATGCTGCCGGTTATCAGACACACTATACCCCCAATGTACTTGGGATCTATTTGCTCAATCGGGTTTTGAAAGATCTGGAAGAAGTTCAGCACATCGATGCCAATCTCCGAGGGCGTATGCAAAAGCTGGAAACTGCAGTGGCTCAGTCTAAGTCCCTTCGGATGCTGGTGGATAATGCAGAAACGAGAAGCACGACCGTCTTGGCAGTAACAGGCTCTGAGGATCTGATTGCTTCGGTAAAGAAAGATGCCGAAAAAGAGGGAATGCAACTTGGATCAGGCTATGGCCCCCATAAACCAACAAGCTTCCGTATTGCAAATTTCCCTGCGATTACTAATGCAGAAATGGATAAGTTGATTGCGTTTTTGGGCAAATTTTAACCACAGGAGGACACAGAGGTTTTCGCAGAGGACGCAGTTTCTAACTCGTTTATTGGTTCAAGTCTCCCGACTTGGACCTTTTGTTTTCTTATTGCAAAGCCTTGGCATTCGTTAATATTTCAGTGACTTTTTCCTTAACTATTTCATAATTTAAAAATCTTCGAGGTCTGTTAGACCTCATCCGTTAAATAACTATATGTATATCCGCTTTTCTACCACTAGAGAAATTAAAGCATCAAAGGATTTGGTGAACTTTATCATTTAGGTTACTTCTGTCATCCGTCATCGGTCTTCTAGCCAAGAAAACAAAGAAAATATGGCTACTGGCATCATTGCGGATAATCATAAATACCTAATTTCGCGGAATGTTTGATTTGAAAGAAATATTGTCAGTTTCCCTGATTCTGTTTTCTGTGATTGATATCCTCGGATCTATCCCGATTATCGTCAATCTAAGACAGAAAGTTGGGCATATCCAATCCGAGAAAGCCACCTTGGCTGCGGGTGTATTGATGATATTGTTTCTTTTTGCAGGCAAATCAATTTTGAGTCTCTTTGGTATTGGAGTAGAGGATTTTGCGATTGCAGGGGCGCTGATCATTTTTGCGATCGGAGCTGAGATGATCCTTGGGATCGAGCTTTTCAAATCTGATCCTGATGCCAAAGACAGCGCTTCCATTGTCCCAATCGCTTTTCCGCTAATTGCTGGCGCGGGAACATTGACTACGATTCTGACATTGAAAGCGGAGTATGCGCAGATCAACATTGCGATAGGAATTCTCCTGAATCTGATCTTGGTTTACATCGTGCTGAAAAGCACAGGCTGGCTGGAGCGAAAAATCGGCAAAACGGGTTTGGATGTCCTAAGAAGAATTTTTGGGATTATTCTACTTTCCATCGCAGTCAAGATTTTCAAGACAAATGCCTTTCCGGGCATAGAATCGGGTCTTTAACCTGATTGTCTAGGCTATTTTTAGTTAACTTTGTCCCATGATTTCCATTTATACTGACGGTGCAGCCAAAGGCAATCCCGGCCCGGGAGGCTATGGCGCTGTACTGAAATTCAATAAGCACCGAAAAGAACTTTCTGAAGGATTCCGCCTAACTACCAACAATCGCATGGAGCTCTTGGCTGTGATTCGTGCACTTCAGGCACTTACCACAGATGAGTTTCCTGTGCAGATCTATTCCGATAGCAAGTATGTGGTCGACTCTGTGGAAAAAGGTTGGATTTGGAGTTGGCAAAAGAAAGGTTTTAAGGATAAGAAAAACCCGGATCTTTGGCTTCGGTATATTCCACTTCATCTGAAATACAAACCCAAGTTTATCTGGGTAAAAGGACATGCAGGGAATATCGAAAATGAAAGATGTGATGTGCTGGCTGTGCAAGCGGCAGAGGGGTTTGACCTTAAGGTAGATACCGGATACGAATCAAGTTTGTGAGTTACCTAAGGTTTATTTAAGTATTCGGCAAGAAACTCTTTGACAGGAAGTATCCGGAAGGTTTTTCCCTCTGAAGAAAGTGTGTCCCTTTGATCAAGGGTGAGGATAAAGCCTTCAGTTTTCCCAAAAAACTCCATAGCTTCTGTAAGTCCATCCACTTCGCGCTTTTGATTGTCGAGATGGATTCTTTCTGTGACTTGTATGAGCCATTTGCAAGAATCACCTTCAAAAACCACAAAATCGCACTCCTTGTTCTCCCTGAAATAGAAGGTTTTCAACCTTGTTTTTCTGAGCAAGATATACACGAGATTTTCTAATAACCTGCCTTGATCTTTGCTAAAGCTCAAGGAATTTGCCTTGGCAAATCCGGTGTCTATACAATAAACTTTCTTTGGATTCTTGGAGATGCTTTTAGCAGACCAACTGAATCTGGGCAGAAAAAATAGTAAATAGGCATCTTCTAGCCAAGACAAATAGTCGGAGACAGTAGTAGCTGAGCCTACCTCAAAAGTTTTTTTAAGACTATTGAAGCTCATCTCTTTTCCTACATTGGATATCAGGAAAAGCGTGATGTCCATCAGCGTTTTGGTGTTTTTTATGCTATACCGTATGGCGATGTCTCTGAAGACGATGTCCTTGAGTAAGTTTTGTAATACCTCAGGGTTTTTGTCACGCAGATATTCCGGAAATCCGCCGGAGTTCAAATACTCCTCAAAACTTGCCTGTTCATCCGGTCTTGCATTGTATTCCAAAAATTCCCGGTAAGAAAAGGGAAATATCTCATGGGCTAGGTAACGGCCCGTAAGTCTTGTCCCAAGTTCTCGACTGAGCAATGATGCATTCGAACCGGTGACATAGACTTTTTCTCCTCGATCATGTAGCTGACGGACATAGACCTCCCAGCCGGGCACGTTTTGTATTTCATCAAAGAAATAGGTGGAGTTTTCCGCTCCAAATACTTCATCTAATTTAGGGAAATCACCTATTTCAAAGCCAAATATCCGTGGATCTTCAAAGTTGAGGTAGGAAAAGTCTGTCTGGCTTTCTGAGATGATTTGCCGCATTAGCGTGCTTTTTCCGCAACGACGTATTCCCGTGATTACCTCTATATGTGTGCTGGAAGGCTTTAAATTCTTGGCAGCTTCTCTCTTGGTTACTGAGTTGTTCTTGAGCACCACCTTTTTTTGCCCTGCAACTGCCGATGCTATTTCTTCTTTAAGTATCATAAGATGAGGCCATTGTTTCCTCAAAGATACAGTTTATTTTATCAAAGTGTAAAAATTTCTTTTACAAAAAGAAAATAATTTACGTTTACAACGTAAACTATTGAATTTTCATTTTCAAACTCTGATTAAATACCTCATAATTTCTCCATCGTCATCAGCGGTACATCGGCACGATTGACTTCCAAAAGAGGGTTGTATTTTGCTTCAGGATATGTCCATCCTTCATCGCTTAATTCATAGAGCAAGGGCGCGAGATTCTGAACAGCAGCTTTGCAGCCTTGGACTATGGCTCCCATTTTGCCGGTTTGTTTGGAAAGCACCGCTTCGTTTTCAATTTCAAAGGGACCCGTGAAATTTTTCTCCTTTAGCATATTCACAAATGCCCGCCAATCCATCGAGTCGCCTAGACCAAATCCGGGTAAAGTAGCTTCGTAATGATGTCTGTCCCAAGGATTGGTGCTGGAAGGAATTCCTGTTTTTTCAGTCCATTCAGCTGAGATTTGCTGCATTGGATACATATTGCCCCAGAAGGGGTCGGGATTGTTTCGTGTGGATTTGACGTGGATTCGTTTCAGCCGATTCATGTCGGTGTTTTTGATCACTTCCACGGGATCGGTATGCTGCCATATGTCATGCGAAGGATCGTAGATTTCTCCGTGATTGGATTCCGGGATGAGTTCGTACATGATTTTCCGTGCTGCCAAAATTCCCGGAAGGTTATTAAACGTACCAAAGTAGCCAGAGCTTCTCCAGCCTTCCATAGGGCAGTTTTCATACAATACCGTCACACCAAGACTGTTTGCATAGCGGATAATGGGGCCAAATACCTTTCGGTACTCCAGGAGATTTTTTTCAAAACCGCCCTCCTGGTTTCCCAGTTCGTGATTATAGCCTACGAATGTCCCTACTTTCACATCGTTTTCATCTCCGCCAAGTAAATAAGCCATTCTTATCAATCGCAGGAGATGGTTTTGATTTTTGACCCGCTCAGCAGGATCTCCACCGATCAGATTGTCAAAAGCCCCAATAGATAATCGAAGCTTTGCACCGTTGAATTTTTCAATGAGTTTTTTGGCTTGCTCGGATCCGAAATTTTCATAGTCCAGATGTGTGGCCACAAAATCATCGCGTGTGCCATCTTTTCTGAAAACGCAAAGGTCAAGTCCTTGCACGCCGATTTCTATTGCTTTCTCTACTGTTAGATCCAAGGTGAGTTGGTCAAAAGCAGAAGTCATAATCCAGATAGGGTTTGCCATGGCGTTCGTATTGGGTAGGAAACAAAAGAAGGAAATAAACCAAGCTCTCACAAGAACAAGATTTATTTCCTTCATAACGGTGTCTTGATGATCAATGGATAAATGTGACGATTACTTTTTGCGTAAATCCTGAAAGGGAAATGTTTTGAGATACCACTAATTCGTTTGCTCCCACACTTTCTACAATCATGTCACCCTCGGTTCTGGGTACTTCGATGAGGTCGATATCTACGGTTAGAACTTTGGTAGATTCATTGTAATCCCAGATGAAATTCACTGTTTGCAACTCAGAATCATCACATTTAGTCGGGCCAGAATCCAGCACTCCTGTGTTTACTCCGGTTTCGTAATGGAAAGTCACTAGGTTATCTTGTAAGCACGGCTCTATTAATGAGATTACACTGATACCACTCGCAGTAGCGGTGCTCAGTTTCCAGGCAATCCCAGAGCCAATCAATTCGGCATTCGTTTTTGGTGGGTCGGAATCATTGTCGCTACATGAGCCCAATATGAGCAGGCATGCGAAAGCCATTAGGAAATTGATTTTCAATAGTGATTTCATGTGTTTATAATTGATTTTTTAAGGCCAGACCTGCCTGCTCGATTTCATGTAGAAAGGCAATTTGGAATTTACATCCCCAAAATAGTGAAAATTGGGTTAATCATTCAAATGATGTCTTTTGATCTATTACCGGCGTTTTTCAGCATGCCCTACGTAGTGGCAAAAGCGGATATACATAAGCAGAATTATACTTTACGAAAACAGGCTCAATCCGTACTATTCATTCCCTGAATACCTTTTTCTGATTTGCACTTTTTGCTTTTGCCTATTCCAGAGTGCGCTGGCCAAATCAGAGGCGACTTGGTCAGGTTCGGATTCGTGGAGAATTTTTTTAAGCGTTTCTTCCCCAAGATCTATCCGGTAGCAGACCTGAAGCAGGCGCTCAAATTCCCGATCCAGCATATAGGCAATGACTTTGGAAAGTGTAGCAATCGCCTTTTCTTCATCAAATTCAGTTAGACTTTCGGGAAAGTCAAAATCCTTTTGCAGCAGCAGAAAAGTTTCTTGGGATAGGGATTCACTCATGCCGGTATCAAAAAAGCCCCGAGTCTGTTCGGGGCTGGATTATTAGTTGTCTGATTTTTCTTCTGACTTAGTCTCCACAGGTTTTTCTTCCTCAGTTTTCTGTAATACTTCGGGTGCCTGCACTTTAAGTAAATTGTACCAATTGATCAGTTTCTTGATATCTGAGGTGTAAACCCTCGCTTCGTCTACTTCAGGAAGAACGTGCTTCATGAAAGCTCTCAGTTCAGAATCATCAGGATTGGCATCGAGACCCAAGTCACCTTGGAATTCTGCTTCAATCTTTTGCATCACGGATTCCAGCGGCTCAGCGCCCTCTTCAGTCAATGTATAGATCGAAATATCACTAAGAATAGATACGCGCTGGGACATGCCGGCAACGAGTTTAGTCTTCTTGGCATCCATGCTTTCCAGAATTACTCCGGTGCGTGAAGGTTTCAAAACTTTGAACAATCCGGGTTTACCGGCTACGGTGGCAAGATCTTTAAAATTCATTAGATTTATTTTTTCGAGGCTGCAAATATAGGATTATCAATCAAATCATTCACCTAGCTTCATATTCTGTTACCAGTTCTTCGATAAACTTCGTGAGTTCCACTTTGCCGGTGTTTGCTTCTGCACTGGTGACAAAGTAATCCGGTTCCTCTTCAAAGATTTCTCTTGTCTTCTTCAGAAATTTCTGAATATTCTGATCAGTTTTTCCTTTGGACTGCTTATCTGCCTTAGTAAATACCAACGC
This sequence comes from Algoriphagus sp. 4150, assembly GCF_031457395.1. Lineage (NCBI taxonomy): Bacteria > Pseudomonadati > Bacteroidota > Cytophagia > Cytophagales > Cyclobacteriaceae > Algoriphagus > Algoriphagus sp. 4150. The sequence goes on from NZ_JAVDWS010000002.1 coordinate 461,954, forward strand.
CGTGGGAACTTCTTGGCTCCCACACCAAAGCAAAAATTCCAAATCAATCTGCTGGGGCTCTAAACGGCTGTCTATCAGAACAAATACGCCGCATAGATTTTCACGTTTGGTCAGATAGGTTGAGATCATGTTTTCCCAGCCTTGCTTCACCTTCAGGTTTACTTTGGCAAATCCATAACCCGGAAGATCGACCATGTACCACTTATCGTTGATCATGAAGTGGTTGATCAGTTGGGTTTTACCCGGTTTTTGAGAAGTTTTAGCCAGTCCTTTTTGGTTTACGAGCATATTGATCAGTGAGCTTTTGCCCACATTTGACCTGCCGATAAAAGCAACCTCAGCACGGTCCGGTTTGGGACAATTGCTGGGATCTGCATTGCTGACTACGAAGGTGGCTGTTTTGATCATCTGTTTTTCTTTGGATGCAAAAGTACGACAATATCTGAAAAGGATTTTGGAGCGATGGGCAGTTACTTTTTTCCATTCCTCGTGTTTCTTCCCTATTATTGCCCTTTCAAAGATAGAATTCTGATGGCGGTAGTTCCTTACAAAGACAAGCAAGATTCCAAAAAAGATCAAGTTGCAGAGATGTTCAATAACATCTCAGGCAAATATGATTTGCTCAATCACGTGCTGAGCATGGGAATTGATATCACTTGGAGAAAAAAAGCAATTAAATATCTGAAAGATGATCAGCCCAAGTTGATCTTGGATATAGCGACAGGCACGGGAGACTTTGCGATTGAAGCACTTTCTTTGAACCCTGATAAGATCATCGGTGTGGATATCTCCGAGGGAATGCTCGAGGAAGGCCGCAAGAAAATAAAGAAAAAAGGTCTTGAAGATAAAATTGAGCTTCAGCTTGGTGATTCTGAAGGCCTGCTTTTTGAGGATAATAAGTTTGATGCGGTTATCGTTTCATTTGGTGTTAGAAACTTTGAGAATCTGGAGAAAGGATTGGCGGATATGTACAGAGTACTGAAGCCCGGAGGCAAAGCGGTGATATTGGAATTCAGCAAGCCCCGAAAAGCTCCGATGAAGCAGGCATATGCTTTTTATTCCAAAGCCATTCTTCCGCAGATCGGCAAAATTGTATCCAAAGACAATTCTGCTTATACTTATCTTCCTGAGTCAGTACAGGCCTTTCCGGATGGAATGGATTTCCTGAGAATTATGAATAAAGTCGGATTCACAAGCAACCTATGCAAACCACTTACATTTGGAATAAGCTCAATCTACGTAGGAACAAAGTAGTCCTATCCGGTTTAGTCTTTTTCTTAGCAGCGATTCCGGCATTTGGGCAGGGGATGTTTGGCTTGAGCTCAGCGGCTAGCTCTGATAATAAGACGTTTTCGTATGGATTTTTCCTTGCGGCTCATAACAGCACCTATCAGATGAAGTATTCAGAGCTTTTTTTTGATGAGAATGCTTCCTCTAATGTCAGGAGCGTACAGCCGAAATATACCCCCGGCTTTTCCTTGGGCTTTTTGGGTATGCTGCAATTCCACGATCAGCTGATTTTACTTTTCACTCCCAAGGTGGGCTTTTATGAATATAAGACTGAGGTGACCTATTTCACTGATCAGGTAGGTGAAATACCGGTCGGGGGAGATATGATTAATGAAGGAAATAATAGAGGCAGGATTGTAGAATATAGCTCTGAGGCCACAATGGTGGAATTGCCATTGCTTTTAAAATACCGATCTATAAGGTTCAACAATACCCGAATGTACTTCTTGGGTGGCGGAAGCTATCAGTTTAGGACTAAAGCCCAGGACGAAGCCAATGTGGACGATATTGTGATGACAGGACGGGATGTCTCAGTTGAAGCAGGGATGGGGTTTGAGATTTACTTTAAATACTTCAAGTTTGCCCCGGAAATTCGTTTTTCCCACGGCTTGATGAATGCCTATCAGGTAGAAAACACACGTCCGGATCTTCAAACTGCCATTGAGTCCATCAGAAGAAAATCAATTACCGTTTACCTGAATTTCCAATAGAGCGGAAATGAAAAATCGTAAGATCTAAAAATCACAAAATTAGAGATGCCTTACTTCGAAAATGCGGGGCATTATTTCTTCTTTTGAGAAAGGATCATTTTCGTGATTTTTTAATAGAAGGATGTTGCTAAATTTTATTAACTATTATTCCTGTTTCAGCCTAAATTGATTTCTGTTTATCTTTCAGCATGAAAAACAAAATTGCCTTAGTCACCGGGGCAACTTCCGGAATCGGAAAAGCTGCTGCAATTACCCTCGCCAAAATAGGATACAATATCATCGCCACAGGCAGGCGTGGGAATCGGCTGGAAGAACTGAAGTTGGAACTGCCTGATGGAATTGATTTTTTGCCTTTGATATTTGATGTCAGGGATAGAGCGAAAGTTTTGGAAATACTCGATAATCTCCCCGAGAAATGGAAAGCTATTGATGTTCTGATCAATAATGCCGGGAATGCCCATGGAATGGATCCCGTGCAAACGGCTAATCTGGATGACTGGGATGCGATGATGGACATCAATGTCAAGGGGCTTTTGTATGTGTCCAGAGCAATTATTCCCGGAATGACAGAAAGAAAATCAGGAATGATTATCAACATTGGATCCATCGCAGGTAAGGAAGTGTACCCCAATGGAAGTGTGTATTGCGGTTCCAAGCATGCGGTCGATGCGATCACAAAAGGGATGAGAATGGATTTGAATCCTTTTGGTATCCGTGTGGTGGCTATTCATCCGGGCTTGGTAGAAACTGAATTTTCCTTAGTCCGTTTCAAAGGAGATGATAGCCGCGCAGATACTGTTTATCAAGGATTGGAACCATTGGTAGCTCAGGATATTGCGGATATCGTGGAATTTGCGGTAACTAGGCCTCCGCATGTGACGATTGCCGATGTAGTAGTATTGCCTACTGCGCAGGCTTCCGCCACTGTTGTAAAACGAAATTATTGATTGTGAGTAAATTATATCTTCCTTTATTTCTAATACTAATTGCTTGCGGTACAGCACAGAAAAGCGATCAGGAAATTTTCTCTGAGCAGCAGCGGAAAGTGCTGGATCCTGTGAAAGAAGTAGAAGTGGAAGTGAAAAAGCCCGAGTTGGAAGAAAAACTGATCTCTCAGGGATTGGTGGATGTGGAAGAAGTAATTCCCGGTATTAAAGTCGAACTGAAATATTCTACCACGGATAATTTCTTTGGGCAAGATGTATATGGTGATCTGACCAAAGCTTTTCTCCAGCCGGAAGTGGCTGAACGGTTGAAAAATGCCCAAGAAATGCTTCAAAGCCAATTTCCTGATTACACCTTGCTGGTCTATGATGGTGTACGTCCCTTGAGTGTGCAGCAGATCCTTTGGGATAATCTGGACAAACCGGATAGCCTGAAGACACTTTATGTTGCGGATCCTAAAAAAGGGAGCTTACACAATTTCGGAGTTGCTGTGGATTTGACCATATTTGATACGAAATCTGACTCCACGCTGGACATGGGTACCGGCTATGATTACTTTGGCTATCCCGCGTATCCTGATCGTGAAAAACAAATGCTCTCAGAAGGAAAGCTTACAGTGGGTCAGATAGCTAATCGGGACATTCTACGAAAAGTAATGACAGCAAACGGTTTCTCGGGAATCGGTTCCGAATGGTGGCACTTCAATGCTTACTCCAGAAAAGAAGCCGGAGAGAAGTTTGAAATCATCAAGTGACAATGTCCAATTGCCAATTAAATTTCAAAAGTCAACAATAACTCAAATCCTATGAACTTAAAACGTACAATCTTAGCCCTTGGGCTTATTTTCAGTGTAATATTGGTTGCTCCCGCGCAGCAATTCAAAGCATTGGTTTTCAGCAAAACTGCCGGCTTCCGCCATCAATCTATTCCTGAGGCCGTAGTTGCGTTGAAAAAAATGGGTAAAACACAGGTTTTCAGTGTATATACTACTGAAGATGCCGGAGAATTTACCGACGAGAAATTGGAAAAATATGATGTGGTTATTTTGACTTCGACCACGGGCACGATCTTTAATGACGAGCAGAAGGCTGCTTTTCAGCGATTCGTCCAAAGTGGAAAAGGTGTAGTGGGAATCCACTCTGCTACTGATACTGAATATGAGTGGCCTTGGTACAATAAGATGATAGGAGCCTATTTCCTTTCCCATCCTGCACAGCAGACACTAAGACTTGACGTAGTGGATCAGACACATCCATCTACATGGCATTTACCGAAAAACTGGCTATGGACAGATGAATTGTATGAATTCAAAGAAATCAACCCTGATATTAAGGTTTTGATCAAAGCGGATGAAAGCACCTACAAAGTAGCTAAGGGAAATGGTGACAACCATCCTATGGCTTGGTATCATGACTTTGACGGAGGTAGGGTATTCTACACCGCACTGGGTCATGTGGAGTCGGCTTGGGAAGATCCTGATTTCTTGAAGCACCTTTATGGAGGGATCTGGTACGCTGCTACCGGCGAGCCCTACAAATAAAAATAGAGAACCTTCTTTCGGTTATTACGGTTAAGATATTCCATCCTCTTAATCCTCAATAGCCGTATTTGATGGCTCAGAGACTTTGAGGGTAATGATAAAAATGAAAATCTGATTTGCCGGAACTTAATCCCGGTAATTCGGTTTTCTAAACAAAAATCAAGAATACCATGCTACAAGCACAAGCAAGACCTGTACACCTCTACATGGAGGCCAACCCAAATCCCAATTCTCTGAAATTTGTAGCCAACTTTATGTTGGTGGATGAGGGAGTAAGTTTTGATTTTCCGGATGCTGAGGGAGCCAAAATAAGCCCTTTGGCTCAGGAGTTGTTCAATTTTGCAGCAGTGGAGCGTGTGTTTATCGCCTCTAATTTTGTGACGGTCACCAAATCTGAGAGTGTGGAGTGGGCCGAGATTCAGGGAATAGTTCGTGATCATATCAAGCAATACCTGGAGGCAGGAAAAGCTCCCGTTCCTGTAGCTTTTGAAAAAGATCCACTTTTTGATGAGAATGATACTGAAGTGGTGAAGAAGATCAAAGGAATTTTGGATGAGTATATTCGCCCTGCTGTGGAGCAGGATGGGGGTGCAATAGTCTTCCATTCTTTCCATGAAGGAGTAGTCAAAGTTCAGCTGCAAGGCTCATGCTCCGGCTGTCCTTCCAGCACGGTCACTTTGAAAGCAGGTATACAGAATCTACTTACCAGAATGCTTCCTGATGATGTGAAGGAAGTGGTAGCTGAGGGAGTGTAAGTTTTAACTATATATGGGTAAAAGAGATTGGTCCTGGGCGATTCTTGGAGTTATTGCTTTGGGAATACGTTATTTGGCGGCTCAAAACCCTCAAGCTACGGACGAAATTTATTCAAGAAGTTTCTTTCCGGGAATCCGGAACGTAATAGATATGACGCTGGGGAGATTGCCTTTCCCCAGCGTTTATTTGTTTATACTATCGGTGATTCTGATCATAGCCGTTTATTTTTTTAGGTTGCGCCGCAAAAATGGCTGGAGAAATAGACTTTTTTATTCATTTCAAGCGCTTGCCAACGGACTCGGTGCCTTAGTTTTCTTTTTCCTTTTCCTTTGGGGTTTTAACTATCAACGAACTCCAATAGTGCAGCAGCTGGGGCTTACGCCACGTGCTATGAATTTGGAAGAGTTGAAAAGCGAATTAATGATCACTCAGCGTCTGGCTCAGCAAGACCGGAATTCCATCACTCGGGATACAATGGCGATAGAAGAGATCCTGCCTTATCCCGATCTGGAAAAACTCGTCCGGGCTAACATAGCAGCCAATCTTGATATGTTGGGGTTGAATTTTACGGGGAGGCCTAGAACCAAGCTTTTTCCACCCCCGGGATTTATGAGAAAAATGGGCATCCTCGGCATTTATTTTCCCTTTACCGGGGAAAGTTACATTGATCCTACCTTGCATGTACTCGAGCAGCCATTCACGGTAGCGCATGAAATGGCACACAGTTATGGTGTTACGGATGAGGGAGAGGCTAATTTTATAGCCTGGGTGATTTGCACGAATTCTGATGATGCACTGCTGCGCTACTCAGGACAATTGAGACTGCTTACTTATCAGATCAGAGATTATTATAGAATGGCTCCTGAAGAGTACAAAGTATGGATAAAGACGTTGGATCGCGGAATGCGGAATGATCTCATTTCCTTACAGAAAGCAAATGAAGCAATCAAGGCTTATTCGATTGAATTGAGTAGAAAAACAAATGATGTATTCTTAAAGACTCAAGGAGTAAAAGCCGGAATCAATAGCTATCAGCAGTTGCCCAAGCTGGCATTTGCCTGGAGAAAACGGATGAAGTGGGAATAGACAGCGGGAAAATTGTTTTTAACAACTTTATAGCCGGAAGGAGTTTTAGGGTAAAAGTGATTTTCCCGAAGTAGATAGTCCCATAAGTAGATTACTTTTTCCTATTCCCAAACCACACACCAATGACCACTGCTACAATGCCTACGTAGTGGCCGAAAAGCAAAACCTCCCCGTCAAGCACACCCCAGAAGATGGCCACAATGGGAATAATGTAAGTAACCGAAGCAGCAAAGACAGGTGTAGCGGTCTTCACCATCACATTGAAAATAATCAGTGCTATAGCTGTCCCCAGCACACCCAGTAGTGTGAGGTATCCCAAAGCCGGTAATGCGCCTGTTACATTTACTACTTTGTAAGAAAACTGTGTGCCCGCCATCAAATAGACCAGAGCCATTGGCAACACCATCATCAGTGAAATCGCGGTGATTTCTATAGGCTTGAGTTTTTGAAAGCGGTATTTGATTATATTCAAATTGAACCCATAGCAGATACACGCTAAGATCACATAGAATGCATGTGAGTTGATATCCGCAAAAGCTCCGAACCCTGATCCCTCTTTGACAGTGACCAGCACGAAAACTCCTATAAATGCAATCGCTAAGCCTATAGCATTTCTTCGTGTGATTTTGGAGTGGAAAAACAGTGCGCCGATGACCACTACGGAGAGGGGAGTCAGTGCATTCAGTACTCCGGTGAGTGAGCTGCTGAGCTGAGTTTGGGCTTTTGCAAAAAGAAAAGCAGGGATAAAACTCCCAACCAAGCCTACGATGATCAGGTTTTTGATCTGGGTCTTATCGAGGTTCCTGATTCTTGGAATGGAAAGGGGGAGCAGAAATGTAGCTGCAGCCACTACTCTATAGGCTCCAACTTCTCCCGGCGAAAATACTTCCAATCCTCTTTTGATAAGGATAAATGAGCTGCCCCAAATCAGAGACAAAAGAATAAGCAAGCCCCAGTTTTTGAGATTGCTGTCGTTGGTGGTAGTGGTCATCGGCTATGACAGTGGATTGTCTGCTTTGCAAAGGAAGCAAAACCCTAGAAAAGTTTCTTACCAAGTGCCAGAGAAAATTGGAAGTTAGACATCAATTGACAGCTATCTACAAATTGGGAAAAGTGAACGGATTCTTGCATTTGTAAAGCAAGCTGAACTGGCAATAAAACAAGTATTTGGATGCTCCTGATTTTACCATGGCAAATTACATTGTAAAGTATGCCAGTAACAGTTAAAAGTTTATGGGTATAGCCAAACAAATCTCAAAAATTAAAAAATTTTTATGGTTATAACCATTTTTTAAATCAAACTTATTATTATTTTTATGGTTATAACCATAAAAAAAATGATTGCAAGAACGGTTTATTTCGAACAATTAAGAGAATTCATCGACAAGCCACAGATCAAAATCCTGACAGGAATAAGAAGAAGTGGCAAGTCCACCTCCCTATTGCTACTCAAGGAAGAGTTGTTGTCAAGGGGGATCGGTGTCGATCAAATCGTTCTTATCAACTTGGAAAGTTTTACTTTTTCCGAATTGCGCACAGCTGCACAGCTATACAATTATGTCACAGACAGGATACAAAAAGGGAAGAAAACATACTTGCTTCTGGATGAAATCCAAGAGGTGGTGGAATGGGAAAAAGCTGTCAATTCATTTTTGGTGGATTTTGATGTGGATATTTACCTCACAGGCTCCAATTCCCATCTTTTGTCTTCCGAGTTGGCCACCTATTTAGCTGGACGCTATGTGGAGATTCCTGTTTATACGCTTTCTTTTTCCGAATATTTACAATTTAGGTCTGCCTATTTCCCAAAAGATAAAGCTGATAACAAAACTGCATTTCTTTCCTATTTGCGTTTGGGGGGCTTTCCTGTCATACATACCGCTGATTATTCGGTGGAAACAGCCTATAAAGTAGTGTATGATATCTACTCTTCCGTCATTCTTCGAGACACGGTACAACGCTACAAAATAAGGGATGTGGAGTTATTGGAGAGGATTGTCAAATATGCTTTTGATAATATTGGCAATACTTTTTCCGGCAAAAATGTAGCCGACTACTTCAAAAGCCAACAACGGAAAATAGATATCAATACGGTATATAATTATCTCAATGCGCTGGAGGGTGCTTTTATTTTATACCGTGCATCCCGGTATGATATCAAAGGGAAGGAAATTTTGAAGACTCAAGAGAAATTCTATTTGAGTGATGTGGGCTTACTCTATGCTACCATGGGTTATCGGGATAGAATGATTTCGGGTATTTTGGAAAACATTGTTTACTTGGAATTCAAAAGAAGGGGATACACCGTTTATGTGGGAAAATACCTTGACAAGGAAATTGATTTCATAGCCGAGAAGCAAGGCCAAAAAATATATGCCCAAGTGGCATATAAGCTGGAAAGCGAGGAAACAGTCGAGCGGGAATTTTCCACATTATTGTCCATCAAGGATCAATATCCAAAATTTGTGATCACACTGGATGATTTTTGGAAAGAATCCATTGAAGGTGTGCAGCATGTCCATCTATCCGATTTTTTGTTGCGTACCTTCTGAAGCGGTAAAGTTGAAAGGTTAACTTCAACTTTACCGCTAGTTATCTTTATCACTTCTAAAAAATATGATCCGCATACACATCAGAGACTTGTTCTAATATCTCACAGACTTGTTCATAGGTTTCAGCAGTGACCATTTCGGCTCTGTATTGCTTGAAGTTTGGCATTCCGCGGAAGTAATTCGTATAGTGCCTCCTCATTTCAAGAATCCCTAGTTTTGGGCCTTTCCATTCTACAGAGAAATCCAAGTGTTTCTTTGCCACGGCAATTCTTTCTTCCAGTCCCGGAGTGGCTAGCTTTTCTCCTGTAGCTAGAAAATGTTTGATCTCATTGAAAATCCAGGGGTATCCGATAGATGCTCTCCCGATCATCATGCCGTCCACGTTGTATTTATTCTTGTATTCCTGAGCCTTCTCAGGTGAATCTATGTCTCCGTTTCCGAAGACAGGAATGTGCAGGCGTGGGTTTTCTTTCACTTTGTTCAAGTAGCTCCAGTCTGCTTCCCCTTTGTACATCTGCTTTCGGGTACGTGCATGTATGCTGATAGCCTGTATTCCCACGTCCTGAAGTCGCTCTGCTACTTCTACGATGCGGATGGTGTCATTGTCCCAGCCAAGTCGTGTTTTTACCGTCACAGGGATATTTACCGCTTTCACGATTTCTGCAGTCATGGAGACCATCTTGTCGATGTCCAAGAGAATTCCGGCACCGGCACCTTTGCATGCTACCTTGTTTACAGGACATCCGTAATTGATGTCCAGAATATCCGGTCTGGCTTCCTCTACGATTGCCGCAGCTTCACGCATGGAATCTATCTCGTTGCCAAAGATCTGAATACCAATCGGTCTTTCGTAATCGAAGATATCGAGTTTGGCCACGCTCTTTGCAGCATCCCGAATCAATCCCTCCGAGCTGATAAATTCTGTGTACATCAGATCTGCACCGTTCTGTTTGCATACTGCTCTGAACGGTGGATCACTCACATCTTCCATTGGTGCGAGCAACAATGGGAAGTCCCCTAACTCCAAGTTTCCTATCTTAACCACTTCTTATTTTAAATTTGCGCGTAAATTTACCTCAATTATGGAGATATACGAAACGGATTCAGAAATTGCTAAGAGGAAGAGTTGGCTTTTGTCGTTGATAGTCACTGTTTTAGTCACGTTAGGGGTTTTGTTATTACTCCAATCCATTGCCTTGGTTGTGGCTCCCTTCCTTTTTAATATCACCATAGGAGAGATTTTGGGATTGATGACTGGAGATTATTCAGCAAATAATGGCCGCATGGCTATGTTTTTTATTCAGGGGATAGGTTCGGGAATCGGTTTTTGGGTAGCTGCCTATGTGATCATGCACTACATAGATAAAGCAGACCTTCACTGGGAAGTTCAATTGCCAAGGTTTAATGTCTCAGGTGGAGGCTTGGTTTTGTTGATCACTTTAGGAGGAATGCTATTCAATGGCTTGCTTATTTATTGGAATTCCCAGTTGGTTCTTCCTGAGTCTATGTCGGGGATAGAATCCTGGATGAAAGAGATGGAGCAGCAACTGATGGGGCTTACCAAGTTCCTGACCGATTTTCAGTCGATTCCGGAGCTTTTGATGGGGGTAGTGGTGATCGGTGTACTTGCCGGAATCGGTGAGGAAATGTTTTTTCGGGGGCTGATTCAGCCCAAAATGCATTTGTACACCGGAAATGCACATGCCGGAATCTGGTTGACAGCATTTATCTTCTCAGCAATTCATGTTCAATTTTATGGCTTCCTCCCAAGGTTGTTTTTGGGAGGGATGTTTGGTTACCTTTATTACTATTCCGGTAGCCTTACCTATCCGATAGTAGCGCATATTGTGAATAATACCTTTACGATATTGATGGTCTATGCTTCTAACCAAGGGATGATTGATTTTGATATGGAATCTACAGATACTGTGTCATACCCGGCAGCTATTGTAGGCTTATTAGTTCTTTTGGCAGGAATCTTTTACTTTAAGAAAACAAATAAACCCGATGGAGAACTGGAACAAAGTATTTGAAAGTCCTATGCAAGTGAGGGCTGAGATTGTCAGAAGTATTTTGGAAGAGCATCAAATTCAGGCCGTAGTGTTGAATAAAAAGGAGACAGTGTATCAGATTTTTGGGAATTACGAGGTGCATGTGCAGCACGAAGATATGATGTTGGCAACTAACCTAATCCAGAATGAGATCACGTTTTAGTATCAATAATTACAGCAATCTGGGGCAGAGAGCCATCACGGCGTTGTTTGGAGCATTGATTATAGTGGGGGGATGTATTTATTCTGACTGGACGTATTTCCTTGTATTTGCGGGGATTTTAGGGTTTTCCCAAATGGAATTCTACAAGCTGAGTGGACTTGATGGGATGCTTCCCCTGAAGAGCTTCGGAACCTTTCTGGGATTGATGATTTTCTGCCTGACCTTCATGGTGGAGAAGGAGCATCTGTCCGTGAAGTATTTCTATTTTATCTTTCCGATAGTCTCACTTACCTTTTTTATTAAGCTTTATCGTAAAACGGACAAAAAACCTTTCACCGGTGTTGCGTATACTTTTTTGGGTCTTTTCTATGTGGCAGTGCCGTTTTCCTTGTTGAATCTTGCGGTATTTTCAGTAGATGCTATCTATAATTATGAGATTATCATTGGCTGTTTGTTGATTCTCTGGGCTAGTGATACAGGAGCCTATTTTGCGGGAACAAAATTTGGTAAGACTAAGTTATTCGAACGGGTTTCGCCTAAGAAGTCTTGGGAAGGCTTTTTAGGGGGAGCTTTTTCAGCAATTGGAGTGGCTTTCATCCTTACACGATATTTTCACGTAATAGAAGATTGGAAATGGCTGGTGATTGCAGGGATTATCATAATAGCAGGAACCTATGGAGATCTGATTGAGTCCCTTTTTAAGCGGTCCATTGAGATTAAGGATTCCGGAAGAGGCCTTCCGGGCCATGGTGGATTTATGGACCGTTTTGACGGATTGTTACTTTCGGCCCCATTTATCACTGCCTTTTTGAAAATATTCTAATTTGAAGCCCTCTTGATTGAAAATCTACTTAATATTGCATCGCATTTGAATAACTAAATCAAACCCGAATATGGCTTACATTGAACCGGCTCCGATTAAGGATAAAGAGAATCCTTTGGAGTCAATGATGGAAAGATTCAACATTGCAGCTGAAAAGCTCGGCCTCTCAGACGAGGTGTACAATGTTCTGAAAAATCCAGCCAAACAAGTTATCGTATCCCTTCCTATTACAATGGACAATGGTAAAATCCAGGTCTTCGAAGGCATCCGAGTAATCCACTCCAATATTCTAGGCCCTGCAAAAGGCGGTATTCGCTTTGCTCCGGATGTGCACATCGATGAAGTGCGTGCGCTGGCGGCTTGGATGACCTGGAAATGTGCCGTGGTGGACATTCCTTACGGTGGAGGTAAAGGTGGTGTGAGATGTAACCCTAGGGAAATGTCTAAGGGAGAAATCGAGCGGCTTGTAAGAGCTTATACTATGGCGATGATCGATGTCATCGGTCCTGACAAAGATATCCCAGCACCTGATATGGGGACGGGGCCCAGAGAAATGGCCTGGCTGATGGATGAGTATTCCAAAGCAAAGGGAATGACTGTAAGTTCGGTCGTAACCGGCAAGCCATTGGTACTTGGAGGGTCTTTGGGAAGAACAGAAGCTACCGGTCGGGGCGTTATGGTTACTGCACTGGCGGCTATGCAAAAACTAAAAATCAATCCATTTCAGGCGACATGTGCTGTTCAGGGATTTGGGAATGTAGGATCTTGGGCAGCTAGATTATTGGAAGAAAGAGGCTTGAAGATCGTAGCAATCTCCGATCATACAGGTGCTTTCTACAATGAGAAAGGAATCAACATCGTAGAAGCAATCGAATACCGGGATGCAAATGGAGGGAATCTGGAAGGATTCAATGGAGGCGATAAAATGCTTCATGCCGGGGATCTTCTGACACTGGAAGTAGATGTGCTTGTACCGGCTGCCGTGGAAGATGTGATTACTATTCACAATGTGAATGACATCAAGGCAAAGCTTATCGTAGAAGGTGCCAACGGACCTACTTCGGCTAAAGCTGATGCAATTATCAATGAAAAAGGAATCATGGCTGTACCTGATATCTTGGCGAATGCCGGTGGTGTGACAGTTTCTTATTTCGAGTGGGTTCAGAACAGACTGGGATACAAGTGGACTGCTGACCGTGTCAACCGCCGATCTGATCGAATCATGAAAGACTCGTTTGAAGTGGTTTATCAGGCCTCCCAGAAGTACGATGTGCCGATGAGAATAGCAGCATATATCGTTGCAATCGATAAAGTAGCGAAGACTTATACATTTAGAGGAGGATTCTAAGCCTTTTCTATCGAAAGATTATTTTATCTTTGAGGCGTGGGGCATTCTCCACGCCTTTTAGTTTTGATACTTATGACTATACACCGAGAAGGAAGAATTTTATTGTTTTGGCTACTGATTATCTTAGTGGCCGGTAATTACCTGATCATCTACTTTATGCCGGATGCCCGGGTGCTTTCTAATGTTGCCGTATTAGGGAGTATGGTGCTATATCTGGTGATTCTCCAGTTTTTCAGAAGCCCGATTATCCAATTACCATCTGATGAAAGTCTGGTGTATGCTCCCGTGGATGGGAAAGTTGTGGTCATCGAAGAGACCTTTGAAGGGGAGTATCTGAAAGAAAACCGCAGGCAAGTGTCGATTTTCATGTCGCCCATCAACGTGCATATCACCAGATCTCCAATCAAGGGAATAGTGGAGTTTTTTCAGTATCACCCGGGTAAATATTTGGTTGCTTGGCACCCTAAGTCAAGTACGGAGAATGAACGTACTACCATGGTGGTGAAACATGAGAATGGGACCAAACTGCTCGTAAGACAAATAGCCGGAGCATTGGCTAGAAGGATAAAATGGTACGTAAAACCGGGGTCTAAACTAGAACAGGGCGGAGAGTTTGGATTTATCAAGTTCGGTTCCCGGGTAGACGTGTTTCTCCCGCTGGATGCTGAAATCCTTGTGTCACTGGAAGAAAAGACTAAGGGGGGAAGGACTCCGATAGCAAGACTGTATATATAAATAACTTGAGTTTTAGCAGAGATGCCTAGGTAGATTATCTCGATTTTCCAGTGCAGAAACCTATTTCAGGGTAGATTAAGAACTCTTTTTGCTTCGGTAGATCCAGTATCCCATCCCTACAGTACTTAGGAAAAAAATTACAGTAGTCCATTCAAAGGTTCGTCTATTGGCAAGCATCTTCTCAATGGATTTATCTCTATCTGCTACGGCTCTTCTTAAGGCTTGAACATCCTTTTCCTGCTTGAAAGCAATAGCTTTATAGTCTTCTCCGGTCTGGGTCGCAGTCGTGGTTTCGATTTTGCCGATCATCCGAAGTTCATCCATAATCAAATTGTCTTTTTGGATAATCCGCTCCAGCCATTCATTCGTTTCGACCATGTCCTTTTTGGTACGATTGCCGAATATTCCTGATTTTTTGCTTTCTGATTCTTTCCATTGCCGGGTGAGCATGTCTCGTTCCTGAACCATTTTTTCCAGTTTAGCCTGGCCAGCTTCTGTGAATTGCGGGGTAAATAAGTTTAAGAAGAATAGAATTAGAGTGAACGTCATTTTTCTGGCTTGTTAAGTATGGCTGTTTCCGGCATCCTCAGTGTTTAAATTACTTCGAATATAAGGCTACGCAAAGAGCAACATGCCTGCCAAACATGGCATGCTGACTTGATAGGATCCTCTGGTGATCAAATTGCCGTTTTTTCTAAGTTCTACATGCAAGTAGACTGTTTACTTTTTCCAACCTCTTGTCATTTCTTTTTTGCCCGGAGGTCCCGGTAAGGTTTCCACTTCTAAACCCAGTTCCTTCAGATCTCTTTTCAGCTGGCCGGTAGCGCAGTAAGTGGTGAATATTCCACCGGTATTCAACGATGAACATACTTTGTCAAGCACTTCTTTTCCCCACATTTCGGGCTGTTTGCTTGGGGCAAAAGCATCGTAAAAGATCACGTCAGTTGGGTAGAGAATCACATCCTGCAGCGTGGTTTTCTCTTTCTTCATATTGAAATATTCGGACATGATTATTCCCTTGTCCCAATCAGCTTTATGCAAGCGCTGCAAATAAGGCTTGTAATGGAAAATCCCATCATCCATATCCCCATAGTTCAACTGGGAATAAATATCTTCAGTCAGCGGAAACGGCTCAATGCTGTGATAAAGAACCGGAATTTGGTTTTGCTCAGCCCAGACTAAGGTAAGCCAGGCATTTAAACCTGTTCCGAAGCCAACTTCAAATATGCGAAGAGGCTTTTTGTTTGGATTATTCATTACCCAGGAGTCCAGTCCGTATAGCATAAATACATGGATGGATTCTTTGAAAGCGCCATGAAAACTGTGGTAGGTTTCCTTTAGCTCTTCATTGTACAAAGAATGGGAACCGTCTTCTGTGGTGATGATTTTCAGATTTTCGCTCATATCGAATAAATTAAAGCCGAACAGTAGGCTGATACGCCTTCCTCTCTGCCTACAAATCCCAGTTTTTCGGTGGTAGTAGCTTTGATGGAAATGTCATTTTCGGAGACATTCATCACTTCTGCCAGACATTTTTTCATCGTGGGAATATGTGGATTGACTTTTGGTAATTGCAGGCAAATCGTCGTATCCAGGTTACCTACTTCATATCCCGCTTCACGAAGAAGAACCATGACCTCGGCTAGGAGGATTTTGCTGTCTATCCCCTTGAATTTTGGGTCTTGATCGGAAAAATGATATCCTATGTCACGCAGATTGGCAGCACCAAGGAGGGCATCACATATGACATGGATCAATACATCTGCATCGGAATGGCCGACCGCACCCTTTTTATGTTCTAATTTGATTCCACCCAGCCAAAAGTCGTATCCCTCTTTGAGTTGATGGACATCGTATCCAAAACCTATTCTGAATTTGTTCATGCAGGTACAGATTTATAATATAAGACTGAGGAGTTTTCTTCACGGATCAGGCGATTAGCCCAAGACATGATTTCATCTCCTTTTATTTTTGATTTATTCTCGAATTCCTCGTAATACAGCTCGGGATTTCCAAGCTGCGCATAGTTTGCCAGATTCATAGCCCGATTGAGTACTTGAATGGATTCGTAAGTTTTCATTGCCTCTCCTTGATTTTTTACCTTTTGAAGGGTGTAGTCAGAAACTTCTGTAGTCAGGAAGTTGGAAACCACTTCATCCAATGCATTTTCGGCTTCTTCCGCTGATATACTGGCTTCCATTTTTCCGGAGAAAATCAAAAGACCCGGATCCACCGAGCCTAGAATATACGCTCCAACTGCTGCGAATAGCTTTCCCTTTTTTACCAAGGTTTGCTCAAGTAAAGAAGATTTTCCAAAGCCAATGATATCAGTAATCAGATCGGCTTCCAAATATCCCCGCGCCAATTTTGCGGGCATTTTGTAGGCTTTATAGAGTGCATCTGTGGGCACGGCGGCTTCCACTACCTTGATTTTCTTGGCCTGCTGGGGAGGCTCGACCGGAATGTGGAGATTAGATTTGGAAAGATTTGGGATCGGCTCAAACCATTTTTTAGCCAGTCTCTCCACTTCTGCCTGAGTCACTGCGCCTGCTACCACCAGCACGGCATTGTCAGGTCTGTAATTTGCCTGATAGAAGTCCCACACATCCGCTTGGGTATAGTTCCTTATATCGTCCAGATTCTGGCCTATAGTAGGCCAGCGATAGGGATGAGTGTCAAAAGCGAGATCCCGCAAGTGATGAAATACATCTCCATAAGGCTGATTCAGGTAGCGTTGCTTGTACTCTTCCATCACTACTTTTCGCTGAGTTTCTATGGTTTTCTCGCTCAGCGTCAATTGCAGCATGCGGTCAGACTCCAGCCAAAAAGCCGTCTCCAGATTCGCTGCAGGAAGGGTAATGTAATAATTGGTGATATCGGGACTGGTAAATGCATTACAGGCACCACCGACCCGCTCAAGTTCCCGGTCAAAGACAGGTACATTGGCAGAACTTCCGAACATCAAATGCTCGAAGAAGTGGGCAAGCCCGGTTTTACCGGGCTTTTCATTTCGGGATCCGACTTTATAAAGGAGGTTGAAAACGGCGATTTTACTGCCGTGATCTTCATGGACGATCACTTCAAGTCCGTTGTCTAGGAAAAATCTATGGTAGGGTAGCATAATTGTAGCTTGCAAAGCTAAGACAATTGGCAGTTTTGGCTAATCAGGTAAGGAGGATTTTAAATAAACCTTGCAGTCAAGACAGCAGTTTAACCAGAAAGAATTCCTTTGGTATAAGCATTTCTGACTTTCTGGAAAAAAAAGCGAACTTTGGAAGGCTTGTCCCAGTTAGAGCTCCCATATAATCCTCAGAAAAAATCCCTATGAAATCGAGCATGTCGAAGACGACCCACACAGGGATGATTATCCCATATGCGAGATTCTCCCGAATCAAGTTCGGGACAGGCTATCTGGCCATTAAAAATCAAAATATAAACAGATGAAAATACATTGCGTAGAACTCCACCAAACCGGACAGTTTTCACGATTTTTTTTGGATTACCTGAGTGAGAAGAAGGAGTTAAGACCTTTTTATACGCATTCTCCCAAGCTGGAGAGCTTCAAAGATGTAATTGAGCAAAAGACTTTCTCACATGAAAAGCGGAAGGTTTTGGTGGAAGCACTAAATGGGCAATACGCCAACCGGGAAGTGAGCCATGCGGTGTCTGCCAATATTGAGTCGCTGGCTTCGGATCGTACGTTTACAGTGACTACAGGCCATCAGCTCAATTTGTTCACGGGACCGCTTTACTTCATTTATAAGATTGTATCGACGATCAATCTTGCCAAGAAACTTGCAGAGACCTATCCGGATTATAAGTTTGTGCCGGTATATTGGATGGCGACGGAGGATCATGATTTTGATGAGATAAACTACTTCAAGCTTGATGGCAAGAAGTATCAATGGAACTCGGATCAGACAGGAGCTGTAGGGAATTTCGAATTGGATAAGGGTTTCAAAGAGTTTCTTAAGACAGTTTCCTTTGCTCCCGAAGTGTTTTTGGAAGCCTATAATTCTTCTATGACCTTATCAGAAGCAGTACGCAAGTATGTCAATTCGCTCTTCGGCGAAGAAGGTCTAGTAGTCGTGGATGGTGATGATGTCGCATTGAAAAGAGAATTTACTGAAGTAATTCTCTCTGATTTGTTTGAGCATAAGCCCTTTGAGAAAGCGACTGAGGCCACTGGAAAATTAGAGGAGCTAGGTTACAGTAGCCAAATATTTCCACGGGAGATCAATTTTTTCTACTTGGGAAAAGGTATTCGGGAGCGAATCGAAAAAATGGAATCCGGTTTTGGAGTAGTGAACACAGAGCTGCGATTTACAGATGAGGAAATTAGCACTTTGGTAGAACAGCATCCTGAGCGATTTAGCCCGAATGTGGTGTTGCGCCCATTGTATCAGGAGGTGATTCTGCCGAATCTTGCCTACTTGGGAGGTCCTGCGGAAGTGGTGTACTGGCTTCAGCTGAAAGGCGTTTTTGATCAGTATGAAGTTCCTTTTCCCATGCTTTTGCCACGTAATTTTGCGTTGCTTCTCAGTGAGAAAGTGCAGCGTAAAATGAAGCAGTTGAATTGGGGAGTGGAAGATCTTTTTGTGGATGAGGAGCACTGGAAAAAAACTTTTGTGAAGTCAGAGGCGAGTATGGATATTGAGCTGACTAAGCAACGGGAGATTATTTCTACCCTTTTTGATATGAAAGGGAAGGAAGCGGGGCATTTGGAGAAGAGTCTGGAAAATGCTTTTCAAGCAGGCAAAGTCCGCTCATTGAAGATTATTGATCAGATGGCCCGTAAACTCCGAAAAGCTGAGGAGCGCAGACTGCATACACAGATAGCGAGGGCCTGTTGTATTCAGGAGTCAGTGAAGCCTGGGGGGAGCCCGCAGGAAAGGGTTGTGAATATGATGCAGTTTTACCTTAGCAATCCTGATTTGATCTCGGAACTTTTAGACTGTTTTGATCCACTCGATTTTAGAATGATGGTATTGGCCCATGAGTCTTGATAAGCATCAGTTAAGAACTTTTTATAAAAGCCTTCGTGCAGCTTTGACTGACGGAGAATTGGAGAAGAAATCCCTTCAGATCACTGATCATGTGAAGGCTTTTTTGAGTAAAAGAGAGGAACTCAAACATTTCCATCTATTCTTTCCTATTCCCAGACATAGGGAAATCAACACCTATTTGATTAAAGAGTATCTGGAAAGCAGGGGAAGTACTGTCTATACCTCTAGAGTAGGGGAGGATACACTTTCTTTAGAGACTTTACTTTTAAAGCCGGACACTACCTTTCTACTGGATAAATGGGGTATTCCTGTTCCTGAAGATTTTGAGCCGGTATCAAGCGATTCCATCCAGGTTGTTTTTGTACCATTGCTGGCTTTTGATCAAAATGGAAACAGGATAGGTTTTGGTAAGGGGTATTATGACGTGTTTTTGGATTCTTTGGATCATTCGGTTTTGAAGATTGGATTGAGTTTTTTTTCGGCAGAATTGAGTATTCCTTCCGAAGTGCATGATATCCCCCTTGATTACTGCATTACCCCGGAGAATATCATTACTTTTTGATGACTTGTTTCTTTGGTGGGGGGTACTTAGTGACAGAAACCAGTGTCTGTGAATGTATATTCCGGTTGGCAATTCACTTTAAGGTCGGCTGTATAATATGCGATCTGATTCCCATTACAATCATTAGCTGGGCGATGGCATAAGTGCCCATAATGATAATCCCGGCATCCGGAATTGGCTGGTAGAATCTGTCCAAAGCAATGAAACCATCGGAGATAAAGAAGAGACAGGCACCGATGAATACTTGCCAGAAGGAAGCTGTGTTGCACTTACCAAATCGCTCTCTCGCTGTGGTAAGCATGCTTACGATCACGATGATGTACACAATCACCGGGATTTTAAGTACTCCCAAGTTGGGATTAATCATATAGAATGTGAAGGCGGCCAAGAAGTAAATGGGCAGGTTGATGAAGAACGTTTTCACAAAATTTACATTCAGAATAGACTCGGGCGCTTTCTGTGCTACTTTGAACCCGATAATGTAGCAGATATGTGCCAAAAGGAAGGCGCCGATTCCATAGATAAAAAGATGATCCCACAACAATAAAATATCTCCGATCAGGGAGAAAATCAAAGCCCCTAAAATAGATTTTGCCAATAAAGTGGATGAAATTGGTTTAGTAATCCGGTAGAAATAGCCGATTAACCCCAAAAGTATAAGAGGTTTGGAATAAAATCTGAGGTCTTGCTTTAGTTCTATTATAAAGGCTATATCTGTAAGAGTGGCGAATAAAAAGAGGTATAACCACAGAATATTTTTCTTTTTCAAGGCACTATAAATTTTGGGATATTGATATTGTTTGAGATAAAAAATTGACTAATAAGGATATATCCAATATTAATTTGGCAAAAAGCTGAGGTAACAATTTGGTAACAGAAGTGCATAATCTTAGAATAATATTCTAATTTAAGAGGCTTTTAATTAGTAGGAGGTGTATGAAACATATTTTTTTGCGGGTAAAACAAAATATTATTCACCTTTCAATGTTAACAAATTGTTAAAAATTGTGAAATTTGGGAAGTAAAATTTAACGGTAAGTACCCTTACATCCAAAAAGGTGAATTTACCTTTGCTGTTGAAATTTATTTCAAACCAATTTATATCAAAACGTACAAATTATGAGGCAAAATTTACTTAAAAGTTTATTTTCGGCATGTTTGCTTGTGATGATCACAAGTATAGCATTTTCGCAAGGTGTGACGACTTCAGCAATCAACGGAAGGGTGACCGATGCTTCTGGCGAAACACTTCCGGGTGCGAATGTTGTTGCAACCCATACGCCTTCTGGTACAAGGTATGGAGCTGTAACCAATCTTGAAGGGAGATTCACAGTCCCCAGTATGAGGGTAGGAGGCCCATATACTATAGTTGTTTCTTTCATTGGTTACAATAGTGAGACAATTGAGGGTGTAGTTTTGTCACTTGGCCAAACCTATAATTTGAATTTGGTTTTAAAAGATGATGCAACAGATCTCGGCGAAGTAATTGTCACTGCCGCTAGAGGAGAAATTATAGATGGGAACAGAACAGGTGCAGAAACTTCAATTTCAAATGGTCAAATTCAAGCCTTGCCTTCCATAAGCAGAGGTTTTAATGATTTTACCAGATTAACTCCTCAGGCTGATATCAAAGGTGATGCAATATCAATTGGCGGTATGAATAACCGCTACAATCAAATTACTATTGACGGTGCTGTTAGTAATGATGTTTTTGGTTTGGCTTCTTCCGGTTCGAATGGGGGACAAACGGGCACAAATCCTATATCTCTTGATGCCGTTGAAACTTTTGCCGTACAAATAGCGCCATTCGATGTTAAACTGGGTGGATTTGCAGGAGGAGGTGTTTCTGCCGTAACTAGATCTGGGACGAATGAATTTTCAGGATCAGTTTATCATTATTTTAGAAATGAAAACTTGGCCGGTTTAACTCCTACTGATAATCCGGAGCAGGAGAGAACTAAGTTTGACAATTTCATGGATAGACAGTCAGGTTTTAGAATTGGAGGCCCATTAATAAAAAATAAATTGTTCTTTTTCTTAAATGGTGAAATCACTAAAAATGTAACACCATTAGGATTTGAGCCTGGTACACCAAATTCAGAAATTACAGCTGATGAAGCTCAAAGAGTAGAGAATGTTCTAAGAAATCAATACGGATATGACCCGGGATCCTGGAGAGCTCAGGAGTCCACAAATGAATCAGAGAAAATATTTGTGAGATTTGATTGGAATATAAATGAAAAAAGTAATTTGACTTTAAGACATAGCTATACAAAAGGTAGTGCAGTACAGTTGTCAAGAGGTCAGAGAGCATTGACCTTCGCAAATGGCGGTATATTGAGAGAATCACCTACCAACTCCACCGTTTTGGAATATAGCTTAAGATTAAATGAAAGTGTTTCAAATAATCTTTTAATCGGTTACACATCTCTAAGAGAGCCAAGATCTGCTCCTGGAGCACCTTTTCCAAGAGGAACAATAAATCTTGGGACGCAGGGAACTATAAACTTTGGTACTGAAGCTTTCTCAACAGTAAATCAGTTAAATCAAGATATTCTTACTTTAACGGACAACGTCGAGATTTATAAAGGAAGACATACGTTCACTATTGGTACCCACAATGAGTACTACAATATTTTTAATGCATTTATTGGCGAGAATTTCGGTACGTATCAATTTGCAAACCTTGAAAATTTTGAACAGGGATTAGCTAGTAGATATTCATACCAATACTCTATTACAGACAATCCTCAAGAAGGGGCTGAATTCAGAGCTCTTCAATTGGGTTTATATGTACAAGACGAGTTTCAGATAAACGATAATTTTAAGTTAACCGGTGGTGTTCGTCTGGATGTTCCAATTTATTTGGATAATCCAAGAACCAATGCAGACTTTAATAATTCTTCTTTGGCCAGAGAATATAATGTCCAAAATGATAAGCTTCCTAAGCCTGCGTTTATGTTTTCTCCAAGAGTTGGATTTAATTATAATGTAGATGGCAAAGGAGAAACTCAGTTGAGAGGCGGAACCGGTATTTTTACAAGTAGATTCCCATTTGTATGGGTTAGTGGTGCATTTACACAAAGTGGAGTTTTGCTTAATATTAATCAGCAAGGTGCTAATAATGGGCCCGGTATTATTCCTTTCAATCCTGATCCGTCTGCTCAAATACCAAATCAAAGCGGACAAGGTCCAGGAGGTAGGATGACGGTTCTTGATAGGAACTTCAAGATTCCTCAAATTTGGAGAACCAACTTTGGAGTTGACCAGAAATTACCGGGTGGCATAGTGGCTACCATAGATTTGATGTATTCTAAAAACATCAATGCATTTAATTTTACCCAAATAAACCAAATTGAGTCTAATGGGAATCTTATTGGGTCAGGGGATAATAGACCGATTTGGCCTAATCCGAACGGAGACAAAAAAATTCTATCCAATTATGATGAAGTCATCTACATCAGCAATATAAATGAAGGAGACGCTTTCTCGGGTACAGTACAGTTAACTAAACCTTTCACGAGTGGATTGTTCTTGTCAGCGGCTTATACCTATACGAAATCAACGGATTTATTCCCTGGAACATCTTCTCAAAACCATAGTAACTGGAGGCCATTGCCAACTGTAAACGGTATTAATCAAGCCACTGTAGCGAATTCTCCTTTCAATACAGGTAGCAGAATTATAGCATCGGCTATTTACAAGAAAGAGTATCTAACAAATCTAGCTACTACAGTTTCAGTTTTCTACACCGGACAATCCGGATCTCAATTCTCTTATGTTTACAATGGAGACTTGAATAGAGAAGATGTTTCAGGTGGACAGAATAATGATTTGATTTACATACCAAACAATGCTCTGGATCCTAACGAGATTAGATTCCAAGAAGGATATATGAGAGGTAATGTTCCTGTATCAGCCGCACAACAAGCTCAAGAATTTGAGGATTTTATAGAATCCCAAAAGTATTTAAGAGAGAGAAGAGGTCAATATGCTGAGAGAAATGGCGCCCGTCATCCATTTACGCATCAATTTGATGTGAAAATAGTGCAAGATGTTTTCACGAACATCGGAGGCAAGAGAAACACCATACAGCTTTCAATTGACATATTTAACGTTGGGAATCTACTTAATAAAAAATGGGGTCGTCAGTATACTTGGGGTAATTCTTACTTTGATAATACTTTCCAAGCTTTAAGGTTGACCAATCAAGGAGCGCTTCAAACTGAGCAGCCTGTCTTCACTTTTGATCCAATTAGAGATGATGCACCTTGGACTATTTCAGATGCTGCTTTAGGTGGCTCAAGATGGGTAGGTCAAATCGGTATTAGATACATTTTTAACTAAGACATTTCTATAACTTATGAAAATCCCTCAAGCAATTGAGGGATTTTTTTTTGCTGTGCCGTGCATTGCAAGCAGCTAGGGGATGAAAGTCCACTGTGGGATTTGTAATCACCAGCCACGATCCAATAGCAAGGGTATCCACCGTGAGGTGCAGCCTGAAGCTTGGCTGACTCTTTGGGAAGAAAAGCTGTCCGAAAAACTTTGTCAGGGGATACTTTTCATAAATGCTGAGAGATCTCAAAAAGGGGCTTTTGACCAAGAATTCCCAATAAATGGAAAATATGACTGCGGAAGCATCTTCTGAGAGGACAAATCAAATAAGCTGTGAGAAGTCTACTGGAAATTCCACTCCCAGCACAACAAACATTCTTCAATTCATTTTATACGCTACCTTAGGAGAACAACCGCAAAAACATATAATTTTGGGCAAAAGGCAGATCTTTTTTATTCTTTGCCGTAATTAGTTCTGAATGCAGCTTTAATCCATTTAAACAGCCCTTTATCCCAACGTTGAGGACCCTAATTTTCATCTCTATTTTTTCATTGATTTCAGCTGTTGCGACACTGGCCGGTACTCCGGAAGAGGAGCTGAACAGTCATCTGGCGGAGTATGCCCAGTTTGCTTCTACAGACCCCGAAAAAGCCTGGTTTCATGCCAAAAGAATGCTTACCCTGAGCAAGGAATACGAATTGCCCGTCTATACTGCAAAAGCACACTATGCTATAGGGAATCTGTATTTCAAGCAGGGGAATTATGACTCCACTGTGGTCAATCTGAAAATAGCAATTCAATTGCTGGATAATGCCAATGTCGAAAATGGAAAACCTGTTGCTTTCAGCTTGATGGGCTTGGCGTATAAGTATAAAGGTGACCTGACGAACTCCATGCATTTCCTTCAGAAAAGCTTGGAATGGGCACAAAAACTTAAAGAAGAGAATCAGGAGGCCAATGCCTATCAAAATATTGCACTGATATATTTCCAACAAAAAAAATACCTTGAAGCTGCCAATAACCTGGATCTGGCAGTACAAATCTACCATAGACTGGATGACTATTCGGGCATAATATCCACAAGGTTCAATTTTGCAAATATTCTCAAGGAACAGGGTGAGTTTGAGAAGGCAAGAAATTTTTATGGGGAAGCTTTAACTTATTATACGCAAACTGAAAATCTGACAAAGCAAGCCCATATCGAAATGAATCTGGGGCAAATGCTGGTGGAAGAAGGAAAGTACAATGAGGCATTTAGCCTGTTGCTGGAGACCAGGGAGAAATTAACCACCCTGAATTACACTGCAGATCTGGCCATTGTACTCAACGATTTGGGACTATGTGCAAAGGCTATGGGAAGGAATGAAATCGCCTTGGAGTATTTTCGGCAAGCGCTCTCCAAAACCAGTGATGACCTTTACTTCAAAGCTGATCTTCTGCAAAATATTTCCAACCTGTATTTGAAAATGAAGGACTATGAATCTGCCTTGGCTTACTATAGGCAGAGCGTGGAAAGTAAAGAAGCCTATACTTCATTGGAAAAAGAAAAGCACCTTGCGGAGATCCAGGCACAGTATGAAGACCAATTGAAAGAAAGTAAGATTCTGTTATTAGAACAGGAGAAATCCTTGCAAGAAGCTGAAATTCAGAAATCGGCACTTTCCCTAAAAAGGCAGAGAGTCATTAGGGATTTTATGATTTCAGGCTTTATCCTAATAATAATCGGGCTTTTGGTACTCAGATATTTTTACAGACAAAAGATAGTTGCCCAGCAAAGGTTGGCAGAGCAACAAGAGGAGAATGCACGTAGAAAGACCTCTGAAATCATCAAAGACTTCAGGCTGAAAGCTATTGAACGCTACCAAGAAGGACAGCAAGAAGAAAGAAAAAGGATCGCAAGAGAGATTCATGATGGTATAGGCAGTGACCTAGCGGGAATAAAAATGGCAGTGGAACATCACCTCGGCCGAACGCCGGAAGATATGCGAACGCAGAGAATTTTGCTTGGTTTGCAAGATGCCTGCAAGGCAGTGAGGTCTATTTCCCATCAATTGCACCCTCCTCCGTTTGCCCAAACAGACTTCTGTGCCTATTTATCGGATTTTGTGGATGGGATAACTGAAAATGTGGAAATTGAAGTCGATAAAATTTTCTATCCCACGGAAGAAATAGACAAACTTCCCGATGAATTGCTTGCTGAGGTGTATAGAATAGTGCAGGAATTACTCAATAACAGCATCAAGCACGCTCAAGCTTCAGTGTTAGAACTCCAGCTTAGTCTACATGAAGCTTATCTGAATATAATGGTAAGTGATAATGGGATAGGCATGCCTCAAAAAGCCGCGCAAAAAGGCATCGGAATGAGAAATATAAGTGAAAGAGTAGAGATGCTGAAAGGCAAACTTGAAATAGACAGTTCGCCTGGAAATGGCGCATCAATTAGTATAGACCTACCACTGACTAGTTAACCACCTCTGAGATGAAAGAGTCTTATAATATCATTATTGCCGACGATCATGTGATGTTCTTGGATGGACTGCATAACATCCTCACCGAAATCCCACAAATCAACACGATCCACGTAGCTACAGACGGCTTGCAAGTGCTCCGGATATTATCCCATTTCGATAACATCGATCTGGTAATCAGCGACATCAATATGCCCAAAATGAATGGGCTGGAGCTCCTGTCAAAAGTAAAGGAAACCCGTCCGGAAATTAAATTCTTCTTGCTCAGCATGCTTGATGACATCAGAACAATCAACAATGCCATAAGAAAGCAGGCGGATGGTTACCTTCTGAAATTTGCCGATAAGGAAGAGCTGAAGGCGGGAATCGCTGAAGTATTGTTGGGGCAGCAATATTTTTCTCCTGCCGTGAAAACAAAGTACATGGAGGGCGTATTCAACAACAAAGCCAACCAAGAAGTGAAGTTGTCCAAAAGGGAAAAAGAAATCCTGAAACTGCTTGCTGATGAATTGACTTCTAACGAAGTGGCAGAGAAACTTTTTATTTCTATTAATACTGTGGAAACCCACAGGAAAAATATTCTGCTCAAAACAGGTTCAAAGACAACAATCGGAGCGGTTAAATTTGCCATAGAGAATGGCTATTTTGACTGAACTCCATTTGGTTTTTTTTCAAAAAGTCTCTAACCGGTTTCCGCAGAAAAGGGCACAGATTTCGGCAGGTTTCTTTTATTGGCCTAATCACTTTCCATACCCGTTTTTGCTTGCTTTCCGAAGGGTAGGAAGGCCAACTTCATAGTTGTTTTTTCAACCTATCACATAGCCTCACGGAATACCATGAGATTTACAATTCACGGGACTCGGTTAGGGCAGGGATTATAGTTTAAGATAATTTTGATCGTATAATCTTAATCAATAATCTATGGGACTTCAGGAAAAAAAAGCCGCTCAAACCATCAAAGACGAATATCTTGATGCGTATCAAAAAGAACTTAATGAGATTGTGGGTAAAGAATTGCCTATTGAGATCAATTGGGATTCGTTCAATCTCAATGCAATCAAATTTATTCCAAGTGTTTGTTTGCAGAGAACAGTAGATGCATTCAAAGGACTATGTGCTGACTCTTTCGGAAAAGAAGCTGTTCAGGAAAATATTAACTCTATCACGGTCGATAATATTCCGGAAGAAGGAGCGGACACTCAGAAGAGCTTGATTTTGGAAGGTGGTGTATTCAAGATAAAAGCTAGCTACGGAGGCCACTACAGCGGTTTCTTTACTGATGACACGATCAGGGAATATTTGGAAAATGCATTGTAAAAAAAAAGAGCACTCCCGAAAGTGCTCTTTTTTCTGTTTCAACTTTATAGTTTTGACCTACTCAATCAATACTTGCTTGTCGATAGTCAGCTGCTTTACCTTGAATACAAAGTTTGTGCTGTTGCGGTAGTTTACCCCTTTCATATAGCTTTCATCTATGTTTTGAATTTGTGCTTGCTTGAAAGCCAGTTTTTTGATGACTGATCTTTTCTCCAAATCCGTCACGGTTATTTCCCCATTTAGAATAGCAGGAGTTTGTGCTACCCAGGCAAGGAATTTATCATCAGCCAAACTGAAAAGACTTGCTGAAATAATCACTTCATTTTCAGATTTGATACTGTCAGGTGCAGCTGCTGAGGTAGTGAAATAGTAGTTGAAATGGTTGAGCTCATATTCCAGTTTGTTGCTGCCTTTTTCATCTTGTAGGCTCAACATAATTTTCATATTGATTTCTTGCTGCGCCCAGACAGACTGTGTTGCTAGTACTAGGACTAGACAGGCAATTATTTTCATAATTTTCATAGTAAAGATTCGATTATAGTCTGCAATTTATTTTGATTGATGTCCGGTTTGTTGGGGTTTTTGAATGGTATCTGAATCAATAGCTTGCCACCTTCCAATTTTATACTTTCGGACTCTTTGGCTATACCAATTTGAACTGTGCTGATGCTTTCTGAAAGTGCTTCTTTTCCCAATGGATCTTTGCATATTTCAAGAATGGCGTCAGTCAGAAGCTCTATGATAACTTTAAATTGGAACCTATTTAATGCGGTAAGTTCTTGCCCTTGATCTAGATTAAGTCGGATAGGTTTGTTGGCTTCTTGGGATAAAAGTTCAGACTTTTTCTGCACCAGTGCTTTCAATTCCAGATTACTTGGTGCCTGATTATTTTCCAGAAAGAATGCTAAGTTTCCATCAGATAGCGTCCATAGGTATTTGGAAGATTGGTGGATCCGTAGGTTTTGTATCCCCGCAGTACTGATGTATTGCAAGCTCACTTCAGAGTTCTCAATTTCGGCTAGAATGAGTAATCCCTCAGTTGCATTATACTTCAGCAAATTGCCATAGAAACTATTGCCAGTATGGTTGTAAATAGTCACAAGTGGCAACTCAGGACGTTCTTTGGGGCTTTCGCTTACACTTTCCATGAGTTTTTTGAAAACCGTGTCAAGAGATAAAACAGGTAAGTTTAATAAATCGCTGTATTCCATCATCTAAAGATTTGTATGTGCCTTACAAAGATGCTAAGTAACTAACACTCTCAGTTCACTGGATTCCGGTATATCCAAGATTCATGGTCAGTAGGTATATACGCTTGTCTTGTCTCGTTTAAATTTGACCTTTTCCGGCTAAATGGAAGAAGTAGATAAAATCTTTATAAAATCACATGACTTTTGGTTACACAATTCTGGCGATGGTCGCAGCTGTTTTGATGGCTACTTATGCTTGGCTGATGTACATTTTTATAGCCAGTGCCAATAGATTGACCTTGAAAAGCTGGCAGGAGCGGGTTGTTAATTCAGGTATATATTTAATACCAATCTCCGGAGCGCTTGCGGCGAGCTTGGCTTACCTGTTTCTCAAGCAAAATTACACCACTTCGGGCTATTGGATTGTACTGCTTCCTGCTGCATTAATGGCGTTTTACCTTCTATTTCTTTTCTGCTTGGAA
Organism: Algoriphagus sp. 4150; assembly: GCF_031457395.1. Lineage (NCBI taxonomy): Bacteria > Pseudomonadati > Bacteroidota > Cytophagia > Cytophagales > Cyclobacteriaceae > Algoriphagus > Algoriphagus sp. 4150. The sequence continues at coordinate 491,317 of NZ_JAVDWS010000002.1, forward strand.
AAATCACAATGACTTCCCAAAACTGAGTTCTATCACGGTATTCCGGTATATCCACAATTCACGGCCATCGGTTAAAAGTTAGCAGGATTGACTAGTTAGTTTTGTTCTTATCAAATACTTACAAGACCATGGAAGAGAAAAAAATCAATAAACTGGTAGCCAATATACTCAAGGCAAAGGGTTTGAGTGAAGAACAATTGGAGAAATTGGAAGAAGTTGGTATCTACAACAGGGAAGATTTCGAAATTGTCAGTGATGCAGCGACTTTGAGTGAGATTCTTTCCCTAGAAACCGAAGTCAGCAAAAAGATAATGGAATGGGCTCTTGGCAGATCACTCACTTTTCAATCCCCAAGCCAGTCCACTCCTACAATTCAGGAAAGTTCCGGACCGATCATCGTCGAGAGTTCAGACGTGGTGAAGTGTGTGCACTGTGGCACGCGTCAGCCAAAGGATTATAAAACCGGTGATTTGTGCCTTTCCTGTGGCAATCAAGCCGAACCTGTACTTAACTGCCACTGGTGCCTTTCTACCGGTCCCGGTAAGTTTTGTCGCTCGTGTGGATCTGAGTTTGTGACCTCATCGGATTATGAAATAGCCTTATTGCTCAAACGTGAAGGAGAATCCAAAAACAATATTGTCAGTATGATCAAATCACTCACTGCTCAGGAAAAAGAGAATATGTGGGCTAAAATAAGGAAATCAAGATAAAATGGCATTAGCAATTTATTGCGAGCAGTGTCAATGCAAACAGCCAAATGATTGGCAGGCAGGTGATGCCTGTATATCATGTGGTGGAGTGGTAAGAAAAGAAGTCCGCTGTACTTGGTGTGTAGAGTTGACTCCCCATGCTAAGTTTTGTAAACACTGTGGAAGCGAAGTCCACGATGATAGGTTTTTTGGACCGGCTAGAATTCTAAAAAGTCTGGGAGTAGATCAATTAGAGCTTCCCGCAAAACTCAGGGCTCTTGGAGAAGTCAAATTAATCCAATACCAGCAACAATTCAATCAGCATTATGCATTGATTGAAAAAACCATACAGGAACTAGAACAACTTGAGGATCTTCTACTGATAAAGGGTAGACCTAAATACAATAGAGTTGAGGAAGACCTACTTAAAATAATTCCATTCACTCAGGACCAGCTCGATAAATTTGCTGAATATGAGGGGAGATATTTGGATATTTCAACAGATAAGCTATTTCTCACAAAGGATCATCCTTCACGGTCAGGAGCTGAATTGGCTTTGGCTGCTGACTTGAGGAGAATTCCGCCATTTGGAAGGTATAGTCCGCAATTTTATGCGGGGATTATCATAGAATACGCTATCTGGAACAAAGCGCTTCATCCGCAGGAATTTGCTTTGGTGCTTTCGCATCCCAATTGCTTTATCCATAATTTCAGATGGGATCTGTTTTTGGATCCGGACAACTATTTTATAGAGCCCGGGAAAACCATTATTGAGATGATGGTGTCCTTATTGTTGCAGGCAATGGAAACGTCATACCTGCAACCGTATGCTGCGGTGGCATTGACAAATCTTTTAATCAATACAAAAAATACTGACTGGCCTGACTTTGAAAGATATGAGTACTTAACCAAAGAGGCTTCAGATCATCCCGATGTAGGATTGCAACTTTCAGTTGCATTGCTATATAACAACCTAGAAAAGATTTCTAAAATCGCCAAAATTGATTCTGATTATGGAGGGTATGCTTTTGAGTGGTTGTTGGATAGACATAGACCAGAACTGGAAACGGTAGGAAGTGACGGTATATTGAATGATGTTCAGCTAAAGGTAATAGAGAGGAAGCAGAAAATAGATATCTCAGAACATAACTATGACCTGCAGATTTGGGACTTTAACAAGGGCGAATTGACCAAGAAATGGAACAATAAGTTTTCAAAATCTGTCATTGCGGGCGTTCCAAAAGAAAAGATTCGTGAATGGGAGGCTCAAAGGGATATGGAGTTTGCACAAATGGAAAGCAAGAAACCTTTTGATGCAAATTATGAGTCGGATTATAAGGTTCTCTCTCCTTTGTTTGGCCGACGACTGACGGATTATGGAAAGTTTTCCAAAGATATAGCTAAGGATGAGAATGATGTCCCGTTATATATTCGCTTGTTATTGTTTGCCCTTCAGTATGGGTCTTTTACCCAGGATCAATTGGAAACCCTATTGGATTATGGCGCAAAACTGGGAAGAAATGAACTAACTGAGATCGTTTTATCCTATCCTCCGCAAAAAGAACTGAATTATTCGAGGCTGTATGCCGCAGCATTCAATGATTCATCCTATTTCTCAGATTATGTGGCTGGATTTGACAGGATGACTTCTTTGGGGGAATTTATTGAATCCGGACACTATCCTCCACCACAAACCATCATCAAATTCTTTAAATTTCTAGACATCCATATCTATCAGGCTGCAGCTAAAGATACCGGTAATCGCAATAAATTAATTGATTTCTTCACTATTCTACTCAAAGCAGAAAACGCATTATCCTATACTGCGGCTAACTATTGGCTTGGGAAAATTTTTGACAACAGCTATGGCACTATATCCGAATGGTTTGCGTATAGCGCTGTTGCAAATGGATTTTTTGGCACAAATACTTTTTATTATATCGAAGGGTCTGAAAAGCCTAAAAGTTTTGTGCTTGGAGACAGGTTGATTGAGGATTTCTTTGACAGCAGTTGGAGGAAATTTATCGATACTTACCAAGATTTTTCTTGTGGCATAAGCCTAATGGATTATGGACAGGTTGACTTGCTGATGAATTGGATAAAGAGCAATCCCTTGGCTCTGGCTGATCAGCTTTCCGAGAACTTGGACTGGGCTATCAAAATGATCACTTATCAGAAAGAAGCCTTCTTTTCTAATAGTCCCGTCATCATGGATATCCAAGATAGTGCTGGAAATTATCCTTTGATCGAAGCTTTGGGTCATGTAGAATGGGGAATGGGAGAAGTTGGACTGTACTCTCTGCGTCCAAGTATTTTTGAATACGATCAGCCTGAAAAATGTCTTATTCGATTTCATGATTGGCTCAGTTCCGAGAATGGCATAAATCTCTATAGCCCAAACTTTGAAAAATATGCCAAGCAATTTTTCAATTTCAGCCAAGCTAAAAGAATTCCAGCCTGTATGATCGGCTTTTGGATCAACTATGCTGCACCAAATAACCAGAATAAAGAAATAAGAGACTTTGTCAATGACAGGTTTGATGCACTGTTGGCAAGCCGTGGCGATAAGGAACTTCCAAAAGTTCTAAAGGATGGGCAGCTTTTTCAGCTTAGTGGACGCTATATCATCGAAGAAGTCATGCAGGGTATGGAAAATACCATCTCCCATGCGGTAGTGAATTTCAGATATGGTCTTGAAATAAAGACTAACAGGTTTTTGATCCATGCTTTGTATGATTACCTACTTGAGTACAATGACAAGGCGAAATTGGAACCTAGGCAATTGGAATTGTTTGTCAATGTGTTGATCCAAATGGTAAGGCATACAGCTAACAAGCCCCAAACACTGGATAACTGGACGACCTATGTACTGAAGGTTTTAGTCTCTCTTGGTGAATACATCGAGGATAAAAACAGCCTATTGAATGCCTTGTTGGAATTTCAGGGAAGCCACCACAGCATACAGGAATTGCTGTATGACAGCTCCAAGAAAACAATGACGCAATATTTGGAAAACGATCCCAAAAAGGCCTGCACGGTCTTCTATAATTATGTGGAAACAGTTTTTTTGGGAAACAAAAAGCCTTTGTATTGGGCGATTGAATTAATGGAGGAAAGAAAATCCCTGCTCTTCGATGCCATATCCCTCAATCAGCAAAATGCCCCAGTGTTTGCTGAAAAGATTATCAGACTACTCTCACTTCCTACAGATCTCTTTGAAGATAATAGTATTCTGATTGGTAAAATGCGCAAGAAGCTTGAATTACACCTACTTGATTTACTAGACTGTTTACCGCATGAAAGTATAAGTGAATCCTTTGTTGACCAATTGAACGCTAGTATGGAAGACGGTGTCTTCAATGGATCAATAGGTGAAAAAATCAATGACTGGATAGAGAAATCAGGACAAAGCGACTATTTGGAAGTAGAGACAGTTGAAAAAGCCACAGAATCTGTATGGAATTCTGATGATGAGGCTGATTCTACAGGAGAAGATATTGAAGAAATGCATTTTGATGTGCAGCAAATCAGTTCTTTCATGGTATCCTTTACCGCTACTTCCGAAAGTTTAAATTCTCTGATCAACCATTTGCCTTATTACAAAAAAGACAAGTCCAACAATCCTATTTTCCTATCGGTCCTGATCATGAAGCAAGCCGAGATAATGGCATTTATTGCCAATGACATGGCTTTAGGGCTGAAACTGTATCAGAAATTATATGAAATGCTCTTGGATCCGGTTTGCGCACCTGATGGTCCGTATTCGACTTATGGCCAACTGGGAGCTATCATCTTCCAGCAATACCTACAAGGTTCAATCTTTTCATTCCAATATGAAATGGCAATACAGGCGATGTTGGAAGGAGGGAATTACTCCCCAGCACATTCAGAGTTGCTCGGGGGAATAGTGGAACAGCTTCGCCAAAACCAAACTTCCAACACATGAGATGCCCATGTGAAAGGTTTCTCACACAGAGGAATGATTATTTAGGGCATTCCCTGTCCGACGACAGGCGGGCATATGGCCTTTAAAAATCAAAATATAATCATATGAATCAAGAAACGCTAGAAAAGCAATTGCAGCAAGGGCTCAATCTTTCAGCACTGATGCTCAACGCACTCGGTGGGCAAAGTGACCTTTCATTGTCGGGGTTTGAAAATCCTGATCGGGCGGTTTTCAATCATTTGATGCGGTTTCTGAACAGCAAGGGGATCTTTCATGAACAAAGCGCCATAAGAATCCTCCAGGGACTCTTGAATGATAATGGTCCAAACAACTTGTTCATGGATCAACTTCGCATTTTTAATACTTTTTCCGAAGCTGATTTTCCGGTTTATATCGAAGGGATTGAGGACTCGTTTACCGGCAAAAGTGCACAGATCGTCTGGATCAATAGGGTAAGGCTGAGAAAAGTTGGCATCAGAGGTTATGACATCAGTTTATATGTGCTGCTCAGCAGGCTCTCTTTTGCATGCGGATTGATTTCTGAAAAGGAGCTGATCAGGAGAGTGCTTCACATCCTTCCCACTGCAGCATCTCTATTTTCGGATTGGCAGGAATATAATGACAACGTCCTTTTGGGCAACCATTATACAACTCCTACTATGCAACTGGATTCAATGGAAATATTGCCTTCCAACAATCTTTATGCTGCTTGGCACAGAATGATGCAACAGGATGGAACACTAGTGCATCCATTTAAATTTTGAAAATTAAAAGCATAACCATGTTCAATAACTATATCGCCTTGGCTTATAAAGCTTTTGAAAAATCAGATTTTGGAGCAATGAGGCAGGCTTTGGAAGATGCGGAAAACCATATCCAAGAGCAAGATGCAAGCCGTGAGATCCTTTTGTCCCGCGCATGGCTGAAGTGGATCGGAAAGCAATGCAAAGGTCAAGAACTTTTGGATAGTGCCGGGATTCAGATCGATAGATTATTGGCACATGATGCCTTAGAGGGTGATGATTTTCTTTTTTTGATAAGCGAAGCTTGTGAAGTGTCCCTTGAGCTGATCGATCAGGGTTTGCAACACACTCCTGATCATTTTGGACTGACAAAATCCCTTGGGGATTATTATTTGCAAAATCAAGATTATACCAATGCCATAAGCTATTATCAAAAAGCACTTCTCAGCATCCCTGATGATACGTTGACAATTTTAAAATTGCAAAAATGCAGGTATTACCGCATTCAGGAGCTTGAGAATCTGTTCTCAGAGGAAGAGAGTAAAGCAGTATTTTTTGAATTGCTGCCCCTGTACAAGCAAACTCACCAACCGGATAAGATTTCGAAATTAATCACCGATATGGAAGGTCATGCTTGGTTATCCGACTATGAAGTATCGGATTTTTGGGCGATTTGTAATCTGCAGCAAAATCGGAGGGACAAGGCCGTGAAGATATGGGAGATTCAGACGAAGCAAAAATCCATCAACCAAGAAAGCGCATTGATTCTTGCCAAAATGTATATTCATTCAGGTAATCCAAAAAAAGCTTTGGATTTACTCAGTTTATTTGAATGGGAATTTGGGCAGGCCCATGTAAAGCCAATGGATAAAGTTATTCCTTTGGATCCTCAGACTGTAGGGCAGCAAGCTTTTACTTTGAATGCGGGGATATTGAGGGCTTCAGCATTTGTGAAAATAAAGAGTGTAGAGAAGGCCAATGCCATCCTTGAGGACTTGCTGAAAACTTTCCCGAAAGAACCTAGACTATGGTTGTTGAAAGCTGAAATCCAGAGTGAAGCACAAAACCATGAAGCTGTTTTCCACTGTTTTTCACAAAGTAAACTAAATGGAGGAAACCCTCTTCAGCTCGAAGAAACTAAAGCCTTACATTTTTTTAGAATACATGATTTCCAAAAAGCAGTTGGGGTTTTGGAAAACATCAGAAAGTCCAGCCAGCCCAGTGCCCAAGGTAATTACATATTAGGCTTAGCGTATGAACAGCTTGGGGAAAAAGAAAAGGCAGCAATGACTTTGAATAACTGTGTCAGACAGTTTGTCACAACAGAAGATCGCCTGCAAGCATTACATTCCCTGCTTTTGATTTATTTGGATATGAAATCTCTTGATGATGCCATCAGGATTCTTCGGGCAATGATAGCGTATTTCGAGGAAGGATCAGAAAATCATAGAAAATTCTCCCTGATGCTCGCAGAAACTTACTATCATAACAAGGAGGCGACCAATGCTTCTAAACTATTGGTTTCACTTCACAAGAAAGAGCCCTTGAACCGCCCATATTTGAGTTATCTTGAAATGTTGTTTGCGCATGATTTTGGGAAAGGGTTTGATATAGAAATGGATCCTGTGAGTGAGAACTCACTGGTTGTAGATCCTAAAGATTCCTATAAGCACTTTCACAATGGTATGGTGTATTCCTTGTTGAAAGACAATTTGGGAGCTTCCAAAAACTATGAACTGGCTGCTGATGGAGGATTACTTGCTGAGTCTTACTATAAAGAAGCACTTCACAAGGCCTATCTTGAATCCTCTTTTGATGATTGCATCAGGATCTATAAAAAACTGAAAACAGTCAATCCTGCAATGTTTGAAGACCATTATGATGCGATTTATGCCTATGCCATTTTTATGACAGAGCAAAATGAACAAGTCATTCGGGAGTATGATCGTTTACTTTACACCTACCCAAAATTGTTTTCGGGAAAGGATCTTGTCAAAATTTGGTCAAATACCTTGGGAATAGCCTACTTCAAACTCGGACAATTTGAAAAGGCAAAAAGATATATTGGGATGAATTTAAGCAGGATGGAGTCATTGGAAGAGGACTCAATGATCATGTTGAAGGATATAGCAGCCACAGCATCTGAAGACAAAAAAACCGAATATTACTTGTCGTTGGACATTCTCCAAACTTGGGATTATAGGATGACAGATCAGGAAAAGTCGGATTATAATCGGCTCAAAGCAGAACTTCAGGCTTCTTTGTTTTATGCATCTTGACGGGAGATGTTAACTATTTTGACCTTCCTAATTCATTTTTGAATTGCCCTAAAATAACATTGGCGGTAACATTATGGATAATCATATGATTAAGTCAATAATTACCCCTAACTACGATAGCATCCCTTTTTTTTTCCATTGGTAGTGGGGATTTGCCACCAGTAAGTTTTATTGATTTTTACTGCTTTGAGAAAGCTATTTTTGTTAGCAGACAACCTTATGCTAAGCCTGCAGGTTAACCATATATGTTGTACCACAAAGTATTTTCTCATTCAGTAAGCAAAGAATGGGTCGTGTTTATACATGGAGCTGGAGGATCGTCTGCGGTATGGTTTAAGCAGCTTAAGGATTTTAGTGAAAAGTATAATCTTTTGCTGATTGATCTTCGTGGACATGGCAAGTCTGCTGATCTTCCCCAGGCAATTTACAATGAGGAATATACTTTTGAAGGGGTCACTTTGGATGTAATCAAAGTTCTTGATCATCTAAAGATTCCGCCCGCCCATTTTATGGGAGTGTCGCTGGGGACGATCATCGTCCGTCAGCTGGCAGAGCTTGAACGTTGGCGCGTTAAATCACTAGTGATGGCAGGAGCTGTCACAAGATTAACCCCACAGTCAAGAGTATTGGTGTTTTTGGGTAGTACATTTAAGCGGGTAATACCCTATATGTGGCTTTACAGATTATTTGCCTTTGTGATCTTGCCGAGAAAGCAGCATGCAGAGTCAAGAAATTTGTTTGTTCACGAAGCCCAAAAACTCTGTCAAAAGGAATTTATTCGCTGGTTTCAGTTGACAAAGCATATAAATCCGCTTCTTCGATATTTCAAGGAGTCCGATCTGGGGATTCCTACCTTATATGTGATGGGAGATCAGGATGTGATGTTCTTGGAACCGGTAAAAAAAATAATTAAAACACATAAAAATTCAGTTTTGAATATTTTGAAGAAATGCGGCCACGTAGTGAATGTGGAAAAACCTCAGGAGTTCAACCGACTATCGCTTGCATTTATCCAAAACCAAACCTAAAAAGCCTATTACCTTTCTACATGAAAAAGCAAACTAAGACCATATTAATCATTGCCGTAATCCTGATTGCAGCCTTTGCGTACTTCTACCCTAGATTGGATAGTCGCAAAAGCAATGATACAGGGGTTGCCTCTGTGGGTGCAGGACCGGATGTCAATGCCAAATTACCCGTAAGAGTAGTGAAGCTTGAGCGGGAGACACTTAGGAATCAGCTTTCAGTGACAGGTACTATTCTGCCCAACGAATCTGTGGACCTTAGATCGGAAATTTCCGGGTTGATCACTAAGGTCGCTTTTAAAGAGGGACAATATGTAAGTAAAGGAACTCCGCTGCTCTACCTGAACGACGATGAGTTACAAGCACAATATCAGAGATTGGAATATACTCAGAAGCTTTTTGAAAGTCAGGAAAATAGACAAAAGCAGCTGTTGGCCCGCGAGGCAATAAGCCAAGAAGAATACGATATCGTGCTAAATCAGTTCAATACTACGCTTTCTGATTTGAAATTGGTAGAAGCTCAGCTTTCTAAAACGGTCATTAGGGCTCCTTTCAATGGGATTTTGGGGTTGAGGCAAGTCAGTGAAGGGTCTGTGATTGCCACAAGTGATATCATTGCAAACTTTGTGAATATAGACCCAATTAAGATAGAGTTTTCCATTCCTGAGCGTTATGCCAATCAAGTGACGGTGGGTTCGTCTATTTATTTTTCCAATGAATCCTCGCCTAATGAAGTCGTGGGTAAAGTTTTTGCTTTTGAACCTCAGATAGATGCGGCAACCCGTACCCTTAGACTGAGAGCGGAGAGCCCAAATAAGGATAGGAAATTTTTGCCCGGTATGTTTGTTAGAATTCGATTTGTGTTGGGGGAAACTGAGGATGCTTTGATGGTTCCTTCTGAATCTGTCATCCCTGAACTACAAGGGTATAAAGTTTTCGTAGTTGGTGCCGATAGTAAAGCCGAAGAGCGGGCAGTGGAGATCGGCACCCGGACAGATACACATGTTCAGATCATAAGTGGTTTGAATGTGGGAGATCTGGTACTCACCACCGGTGTATTGCAAGCAAGAACGGGAACGCCTGTTGAATTCACTCAAATCAACTAACATGTCAAGCTTATCAAGTATAAGTATCAACAGGCCGGTACTGGCCATAGTGATGTCTCTGGTCATCATACTTTTTGGTGCTATTGGGATTTCTCTGCTGGGAGTCAGGGAATTTCCAAGTGTGGATCCTCCCGTAATCAATGTAAGGACAACCTATGTAGGTGCGAATGCGGATGTAATTGAGGCGCAGATCACAGAGCCTCTCGAAGAAGCAATCAATGGGATCCAGGGGATCAAATCCCTTACCTCTACGAGTAGCGACGGTGCAAGTAGCATCACCGTGGAATTTGACGTGGGGGCTGATTTGGAGGCCGCCGCAAACGATGTGCGGGATAAGGTCTCCGGTGCACAGCGAAATCTTCCCCCAGATGCGGAGCCTCCGGTAGTTTCCAAGGCAGATGCCGATTCCCAGCCAATCGTTTTTTTGAATGTAAAGAGTGATGAGAGAAGCCTGTTGGATCTATCGGACATTGCAGTAAATATTTTCAAAGAAAGACTTCAGACTATTCCCGGAGTAAGTAGGGTGCAGATTTGGGGTGAAAAAGAGTATGCGATCCGTCTAAGAATGGATCCGCTGAAAATGGCTTCCTATGGAGTGACTCCTCTGGATATTCTGTCCAAAGTACAAAGTGAAAACGTAGAGCTCCCATCCGGCAGAATTGAGGGAGAAACGATCGAGCTATCTGTCCGTACGAAAAGTAGACTAAGCAGTCCCCAAGAATTCAATGATCTGATCATCAAAGAGGATCAGAATAACATTGTGCGTTTTCAGGATGTGGGGAAAGCTGAATTGTCAGCACTCAATGAGCGGACAGTTCTGAAAAGAGACGGAGTGCCCATGGTAGGAGTCGTGTTGGTGCCTCTCCCGGGCTCCAACAGTATTGAGATTGTAGATGAGTTTTATAGAAGACTGGAGTTTATCAAAAAGGATCTGCCTGCTGATGTAGGTCTGGAAATTGGTTTTGATTCTACGCAGTATATCCGTAGTTCTATCTCTGAGGTTCAGGAGACGATTATCACAGCATTTATCCTTGTGGTGGCAATTATCTTCCTTTTTCTCCGTGATTGGCGGACGACCTTTATTCCGGTACTTACAATTCCTATTTCCCTTATCGGCGTATTTTTCATCATGTATTTGATGAATTTCTCCATTAACGTACTTACACTGCTGGGAATAGTCCTGTCGATAGGGCTAGTCGTGGATGATGCAATTGTGGTGTTGGAGAACATCTACTCCCGAATAGAGAAAGGAGAGGAGCCACTGAAAGCTGCTGAGAAGGGGGCTGAGGAGATTTTCTTTGCGGTAATTGCGACCACGGTGGCGCTTGCGGCAGTATTTCTTCCTGTGATATTTTTGACAGGAACGACGGGACGCTTATTCCGTGAATTCGGAATTGTGGTAGCGGGGGCGGTGATTATTTCCTCCTTTGTAGCCTTGACCATGACTCCCATGCTTAGCTCTAAGCTATTGAAGAGGAGGGAAAAGCATAGCAAATTTTACAATGTGACGGAGCCTGTGTTCGTATGGATCAACGACAAATACGAAACAGCTTTGGGCTGGTTTATGAAAGTTCGCTGGTTTTCTTTTGTATTGGTCGGACTTATGGGGTTGGGGATTTATTGGTTGTTCAATCAGATTCCAAGTGAACTTACACCTACCGAGGATAGGGGCGAAATCCGGATCAATCTTACAGGGCCTGAAGGAGCCACTTTTGGTTATATGGATCGGGTGATTGATCAGATGGTTGAGGATTTCAAAAGAGATTATCCCAAAGAGGATGTCAAAGGATTGATTTCGGTGACTTCCCCGGGGTTTGGTTCAGCCAGTACCAACTCAGGATTTGTTCGCTTCATTCTGACTAATTCGGAAGATAGGGAAAAGACCCAAGGCGAATATTTCAATCTGATAAATCAAAAATTAAAGAGCTATACTTCCGTAAGAGCTTTTGCTTCCCAGGCTCAATCCATAGGAAACAGTCGTGGAGGTCTACCGGTACAGTATGTGCTGCAAGCACCTACTTTGGAGAAGTTGAAGGAGGTTATTCCTACGTTTATGGAAGAAGTGGGAAAAAGTCCGGTGTTTATTTTCTCGGATATCAACTTAAAGTTTACCAAACCTGAGCTGGAAATCGAAATAGATCGGGCAAAAGCCAGAAATATCGGAGTTTCTGTTCAGGAGATAGCCAGAACATTACAATTATCCTACTCAGGTCAGCGGTTTGCTTATTTTATAAAGAATGGCAAGCAGTATCAAGTTGTGGGTGAAATGAGGTTGGAGGATAGAAATGAGCCCATAAATCTAAGAATGCTTTATGTACGGGCAGAAAACGGATCATTGGTTCAGCTGGACAACTTGGTGACTGTGACAGAGAAAAGTACCCCGCCGCAGTTGTTTAGATTTAACCGCTTCGTTGCGGGTACAGTATCTGCAAACTTGGCAGAAGGCTATACTATTGGAGCGGGATTGGATGAAATGGACCGAATAGCGGCTGAGGTTTTGGATGACTCGTTCACTACGGATGTATCAGGTCCTTCCAAGGAATTTAGAGAAAGTTCAAACAGTTTGTTGTTTGCATTTCTATTTGCATTGATCTTGATCTACCTTGTTCTTTCAGCGCAGTTTGAGAGTTTTATGGATCCGCTTACGATCATGTTTACAGTGCCATTGGCACTCTTTGGAGCTCTCTTCACCTTGTGGTTAAGCGGGTTTACCCTTAATATTTTCAGTCAGATTGGAATTATCATGCTGATAGGTTTGGTGACCAAAAACGGTATTCTGATCGTAGAGTTTGCAAACCAAAGAAAAGCGGCAGGAATGTCTGTTGATGAAGCGATTTTTGGTGCGGCAGTAGCACGATTCCGACCGATTTTGATGACTAGTTTATCGACTATTCTAGGTATTTTGCCCATTGCTCTTGGACTTGGAGCAGGAGCGGAAAGCCGTGTGCCAATGGGGGCTGCTGTGATAGGGGGATTGGCCTTTGCTACTATCTTGACACTCTTTGTCATCCCTGCCATTTATACTTATCTCACTTCCAAAGAAGGAAGATTAGCCAGAATTTAATGAAGAAACTTAGCCTACTGCTCTTTATGGGCATTATTGCAACAAGCTTATTTGCCCAAAGCAGCGAATCTCTGGATCTGGAGAAAGCCATCACCATAGGCTTGGAAAAAAATCTGGACATCAAAATCGCAGTGGAAACTGTGGATATTCAAGAGAGAAATGAACGTATTGGCCAAGGTGATTATCTGATGCCTATCGTGGACGCTACTTATACACGGAATTATAGTATTGAAGATGTGGAGCAGCTTTTTGCCACTAATCCTGAACCAAACACCATAGACGACGCAAGATCGAGGTCTAAGAATTTAAGTATTGTAGGCATTTATGGCTTTAGGCCGGAGAGTTTCATCGTGCTGAAGCGGCTGGGAGTGTTGACCGAAATATCCGAATTGGATGCTAAAGTGGCAGTAGAAAACACGGTGGCCAATATATCTTCAGCCTACTACCGACTCGTGCTGGAGCTGCAGCGGCAAAAAGTCCTTGAACGTACCTTGGAGCTCAGTCAGGCGCGTCTGAATATAGCCGAAGCCCAGTATTCACTTGGAGGAGCAGGGAAACGTGACTATTTGACAGCGGAAGTGGATTACAATTCTGATTTAAGCTTGCTGCTAGGGCAGGAGCAGGTGATCCAAAATTCCCGGGTCAACCTTAATGAAATCATGGCTTTGAATCCCGATATGCAGTTTGAAGTGAACGACACCATTACAGTAGGGGAACCTATGTTTTTGGAAGACCTGGTAGAAAATGCTTTTTTAGAAAATAAAGCTTATCTCATCACTCAGCGTCAGGAGAACGTGGCATACTTAGAGCTCAAAGAATTAAGAGTAAGCAGACTTCCAGTGATCAATCTCAATGGATCTTGGGCGACCAATACCTTGAACTCGGATGCTGGTTTTCTTCTTCAAAACCAACGGGAAGGATTCAATTATGGAGGGAACGTTGCCCTGAATGTCTTCAATGGGTTTACGCTAAACAGGAGAATCCAGAATGCGAAGGTGCAGCAGAGAATCCAGTCTTATGCGGTGGATCAATATGAGATCCAGCTTCGCTCTGACATCCACCGTGCGTTCAATACATACACCACCAATAAGAACTTGCTGGAAGTGGAACGAAAGAATTATGCGGTAGCAAAAGAAAGCTCCGAAATCGCCTTGGAAAGGTTTAGACTGGGAATTGCCTCTTACCTTGAATTCAGGGATGCTCAGGTGAATTTGCTGACTGCAGAGAACAGATTGATTACTTCCATATTTAATATTAAAGAGCAGGAAATTGAGTTGAGAAGACTTTCAGGAAAGATTTTCTTTCAAAATAGCTCAGAGCATTTCGAGTTACCCTCAGAAGATTAGTTAGAAAACGAAGGTTTCAACAATAACCTTCGTTTTTTTATTTGCTTTTTTTAACGAATGCGTTATTTTTATTTTGGCACAACTTTTGCCAAATGGGCATTCGTAACATCCGGAGCCCGGTGGCTCTTGTGAATGAAAAAAGCACTAATTCTATTTTCCTCCATAGTGACGCTTCTTCTTTTCGGTGTGCAATGCACCTTTGTTAAGAAGAATTTTGGGTCAAGAATCAAAAAAGAGACTTACTCGCTTGATCTTCAGGGAATCCAAAATCGTGGTTTTATCCGCGCCGCAGTGGACGATAATTCTACAGGCTATTATATTTACCGTGGGCGGAGAATGGGCTATGAGTATGAGCTTCTGCGTGATCTTGCCAAAAGATTAAATGTACAATTACATTTAGTTCTTATTTCGGATATTGACGGAGCCTTTGAATACCTGAATGAAGGCAAAGTGGATTTGATCGCCATGAACCTTGAAAAGAACGTGGAAAGATCTGAAAAAACTTCATTTTCACTCCCTCTGGGAAAAATGAATACAGTTCTTGTCGGTAATAAATCCTCCGGAAAAATCACTTCTTGGGATCAACTTGCTTCAGACACAATTCATGTCCGTGAAGGGACTGTCTACAAAGCCCAGCTGTGCAGTTTGAAAGATTCGCTTCAATTGAACTATACTGTTGTTTCCACACCCGATCACGAAGAAATGCTAATTGATCAGGTGGCAGACGGCAGAATCAAATGGACTATAGCTGACCAGAATATTGCCAAGGCAAATGCTACTTACTATGATGGATTGGATATCTCTTGGAAAGTTCGGGAAGAAGGGGATGTAGCTTGGGTCGTTAGGGAAAACTCCCCCAAACTGTTGTCTTCTTTGAACAATTGGCTAGAGGAAAAACAAAAGAGGCTCATACCTGATCTGTATGCCAAGTATTTTCTGGATTCTAAGAACAGCTATTTCAGAAGCAATAGTCCTTTTTCTTCACTGGCAGGTAATCAGATCTCCATGTATGATGATATTATCAAAAATGGGGCAGAAGAGTTAGGTTGGGATTGGAGACTGTTGGCTTCTTTGGTGTACAAAGAATCGAAATTTGATACTGTGGCTACCTCTTATGCGGGAGCAAAGGGTCTGCTTCAATTGATGCCTGTTACTTTGGAGCGTTTTGGGGTGGATAATCCTAACGACCCTTCCCAGTCACTGATGGGAGGAGTTAAGTACTTGAGATACTTGGATAAATTCTGGATGGAAAGGGTGCCTGATACCGATGAACGCCTGAAATTTGTGCTGGCTTCTTACAATATAGGTCATGGTCATGTGGAAGATGCTTGGAGATTGACCTTGAAATACGGAGAAAACACACAAGCTTGGCCTTCAGTTTCGAGGTTTTTAGAATTGAAAAGTGATCCTGATTATTACGGGGATCCTATTGTCAAGAGTGGCTTCGCCAAAGGACATTTGGCAGTAAACTACGTCAAAGACGTGATGAGCGTGTTCGAGTCGTACAAGGCGCTCGTTCAGCCTTAAACTCCTTCCTGTAGCTATGTGACCGTGGTCTGCGTCACACAGACCACGGTAAGTTAAAATTATCAAGGACTCTCTTTTAGCCTTAAGCTCCTTCGTGTAGCTCAAACATTGCTTCTACTTCCACCGGAATATTATCCGGCAGAGTGCCCATTCCCACAGCGGACCGTACGCCTATCCCATGCTCTTCTCCCCAAACTTGCGCGAATAATTCGCTGCATCCGTTGATTACATAGGGATGGCGCTCGAATGTAGAGACACAATTAACCATGCCCAATACCTTGATCACGCGTTTTACGCGATTGAGGGAGCCGAGATTTGCCTTGATGGTAGCAAGCATAGCCAATCCAACTTGCCTTGCAGCCAATTTACCTTCTTCTATATCCAGATCTTCACCGATTCTTCCTATGATCAGGCTTCCGTCATCCTGTACGGTGCCATGACCGGATAGGTAGAGGTACTTGCCGTCAATCAGGCAAGGCTTATAAACGCCCAGAGGTTTTGGCGCAGGGGGCAGTGAAAGGCCCAGTTTGGAGAAATTACTTTCAGGGGATTCCATGTGGTTTAGTTTTTTTGTGAAATTATACAAAGATGTCAAGGATTAAGACACCTGCCAAACCGGCTACGGCTACGATGGTTTCCATCAAAGACCATGATTTGATGGTGTCTTTGATACTTACATTGAAAAATTCCTTGTACATCCAGAATCCGGCATCATTGAAGTGGGAGAACATCAGGCTTCCTGCACCTATGGAAAGCACCAAGAGATTTGGATCTACATTCATGGTAATTACAAGCGGGGCTATTATTCCTGCGGTGGTAAGTCCGGCTACAGTAGCAGAGCCCACGCACACCCGTATGATGGCGGTAATAATCCAAGCCAGGATCAGCGGATGAATGTCCCACGATTGCAGGCCTTCTGCGATCACCAAGCTGACACCGGTATCAGTGAATATCTGTTTCAATGCACCGGCACCCGCCACGATCAATAAAATCATAGCGATGTCCTTAGTCGCCACTATATAGAGGTCCATGAGTTGCTTCATGGTGAAATTCCGTTTCAAACCAAGGGTATATGTGGCGATAAGTACCGAGATTAACATCACTATCCCCGGATCTGCTACAAAAGCTATAATGGGCGCCATGCTGCTTTCTGCTGCGATATTTAGATTAAGGACCGTCGTGCCTATCAGTAATACTACAGGAAGTAAAGCGGTGAAAAAGCTGTTTGCAGTAGAAGGGAGTTCGGATTCAGGTTTTGTTTCTGCCTGAAATGTCTTAAGCGGATTAGCTTCCATATTTTTCAGTGTTCTTGCGAAAATCGGCCCCGCAAGAGCTATGGTGGGAATGGCAATCATAAAACCATAAAGAAGTGTCAAACCCATATTTGCATTGAACTGCGCGACCAAAGCGGCGGGAGAAGGATGGGGAGGAAGAAATCCGTGTGTAACTGAAAGCGCCGCCAGAAGAGGTATCCCTACGTAGACAGCTGAGATTTTATATTGGTAGGCTACTGTGAATGCAAGGGGGACAAGCAGTACAAATCCTACATTGTAGAACAACGGAATTCCCACTACCAATCCGGTGATGGACATAGCCCATGTGATGTGCTTTTGGCCAAAGATTTTCATTAGAAAACCGGCTATTCGTTGAGCTGCTCCACTTTCGGCAACTAATTTTCCGAGCATAGCACCCATGACGATTACAATGACCAAGTCGCCCAATAGCACGCCCATTCCACGCTGTACGGAGCCGGCGATTTGATCTGCCGGAAGCCCTAGAAGAAAACCTGCAATTATGGATGAAATCAGAAATGCTAAAAATGGATTGAGCTTTGCCCAGACTATCAGCAGTACTAGAATAGCAATACTTAGCAATACAAGAATAACGGTCATAGGAATAGGTTGGGTTTAGCTGGCTAAGATAGAAAAAATGGGATAAACTGTATTTAGTTTGGGCGATTAGTCCATGAAACCTAGTGTTTAATCCACCGGGTTTGAAGAATACTTTCCGTGTTTGAAAATTTGACTAAGTAAATGCCGGGATTAAGTATTTCCAGTTTTTCAGAGAGTTCAAATTCATTGAAATTAAAGGACGAAATCAAATGCCCTTGGGTAGTGAAAATACTTGTTTGCGCATTTTCGGTGTTGAAACTGTCGGGAAGAGCAATGTGAATCTTTCCTGAAGAATGTGGATTTGGGTAAATTGAGAGGTGATTATACATCTCCCTGAGATTATTTTCTAAACTAATTACATGACTGCAAGAATAGCGTCCGAATAAATCTAGTTTTTTGATTTGATAGTAAGTGAAAGCTGATTTGGGAGGCATTTCGTCCAAATAGGAATAAGATGCAGGTATATCAGAATCGCCAAGGCTGGGAACTTCTCCGATTTTCACAAGGGAATCAGAAGGATTATCGAATCGATAAATTTCAAATTTCTCATTGTTTTTTTCAGAGGCTACGGACCAGCTGATTTGAGCTAGGTTATTTTCTGCTTTGGCAGACAGTGATAACCATATGGTAGGCAAAATGCTTAATGTTCTGAAGCTACCGACAGTGAAATTATTGCCGGGTAGGTCATTAAAAGCCAGACTTCGGATTGCCCACAGATTAACTTCATCTGTACTTTCGATATGACTTCCGGGAGCAGCATAGCCAGTGCCAACCAATCGGAGATCTTCAGGTTCATCTACGATCAATTTGTCTGCGGAGATTTTCAATTCCAGTTGATTAGAAGAAGGGGATAACCCTGAAAATTGGAAATAACTTAAGAGTTGATAGAGTATTGGCGTATCATCGTTGTCATTAAATCCCGGATCGTGATCGGCGCCGTCGAATTCAGTATAATTGATAGTCAGATTACCCCCGGCATTCGTACCGAGCATCTGTACTTTACGGATGCCGCCTTGGTATCTATCGCCAAAGGGGAAAGTGCCATTGGTCGCATTTAAGGTTGTGGGTACATTGGAATAAGTGAATGTTGTCAGATTTTCCCAAGAGCCTCCTTGATAGTTGAGCGAGCCTGTGCCGGAGTTGTTCAGCGTCAGCGTATTGTTCTGGAAATCCAGACTTCCTCCCGTCATAGTGAGGTTTCTGAGGACGTTTAGATTTTGTTCTAATTTCACCTCTCCGCCCGGTTTGTCCACTGTTAAATCCTGCGTACTTAAGGCAAATCCTGAGATCATCTGATCGTCAGTTCCTTGAAGGGTGAGATGTGTGTTGAGCAATTGAAATTGACCGGATCCGGTCTGGGACATATTTCCATTTAGAGCTATAGTTGGCGGCAGCGAGACATTTTGAGAACCTTGGATCTCCAGATCGTTGAAGGTGGAGGGCACTGCTGAACCTGCGAAGGACTTGGATATAAAATTTTGAGTACCTGAATTTTTTCTGAAAGTAACTTTTCCATTTAATTGAAGTGTTGCAGCTTCAATCTGCGGAGAGGTTCCCAAAAGAATGAGTTCTGCCCCGTTTTGCAGATCGATAAGGCCGGCACTCACAGATCCTGAAATTGATCTGGCTATTATATTCTGATCGCATTCAGTAATTAATGTTCCGTTTGGTTCAATAATAAAATCACCAAATGGGCCAGATGGATAGAAAGTGGTTTCTGTATTAAAGGTAAGAGAGGAGCAAAAATTGGGAATCACTGATACATCTAATTTTTGGAGAAGGCTTCCTGAGCGAATGGTAAACCTTACAGCTTTAAAGGGCTCTTCAATAGTCAAGGTGTTGCCTTCTTCCGGCTCAAAAATTACAGAATACCGACTTTGTGTTGTAAATCCGCTCCAGGCATTTTTGGGGATAATTACCCTTGAGGTGCCCTTGAATGTGATGGTGCTGGTCACAGAATTACCTATCCAATTTTGGCTGTTCCATGAACCTGACGGGACACCTGGAGCAGCTCCTGAAAAAGCCCGAAGAGCTCCATAAACGTCAAGGTTAAATCCGTTGAGGTTTAATTTTTCACCTGCATTAAGTTCAGCATTGATAAATACGCTCTTCACCGATTCGTTAGCTGTCAAAGTGACTGTACGGGTTTGATCTATGTAGATATCATTTAGAAGGGTAGGTTTGGTGGCAGCAGCAGCCCATACTGATCCATCGTATACTTGCCATATCGCTACGTTCTCAAAATTCCCGGAAGCAATTGTCCGGTAGGAACCTGTTTCTTGACAAAATGAAATGTTTAGGCAAAGGCACCAGAAAACAACTGCCGGGAATATGCTGTATATTCGGCATGGAAAAATTGCCTCTTGGGCTGAAGTTTTGCCCTGTCTCTCCATCCAAAAAGTTATCTGTTGTCTGAAAAAAGCGATTATTAATTTAGTAAAATGATTTTAAAAAAAATAGTTGTTAGTTTGTTTTTTTTGCTGACTAGCAGCGGTTTGAACCCTTTGCTGGCTGAGCAATACCGGATAAGCTTGCTGACCTGTGATCCCGGAGAGGAAATTTACAGTTCATTTGGACATAGCGGGATTCGGGTGGTCGATCTCACTTCCGGTAGGGACATGGTATATAATTACGGCACCTTTGATTTTGGAGCCCCGAACTTCGTGTTAAATTTTGCCGGTGGCAGACTTGATTATTACCTGTCTGTATCCACTTTTGATCGCTTTATTGCAGAGTATGATTATTTTAACCGAAGTGTGCGGGAGCAAATCCTTGACCTCAATGAGCAGCAAATACTCGATTTGATTCGATTTTTGGAAACAAATTACCTGCCTGAGAACAGGGCCTATCGCTACGATTTTTTCTTTGACAATTGTGCTACCCGCGTGCGGGATGCTATCGGTACGGTGCTGGGGGATCAGCTGGTCTGGCATGATGAGGAGCAGGAAACTGTGGATAAGAGCTTTCGTGAGTTGATCGATGAAATGGTCTACTATATGACTTGGTCGGATCTGGGGATTGATTTGGCATTGGGCTCTCGGCTGGACAGAGATGCGACGCCGTTTGAAGAGCAGTTTCTTCCAAAATATGTAGAGGCAGCCTTTGCGAGAGCAGAAATCCAGGGAGATGGGCCTTCCCGGCCTTTGGTGCGGGAAAGTAGAGTTATTTTGGGTTTTGAAAAGCCTGATGGTTCTTTTGGAGCAATAAATCCCTATTGGATCTTCTGGGTGGTAGCTGTCATTTTTACGGCCATCACCTTTATAGGCTTCAAGAAGAAAAAGCTGTATATAGGTTTTGATGTGACCTTATTTGCACTATTGGGGATCATAGGTTTGGTGATAGCCTGGCTCTGGGTTTACTCATTGATTCCTTCTACTAAGTGGAACTGGAATATTCTATGGGCTTTTCCCGGACATCTGGTGTTGGCGCTGGCCTTGCTCAAGAAAACTGTCAAACCTTGGGTACAGCATTACTTGCTTTTTGCCTTGATCATGGCGGATGCTGCGGTGGTTTTTTGGATTTTAGGCTGGCAGTCTTTTCATCCTAGTTTGATGCCTTTGTTTTTGGTAATTATTCTTAGGACGAATTACTTATACTATAATGTAGGGAAGTTAAAAAGGCTAAAGTGACTCTTCGACTCCGCTCAGAGGGACTAGAGTGCCGCTTAGGGGGATGGGTTGAAGGCAAAGATTTCAACTGCAGTGTTGTGATTTGTGAGGTTGACTGAGGGGCTTTAATGAGGTAGGAGAGACGGAAGCATAATCCATTTCCTGAGCTAGAAATTCTTTCCTGAGCAAACTTTTGCATAGGGGAATGGTGTTGGGTATTTTCGGACACGACTTATGGAATTCAAACTTACCTCAGATTATCAACCTACCGGCGATCAGCCGAAGGCAATAGAACAGCTGACCGCAGGTGTGAATAATGGCGATCAGGCGCAGGTGCTGCTTGGTGTGACAGGTTCAGGCAAAACATTTACTGTAGCCAACCTGATTCAGCAGACGCAAAAACCCACCTTGGTTCTAAGTCATAATAAAACCCTTGCGGCACAATTATATGGGGAATTCAAGCAGTTTTTCCCTGAAAATGCTGTCGAGTATTTCATTTCTTACTATGATTATTACCAGCCGGAAGCATTTATTCCTACTTCGGGAACTTACATAGAAAAGGATCTTTCGATCAACGAGGAGATTGAAAAACTCCGGCTGAGTGCTTCTTCAGCATTGCTCACAGGACGGAGAGATGTAATCGTGGTGGCATCCGTATCCTGTATTTATGGTATAGGAAATCCCGATGAGTTTGGGAAGAATGTCATCAGACTCCAGGAAGGGGATAGAATTCCTAGAAATCAGCTGCTGTTCAAATTGGTGGATATTCTATATAGCCGAACCCAGCATGACCTCACGCGTGGTACTTTCCGGGTGAAAGGAGATACAGTTGATATTTTTGTAGCCTATGCAGATTGGGGATACAGGATTTTCTTCTGGGGGGACGAGATTGAGGCGATTCAGCGTTTTGATCCTACTACAGGCAAGAAACTTAATGACGAAAAGATTATTTCCATTTTCCCTGCCAATCTATTTGTAACAGGCAAGGACACTTTGCAAACTGCCATTCATGAAATACAACATGATATGGTGGATCAGGTAAATTTCTTCGAAAGAGAAGGCCGATTTGCAGAGGCTAAACGGCTTCAGGAGCGAACGGAGTTCGATTTGGAGATGATGCGCGAATTGGGGTACTGCTCAGGAGTGGAGAATTATTCCAGGTATTTTGACAGAAGGGCCCCCGGGGCTAGACCATTCTGCCTGATAGATTATTTCCCGGATGATTTTCTGCTAGTCGTGGATGAAAGCCATGTAACTCTACCACAGGTGCGTGCCATGTGGGGTGGTGATAGATCCAGAAAGGTCAATTTGGTGGATTTTGGTTTTAGACTCCCTTCAGCATTGGATAACAGGCCTTTGAAGTTCGAAGAATTTCAAGAACTGATTAATCAGGCAATTTATGTTTCCGCTACTCCTGCGGATTATGAGCTGTCATTGACAGAAGGTGTGGTGGTAGAGCAGATCATACGGCCCACGGGGCTTTTGGATCCGACTATTGAAGTGAGGCCAAGTCAAAATCAGATTGATGATCTACTGGAGGAAATAGACCAGACGATTAAGGCTGGGGCGAGAACCTTGGTGACGACGTTGACAAAACGAATGGCTGAAGAACTTCAGAAATTCCTTGAAAGAGCCGGTGTGAAGTCCCGGTATATACACTCTGAGGTGAAGACTTTGGATCGGGTGGAGATCTTGCGGGAATTGCGTTTGGGGATTTTCGATGTGCTTGTGGGCGTGAATTTGCTGAGAGAGGGATTGGATTTGCCTGAGGTATCCTTGGTGGCCATTTTGGATGCAGATAAAGAGGGGTTTTTGAGAAATGAGCGAAGCCTTGTGCAGACAATTGGACGGGCAGCCCGGAATTCCGAAGGGCGCGTGATAATGTATGCGGATAAAATCACCCATTCTATGCAATTAGCGATTGATGAGACGAAAAGAAGGCGGGCTATCCAGATTGAATATAATACCGAGCATGGTATCACGCCGACTACGGTAGTGAAATCGCATGATAAAATCATGGGACAAACCAAAGTGGCTGACTCGAAGAAAAATGCGAAGTTCTATGCGGAGCCTATGCCGGGCGAAGAGAGAATGGTGGCAGATCCGGTGGTGCAATACCTAAGCAAGGATAAGTTGGAGAAGCTGATCCAGCAAACACAAAAGCTGATGGAGAAAGCTGCGAAGGAACTGAATTTCATGGAAGCTGCGCGACTCCGTGATGAGTGGCAATCCCAAAAATCCAGATTGGAACAATTGAGCCGTGGAGTAAGCAAATAGAGATCTTTAACCCAGAGGATGCTAAGGATACCCAAAATGCGTTATGGTTGAGTTTGTGTTACTAGTTTGGTTGTGTGAATGGAGGGCGTGTATGATTATTTCTCTTCCTTTCGATCATTACTGAAGAGACTAATTGATCCTTTAGTTAGTATTCCAATTATAAACCGTTCATTCATCTTCATTTCTACTAAAAATTTGCAAAAATGACGCTGCAGGATGTGAGGTTGCTTGCTGCAAAAGGCGAGGGACTGAGGATAGAATTTAAGAAGAAAGCGACTTTTCCTGAGAAAATTGTCCGTGAATTGATTGCCTTTGCCAATACTTCCGGAGGGGATTTGCTGATAGGGGTAGACGATGATGGAACTGTCAGTGGGCAGCGCTATATAGAGGAGGAAATCTATGTAATGGAAAAGGCCATTAAGGAGCTTATTTTTCCCCCGCTAGACTATGAATTGTGTTCCCTAAAGATTAATGAGAAGAAGGGGGTGGCAATTTTTAAAATTCCTGTAAGTTCCCGGCGACCACATTATCTTAAAGAGGAGGAGAGAAAACAGGCATTCATCCGTGTGGCGGATCGGTCTGTGAAGGCGAGTAAGGAAGTTTGGGAGATTTTGCGAAGAGGAAAAACTCCCAGGGATATAGTCTTCACCTATGGCAGAAAAGAAGAAATCCTAATGAAGGCTCTTGGTGAGTCCGATAAAATCACACTCAATGAATTTGCGAAGTTGGCGAATCTGCCAAGATTTCTGGCGTCTAAAACGTTGGTTCGGTTAGTGTTGGCAAATGTGCTTCAGATTCATCCTCAGGAATCTGCCGATTTTTTTACGTTGAAAGGATAAGTGGCTATTCGGGATTTGTAACCCGCTCCTCTGGATTTTCAATCCGTATTCTTCTCACATGCTTCTCACATGCAATATATGGAGCAGCGCAGTGGGATACTTTGGAATAAAGAAAGGGAAGCTTGAATTGTCTGAGGTTAGTTTGTTTGGATTACAAATCCAACAGTATATCCCCGGAATAACAAATCACCGGGAGAGGTGTTTTCTTTGATTAAATCTGAAGGACTCCTAATTCATCAGCGATCTCTGCTAAGCCTTTATTATATTTCTTTTCAAGTAGCTGTACTTTTTCCCTTGAAATGGAAGTGACTGCAGACTCCACAGAACCCCAGTTCATTGATTCGTCTGAATTAGAAATAATCAGATCATAGTAGGGAAGTGCTTTTTCTAAATTTTTCTCATAAGAGAACAAGTACAAAGCCCATACAGCGTAGAATATATAAACTTCTTGATTATGAAAGACCTTCCTTTTTGGCATCAACTCCTGTAGTGTATAATTGTCTTGGAGTAGTTGCCTGGCTTCATCGTATTTTTTATTCAGGATCAGCTGATAGGCTAAGAAGAGTCGCCCAAGTAGATAATCGGGAAAATCAACTAGGCATTGTTTGAAAATCTCTGTGCCTTTTTCTACCTCCCGAAGTAGAAAATAACTATTTCCTAAGTAATTGTATAGAACAGGCTGGTCTGGATACTGCTGGATTTTATCACTAATTTTCTTTCGAAAATTAAAGATCCCATTCGTATTTCCAGTCTCAGCTAATTCCTGAAGCTCATAATATAAGTCTTCAATGATGTCAGCTATAGATTCCTCCAGTTCTTGTATGGGTTCATTTGTTATGTTCAGTCGTGTGTGGGCATCTGTTATCAATCTTGCAAAGTCATCTTTTTCTCTTGGGAAAGTCTTGTCATAAGCGAGATCGATTGTTTTATATACCAGATTTTGGGCTAAGTGCAATAGCTCATCTTCCTCAAGTTCTTCATCTTCGTCATACTCATTAAACTCTTCATCCTCCTCTGTTAAAAATACCGGTTTCCCATCGACTCCAAATTCCAGATCCATCAAAGGGATATCTTCGGTGTCCTCCTCCAGAATAAACTGGGTGAGCTTCCAGTCACTATGTGGGGGAATGTCAAATTCCAAGGCAAAGTCAACAGCTCCATAGACTAGGTTATGCGCTAATTCATAATCACAGGCTACCATTTCAACCCTCAGGTTCTGCAGAAGTTCCTCAAATTCAAAAACAGATTGGTTAAAACCATACATTGTGTCCTTCACACCCATTCCGAGCACATCTGTCAGGAAAGCTCCAAATGTAAGATTGCCGTTAGTATGCTTTCTGGCGATGATGACCTCAGCAAGTTTCGTCTGTTCCCAATCTTCATTGATATAACAGGCATAAATAGGCAATTGTCTGACTTTGGTCTGAAGGTACTTCCTTGGGCTGATTTCCTGGCTTTTACTTAGAGTACCTTTTCTTTTCTTGTTCTTTGCCATATTGAGGGTTGTTGATGGAGTGAGTGCTTCAAATGTCAGAATTTTTTAAAAAAAGAGAAATTGCATTGCCTGAAATTTAAGTTCTCACTGGGGATTGCTGAGAAGTGCGTTATTTACTTCAAAAAGATTGGCAAAGAAATTCCCGTCCTTTCAGTAAATCCTACATTCCCCTGTAACCCTCCGGAATGAATCATCAAGATTTTTGAGTTTTCGGCGAAATAATCGTTTTGGATCAAATCCCAGATCCCAAATGCCATTTTTCCGGTGTAAACCGGATCCAGTACTATTCCAAAAGCTTCATAAAACCACCGGATGAAGTCGATTAGTTCTTGGGTGTATTTAGCGTAGCCTCCAAAGTGATAGGTAGTAAAAATCTCATATGCACCTTTGCTTTTAAGTTGGTACAGATCTATCAGATCAGAGATTTCTTTATGAATGAACTCGCCTTTTAGAGCCGAGAAACCGAGCAGCTTTTGGTGCTTGGAAAGTGAAGAATATAGCCCGGAAAAAGTGCCTCCTGTACCGATTGATGAGCAGATATGGGAGAATTGCTCATCTTCCAAGTCAAGGATCGTTTCGGTTCCTTTTATGGCCGGTTCGTTGGTTCCTCCTTCTGGGATTAAGTAAAAATCCCCGAATTTTTCTTTCAGACTGGCAAGAAATTCAGGTTCTGTTTTGTTTCTGTAAGTATTTCTATCAATAAAATGAAGCTGCATACCGAGTCTTTCAGCATGTGAAAGCGTGGCATTGAGAGGTTCTGTGCGTTCTCCCCGGATGATGCCAATGGCATGAAGGTTTTCAGCTTTCGCAGCTTCTGCCGTGGCGTATATATGATTTGAAAAAGCTCCTCCAAAGGTCAGAATCTTGTTTTTCTTTTCAGTTTTCGCTTTTTCAAGATTGTATTTAAGTTTGAAAAATTTGTTCCCCGAAACTGCGGGATGTACTAAATCCAGCCGCTTAATTGCCAATTTGATTCCATTTTCCAAAAGGATAGGATGGTTAAGGGATTGAATTGGAGTTGGGTTTTTAAGAAGCATTTGGGTTGCTTTTGTACAGAAGTGTTAAAGTTAAGCTTGATAAGCTTATTTTTGCAGTATGAGCATGCAAGCAGACGAAGAATTTGACGAGGAAGAGTTAGAACTTTATGAACATTACAAATTTGTAATCGACAAAGGGCAGACCCCCACCAGAATCGATAAATTCCTGACAGATAAAATAGCCTTTGCCACCCGAAATAAAATTCAACAGGCCATAGATGCAGGAGCGATCCAAGTAAATGGAGAATCGATCAAGGGAAGCTATAAAGTAAAGCCACTGGATGATATCCGTGTGCTGATGGGCAAGCCGCCACGTGATACCGAGGTTGTACCTGAGAATATTCCATTAACTATTGTCTATGAAGATCAACATTTGTTGGTTGTCAATAAGGAAGCGGGAATGGTGGTTCACCCTGCGCATGGTAATTGGACGGGCACGCTGGTTAATGCTTTAGTATATTACTTTCAGAATCTCCCGGAGATGAAAGGCAATGAAGGAAGGCCTGGGTTGGTTCATCGGATCGATAAGGATACTTCCGGACTGTTGGTAATTGCCAAATCGGAAGAAGCAATGACCCATTTGGCATCGCAATTTTTCCGCCACACGATAGAGCGGACTTATTTGGCGCTTGTATGGGGCGAGATGGATGAGGACGAGGGCACTGTCATCGGAAATGTAGGCAGGAGTGCCAAAAACAGAAAGATAATGGACGTGTTTCCGGACGGAAATCAGGGGAAGCATGCGGTGACCCACTGGAAAGTGCTGAACAGACTGCGTTACGTATCGCTGATTCAATGTAATCTGGAAACCGGCCGAACACATCAAATCCGTGCGCACATGAAGTATATAGGACATCCACTATTCAATGATACAACCTATGGAGGAGATAAAATACGGAAGGGAACTCAGTTTTCTAAGTATAAGACCTTTATACATAATGCGTTTAATCTTTTGCCAAGACAGGCATTACATGCAAAATCTTTGGGTTTCATACATCCTGTGACTAAGGAGAAACTATATTTTGAAGCTCCACTGCCCGAGGATTTTCAGGCTGTTTTAGACAAATGGGAGAATTATGTGCACTTCGAATAAGTTTGTTCTATTAGGATATGTTCAATTTTTCGGTGAAAATGATGCGTTTTTAGCAATAAAATGGCTGTTTTAAGGCTGTTTTGGCAATTATTTGACCTTACATTGAAAAATAGTCAATATTCCAGTCAATATTAAACCTGTTTTTGACGATACTGTATTTTTCAAACGATTTCATTAAAAATACTGTAAATATTCAGTTTTATTTTTGAATTATTTTTAAAAAACAAACCCGTCTGCTATATTTGAATCATAGAAAGAGAGCAAACAAACGGTAAGCACTCAAAATACATTGAAATTACACTACACTGTAGGATGTTGAAATTGGCAGACAAGCCCTCCTGTCTCGGGGGTGGAGGTCATAGGATAAAGCATTTAGCGAGCTCGTAAATTTGCCTAACTACTCCGTGGAGGTTCGAATCCTTCTCCTACAGCAGGTTATTTTGGGTTTATTGTTAATTGACTAAAACCATGAAATTTTGTTTCATGGTTTTTTTTATGCCCATTTCGCAGTGCGTATCTTTTTTAATTTGGAGTCTAGATCATTTTTCCCAATAAGATTTTGCTAAAATGTGCCTCGGCCTATTTTAATGATTTAGTAAATACTATGCTTAAATAGGAGGTCTAATTGATTATATCGTAATTATTTGATCTAAATTGTATAAATACTGTAAAAAAAATAATTATTTGTTATTATAATTTTAATAAACGGATGGTATTTCTAATTTTGACCCAGCAAAATTTATATCTGTCGGGCTTTAGTTGATTCGGCACTTATTAAATCTTCGTTCTCAGACCTATTGAACCTTTGGTTTTTTTTCCTGAAAAATAGGGAAAAGCCATCAACCTACCGGCATAAGGCCACTAGTATTAAATCATCATTGTAGGATGTTGAAACTGGCAGACAAGCCCTCCTGTCTCGGGGGTGGGGATCCTGTCCCGATAACTATCGGGATTGGAAGGACAAAGCGTAATTCTACCGGACTATTGCCTAACTACCCCGTGGAGGTTCGAATCCTTCTCCTACAGCAAAAAAAAGCAGCACTATTGTGCTGCTTTTTTCGTTTAAATTTGCCGTTAAATGCCTATTTTAGACAAAAACCAACTGAATGACAGAAGCGCATAGAGAGAAGCATTCCAGACATCCTTTGAGAAAGAAGGCACTGAGATGGTTCATGTTTATTCTTCTGTCCATACTTTTTCTGGAATTCCTTGTCTATTTTGGCTCCAACCTGATGCTCTCCAGTTGGGCACGACGAAAAATCAATGAAGCTGCAAAAGATGTATATGTAGTTGATTTTAATCGGGTTAGGTTATCGCTGTTTCGTCGTGGGCTATTCATGGATGGGATCGTAATGAAACCCAAGGGAGAAAGAAAGCCTGGGCAGAATCAGGCATTGTTTGACTTGACTTTGGATCAGATAGCGCTCAAAAACCTATGGTTTGACTTGTCTGAGGGGGTGTTGTATGTAGGCAGGTTAGAATTTGACAATCCAAACATCAGCATGGATCTGCCCCCTCATAAAAATTCCGAGCAGGATGGGAAAAGAGATGAGAAAGACTCTCCGATAAAGGAACTTGAGGACGAAATAAAAAAGTTGGTTGACAAAATGAACTTCACGGGTGTTTACATCAGTGAGTTGGAGATCGACCACGCTGATTTATTCTTCTTGAATTTTTTAAGTCATAATTCTCTTAAAGCACAAAATACGAGATTGCTGATCAAGGATATCAACTGGGCGACGAAAGCTGAGTGGGCAACTCCCTTCAATGCCAGAGGTTTTGAGTTTGATCTTGAAAACGTGAATTTCCCCCTGCCGGATGGTGTGCATTCCATCCGCTCTGAGAAAGTGTACATAAGTTCTTTGGGGAATGTGATTGATATAAAAGGTTTCGATCTTAATTCGGATAAATCTATTGAAAGTAAGGCTTATTACGATGTTTACCTGAGTGAGCTGCGGGTTGGGAACGTTGATCTGAATGAGGCATTTATGACTTCAGATGTCAGGATTGATGAAATTGTCTTAAACGATCCCGAGTTTAAGGTTCAAAATAACAGCTTCAGTGAAAAAGATAGTACAGCAAGCGGAGATCTGAATGAATTGATTAAAGGGATATTGAAGTCCTTTGCAGTAAAGGAACTGTCCGTGAATAATGGGAAATTCACAACACATAATCTGATCGATACCCTCAAAAATCGGATTGATATCAACAGGCTTGATTTTAAGATGATCAATTTCTATCTGGGGGAGGATGAATCCAAAAAAACGGATCAGTTTTTCTATGGACAGGAGGCTGCTATGGATATCGAACATGCGGACTTGTACTTATCGGACAATGTCCATGTGATCTATGGAGACCGGGTGAGTGTATCATCTTTCAAAGATGAGATTATCATAGAAAATGTGCGCGTAGAGCCCAGAGAAGATGCGTTGGATATAGGGCAGGCTGATCATATCATGCGTATTTCCCTTCCTAAACTGTCTCTTTCAAATACCAATTTGAAGCAACTGTACAATGAGGGGATTTTCACAATTGAAGAAATGCTTGTGCAATCTCCCAAAGTGGAAATAACCGAGCTCAGTCAACGTGAAGAAAATCTGAACAGAATACCTGTAAGGGAACTTTTGGAAGGGTATATGAATGAGATAGCCATCGGTAAAATGGATCTCAGAGATGGTGAGGTTCAATTCAAGAATGAAAAGGGAGTGAGAAGTGATGACATAGGTTTTGAAAAATTCAGCCTATTGCTTGAGAAAGTCTTTTTGCAGCCCAATGTAAGCAGCGATGTGAGAAACCAATTTCTGGCAGAGGAAATGGTTCTTAGTTTAGATAAATACAGGTTAAAATTGCGGGATAATCTCCATGAGTTTCTTGCCGATAAAGTCCTGATAGATTCCAAGCGGTCACTTGTTGTGGTCAATAATTTCACCCTCAGGCCTGAGAATCCCGACTCTATACAAGTAATTCTGGATTCGTATGGGAAGTCGGTAATTATGGATATTTCCGTTCCTGAGTTTCGTGTGGAGGGCATTGAATTGATGTCGGCGTATTTGGATGAGAGATTGGTGGTAAATCAAATTTTGATACCCTCTCCTGTAGCAAATTTCACGAGATTTAGAAAGAACAGCACGACTACCTCTGCGATGCAGGTAGAATCATCCGGTGAAATACAAGACTTGTTGACATCCTATTTTTCCACAATTCAGATAGACTCTGTAAGCTTCAGTGATGGTCAAGTGCAATACAAAAACTTTGCAGGAAGGAAGAATATCTCGCTGAGTGAGGATAGTCTATCGTTAAATCTGAAGGGATTTTATCTGGAAAAGGGACTGGCCAAGAGTCCTGACAGAACTTTTTTCTCAGATGAAATCGATCTTATTTTGACAAAATATGACTTCAGCGTGGCAGGGGGAAACTATGAAGTAGATACAGACGGGCTTCGGTTTAATTCCAGATCAAAAACCATTGAGATAGATAACCTCACGCTAAAGCCCAGTAAATCAATTAACAGTAAAATCGCTTTGTCTTTGAATCTTCCTAGTGTTTCTTTTGAGGGGGTAGATATAGAGGCGTTTTTATTTGAAAATCAACTGCGATTGGAAAAACTCGCCGTAGATGGAAGTGATATAAAACTGGAGATTAATCAAGATTACCGGAGGGAAGTTACACAAGAAACTCCTCCTAATGGAGCTGCTAAGACACTTCCGAAATCTATTGAATTGGTATCCATCGGAGCTATAGAGGCTAAGAATTCCAAGTTGAGTTTGAATTACAGAGTAGGCCAAAATGATTTTGAATCGATCCAGACCGATTTTGATCTGGGGATTACAGGCCTGAATTTAGACTCTGCCGCAAATGCACAAAAAGATATCGCCGGTTTATTTGACGAGATCAGTCTTACGCTGAAGGATTTTTCCTATGCGCTGCCTGATAGTATTCATACCATCAGATTCTCGGATTTATATGTGGACAATACGGCAGATGAGACCGTGTTTTCCAACTTTGAAATAGTCCCAAGCACTACCTCTGGCAATTTAGGGTCTCCTATTTTTTCGGCAAGGATTGATGAGCTTGGAGTGAGGAATAACACCATCCGGGAGATTCAGTCCACGGGAGTCCTGGACTTTACGCAGCTTAGATTGATGAATCCCAAAATCGATGTTTACCTCGATACTGTAAGCAAATCAGATAAGGCCAAACTAAAGACAGATTCGGTAAGCGCTAAAAATGCAGGGTTGATTGAATCTATCCTGCTACAGGATGTGCTGATCAATAAGGGAACTATCGCTCTCCATAATAAAGAAACCGGCCAGATTCCACGAATGGCATTCAATAATGTCAGCTTAGGCTTGTATGATCTGAATCTGGATTTGATGAAAAAAACCAATGGAGTAAGTCCCAGACTCCTTTTGGAAAAGGATTTGAGTCTTTCACTTGCCAATTATCAGGTTTATACCAAAGACAGCCTTAACAAATTGAGCATCGGGAAAATCAGGTATATGGATAACACTATTATTCTTGATAGTGTATACTTCCGGCCTGCACTAGGTCGCTATGAGTTTTTGCGTGCCAAAGGGTACCAAGATGATGCATTGGATGCTTTTGTGGCTAAGATTAAATTGGAGGAGATCGATTTTGAGGAGTATTTTGCCAATAAAAATCTAAAGGCTCATGCGCTAAGGCTGGAAGGCTTGCACTTGGATGTTTTCAGAGATAAGAGAATGCCACTAAAAGAAGGGGTAATCAAGCCCATGCCTCAATATTTGATGGAAAACGCACCCTTTGATATGGAGTTGGATTCGGTGATTTTAAGTGATGGGATCATTCGATATCAGGAATTTTCGCCCAATGCCATGTTACCCGGATCTATACGGTTTGAGGATTTGGACGTTTTTATTACTCCGTTTGCTTTGAGAAAAAGCACCGAGAAATTCCCATTGGAGTCCAGTTTGTTGTATGCTACCACTCAATTGATGGGGGATGGGGACGTTACACTGGCCGCCGATATGCATTTTGGGTATCCTTATCCCATGGATGTAGATGTCAGGCTGGGAAAATTTGACTTGACCAAGTTAAATGGCATTTTGACAAGAGGTTCTTTTATCAGGGTTCTTGACGGTAAAGTGACTGATGGTCAGTGGGACTTTACAATGGATGACGATGTGGCCAAAGGAAAGATGAATTTCAGGTATGAAGATCTGAAAATAGAATTTGTGGATTCATTGACCTTGGAGCGGGGCAGGGGTAAACTGGGGCTTATGTCTTTCTTGGCAAATATTGTTGCGAAGAAAAGTAATCCGAGAAAGCTGTTTAATCGTCGAATAACTTCCCAGGTCTATTTTGAGCGGGATAAGTCCAAATTTATTTTTGGAGGTTGGTGGAGAGCAACTTTTAGTGGATTGAAAGGTGCTGTGGGGCTTGGCCAGGCTACGGTGCCTAAAAAGGAAGATGAAGAAGATTAAAAAGTGAAGGCACAAAAAAGCCGGATCCAAGTGACCCGGCTTTGATTTTTTTGACAGGATGTTAATCCTTATTTTATTTTTCCTTCCGTATCAGTGAAGTTACCCGTGATAGAAGACCCGGTGTTCTGAGTGACTTTACCAAATACAGTAATGCTATTATTTGGGCCTATAAATTCAATTTTTCCGCCGCTGTTTAGATTTAGGTCGCCATAGATTACTACAGAACCTGAAAGCTTAAGTGTAGAGTTAATGTGCATTGTGCTGTTGGAATTCATTCTGCCAAATACCAGAGAGCCGTAGACTTCTGTTACTGCTCCGCCATTCATGTTGAATTGGTCAAGGACAGCAAGAGATCCGCAGAATAGGAAATTTGCATTGTTGTTAAGGCCGCCGATCGAGGCTGAGCCGCTATACGCTTTAGTCTCCCCACCATTTACGTTGAGCCAATAGTCTCCGGGATAAGCCGGAAGTCCTGAGCATACTGCTTCTGTAGGGTTAGGGGATACCTTGTTTATTTTAAGAATCTGAAGGCCTCCACGTCCTGTAGCTACAAAAACAAACTCTTCCTCATTTCTAACGAAATTGGAAGAACCATCCAGATCCAATATTCCAAATTGCTTGATTGCTGCAAGATTAGAAACGTCTGAGATGGAAATTCCTGCTGCACCATTGGCCATGAAAAGTAAATTGTCATCCACAGAAACTGCATTGGTTACAATATCTCCCTCTTCTACATCGGTGGGTCGGATAGGAATAGCCAATCTGCTGACGAAACTACCGTCAGTCATTTTATAGATGCCCGCCCCATTTGCTCCTTCAGATACATATAGGATGCCATTGTCGATATCCAAAGTTCTTTTTGCACCGGCTACATCTGCAGCCAATGCAATAGAAATTACTTCAGAAAGACTGTTGGGATCCAAGATATGGATTCCTGTGCTACCGCTAAGAACTGCAAGTTTGTCACTCCCAAAGGCTACCGCTCGGAGATCGTCCATTTGTATGGAATTGCCCGGTGTCTGAGATGCATCGAATATACCGATAACTCCGTCGTTGCCACTTGTTACGGCTGTACCCGAATTGGTGTTTGCAACATCTGTGGCCACAAAGCCAGGAAGAGAAGTATAGACAAAACCCGAAGTAAACCTACCGCCTGACACAGAGACCGTGATTAGGTTGGCAGGAGAAGTCACATCAGAATTTTCATCGATATTTACTGCGGCAGCAAGGTAGAGTTTGCCGTTTTTATATTCAAGAGAGCTGATATCCGTGTCCGTGAATATAGCTTGCTCGGTAATCTTCGGACTATATGGGCTGCTGATATCAAATATATCAACAGCTCCTAAATAGGTGTCTCCTTCTGTATTATATGACACATAAGCATAGTTGCCATCTATGTCCACATGCGTCGCTTTCAGTGTTTTACCGTTGATTTGCGGGGCGTCTACTTGGGAGACCAGAATAAGGGGCAGGTCTGATGCTACTTCTTGAATTCTCCCCGCAGGTGCATTAGGGTCAATAAGTTCTATTACTCCGGCATTATCCATTTTTACACGGGCAGTGAGT
Source organism: Algoriphagus sp. 4150 (assembly GCF_031457395.1). Lineage (NCBI taxonomy): Bacteria > Pseudomonadati > Bacteroidota > Cytophagia > Cytophagales > Cyclobacteriaceae > Algoriphagus > Algoriphagus sp. 4150. The sequence goes on from NZ_JAVDWS010000002.1 coordinate 526,311, forward strand.
AATTGACTGTCTGAATTAATAGTGATCGCCCCGCCTCTGATAGGGTCAGTGGTGTCGTTGCATGAGTAAAACGCAAAGACAAGGATTAGACCAAGTAGATAATGTTTTTTCATAGTTTAGTTATTGAATCTCTTGCCGAATATTTCAGCACGAAAAGTGAATTTCAAATTCTGATAGGTGGAATATAATTCCGATTACTGGTGTATTTTTAAATGATGATTTCGAATGCTGACTTGATATTATCAAGGATTGATAGAATATTTTGATTTATGCGAGCCTCAAGTTTTGGTTTTTTGGGGTCTAAAATTTTGATCGCGCAAATGTAGATAGAGTTTTTGTTCTTTCTATCAGTTTGTCAAATACTTAGGGAGAAAAATCAAGTATTTTTTTTCATACTTGGATTGATTCACCTTTAGGATGCTATAATGATGGTTTAACTGGATATGAAAACTTGACTACTTTCTAATCAATTTGACTTTCTGAGAGTTAGCTCCTCCGTAGATATCGAGGATATATAAACCTAGGTTTTTCGAGATACTGTATGTGATTACCCGTTTACCTAGAGAGGGGGCCATAAAAATGCCCTTGTGTTAGGATAGGTTATCCAAATCCCGGTGCTTTTCGGTAGTCACCGGCAGATTGGTTTTGGAAGTTCTGTAGCTATTATTTGCCTGAATAGTTTATTATAAAAAAAGCCCTTGACTTTTTAGGTCAAGGGCTTTCAAATTAATTATGAAACGGAGTGTTACCCATTCATGCTGATTAAGAATTCGGCATTGTCACGGGTTCCTTTCATTCGCTGTAGTAAGAATTCCATAGACTCCTGAGAGTTCATGTCACTCATAAGCTTACGGAGGATCCATACACGCTGCATCTCTTCTTTGTCCATCAGAAGGTCCTCACGACGAGTGCCTGAGTTAAGCACATCGATAGATGGATAAATTCTTCTATTGGCAAGCTTACGATCCAGAGCAAGTTCCATATTGCCGGTTCCTTTGAATTCTTCAAAGATTACCTCATCCATTTTAGAGCCTGTCTCCACCAGTGCCGTAGCGATGATAGTCAACGAGCCGCCGTTCTCTACGTTACGAGCCGCACCGAAGAAACGCTTAGGCTTATGGAGTGCATTGGCATCCACACCACCGGAAAGGATCTTTCCAGAGCTCGGAACAACAGTATTGTGTGCCCGTGCAAGTCTGGTAATGGAATCCAAAAGGATCACCACGTCATGGCCCACTTCCACCATTCGTTTGGCTTTTTCCAAAACGATATTAGACACTTTTACATGTCTGTCTGCAGTCTCATCAAATGTGGAGGAGATTACCTCTGCATTTACGGATCGTGCCATATCTGTCACTTCCTCAGGACGCTCATCGATCAGCAAGATCATCAGGTGAACTTCGGGGTGATTTTTAGTAATAGCATTGGCAATCTGCTGTAGCAAAACAGTCTTACCCGTTTTGGGCTGAGCTACGATCATGCCTCTCTGCCCTTTTCCTATAGGTGCAAATAGATCTACCACCCGTGTGGAGAATTTATCTCCGGTAGTGGATAGGTTTAATCTCTCTTCCGGAAAGAGAGGAGTTAGGTACTCGAAAGGAACACGGTCTCTGATCTCGTCGGTAGTCTTGCCGTTTACAGTGGCGATTTTCAAGAGGGCAAAGTATTTTTCGCCTTCTTTTGGTGGGCGAATAGATCCTTTGATATGATCACCAGTCTTTAAACCGAAAAGTTTTACCTGGCTTGGAGATACATAAATATCGTCAGGTGAAGCAAGGTAATTGTAATCCAATGAGCGAAGGAAACCATAGCCTTCTTGCATCATTTCCAAAACGCCTTCATTGTCTATCACTCCATCAAATTCCCGTGGGTTCACTCCCGGACGTCTGCGGTTTGAATGAGGAACTGTCTCGGCTGCCGGAGCCATCACTTCATCCGGCGATTTGAAGTTTCTTCTTTTTGGAAGCTCTACTTCTTGCTCAGACTTAGCTTGTGCAGGCTTAGGTGTGGATGGAAGTGTAGACTTTTCTTCTTTAGCATCTGCCGGTACTGTGGATTCTACTTCTTCAAAAGCTTTCCTTCTTGGTCTAAAAGTTTTCGGTTCTTCTGAATTAGACTCAGGCTGAGGTTGTGGCTTTCTTTCAGGCCGTTCTTGCTGAGTTTCTTTTTTTGCTTTCCAGTCCGGCTTAGTATCAATGTTTCTAGGCTCCGGGGAAGTTTTTTGCTCTTCGGCTGGAGTTTCCTCAGGTTTTGGAATTGCCGTTACGTTTTGTCTTTTAAACTTCGGCTTGTATTCCGGTTCTTCGGATGGTTTCTTGGGAGCCTCGACAGCTTTTGGAGCTTCTACAAGTGTCTCCGGTGTTTTAGTCGGTTCTTCGGAAGTAGAGGGCTTCTTTTTAGGCAGGGCTTGCTCTGGGGTAATGGCTTGTTGGTCAAGGATAGCATAGACGAGTTCGTCTTTCTTTAGAGATTTGCGGTTTTTGACACCTAGCTCCTCAGCGATTTCCTTCAGTTCAGATAATAATCTGACTCTGAGTTCTTCTATGTTGTACATAAAGAGGGGATGAAATAAATATAATGTAGTAAATGCGGTATTTGAGATCGTGGATGATTTTCTGAGCAAAAAAGATCTGCAGGAAATACTCAAGCCAAAGTGGGCTGACTTGCTCATTCACGTGATGTCACAATATTAACTTATGAGTTTGTATTTAGCAAATATTTATTTGCGATAGACAGTTATTTCAGTGATATAGTAAGGATTAGCTGTTTAATTGTCTCAATATTTCCAAAGATTTCCAGTTTCCGGGATTGTCCAAGTGCTGACTATAGAAGTCGAGTAGGTGATCCAAAAGTTTTTGGCGGAGCGATTTGCCTATCTTGGTTTCATTGGAAAAAGAGTTGGTCATAAGTGCCGTCAAATATAGTTCAGCTTGAACCAGCTCTGCGGGAGAAAATGGTTGTGAACGGCTTTCTGAAAGAAACCCGAGGGCCTCTTCCGGCGCAAAGCCCAGAAAACTGGCTTTCTCTATAAGGAAAACCAGCGGAAACTGTCCCAGCTGGGCATCTTTGCTATCTAAATGTATAACGCACTCTTTGAGAAAATCAAAAAGAGCTTCATTTTGGTAATTTTCATAGATAGACTTACTGATTACTTCGGTAATGAACAGCGCAATTCCCGTTCGGCTAAAGTCAAATGGTATCAATTGATTAGCCCGGTGAAGCTGAGCCTCAGAGATTCGTTGTAAACCGCCATTGTCTTTATCGTATACTACCAGTTCAAGAATGGTTAGCGGTTGGTATAAAGCTATTTTTGATTTACTGCCCTGAGACCTGACCCCATTCACCAAGTAGGATTTAAGTCCGAGTTCCCGGGTAAAAATCTTCACGATTATGCTAGTCTCTTTGTATCGAATGGAACTGAGCACTATCCCTTGGGTTTTTTTGAGCATTCTTTCATCTTTCCCGCAGATTAACGCAGAAAAGCGCGCAAATCTCCGCGGATTCTAAGTAATAAAATCCTATAATTTATCCAGTTTGTGAAGTCTTATTCCAATGAGCTTCTGAAGACATCTACTTGGCCAAAGCGCACACAGCCTGTGAACCGGAGAACACAACTCTAAGTTGGTCTGTTTTTCTTTGATTCCCACATCTGACATCGGACATCTCACATCCGACTACTTTTTATCTTCATAAAAACATTTCCTACACCGGGCTTCATAGCTTTCTTTTTCTCCGAGCATGACTTTCTCTTTAGCATCGGATAGGCGAAATGAGAATGCTGCCAAGCTCCCGCACTTCATACAGATGGCATTTACCTTGGTGACATACTCTGCAATCGCCATCAGCTTGGGCATGGGCTCGAAGGGGTTTCCTTCAAAATCCATGTCAAGTCCGGCCAGTATGACCCGCTTGCCCTGATAGGCAAGCTTTTGAGCTACAGGTACTATCTGCTCATCAAAAAACTGCACTTCATCTATACCCACCACATCGCAATCACCACTCAGTAATAAGATGTCGTCGGCGAAATTCACCGGAGTGGAGCGGATTGAGGTGTCATTATGGGAGACAACATCGTTTTCATCGTAACGTTTATCGATCGCGGGTTTGAATATCTCCACCTTTTGCTTTGCTATACGGGCACGGTTCAGCCGTCGAATCAATTCTTCAGTTTTACCGGAAAACATGGATCCACAGATCACTTCGATCTGACCTTTGTTCCCTGAAGACTTTAACTTGCCTATGGAAGGTTCTATAAACATGGCTGATGCTATTCGCTATACTTTATATGTGGAAACTTATTGAATTCGCCTACCCGGACAACAATCTCGCCGGATGGGAGTTCAGCTTGGCACGCCAGTCTTTCTCCATCTCTCAGCCTACCTTGCTTAAGAAAATCAAGTTCAGGCTTGGTAGGAGGGGTGAGATTCTCCTCCCCGGATTTCAATATAATTTTGCAGGTGGTACATCTGCCTTTTTTCCCACAGGCATGCATCCAGTCGATTCCGTTTTCATGAATAATTTCGATAACTTTACGATGGATGTTAATGGAATTAATCCTCAGATTAAATAGATTCTCTATGACGATTTGAGGCATTTGTTCGTTGACTTTTGTAAACACCACTCTTCAATGACAACTCAAATTAACAGCAATTATTTAGAAAAATACTCCGAAGACTATGCCGCGGTAGTTTGTGGGAAGTTTTTCTCTTCCAAACAATACATGACCGGGCAGGATATCGTGCAGCTGACCAATAGTACTCAGGTGAATTTCTTTATTATCAAAAGACTATTCGAGCTGTGGCAGGAGGAACTTGTAAAGCTCAAAAGCAGCCCATATTTTGATTACCGGGATATTACGGTTCATGAGGCATTGACGGAATTTATGAACGTACTTTCCAAAAGGATCAAAATTGAAAAAGAGCAATTGCAGCCGCTACTGAGCACAGCCGTGCAGCAGGCAATACAGCTTGCTACTGATCCGGTTACCTTTTATCAAAATGAAATTTCTAAAGCACCTGCAGGGCAGATCAATGATTTCTTGAAGGAAAATAGGAAGTACTATAAATGGCATGATCAGGTAGTCTCATTTCTGATAGATAAAGCGGGATTTGGGCATGACGAAAGTGCTTACCTGCGGGCAGTGGCTGCCAATTATCAAGTGATAAAGGAGTCTTTGGAATCAGTGAATTTACTTCTTGCAACATTGGGAGATGTAAAGCCATTTGATTTGGATGCCTATTTGGTTCAGGAACCCATAGCACCTGTCGCTGCTTCTCACCCCAGTCCTGAGCCGAACAAAGAACAGGAATCCAAAAGCTCATTTTTTGATCAGGTAGAAATAGACGTTTCCGGAATCAGGAATGTGGCTCCTGAGCGGATGCAGGTAGCAGAGCCGGAATCGGAACCTATCAAGCCACTCCAGACTGCTTATGCATATGGAACCGCGGGTACCTTGGATCCATATAATTTGAGGGCAAAATTTGAGACCCTCTCCTACAAGGGCATGAAAGGCATCATGGGCGAGCTGGCAGAAAGTGTTGCCATCAACCAGCGCTTTATGTTTACCAAAGTACTATTTGACGGAAACGCTGATTTGCTCAAACATGCGCTTAAATCAATTGATAAGTGTAGTTCCTTTGACGAGGCAATTGGAGTGGTGAATTCACGCTATGCCGCAGAATTGGGATGGGAATCCGAAGCGGAACCTGTGCAGGAATTTCTTTTGCTTGTCTATAGAAAATTCGAAATTTAGGTGCTAAATAATTCTACACAGAAAAAGAGCTGTAAACCAGCTCTTTTTCTGTGTAGAAAATCAAATGCTCTTTTATAGGAATTGCTTAATTCACAAATTATCTTGTTTTTACATATTGATATCTTTGAGTAAGCTTTTTTCAATCAATGCGTAAAAAACTTCAAGACCTGAAAGACCTGCCTCCATTAGATCCCGGCGTAGATGCTGTGGATAATTATTGGTACCTAATCATGTATTTGCGGGATTTAATCAAAGCTTCCGAGATCAAAGCCGGCTTAGTGCTGTCTTTTTATGGATTATTGATGAACGTCTTTTTTCAGTTTTATGAGCATCTGATAGAGTTGGCTTCCTCAGACTTTCTGACTTATGGATTCATGGGAGCATGGTTTGTATTCACTGTAGTTTCTATTTATTATAGTTTCAGATGCTTTATGCCACAGATAGAGACTAAGTATGACAAGAGCGTTTTCTTTTTTGGGAATATCATTTCTTCCTATGGCCCGATCAAAGATTACGTGAAAGAGCTGGAGAAAGTGAGTACCAACAGGCGACCGCTCTTTGATCAGTTGGGAGAGCAGGTTTACATCAATGCCAAGATCACGGCAGCAAAGTTCCGAAACGTCAACCTTTCCGTTAGATATTTATCATTTAACATCGCACTGATGTTTGTCTTTATTTTGTATTATGCCATCAAGACGGCCTTTTAGCAAATAGCCCTGTTTCGTCCATGAAAGGATATCGTACGCTCCGAAATCAAGTATTGTCCAATCTTGAGGCTAATTTGCCCAAGTCATTGACTTATCATGCACTGGAGCATACCCTGGATGTGCTGAACGTCTGCAATCAGTACATCAAGCGCGATAAGCTGCCTGAAGAAGAGAGATACTTGCTTAGAGTCGGAGCCATAGTGCATGATATGGGGTTTCTGAAAGGGTCCGCAAACCATGAAGAAGTGGGGGCATCTATGGCGGAGGTTTTATTACAGAATCTGGAAGTGGACCAAAAAGATATTGAAGTGGTAAAAGGATTGGTGATGGCTACCAAAATCCCTCAAAACCCACAAAATCACCTTCAGCGAATTATCTGCGATGCAGATTTAGACTATTTGGGAAGGTCAGATTATCCCGAAACCAGCCTGAAATTGTTCGAAGAATTGAAAAATATGAACGTGATCTCTACTGCCGGGCAGTGGAAAGACCTCCAGATTGATTTTTTGAGAGCGCATCATTTTCACACCCCTTTCGCAATAAATAACAGAGAGCCACAAAAGCAAATCTGGCTAAAAGAACTGCTGGATTCTTAACCCATCCTACCCAGCTGAAGTGCTCTGGAACTGTCCATTTTGATAAAGATAAATAGCAAAATGGTAAATGACCACAGCGATGATCCTCCATAACTGAAGAAAGGCAGCGGAATCCCTACTACAGGGAACAGACCAATGGTCATGGCGATATTGATCATGAAGTGGAACATCAGGATTGAAATCACCCCATAGCCATATATTCTGTTGAATCTATTCTTTTGACGCTCTGCCATGAAAACCAATCGGGTGAGCAGAGCTACAAAAAGTGCAATTACTACCAGACTGCCGAGCCAACCAAATTCCTCCCCAAGCGTGCAAAAGATAAAATCGGTATGCTGCTCAGGGACAAAGTCAAACTTGGTCTGCGTGCCCTGCAAATACCCTTTACCTGTAAGGCCGCCGGAACCAATGGCAATTTTGGATTGGGTGACATTCCAGCCAACGCCTAAGGGATCCAGATCAGGATTGAAGAGTACCATAACTCTGTTTTGCTGATGCTGCGGAAGCTTGGACACGACATAATCAATACTGTAGGTGAAAGCAATCAACGCTATTCCTATCAGACTAAATGCGACAATCTGCTGAGGAGTTTTCTTGCCCAGCATAATTAGGATGACAACGATCACAACGATCCCTCCTGCCAGGTAGAGATTGTTTTCTATACCTAGAGCAAGCAGAACAAGCGCGATTAAGCCGAAACCGAGCACATAGTATTTCTGTGGAAGTCCCTCTCGATAAAACATGATCAAAAAGGCGAAGTATACCATAGCCGTACCTGTATCGGGCTGAAGGATGATCAGGACTATTGGCAGTAAGAGTATGCCAAATGCCTGTAGTTGGTACTGGGGTTTGGAAAGATCAAAGGTTGGCCTTTCCATAAATTTGGCCAGTGCCAGTGCCGTCGCAAATTTGGCAAACTCTCCTGGTTGGATACGGAAAGAGCCTATGCCAATCGTGAGTGTCTGTCCATTTACTTCTTTTCCCAGAAAAGGTGTAAGTAGCAGTAATACCAGCATCACTAGATAGATAGGAATAGCCAGATTTTCGAAGAGTCGGTAATCGGCCGCCATGATTACGATGATGATGGCGATCGCTGTTCCTATCCATACCAGTTGGATTCCGGAATTGATAGAGGTATCGAAGATGCTTTTATCAATCTGCCCGTCATAGACGGCGGCATAGATATTAAACCACCCAATCATTACCAATGCGAAATAGATCATAACGGTGATCCAATCCACCCGGTTTATGTTGATATCTTTTTCACGCATTAATAAACGAAATTTCCTGTTATGACATATTTTTCAAGGTCAGGCCTGGAGATGCTGTCTTTTAGGTATTTTTCTATCATGAGAGAAGCTGTACTTGCTGCGGCCCTACCTCCCCAGCCTGCATTTTCCACATAGACGGCTATTGCAATTTGCGGATTGTCCTTTGGTGCAAAAGCAATAAATACAGAGTGGTCTTCCCCATGTGGGTTTTGGGCAGTTCCGGTTTTTCCGGCGATCTGAATATCCTTCATAAGTGCACGCTGGGCTGTGCCATATAATGCTTGAACCATAGCATCCTGTACCATATCAAAGTGATGGGCATCCACGCCCACTTCATGTTTGGTAAGGTACTCTTGGGGGATTTTATTCTTATCCCCATCTATAGCTCTTACTAAGTGAGGGGTATAGTAATATCCTTTATTTGCAAAGATTGCGGCTAAATTAGCCATCTGTAGCGGAGTCACCAGCAATTCGCCCTGTCCTATTGACAAGGAATAGATGGTGGAATATTTCCATCTTCCATTGCCATAATAATGGTCATAATAATCACTGTTTGGCACCAGTCCCTTTTTCTCATTGGGCATATCCACTCCCAAAGTACCGCCCAAACCGAATTTCAAGACATGCTCACGCCATGCGTTAAGGCCTATTTCGGTGTCCTTGAAGGTGTTGCTGGAAACCTCCTGATTGATGATTTGACGGAAAGCTTGGTGATAGTATGGGTTGCAGGAGTTTCTGATAGCCCCGAATAGGTTCACAGGGGATGGGTGGTTGTGACATGCGACCAAAGACCTGTTGCAGGCAAAGGTAGTATTGGGAGTCAGAACCCCTTCCTGAAGGCCAATCAAACTTTGCACAATCTTAAAAATCGATCCCGGAGGATAGGTAGCCATAATCGGGCGGTTGAACAGTGGCTTAGTCTCCAAAGCATTCAATACAGAATAGCTTTTGCCAAAATCCGAACCGGTGAGACTGTTCGGATCATAGAAAGGAGCGGAGATCATGGAGAGAATCTCTCCGGTCTTCGGCTCAATGGCTACCACTGATCCTGTTTTACCCATCATCAGCTTCTCCCCATATCTCTGCAACTCCATATCAATAGATGAGTTGATGTTATGTCCTGCTATGGATGCGGTGTCGTATTCTCCCTCTTTGAAGGGGCCTTTGTCCACACCACGCACGTTGACCATCTTATATTTGACCCCTTTATTGCCGCGCAGCTCATCTTCATAGAAGCGTTCCATTCCGCTCAGCCCTACATAGTCACCCTGCACGTAATACCTTGAGCTGTCACGTTCAAGTTGCCTTCCGCTGATCTCCCCGATATAACCCAAGGCATGGGAAGCGATAGGATTAGGATAGGAGCGAATAGATCTGGTCATGATAAACAGACCCGGATAATCGATCAGAAAATCCTGAATTCTTGCAAAATCATTGGTAGATATCTGCTTGATAAAAGTGGATGGCTTGACGTAAGAATATTTTTTTGCAGCCTGGTATGATTCGATCAAATGCTCTTTTGAAATCCCAAAAAGTTCCAGAAAACGGGTAGTGTCTCCCACATGAAACTCTTTTGGAACAATCATCAAATCAAAAATAGGATTGTTGTACACAAGTAGCTTCCCCTTGCGGTCGTAGACTAGTCCACGATAGGGATGATCGACCACTCGTTGAATGGCATTTCGTTCAGCTCTCTTTAGGAAGCTGTCGTCCATCACCTGTATCATAAATAGCTTGGTCAAGAGAACCAAACCTATCAAGAAGACAAAGATGATTATTACTACGGGCCTTTGGTCGTTCATCAGATTCCTCTCCTACGTTTGAAGAACAGTAGTTGCACAATTATAGCCAAAATGACTGTAAATATCGAGGAGAAAAGGCTTTTGTTTAACACGCCAAACATTTCTCCTGTCCCCCACTGATCGGCAATAAAAAACGTCAGTGAATAGGCGAAAACCAAAGGCAACGAGTAACTGATATACCATCCTATTCCCATTTCCGGAAGGGTGGGATTGTTGGCATCGTCATATCCTCCGTTGGGGCTGATTGCTTTGATCCAATAGTTTCTCAAAAAACCCAGAAGTGTTGCCGCCGCCGCATGCAGTCCAAGTGTATCGTAAAACATATCCACAAATAAGCCTAGTCCGAAGCTGATCAAGATTAAGGGGAAACTTCTCATATTTATCGGGAAACTCAATATGCCCAGTAAATAAATGAAGCAGAAAGCCACACTAAAAAGCGCAAGGTTTTTCAGCAGTAATACCTGCACCAAAATGAGACATGCCACCAGAAAGATGTAAGTGATCAGATTTCTAAAATTCATTTTCTATTTCTGATTGCTTATAAAGAGAATCAAGCTCATCCAACTGTGTGTTTTCAACCAAATAGACATAGTGAACCTTGCTGAAATCGGTGCTTAGATTTATGACAATGTCCAGGTAGTTTGGGTCTCCGCTCTGATCTATGCTTTCGATGAAGCCGACTATGATTCCCTCCGGAAAAACTGCACTGTAACCTGTGGTGATGACCGTATCTCCGGGGCTGGCAGTCACATGGCGGGGAACATAGAGAAGCTTTGTTTTCTGGGAATCCTTCCCGTCCCATTTGATTGTTCCGAAAGATTCATTGGACTTGATTTTGGAGGAAAGGTTCATTTCGGTGTTCAGCAAAGAAATGGCTACCGAATAATGTTTAGATACCGACTTTACTCTTCCTATAACTCCTTGTTCATTGAATACGCCCATGCCCGGTTTTACACCATCTTTTGAGCCTTTGTTCAGGGTGATATGATTCTGTGCAAAACGCAGGGAATTACTGATAATCCTGGCTCCTTTGAAATTGAATTGAGCTTCAAATGCAGAATCCAATTCGATAGAGACACTATCAGGAATCGCATTTATGTTTTTAAAATGCTCAAGTAACATCGCATTTTCACTTAGGAGCATTTCGTTGGCTTCTGCAAGTGAAAAGAAATCCACGATATCTGAACGTGTCTTGAGAACAGACCCGCTTATTGCATTGGAACTATTGAAGAAAGCTGCACCCTGAGGTGAATTATTGGAGACAATTAATCCTACCGCCAATACTTCAAGTAAAACAAATAAGAGAAAAGACCTTAGGCTATAAAGGAATTGAAGGATGCGTAGCATTCGGGGTTTAAGTCATCAATACTGTTCGGAAATTTTGTACGTTTTTCAAGGCAGTGCCTGTTCCTCTTACCACAGCTCTCAGTGGATCTTCTGCAATGTGGATTGGAAGTTTGGTCTTCTGGTGCAATCTTTTGTCCAGACCTTTCAATAATGCGCCACCACCTGTCAGGTGAATACCGTTGTCATAGATATCCGCAGAAAGTTCAGGCGGAGAAATCTCCAAAGCTTTTAGTACGGCTTCTTCAATTTTTGACACTGATTTGTCAAGGGAGAAAGCGATCTCGGAATAAGAAACTTTGATCACCTTAGGGATACCTGTCATCAAGTCACGTCCTCTGATCTCGTAATCTTCCGGCGGATCGTCCAGTTCGGTCAGCGCGGATCCGATAGCAATTTTAACCTTTTCGGCAGATCGCTCACCGATTAGCAAGTTGTGCTGACGGCGCATGTAGTCCAAGATGTCTTTGGTGAATGTGTCTCCCGCTACCCTGATGGATTGATCTGCCACTATTCCTGATAGTGCTATCAATGCGATCTCGGTAGTACCTCCTCCTATATCCACGATCATGGATCCCATAGGCTTCTCTATGTCGATACCTATACCGATCGCCGCAGCGATGGGTTCGAATATCATATACACTTCTTTGGCTCCTGCGTGTTCAGCCGAATCACGGACTGCCCTTTTTTCCACTTCCGTAATTCCCGAGGGGATACAGATCACCATACGATGCGATTGGGGGAATAGGCCTTTTTTCTGTCCGGGGATCATCTTGATCAAGCCTCTGATCATTTGCTCCGCGGCGTAGAAGTCGGCGATTACCCCATCTTTCAGTGGACGGATAGTTTTTATGTTTTCATGCGTTTTCTCATGCATGTTCATCGCCTCACGTCCCACTGCCAATACTCGATTGGTGGTTTTGTCTATTGCGATGATTGAAGGTTCGTCAACTACAATTTTATCTTTATGAATGATCAGGGTATTTGCTGTACCGAGGTCGATTGCAATATCACTAGAGAAAAAGTCAAATAATCCCATTTTTAGGTATTGATTTTATTTACTGGAGTTAAGAGTTTAATATAGCATGCTAAGCACTCATATTAAACGGGGGTCGGCAAAATTATTATCTTAATGGGACAAATTTGATAGAATCGGGATATTTTTTGGCAACAAAATCAAATGATTCTCAGGCGGCTTTAGTTTGTTGAAATTTTTTCGCCGAAAAAAAACCTAATTATCTCTATCTCTTGATTTAGCAGCCTCATTGTTTTTACTGTAAAATTATTTTACCTTTGCGTCGTATTCGAAAGTTTCTGGAGGGGACACCATATGTCCCCTCTTTCATTATGCATACTATGACTGAATTGAAACAAGCTATCGAAGAGATTGTAGAGAAGCATCTTCCGGATGAAAATCATTTCATTGTAGAGGTGAAAATGTCGGAGAAATCAGGCAAAAAGCTTCTCAACATCCTTCTGGACGCTGATGAAGGTGTGACTATCCAGGCTTGCGCTAAGCTAAGCAGGGCGGTTTCGGAAGAGCTGGAGGCAAAAGAGATGATGCCTGAAGCATATATTCTGGAGGTTTCTTCCCCAGGGCTGGATTTTCCTTTGAGTAGTAGAAGACAATTTCAGAAAAATATTGACAGGGAGCTAAAGATTTCTTTGAACTCGGGAGAAGAAGTTCAGGGCAAACTACTGGAAGTAACGGAAGCCGGTGTGAAACTACTGGTGAAAAAGAAGAAGGAAAAAGGCAAGAAAGCCACAGAGGAGGAGGTTTCTCTTCCTTTTGAAGAGATGAAGAAATCAATTGTACAAGTATCTTTTAAATAAATAAAATGGATGCCAAAGTCTTAATAGAATCCTTCGCTGAATTTGCGAGATCTAAAAATGTGGATCGACCTACAATGATCCGTATCTTGGAAGATGTGTTCAGAGCGATGATTCGCAAGAAGTTTGAGACAGACGAGAACTTCGATGTGACCATTAACGCTGATCAAGGTGACCTTGAGATATTCCGTATCCGTGAAATTGTCGACGACAATTCTGAGGATATTTGGGATTTTGATAAAATCAGTTTTACGGAAGCCCGTAAAATCGAACCTGATTTTGAAATAGGAGAAGAAGTTTACGAGAAAATCGAATTGGAGGATTTCGGAAGACGTGCTGTGCAGATGGCTCGTCAGACATTGATCCAAAGAATCAAGGATCTTGAGAAAGATATTCTTTATAACAAGTATGAAGAGCTGGTAGGAGAGATAGTCAGTGCGGAGGTTTACCAAATTCTGGGGAGAGAAATCCTCCTTATGGATGGTGAAGGCAACGAGTTGATTTTGCCCAAAGCAGAGCAGATCTCAAAGGATAGATTCAGAAAAGGAGATACTGTGAAGGCGATTGTCCACAGAGTGGACATGTCCAATGGCAATCCGAAAATCATTCTTTCAAGAACATCCCCTGTTTTCTTGGAGCGTCTGTTCGAAAATGAAGTGCCTGAAGTGTACGACGGTTTGATTACGATTATCAAGATTGTAAGAGAACCGGGTGAAAGAGCCAAGGTTGCGGTGGAATCGTATGATGACCGTATTGATCCGGTAGGAGCTTGTGTGGGGATGAAAGGATCAAGAATTCACGCTGTGGTAAGAGAATTGCAGAATGAGAATATTGATGTGATTAATTACACCGAAAACCTAGACTTGTATGTCACTAGGGCATTGAGCCCTGCCAAGGTGTCTTCAATCAATGCGAATGAAGAGACCAAGAGAATTTCTGTTTTCCTTAAGCCTGATCAAGTATCGCTTGCGATTGGTAAAGGAGGATATAATATCAAACTTGCGAGTAGATTGATTGGTTATGAGATCGATGTATTCCGTGAGTTGAACGAGTACGAAGAAGAAGATGTCGATTTGATGGAGTTTGTTGATGAAATCGACAGCTGGATCATCGACGAATTAAAAAAGACAGGCTTAGATACTGCAAAAAGCGTATTGAGCCTGACCAAAGAGGACCTGACTCGAAGAACAGAGCTTGAAGAAGAGACTGTGGATGAGATATTTAGGATTCTCGGACAAGAATTTGATCAATAAAACGGGAAAAAATCCCCGTGTAATACCCTAATTATTTAAGATTTCGAAAGAAGTTTTTGCTTATGTCAGAAGAAAAAATGATGCGTTTAGGCCAGATAGCCAGAAAACTCAACGTGGGTACGGCAACCATAGTTGAGTCCTTGGCTAAAAAGGGCTATGAGGTGGAGAATAATCCGAATTCCAAGATCAACATGAATCAAGTTGAAATGTTGAATAAGGAATTCAAATCTTCTGCCCTGGATAAAGAAGAGGCTTCGCACCTCTCTATAGGGAAGAGGCATGAGCCTATTTCCTCCATAGAGCCGGAAACGCCAAAAGAGGAGCCTAAACCAGTGGCACCAACGCCCACGCCGACTCCGGCGCCAACTCCTGCACCGACTCCCGCCCCTGCTCCTAAAGCAGCCGAGGAGCCAAAGCCGGAAGCACCGGCGCCTGCCCTGGTTCCTACACCTGCCCCTAAGGCAGAAGAGGATCCTAAGCCGGAGCCTACTACTACTCCTTCTTCTCCGCCTGCCGAGCCGGAGAAAATTTCTGCCGAATCTCCAAAATTAGAGGGTATTAAAGTTTTGGGTAAAATTGACTTAAGCAAAAACACTTCTTCGGTACCCAAGCATAAGCAGCACGGTCAGAATAAGTATGGTCAAAAACAGGGAGACTCCAGAAAGCCTCATCCTGCACAACAACAGAAACCTCAACAAAAACCGGCTCAAGAAGTCAAAAAGCCACATGTTCCGCCTGCACCTCAGGCACAGAAAGAACAGCCTAAGCCAGCTCCTCAGCAGCCTGCAACTCCTAGCACGCCTGTGGCACCAGCTGCTAATGATCAGGTGATCTCTGCCAAAGCAGAATCTCTTAAGGGACTTACAGTCTTGGGTAAAATAGAGCTGCCTGCTGACCGACCTAAGAAAAAAGGCGGACCGGTAGCTTCTTCTGATGAGAGAGGAAGAGATAAAAAACGTCCGCGTAAGCGTATCGATAAGCCGGGAGGAGGTCCGGGGCAAGGGCCTCGTCCGGCAGCCGGGCCTGGCAACAGACCACAGGGAGGCCCACGTAGTGGAAACCAACCAAGAACTGGCCCTCCTGTCAGAGCTCAGAAAGCTGAACCTACCCAGAAGGAGATACAGGATCAGATCAAGCAGACTTTGGCCCGTCTTCAAGGTAAAAGTGCCGGAGGAGGAAAAGGCAAAAGCCGTAGAGATAAGAAGGCCGAAAGAGACAGAGATGTAGATTTTGAAACGGATGAGGTAAAAATCTTAAAGGTTACAGAATTTATCTCAGCAAATGATCTGGCGGCATTGATGGATCTGTCTGTAAATCAGGTTATTTCTGCCTGCATGTCTTTAGGCATGTTTGTTTCGATTAACCAGCGTTTGGATGCTGAGGCAATTACCATTATTGCCGATGAGTTCGGTTATGAAGTAGAATTCACCAAATCAATTGAAGACGAAATTGAGGTGGAGGAAAAGGACACTCCGGAACAATTGGTAGAAAGAGCTCCGATCGTTACTATCATGGGTCACGTAGATCACGGTAAAACTTCCTTGCTGGATTACATCCGTATGTCCAAAGTGACTGCTGATGAGGCGGGGGGAATTACCCAGCACATCGGTGCTTATGATGTAATGACCAAAACAGGTCACAAAATTGCTTTCCTTGATACTCCGGGACACGAAGCGTTTACAGCTATGCGTGCCCGTGGAGCTAAAATCACGGATGTGGCTATTATCGTGATTGCAGCTGATGACAGCATCATGCCTCAGACCAAAGAAGCAATCAACCACGCACAGGTTGCCGGTGTACCGATGATTTTTGCCATCAACAAAATAGATAGACCAAATGCCAACCCTGCCAAGATCAAAGAAGAACTTGCAAACATGAACCTCTTGATAGAAGAGTGGGGTGGTAAATATCAATCACAGGATATCTCGGCCAAAACAGGTGAAGGTATTGATGATTTGCTGGAGAAAGTTCTCCTTGAATCTGAAGTATTGGAACTCACTGCCAATCCGGACAAGAATGCTGCAGGTACAGTTATAGAAGCATCATTGGATAAGGGACGTGGCTATGTATCTACTATCATGGTACAGGCAGGTACGTTGAAAATCGGAGATATAATTCTTGCCGGTCAGCATCATGGTCGTGTGAAAGCGATGTTTGATCACAAAGGCAAAAAACTAAAAGAAGCCGGACCATCCACACCTGTTCAGGTGCTAGGTCTTGGTGGAGCTCCACAAGCGGGTGATATTATCAAAGTTTACGATACTGAGCGTGAAGCAAGGGATATTGCCAACTCAAGAGAGCAAATTCAGAGAGAGCAAAGCTTAAGAACCAAGAAGCATATCACCTTGGATGAGATCGGTCGCCGTCTGGCAATCGGTTCTTTCAAAGAACTCAATATCATCATCAAAGGTGACGTGGATGGATCGGTAGAAGCACTTTCTGATTCGTTGCTGAAACTTTCTAAAGATGAAGTGAAAGTAAGTATTATCCACAAAGGTGTGGGTCAGATTTCTGAATCTGATGTATTGCTTGCTTCAGCTTCTGATGCGATTATCCTTGGATTCCAAGTGAGACCTTCTCCTAACGCAAAGAAACTTGCGGAACAGGAAGAGATCGAAATCAGACATTATTCTATCATCTACGATGCGATCAACCAAATCAAGGATGCTATAGAGGGTATGCTTGAGCCGGAATTCGAAGAAGTAATCACCGGTAATATCCAGGTTCGTGAAGTATTCAAAATCACTAAGGTTGGTACTGTTGCAGGATCTTACGTGACAGATGGTTTCATCACCAGAAAAAATAAGATCCGTGTGATCAGAGACGGTATTGTGATCCATGAAGGTGAGATCGATCAATTGAAGCGATTCAAAGACGATGTAGCTGAAGTGAAAGCCGGATACGAATGTGGTATTTCTATCAAGGGCTTCAACAATATCGAGATTGATGATACAATTGAAGGCTACGAAATGAAGGAAATCAAGCGTAAAAAATAATTTTCGCTAAGATATATTGATGAAGAGGGACAGCATTGCTGTCCCTTTTTTAGTTTTGTACCATGACGACAGCCTTACAGTATCTGATTTGGTTTTTATTTTATTTTTCTTTGATCAGTCTAGTCATAGGATTGATCCGTCCGGTACTTGTGCTTTGGTTTATGGATAGAATGAACCGCCTTAAAGTCCTAAAATTTTATGGTATTGCTTCCGTTTTATGTTTGTTGATTGGTGTATTGGCAAAATATTATTTCAACTAAAAATAAATTAGAGGGAATCATTTTGATTTATTGTCGAATGTTGAAATAATAAATTATATTTTTTCGTTAGCACTGGTTTTACAAATTGAATTTTAATACTTTTCGAATTGTAATAATCCCAGAATTGAAAAAAGTCCTTTCCATATTTCTTTTTGCATGTTTTGCCATTTACAACTTTGGCTATTATGCTTTTTATATGACCTACGAGAGTCATTTGGAAAGCAAATGGGTGGATTATATTTATGGCAGTGATCCCGTAAATCTTAAGCAGGAATTAATCGAGATTCCGCTTTCGGCACCTTACATGATGAACCAGGAGAGTTTTCAAGCTACCAATACTCCTTTTGAGAAAGACGGTAAATACTATCGGGCAATTAAGCAGCGGTATCAAAATGATACACTTCAGGTAGTAGTAGTACCGGATACTTCCCGGAAAGTGTTGGACAATACTGTTAAGAAATGGATATCCTCTCTTGTGGATGATGAGCTTCCTACAGGAGAAAAAGGTAAAGCTGAGGTAAAACTCTTTGTGAAAGATTATATTATGCCCCAATCTCTTGGGCTTTCAGTCAATAATGTGCCTGCGGGAAATTCTCTCCAAGGACACTTAACTTTTCGGTATACTAACCCTGTAGACGGGATTGACTGCCCGCCTCCCCGTTTTTCCTGATTGATTTTTTGAGTGCTGTTTATGTTTCGTCATGCTTTTGATGCTTGTGCGGACGTAGATAGTTGTCATTCTCCCTGTGCTTAGTTGCAGAGGGATGAATCGTCTTAAACTATTCAGGAACTTTAATTTAGATTTTATGAAAGTGCATTTCAGGCAACTTATATTCCTGATAGGAGTATTCTGTATGCCCTATTTGTCTTTGGCACAGACTCCTACCGATGGATTGATGATGCCCAAAGGTGATATTTGTTTCTTGTTCAATTTCGAATATGGGCAATTTGATCATTATTGGGAAGGTGAAACCCTTCGGAAAAACGGAACTATAGCCAAAGTACAGCGGAGAACGGCTATGGTGATGGCAGCTTATGGAATTACCCGACGTCTGGATGCATATGTGGGACTTCCTTATGTGAGTACCAATTCTACCACTCCAAACGGAGGAAAGTTTGCAGGAGCCTCGGGAATTCAGGATTTGACACTGGGTCTTAAGTATGAAGCTCTTAGGTACAAAGGTGAAAAAGGGGAGTTGAGCGCATTCGGCTCAGTGGTTTTCTCTACGCCTGTCTCCAATTACCTCTCAGATTATCAGCCTTATAGTATTGGGATTGGCGCTCCGCAAATAGACTGGAGAGGCATAGTCGAATATGAGTGGAACAGTGGACTCTACCTAAGAGGAAATGGTGCCTATATCTGGAAGGGTTATACGCAAGCTGAACGTGAATATTATTATAACGATGGCAGCTATTTCACTTCATGGATGGATGTGCCCAGTGCCTGGACTTATGAAGCCGTGGTAGGTAAGTGGTTCATGAATAAATCTCTTAGAGCAGAGTTTAGTTATAACTCATCCATATCCACTTCGGGCGATGATATCAGAGCCTACAATGCGCCTCAGCCTACCAATAAAGTCAATATGGACCGTGTAGGTGTATTTGCCCAATATTTCTTTACCAATCCCAAGGGCTTAGGTTTGGTAGCGGCTTACAGTAGAGTAATTAATGGTCGCAATGCACCTGAATTGTCTGTATTCAGTGCCGGAGTTACCTATCAGTTTGGCCTTTTCTCACCTAAAAATTGAACGGATGAAAATACTTCGACTATTACTAGTAGTACTGGTTGCTCTGGTCACTGTGACTGGATGCAACATGGATTTAAATACAGAATTGGAATACGGGAGTTATGAATTTTCAGGAATTGATCAGAATGCCGGCACATGGAAACCGATTTTGATTGCAGCTGGAAGTGACATCTCTATTGACCCGCCTACAGCAGAGAATTCTCCTCAGTTTTTGGCAGAAGTGAATGGTGTGAAATCTAGAATAACCTTAATGTCAAGTGATGAGAAGAAGAGTGTGGCACATTGGACCAATAATTCTGTTATCCGTTGGAATGAAGTTGCGCTGGGGCTTATTGCCAAATACAATTTGATACCGGGCCCCAATGAGGATGACTCTTATACACTTCCCAATCCGGCGAACCCTGCAGGCCCTCCTGCTTTTCCGTTTGCACACCCTCCCTACGCGAGCAGAGCTTTGGCTTATCTTTCTGTTGCACAATACGATGGGTTGATTTCTGCCTGGCACTACAAATTTCTTTATCAAAGATCTGCCCCTTATAAGGTAGACGCTGATATTCCCCATGCGTATGTTTCCAATAATTTGCCTTCATATCCTTCGGAAGGAGCAGTTTTGGCGACTGTATCCCGGAAGATATTGACCGCCATGTTTCCTTTAGAAGCCGAATACTTGCTGCGATTAGAGCATGAGCATTTGGAAAGCTTGATTTTGGCGGGAGAAAATGTGCCAAGTGATTTGGAGGCTGGGAAAAAAATAGGAGAAGAGATCGCCAATATTGCACTTGCAAGGGCATCCAATGATGGAATGAAAAATGCCCAAGCACCAAAGGCAGTTTCCGATTCTCTGAGAGCCGCCGCATTTGAGCGGTTTGGATGGCAATGGGAAAATTTGGAAAGTCCTGCCCGTCCGGTTGGGTTGACTCCGCTATTTGGAAAAGTAAAAATGTGGAGTGTACAAAATGTAGAAGATACTAGACCTGGCCTTCCACCGGTTCCAGGTTCTGAAGTATTCGAAAAAGATGTAAAAACCCTTCAGGATTATGCTAAAAATGTGACTCATGAGCGCAGGAGGATTGCCAATTTCTGGCAAGATGGCCTCGGTACTTACACACCTCCGGGACACTGGAATGACATAGCAGGCGAATTTATACTCAAATACAAGTTTAACTCTATACGTACTGCCCGGACATTCGCCTATATGAATATGGCTATCATGGATGGAGGAATCAGTTGTTGGGATGCCAAGTACTATTACTATTACCCCAGACCTATACAGATGATCAAGGGTTTCGAGACTATTGCAGGTACGCCAAACTTCCCCGCATATACCTCCGGACATTCTGTGTTTTCGGCCGCTGCAGCGGAAGTCTTAACCTATCTATTTCCCCAAGAAGGAAATGTGTTTCAGAAGTGGGCGGATGAAGCTGCTATTTCCCGGGTTTACGGAGGTATTCACTGGACTTTTGATGCTACGGTAGGCACTGCTCAAGGCAGAAATGTGGCACAATACACAATTGACGTCGCCAGATTTGACGGCGCAGATAATTAATTATTAGACAATAAACTCATGCAAAAATATACCAAAATAATAGTATTAGCTGTCGCACTGTCGTTGGCTTATTTGAATTCATACGCTCAAGGCTGTGTAGCTATCAGACAGTTTTCAGGCGTAGGCACTACCACCGGTCAAGTGGGAGGACAGTCAGCCGGGGATTGGAACCTCGCTTTAAATTATCGATATTTCAAATCTTTCCGGCATTTCAGCGGTACCGAGGAACACCCGCATAGAGTAGAGCAGGGAACTGAGGTTATCAATAAATCCCATTTCGTAGATCTGGCAGTAAACTATTCGTTTACAGATCGGTTTTTCGGTTCGGTGATTCTTCCATTTGTTTATCATGACAGATCTTCCATGTATGAGCACGGAGGAAATCCTCCAAATGGTCTGGGAGAGCGTCACCATACGTATGCCCGTGGCATCGCTGATCTACGTTTGTCAGCCAATTATTGGTTGATTAGTCCTGCAAAAGCTCAGCATGGAAATGTATCCGTGGGGTTGGGAATCAAACTGCCTACTGGTGCCTATGGAGCTGAAGGGAAGTTTTATAATCAGGGACCTGATCGTAACATTGACAGAATTGCCGTGTTGGACCAGTCAATCCAGCCCGGGGACGGAGGAGTGGGAGCCACTTTGGATGTACAGGGATTTTATATGCTATCCCACAATGTGGTCTTGAGCGGAAGCCTTTTTTATCTGGCAAATCCTCAAGCGACTAACGGCACAGTAAGACGGGGCGGGAATCCTGAAACCCCTGAGTTCGATGAGTTTTCCGTACCTGATCAATATGCCGTTCGTATAGGAGCATCTTATATGACTCCACTGCCCGGAGTGAGTATATATGGAGGAGGCCGCATGGAATGTCTTACTGCCAGTGATTTGTTCGGAAGCAGTGAAGGCTATAGAAGACCTGGATACGTGATTTCTGTAGAACCGGGAATCACCTATAGTAAGGGTGATTTTGCAGCTTTGCTGTCCGTTCCTATCGCCGTAGAACGTAACCGCACCAAAAACTACACGGACAAAATCCGTGGATCCCACGGAGACGCTGCCTTTGCAGATTATATGATCAATGTGGGACTGGCATGGAGGATTCCCAAAAAAGCCACGGAAGTTTTTAATTCACTTTAATCATGAGGCTATCTCATAACTCATAATTGTCACGTTGAGCGGACGTTTTCCCGGAAGGCAGGAAGTAGAAATGGGCTTAATTGGCACATACAAAACTTCGACTCCCCGCCAAGGCGAGGCAAGCTGCTCAGTCTGACAAGAAAAACTGATTATGAGATAGCCTCTGTTTTTCCCTTTGTTGCAAATTTCCTGTGAAATGGATTTCCCATAGTTCACAGGGATGATATGCTTTACATCGGTGAATGAGCAGTTTCACTTTCTTCTGAACTAACTCTCCTATGAAAATCCTGTTTTACTGTGGTTTAGGCTTCTTGCTGCTGTTTGAATTTCTGAAGATTTATTTCATTATGCCTTTTCCCGGTAGTCAGCAATGGGACAGCATTGATTTCGCCTATTTTCTGCATCGCTATAAAGTAGTGTTCTGGATCACCGCTTTGATCTTGACCGGTATTGGCTTCAAATCAGCCATTTCAGGTTCAAAAAAGTGGATCTCCTTTCTTTGTCTTGTTTTGACTGTAGGACTGATCGGTTTCTTCAATTTCAAAATGGCAGCTGATGCCATGTTCAAAGAACCCAAGGAGCTTAAGTTCCAAACCCGCGAAACTTTTGAAGGAAACGACAGCACACTGGTTATTGCAATTCAGAATGGACAAGTAGCCAAAGCTTACCCTATTCGATACATAGTCTACCACCACCAGGTGAGAGATATCCTGACAGGTAATCCTGTGATGATAACCTACTGTTCTGTATGTCGTACAGGACGGGTTTATTCTCCCTTTGTCGATGGCAATGCCGAAAAATTCCGCTTGGTAGGGATGGACCATTTCAATGCCATGTTTGAAGATTCACAGACAGGTAGCTGGTGGCAACAGGCCACAGGAGAGGCTATTGCAGGTAAATTGAAAGGAGAAAAACTGGATGAAATAGAATCTATACAATTGACTGCAGGAGCATTCTTCAAAGCCTTCCCCCAAGGGGAAATTATGGCTGAGGATCCAAATTTCATTTCGAAATATGATTCTCTGGGAAAATTTGAAAAAGGGACAAGCGAAAGCAAACTTACCGGAACAGACCCTTTTTCCTGGAACGAAAAATCATGGGTGATAGGAGTGGATTTAGGAAATAGTGCAAAAGCCTATGACTGGAATTCCCTTACCGAAACTGAGTCTATCCGTGATCGCGTCGGTGAAAAGGACATTGTGCTCCTTTTGAACAAGGATACCCAAAGCTTTGTGGTTTTTGAGATTCCCCAAGGTACAAGGGAGCATCTCTGGAATGGAGACACCTTGTACTTGGATTCTGTAGCCTATTCCTTCACCGGGAAATCTTTGGATCCAAAACAATCAGATTTGAAACGCCTTAAGGCTTACCAGGAATTCTGGCATAGCTGGAGGACTTTCAAGCCTAATACTGAAAAATTTAACTAACCCAAAACATGCCTCACATCGAACTTGAAGAGCATCTTCCCGGTATCACCGGATTGCTCGAATATAGAAAAGACACAGCCCAACCGATCAGAGACCTAACACAATTGCTCTTGAGAGGTCCTTCCTCTTTGACGGAAGCGGAGCGGGAATTGATTGCTACGATCGTCTCTCATGGGAATGAGTGCAAATTCTGCACGACGGCTCATGCTGAGACAGTCAATGAGTTACTACATGAAACCAACACGGTACAGCAAGTTTTGAATGACTTGGAGTCAGCTCCTATTTCTGAAAAAATGAAAGCCTTGCTAATTGTTGCAAGGAAAACGCAACAGAGTGGGAAGAATGTAACCACGGCCCATATCCAAAGGGCAAAACAAGCTGGAGCTTCGGATCTGGAAATTCACGATACGGTTCTGATCGCAGCACTTTTTTGCCTGTACAACCGATATGTTGATGGATTGGGCACCCTTCTTCCAAAGGACCCTTCTTACTTCAAATCGCTTGCAGAAAGATTGACCACTCAAGGCTATCGTCGAAATCCCGAGGGATATGATCATCTCAAAAGCAACAATTAGCAAAAGCTGACCCAAAATGAAAAAAACGTTACTTACGCTGATGATTGTTGGCTTTTCCAGCCTGATGCTGATCGCGCAAACCAAACTTTCAGGTAGGATCACAGACTCCGAATCCGGTGACAATATCATCGGAGCATCTGTTATGATCAAAGGTAAACTTACGGGAACAGTGACTGACGATACCGGTAAGTTTGAATTAAATACGGCAGTGGAGTTGCCTTTGATTTTGGAGATTTCTTATATGGGATTCCAAAAGACCAGTATTGAGGTAAGCTCCTCAGCACCGATTGAGGTCAAATTAAGTCCTTCTATAGAATTACTTAGCGAGGTGGTCTTCTCCGCTTCCCGGATAGAAGAAACTATTTTCCAATCTCCGATCAGTATAGAAAAGATGGATATCAAGACCATTCGGGAATCAGCTTCCATGAATTTTTATGAGGGAATCCAAAATCTCAAAGGAGTGGAATTGGTGACCAGCGGATTGACCTATAAGCAGATCAATACCAGAGGCTTCAACAGTATTGGGAATTCACGTATGCTCCAGTTAGTGGACGGGGTTGACAATCAGACCCCGGGACTGAATTTTGCAGTAGGCAATCTTTTTGGTTCTAACGATCTGGATATAGAAAGTGTCGAACTGATTCCAGGCGCAGCTTCTGCGCTTTACGGTCCGGTAGCATTCAATGGCGTCCTGATGATGCGGACCAAAGATCCCTTTTTTTATCAAGGATTAAGCGTACAGGCAAAGACTGGATTAAATCATATCAATGATGCCCACGCTGATCCAAGTGGTGTTTATGATTTTTCAATCCGCTATGCAAAAGCCTTTAACAATAAGTTTGCCTTTAAGTTAAACGCTTCCCACTTCACAGGATTGGATTGGTATGCTACCAACTATAAAGATATTGATGCACAGACCCCACTTGAATTCAGAGGAGAAAACAATCCTGCTAGAGATGCGCTCAATATTTATGGAGACGAAGTAGCCAGAACTTTACCGGGAATAGGCAGGGTATCCCGTACCGGGTATGAAGAAAAAGACCTCATGAATTACGATTCTAAAGGAATGGGATTCAATACCTCGCTTCATTACCGAATCACTGAAAATATGGAGTTAATCTATGGCTATCAGGCAGGCAAGGGACGGGCGGCTTATACAGGTAGCAACCGTTTTATGCTGAACAACTTCGTTTTGCAACAACATAAATTGGAGCTGAAAGGAACCAACTTTTTCCTAAGGGGCTACTTGGTTACTGAAAATTCCAATGATTCTTACAATACCAGAGCACTTGGCCAGCATATCAACAGAACATGGGTCAGGGACTTGAACGGACAGGTGGTTTCTTCGAATCAGGCTGACGATACTTGGTTTGCCCGATACGCGGCGGCTTTTAACGGGAACATTCCGGCTGTGGAGAGTGGGAACCACAACTTTGCAAGGTCATTTGCAGATGAGGGAAGGCTCCTTCCCGGATCGGAAAATTACAACCAAGAAAGGGATCGTCTGATCCAAGTGCAAGGGTTAGCCGGTGCTGGGATATTAAGCCAAAGTAAGTATTACCATGCAGAAGGACAATATGATTTTAGCAATAAAATTAAGTTTGTGGATGTCCTTGTTGGAGGAAATTTCAGACTCTACGATATGTTTACCAACGGGACTTTATATGATGATCTGAACAAAGATGTCAAAATCAGAGAGGGAGGTGCATTTGCCCAAGTTTCAAAGCGATTTCTCAGGGAGAAGTTGAAATTCACTTTTTCTGAGCGCTACGATAAAAATGAAAACTTCGAGGGAAGGTTTACTCCGAGAATTTCCGGTGTGTTTTCTCCTTCGGAAAAGCACAGCTTCCGCTCTTCTTTTCAAAGCGGATTTAGAAATCCAACTCCCGGAGACCAATATATTTTCTTAAACGTAGGGCCAATTATCATTCTAGGGGGTGTTCCGAGCAATAGCGAAGGGCTGAATGTATATGAGAATTCCTATACTGCAGAATCAGTCGGGGCATTTGGATCTGCATTTGGACAGGCAGTTGGAACAGGAACGCCTCCACAAGAAGCCTTGATGGCCAATCTTGATCTGCTCCAAAAATCAGATGTGGATTACATCAAACCTGAACGTATCTCAACCTTTGAAGTCGGATATCGGGGGCTATGGATGGATAATCTTTCTGTGGATTTTAATTATTACTATAGCCGCTATACTGACTTTATTATCAATACGGTAGTTATCAGGCCTGACAGCGAGATTCTGTTGGGTAATGGCGGCTACAATCCAGCTGCTGCGATGGATATCCTCAATGGAAACATTCAGGCATTCCAGCTCTACACCAATGCTTCAGATGTGGTTTCTTCTCAGGGAGCTACTCTGGGCTTCAATTACTTATTGCCTAGAGGCTATTCCTTGGGAATTAATGGGACTTGGGCATCTTTTGACTTGATGGAAGCAGATGCCAACAACATACCCGCATTTAACACGCCGGAATTCCGGACCGGAGTCACTTTTGGAAACTCCGAATTGACCAAGCGGCTAGGGTTTAGTATTGCTTGGAGATGGCAGGATGCATTTGACTGGAGCGGAACACTGACTCAGTTGCAGCCGGGTAGAATTGACGCATACTCAATGGTAGATGCGCAGCTCAGCTACAGACTTCCACAATTGAAATCGGTAGTGAAAGTCGGGGCTAACAATTTGTTTGACAATCAAGTGTATCAAGCATATGGGTCTCCGACTGTCGGAGGAATGTATTACATCAGTTTGACTTTTGATGAGATGTTTAGGTAATGGAGCAAACCATCACCATAGCAAGCAATTCCGAAATGGGCAGGGATAGGATCTCTGCCTACCTTTGGAGCGTTTTCCTGATATGTTTTTTGGGGAATGCAAGTGCGGGAACGATATCTACTATCGCTTCAGTTTATTTGCCTGTAATAGCAGATCAATTGGCAAGTGCTGGATCCGCAGAGCAGATCCATGAGATAAGTGCCTATATCAATGCCCTTTATCTGGTCGGGTGGGCAATAGGAGGAATGTCATGGGGAATAATCTCTGATAAAATCGGCAGGGTAAAATCACTGGCGATGTGTCTGGCATCAGTAGGGATATTTACTATTTGTGTATCATATGCCAGTTCATGGGAAGTTGTAGTTGTGCTCAGGTTGTTAGGAGGGCTCGCTGTGGGCGGGGTGATGGTCATCACAATGACTTTGTTATCTGAGGTTTGGCCTTCCAAGACCCGCTCAGTGGTGATGGGGGTAGTTTCGATTGGGTTCCCTGTGGGAATATTCTCTTCGGGATTGGTCAATGTCTGGGTGAATGATTGGAGACAGGCATTTTTTATCGGAGTACTCCCTCTTATCCTCGCAGCGGTTTCTTCTGTGCATTTAAAGGAGTCCTCCAAGTGGAAGCTTTCCCAACTGACTATTGCGGGTGACAATTCCCAAAAGAATTCTCATTTTAAAGCACCGGGACTGGTACACGGTGCGGTAGTTTTTGGAACTATGTTGATTGCACTATGGTCGGCATTTTCTTGGATGCCTACTTGGGTGCAAAGTTTGCTCCAAGAGTCATCAGGCCAGACTGAGCGGGGATCAGTGATGATGATTTTGGGTTTTGGGGGAATAATAGGAGGGATACTTTCGGGGTGGATTGTAAAAGTGATTGGGGTAAGGAAATCGACGTTGGTTTGCTTTTCTGGGGCACTGGGTATATCCATTTTGCTTTATGGCTTTACAAGGGAATTCTCATTTTGGATTTATCCCGCGATTACCTGCCTCTCCTTTTTCTTTGGTATAAGTCAGGGTTTACTTTCTTTCTATATCCCACAGCTTTTTGCAGTAGAGATCAGGGCGGGAGCGACAGGTTTTTGTTTTAATGCGGGAAGGGTGATCACGGCAGTGGCAGTCTTTTCCCTAGGTTCATTGGTGATGTACCTTGGTGGATACGGCAATGCGCTTCTGCTTTTTTCAGGATTCCTACTAGTCGGATTTTTCTTTGTCTTAGTCAGTAAATCTCCTTCACAGCTTACAAACCAATAAATTATGCCTTATATAAATTTAGAAAATAAGCTTACGGGCATTAGAAGTTTGGTGAAATACCGACCGGAAACCGGTAGACATTTGTACGCTTTAGTTCGAGTACTTCTTACAGGGCCTTCTACGCTGAGCAAAGGAGAAAGGGAATTGATAGCAGCCTTCGTCTCCAGTCGAAACGGATGCATGTTTTGTACTGAAAGCCATGCCTCAGCAGCCCGAATTCTCTTCGAAAGCGAACAGGAGGTGGTCGATGAGGTTTTGGAGAATGGTACATCTGAGATTTTGAGCATAAAAATGAATTCTCTCCTCCAACTAGCGGGGAAAGTGCAAGTAAGTGGAAAGGAAGTTAGGTCAGAAGATATAGAAAGGGCGAAGGGTTGCGGCGCAACTGATCTTGAAATCCATGATGTGGTACTTATATCGGCCGTCTTTAGTCTTTTCAACCGCTATGTAGATGGCTTGGGGACTTCCCTTCCTGAGAATTCAGCTGATTTTGAAGAAATGGGACATTTCATGATTTCAAATGAGTATAAATTTCACCTAAATTCAAATCCTTAAGCTATGACCTACATTCATGTTCCTGACAATCTGCCGGGAATCCGTGGTTTGATGGTCTTCAGACCGGATACCGCCAAACACCTAAACCAACTCGCGGAAGAACTCCTCAGATCCGAAAATTCGCTTACAAGGGGTGAACGGGAATTGATTGCTACCCATGTTTCTTACCTGAATGACTGCTTTTATTGTCAGCATGCCCATCAGGCTTTGGCAGGGTATTACCTAGCATGTGATTTTGAGAAGTTAGATGAAGTCAAAGCGAATCCTGATCAGGCTAATCTTTCCGATAGAATGAAAGCCCTGCTCAAGATCGCCGGAAGTGTTCAAAAAGGCGGACTTCAGGTGACACCTGATCAGATCGAAAAAGCAAAAGCTGAAGGAGCAACAGATAGAGAAATTCACGATACAGTTTTAATTGCTGCTGCTTTTTGTATGTTCAATCGCTATGTGGATGGGTTGGGGACTGAAGCGCCCCTGGATCGGGAATTCTATAAAAACAGGGCAGAAGCTAGAGCAAATGAAGGATATGCCAATTACAATCCCGAGAATTAGTCAGTATAATAAATAAAGAACTTAGGGAGTCTGGGTTTGTCAGGCTCCTGAAGTTACTTTCACCTTACTTTTCAAGCTTTTCGTAGCCAAAATCATCAAAGAAATAGCTAAAATAAACAGCAGAGCTGCAATGATGGAAAGCACATAGACTTCGTCTTGAAAATTTTTCCAGGCAAAAAGGCCCAAGGAGGAAAGGGTCACCGTAAACATGAAAAACATGGGAATGGTCACGAAGAGTGCATTGATGTTTTTCTTGATCAGCCAAACAGCTATGGTCAAGAGTGCTAGAGCTGCCAGTAGTTGATTAGCTGAACCGAAGATTGGCCAGAGCGTAGTAAACTCTCCTGATAGCAATAAGAGTATGGAAAAAAGGACTACAATTCCGGTAGATACATATCTGTTTTTAGCCAAATACTGACCTGCCGCCTGAGGCACATCTTCAAAGTATTCCTGTAAAGTGAACCGTGCCAGTCGGGTACAGGTATCTAGCGTAGTAAGAGCGAATGCTGAAACAGTCAATGCCACAAAGCCTACAGCAAATTCTTCTGAAATTCCCAGGGTGGCGATCATACCTCCCAGACCTGTGGAAAAAAGTGCCACTGGACCTTCGCCCGAAAGCCGGTCTATATACTCTGATCTGGACAGAATAACTACTGCCCCGACTGCAATAATTGCCAGAAAAGACTCAATCAGCATTCCTCCGAATCCTACCAATTTGGCATCGGATTCTTTATCCAGTTGCTTGGAAGTGGTTCCCGAAGCTACTAAGGAATGAAACCCGCTGATGGCTCCACAGGCAATGGTCACAAATAAAACCGGGAAAATATAGCCCAAGTTTTCATCAGAAACATGGATTTCATTACTCATTTGGATTTCAGGATTGGCGATGAAAACACCTAATACTCCCGCTATAATCAACCCGTAAAGCAAAAAGCTATTCAGGTAATCTCTCGGCTGTAGCAACATACTTACGGGTGTCACTGAGGCCAGAAATGCGTAAGCCAAGAGCACCAAAATCCAGATTTTGTAATCGAGAGCAAAAGGGATTTTCATGCCCAGATACACGAAAAAGTACATTAAAATCACCCCTATTACCGAGATGAAGATGAATGCAGTCTTTTTGTCGCCTACTAGTTTATTCACTATGCCAAAAGCAATAGCTAATAAAATAAACAGAATAGAGGCAGAGGCCACACCGGGATTTGTAACAAATGTTTTGGCAATGATGTCTGCAAACACACCAATCACGAGGATAAGCGTGGAGAAGCTGAAAATAACAAAAAGCTGTTTTCCTTTCATTCCGATTTGATTTCGGATGATTACCCCGATGGATTTGCCATCTGTTTTCAGTGAAGTAGCCATGCTCCCGAGGTCATGTACAGCCCCAAAGAAAATACCACCCACCAAAATCCAAATGACAGCAGGTATCCAGCCAAAAGTTACCGCTATAATTGGACCGACTATCGGTCCTGCTCCCGCAATTGAAGCGAAATGATGACCCAAAACCACTATAGGCTTACTTGGTTCATAATCTACCCCGTCCCGATGTGTATGGGACGGAGCTGGGTTTTTGTCGTTTAAGCCAAATTTCCGGTACACAATTTTACCATAAACTTTATAGGCTATGAAAAGTATGACTGCTGAAATGAGTAATAGAACGGCTAGGTTCATGAATGGAAATTTGGGTATTCGGAGAATTTACAATGGAATCTAATCTGTTTTCAAAGTAAGATGTTTTGTACTACTTCTCAAAGGAAGAATTTATACTGAGAAAATCCCCGTTACCCCCTTTAGAAAGGGTAATTGCCAAATTTGAACTTCTAACATTAATTCAAAGTGCATATGTGCAGTTAAGTGGGTAATCATATAGATTTTTGTTCAGGCAGATTATCCGACGAGTTATACTAACTGAACCGTAAAATTATCATCGGATTTGATCTGCCATCGTCAAGACTTGCCCATTTTTCAATAATTGGGTTTTCAGATCCTCATATGGAAGATCCTGAACACTAATTCCTTTTTCCAATGCCATGACTGCTGCCGTAGCTCCCGATTGTCCCAAGATCATAAATACAGGTTCCATTCGGATTGACCCAAATGCAATATGGCTTGCCGAAACTGCCACAGGAACGACGAGATTTGTGATTTCCTCTTTTTTGGGAACGATGGAACCATAGGCTATTTCATAGGGGCCAGGCAATCCCACTCCAATATCCCCTTCATTTTGGACATGCCCATTTTCATCGACAAAGCGCTGAATATTATGGGAATCAATGGTATATGAGCCCATTCCGATAGATTCAGGAGTGGGTTTCTTTTGTAGTAATTCATTTTCAGTCATCACGTACTTACCGATCATTCGCCGCGCTTCTCTCACGTAGATTTGATGAGGCCAGTTTCCATTATCGGTGAATTCATCCTTTGCCAATCCCCACTTTTGAAATTCTTCCTGGGTTTCTTTAGGCACTCTTGGATCATTTGCCACGAAGTAAAGCAGTCCCTTCTGATAATCCTCATGCTCTTTGATGATCTCCTTCCTGCGCTCGTAATTTGCTTCGGGATAGTCATAATTCTTCCCAATATTATCCGAACTGAATGGACCATGGTTATTGGTGTCAGTTTTCCTGTTTGGAATCATATCAAATTTATCAAACCATTCCCGCCAGCCTGCATCGAAGATTCTTACCAAAAGTTCGTATTGGGTAGAATCATAATTATCAGGCCTCGGGAAAGGCACTCGATTGTCTGGGTGATTGGACATGCAGGTTCTGAAGCAATAAGCTTGGATTTTATTATCACCCTCTCCCTTCACGCCCGGATCTTCTGCGCTGATTTTTGGAATAAGGCCTGAGGAAGGATCACCGGGTGTCCGGTAGGGGTCTATAGGATGATCCAGAACTTTGAAATGATGCCGATGATGAAAGACACCGGTTTGTATCCCATTCCATTCTTCGTCATACACACTGTTTGCTTCCCTTCCCACATGATAGCTTACCCCTGCCGCGGCCATCAGATCCCCTTCATAAGTGGCATCAATAAACATTTTTCCTTTAAATTCCTTTCCACTCAAAGTTCGAATTGCCGTGATTTGTCCATCATGCACAGTCACCCCGGCTTCTCTGTCCAGCCATTCCTCACGATAAAGCTCAATATCCATTTCCTCAACCCAAGCGTCAAAGACTTCTTCTGCAATATGTGGTTCAAAAATCCACATCGTACGGAATTCCCCGTCTATCGCAGGTGTACCCTGTCCTTGATTTCCAAATTCGGATTGATTTTCCCATTTCCAAGCTCCATCAGCTTGATACTTATCGTATACTCTTTGATAAAACTCCCTGGACAATCCTCCGATCACTTCCTTTTTGCCTGTATCAGTCCAACCCAATCCACCGGAAGAAAGCCCTCCCAAGTGGATATCCGGGGAAACAAGAATTACTGATTTTCCCATTTTTTTAGCCTGAATAGCCGCGGTGATAGCACCTGAGGTGCCTCCATACACAATTACATCGGTAATGTTTTCCTGCTTTTCACTTGGCTTGCATGATCCAAAAGCATGAATTATCAAAAATGATAACAAGCAAAATTTTATGCTATTTATAATTTCCATGTGTTTTTTTGTTTAAAAGTAGATGGTTTAGTCCCAAATAATAACTACTCTAGTCTCTGTTTATTGACCAGCAATTCAGATTTTAGCCTTTCGTAAGATAGGTCCTGTACAGGTACGTTCTCATCAATCGCCAGAGAAGCGGCTATCGCGGCCGATTGTCCAAGAACCATAAAAACAGGTTCCATACGAATAGAGCCAAAAGCGATGTGCGAAGCACTCAGGCAGATAGGGACAAACAGATTGGTTGCTTCTTCCTTCTTCGGCACTATAGATCTATAGCTGATAGGATAGGGGCCATCTACATGAGCTTCCACATTTCCTTCGTTTTGTACATAGCCATTATGATCTACATATCGTTGGATGTGATGAGAATCCATTCCATAAGCAGCTAGACCAACAGCATCCTCTATAACCTCAATTCGTTCACAGTGAAGCTGGGTCATCACAAGATGACTGACCATTCTTCTTGCTTCACGTATATATAGCTGGTTCTGCCAGCCATCACCATTCTCAAATTCATCCTTGGTCATTCCCCACTGAGCGTACACATTCCTGACTTTCTCAGGGATCCTTGGATGATTGGCAAGTGTCCACATTAACCCCTGTTGATAGTTACGGTGAGCGGCGACTATCTTTTCACGTTCTTCGTAGCTGGCTTCAGGGTAATCATGGTTTTGGCCTACAAAATCAGTAGAAAATCCTTGTCTGTTGTTTGTATCTGTTTTCCGGTTTGGCATGGAGGAATTGATCCATGGCAATTGGGTTTCGCCAGCCTCGAAGTTCCTGAAAAGCAGTTCGTAATTTAGCTCTTCATAATCTTCAGGTTTTTCAAAAGGAATTCTGTTTTCCGGGTGATCTGTCAGGCACATTCTGAACCCATAGGCCTGGACTTTGTTATCACCTGACCCATCAATTCCGGGACCGCCTTCTATAATGTAAGGAAGAAGCCCGCTTGCCGGTTTTCCTTTCTCAATGTAAGGGTCCACACCCGGAACGAAATTGTGATTTCTGGCATTTCTGGATGCTTTGCCCTTGAGTGTAACACTCCAATAATTGGCCTGAACTCCATTGAGTGATTCTTTATACTGATCGTTACTCTCTCTCCCCACCGTATAACTTACCCCTGCCACAGCCATCAGGTCACCTTCGTAGGTGGCATCCATAAACATTTTTCCTTCAACGGTTTTTCCGCTTTCCATGGTAATGGATTGAATTTCACCATTGGACTTATTCACACCTGCATCGGTTCTTAACAGCCGCTCACCATATATAATATCTATTTTTTCGCCTTCAAGCATTTCATGATAGACCTTCAATGCGGCCGAAGGCTCAAACGTCCACATGGCATCTTCCCCTTCTTGGGTTCTCGTCTGTCCACTGTCCATATATTCGCTTTTATTTTGCCATTTCCAGTTCTCCGGCTTATCATAATAGGCTTTGATTCCTTGATAAAATTCTCTCGAAATACCCCCTATGGCTTGTTTGTTGCCAATATCTGTTTGCCCCAGCCCTCCTGTGGTCAGCCCACCCAGACGATGAGAAGGCTCGATAAGCACTACTGACTTATTCAGTCTGGATGCCTGAATGGCTGCGGCTATACCGGCAGATGTGCCTCCGTAAATGACAATGTCATACTTTTGGGAATAGGCATGTTGAGATAGGCATGTGGATAGTAGAACACATAAAGTGATTAGTATATTTTTCATTTTTTGATAATTGAGATTGTTTACAAAGCGGCATATACCGCTTCCGGACACAT
The DNA here is from genome assembly GCF_031457395.1 of Algoriphagus sp. 4150. NCBI lineage: Bacteria > Pseudomonadati > Bacteroidota > Cytophagia > Cytophagales > Cyclobacteriaceae > Algoriphagus > Algoriphagus sp. 4150. Next base: position 561,066 of record NZ_JAVDWS010000002.1, read on the forward strand.
GGAAAGCTTGCCTCAATACGTTTGTTGAAACAAACATTTCCATGCAATCGGATTTTAAAATAATTATGTGGTTAAAATCAATACCCTGGATTTTGGGTCAAAGTGGTGTTCGTTTCCAATTCAATCCGTGGAATTGGCCATAGATAATCTCTAGAGGGATTAAAGGCACGTGTTTCAATAACTACCATTTCATTAGCATTGCTGACGTTGTTGTAACTAGGTGTTCCTATAGGATCAATCATCGGAGGTTCATTTAACCAGCCACCTTCGCCATACCGGTTTACACGTCCTCTTACAGGCCCAGGGATTACATGTTCTGCGATTTTCCAACGGCGTATATCGAAATAGCGGAATCCTTCTATTCCCAATTCGCTTCTTCTTTCCTTGCGAACTATGTTTCTCAACTCATCCTGCGATTTTCCGCTTGCGATAGCCGGCATCTGTACGGATTCTCTTCCCCGAAGTGAATTTAGAGCTTCATAGACTGATGCGTCAAGTTCATTCAGTTCTACTTTGGATTCAGCATAATTGAGCAATACTTCACCAAGTCTGAAAATGGTTAGATTCTGATCAGAAGCGCCTACGTTGGTAGGGTAATCAGCTACATCCACATGCTTTCTAAACAAGTATCCTGTAAAAGAAGCATAGGCATGCTGAGCTTCTATGTTCGGTACCCGCACCATATCACTACCTCTGTACTCCCAAATCTGAGTACTGTCACGATGGGTTTCAAATGTCCAGTTTACCAATCTGGAGCCTGGTACAACTAGGGTATGACCCAGTCGGGGGTCTCTGTTTTCAAATGGATGCTTCGGATCATATAGTGGAGACTTGTCAATGGGTAAACCGTCAATGCAGTCAAAAGTATCCACAAAATTCTGAGGGGGCTTTTTGTTGGAATGCCCCAGTGCCATTCTGGATAAAAAGTCCCTTGGGGTATTGTGTGTCTCCACTCCTCTCAGAAACTGAATTCTCATAATCACTTCCGGAGAATTGTCTCCTGAAAAAGTGAACATTCCCGGATAATCGGGATCGATACGATAGGCTTCTGAATCTATCAATTCCTTTGCAGCAGCTGCAGCTTCCTGCCATCTCTCATTCCAAAGGGCTACTCTAGAGATCATGGCCAGCACGGCTCCCTTTGTTACTCTACCCTTTTCGGAAGCATCCAATGGGAGGTATTCTTTTACCTCATTCATTTCTGCCAGCACAAAATCGATCACTTCGCTTTTTGGAGTTCTAGGTGTCTGGGCTTCCTCTAGAGTCAGTGTAGTAGTGACCAAGGGTACATCGCCATAGAGTTCTGCCAGATATGCGTAGAAGTAGGCTCTTAAGAATCTTGCTTCTCCGACTAATCTATCGTACTTGGCGGGATCCATCTTTTCCCTGAGCTCTTCTGCACCTGAAGTGATATAATTCACCCGGTTGATTGCTTGATAGAATCTTCCCCAAAAACCATTGGTGTAGTCGTTGTCTGCATTTTGCTCCCCTCTTCCTAGCGCCTGAATTCCACTTCCGTTTCTGTCCCATCCATCGTCGGAGGCAAAGTCAAAAGACAAGAACCACACAGCACCCTGAGGTTTGTACCAGAGTCTGTTATATACCCCGGTGACTGCCATTTCCAGCTCGGTTTCGTTGGCAAAGAAGGTCTCGCTGGACGGTGAGTCAAGTGGTAGTCTATTCAAATAATCATCATCACATGATTGGGTGAAAATCAAAAGCGAAACCGTACATATATATTTAATTAGCTTTATCATAGTTGTAGAGGTTTAGAAGGTGAGATTTAATCCCATGGTATAGGCAGCCATCTGTGGATACCACCCGCCATCACTTCGGGGGGCTTCAGGATCATACCCTTCATAAAAATTGGTAACCGTAAAAAGGTTACGTCCACTTAGGTAAACCCTTAAATTCCGGACATTCAATTTTTCCAGAATATGGGGAGGGAATACATAACCCAACTGCACGCTTTGAAGACGTAAATAAGCAGCGTTGCTCATCCAGAAACTGGAGTTTTGTTGGTTATTGGTCTGGTTCCAGGCCAATCGTGGATACCTTGCATTGGGATTGTCGGGGGTCCAGCGGTCTTTATGCTGTTCCTGAACTGTTCCTCCCAGGAAAAAAGGCATAATCCCTTGTCCATACAAGTAACCGTCAGCCTGTCCTACGCCTTGGAAAAATACGGACAGATCAAGTCCTTTATATCCACCGTTCAATTTTATTCCATAGGTGTACCTTGGAATATCGCTCCCAATCACAGCAAGATCCCTGTCGTTGATCATACCATCTCCATTCAAATCTTTATACCTGATATCCCCGGGAGCTACATTTCCAAACTGAGTGGCGTGATTATCCACTTCTTCTTGAGACTGGAAGAATCCATCTGCCACATATCCGAAAAATGACCTAATCGGATACCCTTCTCTATTGACAACATTTCCTGTGTTCTCAATACCTTTCATATCAATGACTTCATTTATCACATCCGAAAAATTCACCATCACCCCATAATTAAAATCTCCAATCCGGTTACGGTAGTTCAGCATAAGCTCGTATCCGGTATTATGTACCACTCCCGCATTTTGCAAAGGTTCACTTAGCCCAATTGTCAAGGGAATATTGAGCGGTAGAAGGATATCTTTTGTCTTTCTCTTATAGTAATCAAAAGTGACATCCAGCTTGCCCCAAAGATTGAATTCCAATCCAATGTCGGTGGTCTCTGTAGTTTCCCATTGGATATCCTTATTAGCCATGCTGTTCAATGCCGCGCCCGGAGCATGTACTCCACCGAAGGCATAGTCCTGCCCACTTTCTCCCAGTGAAATGAACGCCGTATAAGGATAAAGCCCTACAGAAGGATGTCTTGTAGGATCAAGTCTTATGTTCTGATTGCCCAATCGTCCCCAGGAGGCTCTAAGCTTTAGCTGATCAATCACACTGCTGGTTCCCTGCATAAATGCTTCTTCTGAAATCCTCCATCCTGCAGAGAAAGAAGGGAAAAGACTGGCTCTATTGCCATCAGCGAAGCGGGAAGAAGCATCTCTCCGTAGATTCGCTTCCAGCAAATAGCGCTCATCAAAGTTGTAGGTGGCTCTTGCGAAAACGGATTGTAAAGCCCAATGATTTGCAGAACCTCCGGTTTGCTCATTGAGTCTGTTTCCTGCATTGATCTCTTGATAGTCGGGAAGTGGAAATACTTCGCGATATGCGGAGATCCACTGGTTAGTCTGATCTTCCTGCTGATAGCCTCCGGCAAATCCAATAGTGTGGATTTCATTGAAGGTTTTGTCTATGGAAACCATGGCCCGGAAGTTATTGTACCACTGTCTATCATATCTTTCTTCCAATGAATTTCGTTGGGGTACAAAAAAGGTCGGTGTTTCGCCATCACGTGCATAAGTCTGAGTAATATTGGAAAAGTTCTTTTCATGGGGATTCCACAATTTAGGAGCATACATCACTTCAGCCGAAAGCCAATCTGTCAATTTATAGTTGAGCCTGAAGTTCAAAATGGTCTCCAGAATCTCAATCGTTTTAATACCCCCGTCTTTAGCCCTTGCCAGTGGATGATCGCCGTTCCATCCTTCACCATATCGCCCGTTGGATAACACACCAACTTCGTTTGCAGGTATCCTTCTCATCCAGTGAAACACATATCCAATACCACTTGAAGGCTCTATTTGATCAGACTTCCTCAAGAAAATATCCATGGATAACTTCAGCTTGTCTGTCACATTAATGTCTGAGTTTAACCTTAGATTGTAGCGCTTGAAGCTGGTATTGGGGATAATCCCATCTTGATCCAGGTAACTGAAAGATCCCAGAACTTTAGCCTTATCGTTTCCCGCATTGACGCTTATGTTGTGGCTTTGCATAAAGGCTGAATTGCTCATCGTCAACTTCTGCCAATCCGTATCAGGATATTGGTCAGAAGGCATTCCTGCTCTATAAGCTTCTATAAACTGCTCTGAATATTGAGGGTCATTCCCGATGTTGGTAAAAGCTTCATTGGCCATCATCATATGGTCCAATGCTCCTACAATCTTCGGTAAGCGTGTAGGTACCTGCAGTCCCGCATACATATTGTAGTTTACGCTTATTCCTTCCTTGCCTCTTTTGGTCGTGATCAATACCACGCCATTTGCAGCTCTTGATCCATATATAGCCGCAGAAGCGGCATCTTTCAAAACTGAAATACTTTCTATTTCATTTGGATCCACATTGTTCATATTGGTCTCCACTCCATCCACCATGATCAGAGGATTGGAATCTCCGATAGTCCCTACTCCCCGTATGTTGATAGTTCCGCCATCACTCCCCGGCTGCCCACTTCGCTGGGTGACAGTAACGCCGGGAGCAACTCCCTGGAGGACCATGGATGATTGACCTACCGGTTGATTGATGATTTCGTCAGAGGAAATAGAACTGACCGCCCCGGTAAGGTTCACTTTCTTTTGTGTACCATAGCCTACTACCACCACTTCCTCAAGAGCCGAAAGGCTTTCTAACATAGTTACGGTAATCTCTGTTTGATTGCCTATTTGCATAGTTTGCTGCTCGAAGCCTATAAATGAAAATACAAGCGTACCTCCTTCAGGCACATCGATTGAGAATTTGCCATCCACATCCGATACGGTCCCCTGAGCAGTTCCCTGAACAATAATTGTAACACCGGGAAGACCAAGTCCGGCCTCGTCCAATACGGTTCCTTTGATCTCCACCTCTGCTGCCTGCTCAGCTATGGTCACATAGGGAAGACCGGGGTCTTCCTTGACATCTATCCCGTTGTTCACCTGCCGAAATCGCAAGTTTGACTGATAAGAAACCTGCCTCAAAAAGCTTTCTACCGAACCTGAATGCTCCTGAAGGTTTATGATAGTGGAAGGATTGATCTGATCGGTATCGTATAAAAAATTAAATGGTGTTTGCTTTTCGATTGATTTAAAAAACTGATTGAGGGTAATCGTCTCCTTGTCAATCCTTATATGGACCTGGTCTATCGACTTGTATTGGCCATTAACATTTGTTGCCAAGACAAAGTTAAAAACCATCATTTGAACTATAAATCCATACAAGAAGTACTTGGACAACATATAGATTGTCTTTTGTAAGTTTAAATGCATAATTTTGATTGGTTTATTGAAAATTTCATTAGACTGGGTCCGCGGGTTTCTCTATTCCCCAATAGTTTAACTGCCCAAAGACCACCCTTAAGCCAACTGATCTAATCGGTTGGCTTATCTGTTAGGAGTCATCTATAAATGCTGATTTCATGCGTTATGGATTAAATACAATGCTTACTTTTTTGTTCTCAATCTTGTAGTGGAAGTTTTCAATATTCGACATGCTTTTTAATACATTCTCCAAAGTTTGATTTTCAAAGATTCCATTGAAGCGCCAATGGCTTTTGGGAGCTCCCGAGATGCTGACTTCGACTCCATACCATTCCTCTAGCTTTTCTTTTACATCCTTTAAGCTGGACTTCTTGAAAATCAACTTGCCAAACCGCCAGCCTAATACCAGTTCATCGTTAAATGGATTGACATCTCCTTTATTGGCGGTCTTGCTATAATTTAATTCCTCTCCCGGGGTCAAAAAATAATCTTTGTCGACAGATTGATAGCTTACAGATACTTTTCCTGTCACCAAAGAGACTTTTACTTCATCCTTTCCCCTCGCATTGATGTTGAAAGAAGTACCCAATGCAGTGGTGATTAGGCTGTCAGATAATACTTGAAAAGGTTGTAGGGTATTTTCAGACACTTCGAAGAAACCTTCCCCCCGCAGCTTCACCAGCCTTACTGTGGAATCAAAGGATTCGGGAAAGCTCAAGCTGCTTCCTGCATTGAGCCAGACAATTGTTTGGTCGGGAAGTCTGAAACTGAGTTTTTCCCCTGCATTTGTTTCTTTAGTAACCCAATGGGCCACAGTGTGTTCCAATGCTGGATTCTGATCCTTTTTAAGGTTTATCATTATCAAGGAAAGCAAGATTGCACCGATTAAAATTGCAGCGACTCTTGGAAATTGCCGGATTCTGGATTTGTTGATTTGCGGATGCAGCGGAATTCTATAGCTTGATGGCCCCGTAAGGTCTTTGCTGCTACGTAGAATCCTTGTAAGAACTTCTTTCTTTGTTGCTTCAGTAGCTTTAGGTGCAGGAAAATGAAAACCTACAACAATTTCTTTGGCAAGCTTGACGTCTTCAATTCGGTCTGGATTTGCATCTATCCAACTTTTCCAAAAAGTAGTCAATTCATTATCAGGATATTTTACCCATCTAACAAATTCCAGATCTTCCAAAAGGTCGTTTATTTGACTCATTTACTCCAGTGTTAAAAAGCGATTACACTAGGTAAAGCAGAAAAGTCTCAAAACAACGCCAAAAAAAATCAATTATTTTTCAGAATATTCGGTACAAGAGAATGGGATGCGATATAGTTGCCAAATATAGTGTCTGTTTAAGGTAGAAACTCAGTAAAAAATAAAGGTAGAAATCCTAAAGATTCTCTCAGACACTTCAATGCTTTATACACAAGATCTCTGGCAGATTTAGGATCTGAGAGTTCCATTAGCTCAGATACCTGTAGGTAAGACATACCCTCAAAGTAGACATAATAAATAGCTTCCCTTTTTCTCTGAGATAAACCGGCAATTGCCGCATTGATTTTTTGGCTCATCTCCAGATCAATCTGCTTATCGATCAAGGTTTGCTCGTGAGAATAGGTGATCGAGAAGCTATCTTGAGAGGCGAGTTCCTGCTTCAGACCTGACCATGTTTTTAACTCTTTGTATATTCTTCTTTTGAGGCACTTAAAAAGGTAGAATTTGATTGAATCAGTATCACCAAGTGAACTACTGCTATTTTTCAGGTCAAGAAAAACATCATGAATTGCATCCCGGACTAAATCTTCCATGCCATTTATCCGCATGCCATAACTATAGAGACTGTCGAAATATCGTTCATAAATGAAGATAAAAGCAGAATTACTTCCTGACTTAAAAGCTTTCCAAGTTTCAAGATCACTCGAAAAAGAGCGGGAGTCTTTAGGATTAATCTCTAATTCCGAATCTTTGGAAGTAGAGTTTTGTAAATCGACATTCATCACAAGAGGGTTTATTGTCCTTTAAAGGAAACAAGAATTTTCTTGAATTAAAATTCGGATGATCAGCCTATTGCATTCAAGCGCAATCAAATTCCCCTTCATTAATCTACAAACGCCAACACAAAACATCTTACGCTTTCCATCACTTCAAAAGTTGTTTTTAGTAGCGTATCGTTTTCTTTTATGCGATCTAATTTTTCACCTTATCCCAAGGAGGTTTTATTTAACGGATTTAACGACTAAATTTGTAACCTTTGACTCGTCAAAAAAACAATCTAAAAACTCAATATGGCTTGGTTTAAAAGAACTGACAAAGGCATCAAAACATCTACAGCTGAGAAGAAAGATGCACCTGATGGCCTTTGGTTTAAGACCCCAAATGGAAATATCATCCATACTAGAGAGCTTAAGAATAACGCTTACGTATGTCCTGATGATGATTTTCATGTGAAAATCGGTTCGAAGGAATATTTCGAAATTCTTTTTGACAACAACAAATTCAAGGAGCTCGATGCCACTATGACATCCGGAGACCCTCTGAAATTCACAGATACTAAACCTTACGTTTCCCGAATTGAAGCTACGATCAAGAAAACAGAGTTGAATGACGCTGTGAGATCGGCTGTGGGAAAAATGAACGGTTTGGACATCGTCATAGCCTGTATGGATTTTAATTTTATCGGCGGCTCGATGGGCTCCGTAGTGGGTGAAAAAATCGCCAGGGCGATCGACCACTCACTGAAAAATAAAATTCCATTCCTGATGATTTCCAAATCAGGCGGTGCCCGTATGATGGAGGCAGGATTTTCCTTGATGCAAATGGCAAAGACTTCTGCCAAGCTGGCGCTTCTGGACCAGGCTGGAATACCTTACATTTCCATGCTTACAGATCCTACTACGGGTGGGGTGACTGCTTCCTATGCGATGTTGGGAGATTTCAATATCGCAGAGCCTGAAGCATTGATAGGTTTTGCGGGGCCTAGAGTAATCCGTGAGACGATAGGAAAGGATTTGCCGAAAGGCTTTCAAAGTTCCGAGTTCGTTTTAGAGCATGGATTCCTTGATTTCATCGTAGATCGACGTCAGCTGAAAGGCCGATTGACCACGCTCCTTAACCTTTTAAATAATTAATCAGTATTCTATTAGAGGGATTTGATTATTCGGGTCAAATTTGACCGGAGATTTGGTCTCTTTTAGTGATTAATAAATATATTTGTGCTCCCGTATTGGGCCAATCCATAAGAAAAATTAAACCAAAATTTCATGGGTTCAGTAATTATTACCTCCATTGTAGCTTTTACGATAATCATACTGCTACTGGTATTTATTCTCCTTTTTGCCCAGTCTAAGCTGGTCAACTCAGGTGATGTCAACATTATCATCAATGGCGATGAGAGCTCTCCAATAGTGACGTCAGCGGGAACCACCCTGCTTTCTACGCTGGGAGGCCAGAAAATCTTCCTTCCATCTGCTTGCGGTGGGGGCGGCACTTGCGCAATGTGCAAATGCGTGGTCGAAGAAGGTGGAGGAGAAGTTCTTCCTACCGAAGTAGGCCACTTAAGCAGAGCAGAGCAGCAAAGCAACGTCCGCTTGGCATGTCAGGTGAAAGTGAAAAATGACATGAAGATCCGCGTACCGGAAGAAATCTTCGGTATCAAGAAATGGGAGTGTGAGGTTATCTCCAACTACAACGTTTCTACTTTCATCAAAGAATTTAAAGTTAAGCTTCCTGAAGGGGAGACGCTGGATTTTGAAGCAGGTGGATACATTCAGATAGATGTGCCGGTAGTTACGGTAAACTTCAAAGGAATGGATATCACCCCGCATCCTGATCTTGGTCACCCTGATGATGTGTACCAAAGTGACTGGGATAAGTTCGGTCTGTGGGACTTGACGATGAAGAATGACGAGGAATTGTTTAGAGCTTACTCTATGGCTAACCACCCGGCAGAAGGTAATATCGTCATGCTTACCATCCGTATTGCTACTCCGCCGTGGGATAGAGCGAATAACAAATGGATGGATGTGAATCCGGGTGTTTGTTCATCTTATGTATTCTCCAGAGTTCCGGGTGATAAAGTAACTATTTCAGGGCCTTACGGCGAATTCCATATCAATCCTACCCAGCGCGAGATGGTTTACATCGGCGGTGGTGCAGGGATGGCTCCATTGAGAGCACAGATTTTCCACCTTTTCCATACAGAAAAGACCGGCAGAAAAGTTTCTTACTGGTATGGAGGTAGATCTAAGAAGGAGCTTTTCTATGTTCCTCAGTTCAGAGATATCGAAAAAGATTTTCCTAATTTCCAATTTAACATTGGTCTATCGGAGCCTCTTCCTGAAGATAACTGGAAGATTAAAAAGTCGGCTGATGATAAGGATGCCGATGGATACGTTGGGTTTATTCACCAGGTACTCTATGACAATTATCTGAAGGATCACCCTGAGCCGGATGAGGTAGAATATTACCTATGTGGGCCTCCTTTGATGAACTCAGCAGTACTGAAGCTGCTGGATGATCTGGGGATTCCTCAGGAAAATATCCGATTTGATGACTTCGGAGGCTGATATAAAACAAAAGATCCCGCTCAGGCGGGATTTTTTATTTAAGACCCATTTTTGATTATTTTTACCACAGACTATTACCCCATATGAATATCCAATCCTACTTTGATCCTGTAGCCGAATACCTTTGGCAGAAAAAATATCCTGAAAATTCATTCTTCAAACAAATCCATTTTTTCGGAGAGGAATTTCCTGACCTTAAGGGAGTTCAAATTGCCCTCGTGGGCATCAAAGAGAATCGGGGACTTGCGAAGATAGAGAGTGCAGACCGGGGCAGTAGTGAGATTAGGGAGAAGCTTTACGATCTCAAAAAGGGTCTTGGGCCATATCGGGTGGCGGATTTGGGAGACTTGATTTCCGGAGAGAAATTAAGCGATACTTACCAACGAATGCAGGAAGTGGGAGACTTCCTGATGAAGCATCAGATTCTGCCTATTTATTTCGGAGGATCCCATGATTTGGATTATGGACAATATTTGTCCTATCAGAAAATGAAAAAGCTGGTAAGTCTATTGACGGTGGATGCCAAATTGGATATGGAAGAAGAAGGACCACTGGCTGATCAGCATACTCAGGAAATCATTCTTCACCAGCCAAATTTTCTCTTTTCCTCAGCGCATTTGGCCTATCAGAGTTTTCTGGTGGATCCCTCGCTGATCAATGTGGTCGAAAAGCTCTATTTTGAGCATGTACGTTTGGGAGAATTGAGAAGTGAATTCAAGGAAGTAGAGCCGCTTATCAGGAATGCAGATTTATTGAGTTTTGATTTATGTGCTATACAGTCTGCAGATGCTCCGGGTGCAGTGAATGCTGAACCCTTTGGACTGACAGCAGAAGAAGCCTGCCAGATTTGTTGGTTTGCGGGTACCAATGAGAAGCTCAGTTCCATAGGGATCTATGGTTATGAACCCTATTATGACGATGCGGCAAATAAGACTGCAAAAGTAGTCTCGGTGATGATCTGGTATTTCTTGGAGGGGTTTTATTCCCGCAAGGACAGCCTTTCATTCAAAAGCAGTGATTACACCAAGTACACTGTTTCGTTGGATACTAAACCGAACACACTTGTTTTCTACAAAAGTAAAAGAAGCGGTAAATGGTGGATGGAAATCCCACAGAACGAAACGGAGAAGTTTGATCGGGTGAGTACTGTGCCTTGTAGCTATGCTGATTATCAAATGGCTCAAAAAGGTGAGATTCCTGAGCGCTGGATAAATGCCCAAATCAAGCTCCTTTGATGAAGATCTACACCAAACAGCAGCTAGCATTGCGTAATGGTCAGGATAAGCCCGAAATATGGGTCGCTTTCCAAGGTGTAATCTATGATGTAAGCAGTTCCAAGCTTTGGAAGAAGGGGATGCACTACGAACATTGGGCAGGGCAGGACCTTACGGATGAATTGCCCGACGCGCCGCACACAGAGAAAGTATTTGGGAAATTTCAAGCCATTGGGCAATTAGCATAGATGATATTAATCGCAGATAGTGGGTCCAGCAAGACGGACTGGAGAGTAATTCATGCAGACCGAAGAATTAGCCAACATCGGGGTATTGGGTTTAATCCCTATTATCAAACGGCTGAGGAGATGGCAATTCAGATGCAGGATGATATCCTGATTAAGTTGGCTGGTGAAATTGAAGAAATTTATTTCTATGGAGCCGGCTGCTCTTCCCCGGATAGAAAGAATGAGGTTACTTCGGCGCTTAGGACAGTTTTCCCGCATGCTAATATCACGGTGGATCATGACCTCATTGCAGCCGCAAGATCTACCTGTGCTCACGGGGCAGGAATTGCCTGTATTTTGGGGACAGGATCAAATAGCTGTGATTATGACGGTGTACAGATAGTTGACACCCGTCCTTCTCCAGGCTATATTTTCGGAGACGAAGGAGGTGGAGGCTATGTGGGCAGGAAGTTGTTGAAGGATTTTATCAATGAGGAGATGCCTGTCCAGATCAGGAAAGATTTGATTGACAACTTCAATCTCACCAATATCTCCATTCAGGAGCATGTCTACCAGAAGCCGTTTCCTAACAGATACATGGCTAGTTTTTGTAGATTTATCACGGAGCATAAATCCAATCCGTATTGCTACATGCTCTACTACAGTTCTTTTCAGGACTTCTTCAAGCAGCATGTGATGAAGTACAGTGATTATACTGAAAAACCGGTGAATTTTGTGGGTTCGATTGCCTACTATAACAGTGATATTCTCCGTAAAGCTGCGGCAGATGTGCAGATCAACGTGAATTTAATTATCGAAAGTCCCATAGCAGGTTTGACACTTTACCATCAGGAAATCGTATGAAATCGAGCCTTTCTACCGGCCAGGCAGGCATGTCTGACCTCTAAAATCAAAAAATAATCAGATGAAATCGAGCATGTCGAAGACAACACACAGAGGGATGATTATTCACCGAGCGAGATTCCATGTGGCCAATAGAAAACAATTATAAACACATGAAAGTAACCGAAAGCACCTCTCATTATGACAATTTGGAGCAAATGGATTTGTTGGATTTGCTGCATAATATAAATAACGAGGATAAAAAAGTGCCAGCTGCAGTGGAGAAAGTAATCCCAAACATCAGTGGATTAGTGAATCAAATTGTGCCTAGAATGCAAAAAGGAGGACGCTTGATCTATATCGGAGCAGGTACAAGCGGCAGACTTGGGATATTGGATGCTTCTGAATGCCCGCCGACCTATGGAGTTCCTTTTGATATGGTGATAGGACTTATTGCCGGAGGAGATACAGCGATCAGAAAGGCAGTTGAAAATGCTGAGGATGATCCTGATCAGGCATGGAATGATATTCTGGAGTACGGATTCAACCCCAATGATTCTGTCATAGGAATAGCGGCTTCGGGCACTACTCCCTATGTGATTGGAGGAGTGAAAGCAGCCCGTGAAAAAGGTATTTTGACAGGAAGCATCACCTGTAATCCTGATTCTCCACTTTCCGGGGAAGTTGATCATCCGATTGAAGCAGTCGTAGGCCCGGAATTCATTACGGGTAGCACACGGATGAAAGCCGGTACCGCCCAGAAGCTTATTCTCAACATGATCTCTACGACTGTGATGATCAAGCTGGGAAGAGTGAAAGGAAATAAAATGGTGGACATGCAGCTTTCCAATGCCAAATTGGTGCAGCGAGGGACCAAAATGATCATGGAGGCGACAGGACTTGATGAAGAGACTGCCAAGGGGCTCTTGCTTAGTGAAGGCTCTGTGCGTAAGGCAACTGAATATTTTTATAAAAACCTGAAATAGTGTTTGCCAAAACCAGCTGGGTTTGCACGATCCGGATTTGATAAAATTTTCGGCTTGCAAGATGCTTAGTATGAAACCCGGCAGGCTTTTCTTTTATGACTATCCGCATGAATGCACGTACCGGAATTATAATTGGTTCCATATACACACTTGCAGCTAAGCGGATACACATATTTTCGTTTTTTTAGAAGTAACATTGGACTAATACTTCCAGAATATTTTTGAGAGAGATGATTAGATATCTCCGGATAGGCTGTATCTTTGCAGCCCGATTAAGCGATTGATAGCCAATTGCTTAATTATACACAATCAATACAGCAGTGATGTTGCAATTCTATGAAAGATAACAATTCAAAAAAGCCGTTTTTCGGCAAAGGGAAAAAAGATTCCAATTTTTCTAAATCAGAAGAAAAAGGCGGTTTTAAAGGGAAGTCCGGAGGATTTAAAAAGTCCAAAGATGCGGGCTATTCCAAATCCGTTCCTGGAAAGAAGCCATTCGGGAAAAGTGAAGATGACTTTTCTGACTTCAGCAAAAAGCCAAGACCCAAGAAAGAAGGGTTTAAAAATATTGGAGAGAAGAAATTTGGCTCTAAGGGGCCTTTTGGAAATAAAAAAGAACAAGGTTCTGACTTTTCCGACAAGAAGGACTTTGGCTCACCGAAAAAGCAGTTTTTTGCCAAAAAGGATGGGGCAGAAGGACCAAAGCCTTACCAAAGAGATGCTAAATCCGGCAAGCCTGAATCTTCCGAGAAGACAGGTGGACTTATTTACAAAGGACGTGGCCGGGACCAAAAGCCGGTTTTTGCCGAAGGCAAGCCTACCTACAAGTCTGATAAGAAAGAGACAAGAGGATTTGGCAAAAAACGATTTGTAGATCAGGATACGAACGTAGAAAGACCGGATTATAATTTTGATTCCCTTCCCCAGAAGAAGAAAAAGCTGGAGAACGAGGATAATCTGATTCGCTTGAATAAGTACATTGCCAATTCCGGCATATGTAGCAGACGAGAGGCGGATGCACTGATCAGCCAAGGATTGGTGACGCTGAATGGAGAAATCTGCACTGAGCTTGGCCGTAAAGTAAAGAAAACTGACCGCGTAGTATATCAGGGTAGGAAAATCAATCCCGAAAAACCGGTTTATGTGTTGCTGAACAAACCTAAGGATTTCATTACGACTACCGATGATCCAATGGACCGTAAGACAGTGATGAACCTTGTTGGCAATGCATGCGAGGAGCGGATTTTCCCTGTTGGGCGATTGGACAGGAATACCACTGGATTATTGTTGTTTACCAATGATGGTGAATTGGCGGCTAAGCTTTCCCATCCTTCTAACGAAATCAAGAAAATTTACCAAGTGACCTTGGATAAGCCTTTGAATAAAAAGGACGAAGAAGCGATTATAGAAGGCTTGACATTGGAAGATGGAAAGGCAGATGTGGATGATATGCAGGTTTTATCTCTGGATAGAACTATTCTTGGTCTGGAGATTCACATAGGAAGAAACAGGATTGTGCGTAGGCTCTTTGCTCATTTAGGCTATGAGGTGACAGCACTGGATCGGGTGGTTTTTGCAGGATTGGACAAAAAAGATCTAAAGCGAGGACATTACCGCTTCCTCTCTGAGCAGGAAGTGATCCGCTTGAAATTCTTTGTATAGTATAAAAGCTCCCAAATCGGGAGCTTTTTTCTTTTTTAACCACGGAGGACACAGTAGTTCGGCCAGCTCACCAACCAAGGTTTTCGCAGCGGGCACAGTTCGGAAATAATTGTCTATCAGACCTGTTTCCTGTAGGGAGGATGTCGCTATTTGTCAGACCGGGATGAGGTAGAAAAACCAACTTTTATCATCCCTCCGGGCTTAAATCCGGAAATCATCAAAAAACTATTGATACAGAAACCAATGATAGCACTACCCAAGTGCCCTTTCTCTTTAATGTCCATCCGCAGTGTTGAGACTACGGATCGTCCGTGCTTATGCCGGTAGGCAATAGCTCCCCAATTGTGGTATTTTCTTTCTGATAAAGACACGAAGTCGGTCGGCGAAGTCACAGACCACCACAGAGCGCGCATCAATCGTATTCTGGTCTCAAACATGCCTTAACGGTCAATCAAAGATACATTGAGCAGGTTTTATGAGCCGGGAAGATATTTGGCAAAGACAGCCCTATCCTGCATCTACCTGAATGTCATAGCCGGATCAGATTTTGTGTAAACTAAAGCCTCCAATTCAGCCTGTTATCCAGACTTAATGTTCAGTGCAGTTTTCCCTATAGTAATAAAAACCACTAACAATGATGATGAACAAACTCTCAAAATATATTTCCTCCGCTTTGGTTTTTCTTTTTGCATTCCTCCTAATCCCATGCATATCATATTCCCAAAGCCAACCAAATATACCAAAACCAACAGGGCCGATTAACTTTTCCGAGACTAGTAACCAGGTCATTTTTCTGGTCATACCCGCGGTTATCATTATCGCATTTTTAATTTTCAGAAGCAGAATCAAGAAAGTGAAGCAAGAAAAAAAAGAAAGAAGAAGAAAAAAGAATGAGTAAGAGAAAGTGACATAATTAAACCCGGATTATGCATTGTAGATTTCGTTATAGCCTGTCCTAGTTAATGGGAAAAGATATTAATTGCAAGAAAATCAGGCTGTTTGGAGAGTGATGCATAGTGCCGCGATGGTTCGGCGAAAACTTCAGTGAAACTTCTGATTTTATCTGTCGTGACGGGTTAGGATGTAATAGAAATGCTAATGCATATTTAGGTTAAATGATCTAAACAATTGGTTGTAACTCAACATTATCTTTTAAAGATAGCTCTTTTTATTATCATGCCCTTATAGGATATATGGACGTAGTATAAGCCATTATCTAAGTCTTTAACATTTAGATTAACTTCTTTATCTCCTTTTTGCTCTTTAAGAAGTATTTGACCTCTTTCATTAAATAAGCTTACTTCAAAAATATCGCTGCTATCTTTTAATTTGTTAATATCATCTGCTACCGTGTTTTTAACAGTGACAATTTCACTAGTAGGATTGGGATAAATGTTAAAAGACGTCGAATAATCGCTAACATAAATAGATGTCTCAGACCCTATTACACCACATGGGTTGGTAACATCTAATGAAAGGGAATAGACTCCTGTATGGCTAATACTTAAAGAAATGCCCGAAGATCCATTTCCTCCTATCCATTCATATCCAGAAGGATATACTGCCCACTGGTAATTACTGACTCCCATTAAACCTGTATGTAATACATAAGGAAAACTACCTTGAGTAAAATAGTTTTGTGCAGTATTAAATTGAATATCATATGGCCCAATAATGTCAAGGCTTGCTTTTCCAACCCAAAAGGATTTTTTGACTTCAACATTTCCACATGATGTCAAAATTGTGTATGTTAAAATCGCCAAGCCTCGACTACCACTATTAATATTTAGGTTTGCTGAGTTACCATTTCCGGAGGTATTGCCTGAAAATAAATTTGTTGGTGAAACAGACCATGTAACAGAATTACCTGCAGGAGGATTTTGTAATGAAAAAGAACTTGTAGAACATAAAAAATTTGGTCCAACTATGGAAGAATTTCCGCATTGACATAAACAAGAAGCATTTGCTACAGTATTTCTTATCACATTACCAGGTTGAATTCCGAATCCTAAATTAAAATTCACTCCAACGTTCGTGAAGTGACAATAACTCATAATAGTGCCGCCAGCAGAAGGTATGCTTGGTCTTGGGCATTGCAAATTTTCAGGAGAAGCACATCCGTCGATAGCAGTATTATTCCCGTTCCAAACACAAGCATGAGTATGTCTGGAACCTAGCAAATGTCCGAATTCATGAGTGACAACTGAAACAGACCAACTATAAATAGGAATAGTCCCAACACTGTTAAAAATTCCTGAAACGGACAGGCGATTACTAACGTTTGAACTACATAAACCTCCAATACCTGCAGCATATCCCCCTCCAACATCTCTAAAGGTTAAAAGTTGACCTAAATCACCATCGAAGCTAGTTCTGTTGTTTTGAAACTGGGTAAGTAAGAAGCCAGCAGTATTACTGGTGTAAGGGTCAGTGGAGTTCCAAATAAAAATATTAGATATACTGGTATTAATGTTTTCATTTTGGTAAAGAGTTGCGACTTGATTAAAAAGGGAAGCAACAAAAAATTCTACCGCAAACGCATTTCCAAGTGTTTGAAAAACATCATATTCAGTTTCAAAATATAGCCTTACGCAGTTTTCACTTGAGTTTATATCATTTTTAGATGGAAAGGTTAAAATATCAGCAGAATATGGTTTTATGCGCTCTACGCCCTCGTTTGTTTCACATGAAAAATCAATTTTTTCGATTAAATTTCTTTCATTGAAAAAAATATGCTTTCCACTTTTTTTGTCTAAAGAAACATTGAAATTTCCTTCATCAGTGGAAACTATCCCAATTACTTCATTTTCATAAATACTTATTGCAGCTATGCTATTTGCATTGCCTTTTACGATGCCACGATAATGCTTGATAGACTCATTTGATTTCCCTTGTGTACCATTACTTAAAGTTACGTTGTACTCATAAAATGAATCAGGAACCCTAAGTAGCTCTAATTGAATGTTATTTGACTTAATTGGTAAAGTTATCTCAATAGCCTCTCCAAGTTCACTGCCTAGGTTTTTATTTAAAATGAAGAATTCAACTTCATCTGATTTTTTAAATTGATTAAGTAATTCACGTGCTGGATCGCTTTTAGAGAAAAGTTCTGCTTCATTAATGAACTTAACTCCATTATTTTTAGCAGTAAGAACTTGATCAAATATTAAATTTTGCTGCGCTTGTGATTTCAATGGTAAAAAACACGCTAGCATAAACAATACAATAAAAATATTCTTCATATAAAATTATTTATTACTATTTAATTCTAACAAAATATAAGGTTGGTCCATCAGTTGGAGAACTGTCTAAAGTCATTCTATCGGAATAAATGTAACAGGGCCAGGAGGTTTTTCCTATTTCCAAGGTGAAACCATCCAATGTCTCGTGAAAAGGTGAAAGGGTTAGCCCAAATTCATAATCTCCCGATGGATAAACCGCCTCATCTACATTGCTTTCAATTCTTAAACTTGCATCTTCTTGAAAATAGTAAAGAATATCATCACAAGAAAAATCAACTTTATTTACTTTTCCGGTTTGCATATTAAGACTTCTGATGCCTGCTAATTTCCATTTACCCGAAAGATCATCCAGTGGACCATCCACAGATTTTACTCGACACTTTTGTTTAGGAAATTCGGCCTCTTGGCAACTGATCAATAGAAAAAATGGAATTATTAAATTTATAGCTTGGGATTGTTTCCAGAAATTCTTTTTTTTAGGAGGTTTTAGCTTCATTTTAATTTACTTTAAGTGATAAAATATTTTTTGAAGAATCCTAATTTTGTAGTATGTGTATCTGCTTAGCTTCAGGTGTGTATTTGGAGTTAATGTTAGAAGTTCAAATTGGGTAATTCCCTCTGCCGCAGCGGAGGGCGAGGGCGATTTTCCCAGGATTAAAACCAGTTATAATTCTGTTACGTTTATAATTTCTGATACTCATATCTTTGTAAATAGAATTATCGTAGAGTTGTATGTGTGCGCTTCGTCTCTGCAGCTTGATCAAAGTGCCCCAACCGTGCGGATCTTTTTTCTTTCCTGCTTTTGTTATCGTGCTCACAGAAATGGATAATATGATTAGTATTTTATCTAATTTCTACCTACGGGAATGTAGTGTAGAATGGAAAGCCTTCGAATTAAGTTTACTTTGATTGATTTTGCAGAATCACTTCGCTCATAACAAGTTAAAAAAAAAAACTAAATATTAACAACCCAATAAACGAAGATGTTTATTGGGTTGTTTCAAGAGCTCTGGTTATGAAGTAAAAACCTGGTATAAATTTGGAATAAATCAATGATGTGAAGCATAAAAACGCTTTTATCATCCTTTCGCACTTAAGTGAAAAATGAATCCTTCTTTTGCACCAGACTTATAGTTTTTTTTTCCTAAGTCCAACTTTCTGGTTTTCATAAAAAAAAACAGCTTATTCAGGAAGTCTGAGCGTTAAAAAAAACAACTTGCGACGACGGACTGTTTTAGCAAGGGCCTGGCAGCATGTTGGGAAGTTCCGATTTTCCTTTTTCTTGCATATGTAGAAGACGAACAGTTAACTTTTAATTAAATTCAGAGAACCTCTCAATCTAGCGACAGCTCAAATTTGTGTAAATAAACCTCACAAGCGTTTCCTCTTTAAGCGGTTGTCCTGATAGCGCTGCGTATCGGGAAGAGCCTGCCCGTAATATCTGGAAAGGATGGGATGAGGTCGGTTACACCGACTTTTATTGCATCCTTCTGGATTTAAATCCAGGCCCCAATTCAATACCTAATTACAAATTGGCCATGATATGAGGGATGAAGTGTAAATTCCATCCAGTCTTTCAGGATGCACGGCGTCAAAAGAATGGGCTGGAAATAACTCGTTAGCGAGCAAGACAATAAACTGTCAAGAAGAAAAAACCTTCCTTAATTTCTCTTTCTAAACTCAGTAGGAGTGACTCCACAATATTTTTTGAACTGCCTGCAGAAATGGCTTTCATCCGTAAAACTGAATTCATGGGCGATTTCGGATAGGGTAAGCTTACTGTACATAAGTCTGGCCTCAATAAGCCCGAATCTGTAGTTTGTAATGTACTGTTTGATCGATTCGCCTACCTGTTTCTTGAAAAAAATGCTGATGTAATTTGGTGCCATGTTAAATTTCTCTGCCAGTGCTTCGATGCTTAGCCGTGAAGGGAAATAGATGTTTTTTTTCACATACAAAAGAATGGACTCTGCCGAATCGGAATAGGCAGGAACTTGACCTACTCCGTCAGACTGTCGCAGTTTTCTGGCCAGAATAATCAAAATACTACGCATCAGACTGTCACGGACTATTTCATAATAGGGGGATTGATTGTTTTCATATTCACTTTCCAGAACAGAAAGTATGTTTAGCAGCTTAGTTTTATCCTGCTTGTCCTGCACCAGTGATCCCCTGCTTTGTAGAGGGATATAAAGCAAAGCTTCTATGATCGGTTTCCAATTGGATTCATCACTTACCGAAAGTACCCTGCTGAAGGGCTCATTAAATCGAATAAAGCAAAACTCCGTCACCTCCCGGATGTCAAAGGAATGATAATCCTCTGGCCCTAAAAGAAAAACATCCCCTTCCCCATAGGCAAAGAAGTTGCCGTTGATGTTATGGATTCCGCTGCCTCTAAGTATAAAAATAATCTCAAAGTACGTGTGATTGTGGAGTGGATGCTGCCATTCACCGGCTTCAAAATGATAAATGTTAAATGGAGTATGTAATAGATAGCGTTTCATATAGTCCGCATTTGTCAAGAAATGTACCTATTAATAATGGATTTTTACAATTCAAGTGAAAGGTGTCGGTTCTAATTTTGACAGGATATAAATTTAAAAACAACTGTATGAAATTCTTTGTCTTAGCATGGATAGCTTTTTTAGTCTCTGTAAACCAGCCTTCAGCAGAAATTAACGACGATTGGGAGCTACTTTTAGATTCAGGTCTGACCCAGTGGGAAAATTACCTCAGCTATAGGCATAAATCAGGGTACAATGGAAAAATACCAAAAGACGAAAATGGAGTGGATATCCCACCGATTGGCTACAACAAAGATGAAACAGGTGTTTTTACGATTATAGAAGAACCGGAGGGACCTGTGCTACGGGTGAGCGGAGAAATCTATGGCAGTATTTTTACACGAAAGTCCTATAAGAATTATCACTTAAAACTTCAGGTTAAGTGGGGCGTAGACAAATATGAGCCACGAAAGGACTTGCTCAGAGATTCTGGAATTCTGTACCATTCCATCGGTGAAGCCGGAGTAGAATACTGGAGGTCTTGGATGCTTTCACAGGAATTTCAGGTGATGGAAGGCCACATGGGAGACTTTTGGTGCCAGGCAAGCTCAGCTATTGATATCCGTTCTTTTCCTTCGGAAGGGGATAAAATGAGCCCTGTGGCGGATGAAAGTCAACCATTTCGTCCTTTCCAAAGCGGTGGAGATGTCTTTTGTCTTAGGTCATCCAATTTTGAAAGCCCCGATGGAGGATGGACTACACTCGAGCTCATTACATTTGAAGGAAAAAGTTTGCATATCGTCAATGGTAATGTAGCCATGGTATTGGAAAACTCCCGGTATAAAAATGAGGATGGCGAAGAGGTTCCTCTGATTGAAGGGAAAATCCAATTACAGAGTGAGTCCGCGGAAGTCTTTTTCAAAGATATACAAATCAAACCCCTGACTGAACTGCCAAAACACTACGAAGCACTATTTGATATGTAGCGATTCAATGTCCTATCAACTTGAAAATTGCCTTCAGAACTTGTATCGGTAGTCGATCTACACTTGCATCATACGATGGAGCCGTATAGAGCTGAAATGATATAATTGAAAGCCCTGTACTTATGAGAATCCTGAATGCCTAAGTGTCCGTTCTCCAATCTTCCTGTCTCTCAGCTTTTCAACAACCCTACAACGATTACTATGCGTACAACACCGATGAACCCTTACCTTTTAATACCCTTACTACAATCACAGGATACTGTTCACTGCTTCAATCCAAATAATGGCCTAAGGAAAGATACCCTCCGAATCAATTCGAATGTGGAGAAACTGCCGACAAAAGTCACCAACAACACCAATCCAAACTGCAGCTGAACAGGAATAGTCAATGGAAATATCCAAAGCGATGCCAAATACAAGAACACCATATGAAGAATATACACTGGATAGGCGGCTTGGCTCAGATAGGACAGGGTTTTGCTTGGCCCCTTGAGATAGAGACTTCCAAACGCGAAAACAGCTAAAATCCAAGAAAAGGATTCAATTGCCAATAAATAGGCAGGAGTGAAGCTGGCAAACCGGCTTATTCGAACTCCGAACAGCAGCAATCCCGTGATAAGGAATATCCATCGATAGGTTTGGATCATTTTCCAAAAAGAGGCCCCACTGAGTACAAAGCAAAAGCCGAAGAAGAAAGCCAATAACCCCAAGATAAATCCATGCCAGGTCATCGCATAGAGTTCGAATGGTAAAGGATTGATCAAAACAGCCTCTGCTACAAAAGTAGCCAGTACAAGCAGCAAACCCGTAGGCTTACTTAGAGCCTTTTTGATCCAAGAGACTAGCTTGCCCGTTTCATTTTTTTTGATCAGGTAAAAAACCGGAGACAAAAGAAGGAGATAGCTAAAGATATTACCCAAAAACCATAAGTGACCGGGTGCCCAAGAGTACTTCAGATCCATCCCATAGTACAAACGCCAAATGAGTAGATGTAGCGGAACTATGGCGAATATGCCAAATACAAAGGGCAACAGAATTCTTCTGGTCCGCTCCCATATCAATTGGCTCCAATTGCGGGACTGCATCGCAAAATATAAGCCCATCCCTGAGACAAAAAACAGGAGCGGGATTCTCCAGATATTCAGTAGAGCCATGGGCCACCACAAGGCGGCCCATGGTTTGTCGGAGGTAATGAAACCGACCATTCTGCCCCAAGACTGAAATCCAATGGATACATGATAAATCAGGAGCAGTCCGATTGCGATCACCCTCAACCAATCAATATCGTATCGTCTGCCGGTAATGGGAGTTGGGTTTTTCATGGGATCAGCTCAGCATTTTTGCAATTTCCGGTCTGATTTTCTCCAGATAGGCATAGTCTAGTTTGAGGCCCATGGGCTCAAGCATTCCGCCCATCACATCATAAACTTCTTTTACCTCGGCAAATGGAGTCGCTACATTGTCATAAGCAGTAGTGCCATATTTATTTTTGATGGTTTTGTCAGCATTCCTATCCAACAATAGCCTGACTAGCTCAGGACGTCCAAAAAATGCTGCTGAAATCAGTGCTGTAGAGCCGTCATTATTTTGAAAATTAATGTCTGCTCCTGCATCCAAAAGCAAAACGGCCATATCATTCTTGCCGAAGACAGCTGCAGTGATCAAAGGACTTGAGCCGCCAAAGGGATCTCTTTCATTCAGATCACTTCCTGCTGCTATATGCTGCTTGACTGCTTCCGTATCTCCGGTGATTACTGCTGTATGCAAGTCTATTTCCGGAGCGCCTTCTTTTTTGGCAGAAGATGTTCCGCAGGAGGTTGATAAGAGCATAGCCATAATAAGTATGGCGAAAATCTGGGATTGAAATACAAGTTTTTCCATGTGTTTATAATTTGATTTGAATGTCACAAAGTAAGGTCCTCGGCGATGGTCCTACTTAACAGTCTTGCTTCCAAAAGCATAAGTAATTGTCACAGGCATATCAATTATGAAGCAGCGATATAAAAAATGGCGCAAATAGCCTAAATTCAATCCCTAAATAGGGTCTACTAAAGCGTCCTGGCTGGCATGACCAATTACGTTTAAAACATCCTTACTTTAAGAACACCATGTCCGAATTACCTCCTCAGGAGAAAGAATTTTTAGCCCAGCTGATAGCAAAGATCAATTTACATATCGCAGATGAGGAATTTGGTGTGGCCCATTTGGCGGATGAGATGAACATGAGCAGATCCAATCTGCTGAGAAAGGTCAAGAAAACAACCAATCTTTCCGTCAGTCAATTTATTAATAAGATCCGTCTTGAGCAGGCCATGGGGCTCCTTCGTGACAGCTCCCGGAATGTTTCCGAAGTTTCCCATCAAGTGGGATTCAACAGTCCCTCTTATTTTATCAAATGCTTTCGGGAGCATTACGGTTATCCTCCGGGGGAAGTAGGGAAGCATCCCGAAACTGTCGTGGAGGTAAATCCTGAGCAAGTAAGTTCTAAGTCCGGAAAACGAAAGTGGATGCCGGTAGCACTGGGAATTGTCTTGCTGTTTGTAATGGGAGGGATTTGGATGAGTCAGGATTTTTTTACTGAAAAACTTACTAGGGAAAAGTCTATAATTGTTTTGCCATTCAAAAACGAAAGTACCGACTCGAGCAATGTCTACCTTATCAACGGACTGATGGAGGCCACGCTAAGTAACTTGCAGAAAATAAAAGACCTGAGAGTGCTCAGCCGAACCTCAGCCGAAAAATACAGGGAAAGTAAGAAATCCATGCCCGAAATGGCCGATGAGCTGAATGTCAATTATTTGGTGGAAGGCAGCGGTCAGAAAATGGGAGACAAAATAGTCCTGAATATCCAGCTTATCGATGGAGCTAAGGACCGCCATCTATGGAGTAAGCAATATCGAAGGGAGATCAGGGATATTTTTGCCCTGCAGCAGGAAATATCCAAGGACATAGCTAAGGAAATCCAGGCGATCATCACTCCTGAGGAAAAATCCAGAATTGAAAAGGAACCTACCGAAAATCTCAAAGCCTATGATTCCTTTATGAAGGGACTGGATCTGTTGAATAAAGGAGGGGACGAATATTTGCTGGAATCAGTCCGTTACTTTGAAGAGGCAATTCGGGAAGACGGGCATTTTGCGCTGGCCCATGCCTGTGCCGGAATAGCTTTTTACTACTATGATATATTCAGATCCGAGAAGGTTCATCTGGATAAGTTGGGTACGTATGCAGACAAAGCCATGCTTTACGATCCATCCTTGGGTGAAAGTCTTACCGCCAAAGCCATGTATTACCTTCTGAAAAAGGAATATAGCCAAGCCTTGCCTTTTCTGGAAAAAGGGCTGGAATACAGACCCAATTCTTCACTGATCATCGGGCTGCTGGCAGATTTTTATGCCAATCATCTTCCCGACACCGAAAAGTACCTTGAGTATGCACTTAGTGGGGTGCAACTGGATGCAGGATCAAGTGATTCTGTGGCTACCAGTTATTTTTATTTAAGATTGGGGAATGCCCTGATCCAAACAGGGTTTGTGGATGAATCCAGTTATTATATTGACAAATCTCTGGACTATTTTTCAGGGAATATGTATTCCCGATATGTAAGGGCATTTGTGAGCTTTGCGCAGGATTATGATTTGAGTCATACCCGGGAATTGTTGAAAATCGAATTTGATAAAGATACCTCCCGTTTTGATATCCTACAGGATTTGGGAAAAGTCAGTTATTATCTCAGAGATTACGACTCTGCTTATTACTATTATGAGCGGTTCGACCGGTTCAGGCAGCAGCAAAACCTCAATGTATATGTGCACGAAAATATGCTCATCGGAGTGGTCTTTGAGAAGATCGGGAAAATAGAGGAGGGCAGACAATTCATTGAGAGCTACAGGGGCTATCTGGAAAAGGATCAGACAGCCTACAAAAATCTCGGATTCACCATGTATTATGCACATGAAGGAGATTTCGAAAAGGCATTATCCCATTTTAGACTTTTTGCCAAGGAGGACCATATTCAGTATTGGGTGATTCTGTTTTTGAACAAGGATCCTATCGCAGACAAAATCAAAAATCACCCTGAGTTCAAAGAAATCTGGGTAAGAATAGAGGAGAAATTTTGGGCAAACAATGCCGAAACGCGAACACGCCTGGAAGAACAAGGGCTGTTATAGAAGGACATGTAAAGATAGGACTGAGTGTTGTCATGTATGGTTTGTGTGACACTCTATTTAGGACTTGCTGAAAAACGCCGGTAATAGATCAAAAGCTATCATATTGGATGATTAACCCATTTTTGATGAGAACGGTTTTTCAGCAAGCCCTATTTACCTTCAAAACTACCACATTGGTATATGGCAGGGGTCATTTACAATTTGAGTAGTTATACCCGTTTATCATCAGGAATAGTTTTTCTGTTCCTGATTCCGGGACTCCATATTCCGAAGTGCACTTGAGGCATCTGGCGAAAAAAGGAATACAGCTGTATTTTCAATCAATTGTAAAAAGTATCCCGGTTTTTAAGTTCTGTATTTCAGGAATACAAAGTATCGTATTATATAGACCGTATGCCTGCTTTCATAACTTGCTTACTTTTTAGACTGTCGAATAAAATCTCAACAAACTTTTCTCCTCCCTCTTTATCTAAGTGATCCATATCTCTAAACATGTAGTCATGGTTCAGATATAAACTGTCGAAGTCAATGATCTGGAATCCGTAATTCATCAGTATACTATCTGCACCATAGCTTTCCTCGTTCAACATGTCAGCATAAGTTCTGCTCAATGGAAACCTTAGTCCTATCAGTTCAATATCTTTTTCCTTGCATATAGAGATGATCCTTTGTAGGGAGCCTGACATTTTTACAGATGGAAATGGAAATTCAAAATAATTATTTATTCGGTCCTCACATATCTCTATCTGCTCGGAGTTGGACAAGTCTTCCCAAGCACTCTTAGACCTAACCCCGCCCCACTTTGAGAAATTAAACAATTCATCCTGCAAAAAATTCTTAATCACTAAACTATACCTGTCATTCAAAAAAACGCAATAGTACCTAAGGTACTTGTCATATATAAATTCTTGATAATTCTCGAAATCCTTTATGTCTGCATAATATGCCGATCTGTCTAAATTGTTTTGACTCTCTCTTGTAGGGGAGAGTGTGTGATCATCGACACTGAGATAGACTTTTTTTACAGTTGTATTGCGTATAAGATATTTCAACTTACGCTCCATATCAAGATAAGAATCACTTTGACCCGAGAAATTGTGAACATTATGGACTTCTGTAAAATCACCCAGTGGGGTCCCATGCGAATCGGCGAGTAAGTATTCTGTATACTCTAAATCGACTTCGTCATAATCTTTTATATAAAAACCCCGAATCAAAAAGAACAGTAAAAAATTTAGTGCCAATAGTAAAACGAAGAAAACAGAAACCTGCTTGAGAAACAGCCTTATCATCATAAGATTAAAATTGGAAATATATAAATTCGATTTCTTCGGAAGTATTGCCGAATATATCGATGATAAAGATAAGCAACAAATAAATTGACCAACGGTATGCCTTACTTGGCATTGACTGCATTCCGGAAATCGCATATTGACCGGTTCTTCCTTTCCACTCCACCAAAAGAAAGCCAATTATCAATACAAGTAAGGTGATCATTCCGGGGAAGAGGGAGAAATCAGGCAGTTCAAATAATTTTTTCGAGAAAATCCCAAAAATATAGCTTAGCGCGTGGTTCATATTTTCTGCCCTGAAGAATATCCATGAAAATACGGTTAGTGCAAATGTGGCCAGCATTGCAAGCAATTCCCTGAAATTCGGGTACTTATCTTGGGGGGCTACAGTAGCGAGATGTCGTCTGTTTTTACCAACTAGCAGGAGAGGGATAAAATAGATAGCATTGAGTGCTCCCCAAGCTATAAAAGTCCAATTGGCACCATGCCAAAAACCGCTGATCAGGAATATTATGAAGATATTCCGTATCTGTTGTCCTGTGTTTCCTTTACTGCCGCCCAGTGGGATATATACATAATCTCTGAACCAAGTGGAAAGGGAAATGTGCCAGCGTCGCCAAAATTCTGCTATGTCCCTTGAGAAATAGGGGAACGCAAAATTCTGCATTAAACCGAATCCAAATAAGCGTGATGTCCCAATGGCGATATCAGAATACCCTGAAAAATCTCCATAAATCTGAAATGCAAAAAATACCGCTCCGAGCACTAAAGTACTGCCTTCATAGTCAGACGAGTTGTTAAATATCTTATTTGCAAATTCTGCGCAATTATCCGCGATGACAACTTTCTTGAATAGTCCCCATAACATCTGCCGCAAGCCATCCTTTGCCTGTAGGTAATCAAATTTTCTCTTTTCAAAAAATTGGGGAAGCAAATTGGTTGCTCTCTCTATTGGTCCTGCCACAAGCTGAGGAAAGAAACTTACGAAAGCTGAGAAAGCCACTAAATCCTTGGTGGCATGCAATTTTTTTCTATATACATCTATAGAATAACTCATGGTTTGAAAAGTGTAAAAACTGATCCCCACCGGTAGGATTATATTCAGCGTATTTGCGTTTATAGGCATGCCCATAAATGTAAAGGCAGAAATAAAATTATCAAGAAAGAAGTTATAGTACTTGAAAAAACCAAGCAGACCAATATTTACCAAAAGACTCACGACCAAAAGACTCTTACGTCTGAAGCGATTCTCGACACTTTCTAACCGGATACCAACTATATAGTCAACTAAAGTGCTGAAAATTATCAAAGATAAAAACCTCCAATCCCACCAGCCATAAAATAGATAGCTGGCTCCTACAATTAAAAGATTCTGAGATTTTAGGCTATTTCTGCATATAGTCCAATAGAGAATAAATACTATTGGCAAGAAGACTGCAAAGTCAAGCGAATTGAAGAGCATAGCAAATAATATTTATCTAAATAGAATGATAATTAACACGTATCACAAATTTATACATGTAAGGGAGTCCCGGATTTAAATTACCTGAAAATACAACAGCTTTTCAAATCGATTTTTAAACAAATCCCTTCAATGCCTGCAGCAAATCCCGCTTGGTAATCAAGCCGCCTTTTCTCCACAGAATTTTGCCTTTTTTGAAAAGAATGTAATTGGGAATAGAGCGTACTGCAAATTGCTGAGCTAGCTGGGGACTTTTATCGATATTGATTTTCAGTAGCTTGATTTTTCCTCCCAATTCTGTGAGTACTTCATCAATGATGGGATCCATTGTATGACATGGGCCGCACCAGTCCGCATAGAAGTCCACCAAGATAGCTTCCTGGCTTTTAATGATTAGGTCTTTCGGGTTTCGCTTGGGCATAGTATT
This sequence comes from Algoriphagus sp. 4150, assembly GCF_031457395.1. Classification (NCBI taxonomy): domain Bacteria; kingdom Pseudomonadati; phylum Bacteroidota; class Cytophagia; order Cytophagales; family Cyclobacteriaceae; genus Algoriphagus; species Algoriphagus sp. 4150. Next base: position 589,754 of record NZ_JAVDWS010000002.1, read on the forward strand.
GAAAAGAATGTGGTTATCCGCATCCGAAGCTGCGTTCTCCGTGTAAGCCTCCGTGCTCTCGGCGGTGAGAAAAAGTATTTCCACAAAAAAGCCGCTAATTCTATAATGAACTAGCGGCTTCCTGATTAGTAGTGGTTAATTAATTTCCTGCAGGAGCAACTGGCATCTCAAGGCCCAACTTTGCCAGTACCAGTTCAGTGAACTTATCTTCTTCTTTGGTATAAAGCAAGATAGGCGCCTGACCCGCTGATTCTGCAAAAATGTGCGTGTAGTTGTTTTCAGCAGCTACTGCATTGATAGCATTCACTACCTTAGTCTGAACCGGTGAAAGAAGCTCACCCAGTTTTCTTTGATAGCTGATTTGCGTATCAGATTCCATTTTTTGAAGATTATCTCTAAGAGCCGTTAATTCTTGTACTTTGGCTGCTCTAGCTTCTTCAGTCATGGTCTGGGATGCCTGCTCAAAAGTTTGAACCTGACGCTGGAAATCCTCGCCTTTTATTTGCAAGGTAGTCTGAAGCTGTGTTTCATAATCTTTAATGTCAGCAGCTATCTGCTCCATCTCGGGCATCAAATCCATGATAAATTCCACATTGGTATAACCAATCTTAACTTCTTGAGCCTGAGCTGCGAATCCTACGCAAAGCAAGGCTATTGCGGAAAGGATAACTTTAACTTTCATCATTTCTGTGTTTCTATTTTATTTGTTTTCTTCTATTCCCAATTCCTCCAAGACAAACTCCGAATAGTCGTGCCGGGGATCTGTATAGATAATCGCTGATGGTTCGGCGGCCTTATCAAACAGCATTCCCAGATTGTTTCTCCGAGTTACTCTTTCAATGGCATCATAGATTTTGGATTGTAGGGGCTGCATCAATTCCGCTTGTTTTTGGAAGTACTGCCCGTCTATGCCGAAAATCCTACTATTGAATTCTTGGGACTTTTTTTGTTTCAATTTAATTGCATCCAGCCGTTGCTGATACATTTCTTCTGTGAGGAGCACCTCTTCTGCTTTTAGCTGGACAGTTAAATCTTTTATCTCTTTATCCAAATTTTGTGCCTCTTTCTTCCATTCGGAGCTGATGTTCTCCAGCTCTTGCTGAATGATTTTATAATCGGGATGCTTGTTGAGAATATATTCTGAATCAATGTATCCGATCTTCTGAGCTGTCACATGCTCCATTTGGAGCACAAAGAGCAACAAAAATACAATTTTCAGCGATTTATTCATGTGTTAGGGAAGTTAACCTTAGCTTGATTCGTAACTTTCTCGGTATGTTAATTTTTGCATAAATTAACTATTCCCCGCTCTATTTCCATACTTATCTTATTTGTTGGCCTATAGTAAAGTGAAATTGTGAGCCACTTCTCTGGGTAGACCCGGGAATGGCGTCAAATCCATAGCCCCAATCAATTCCAAGTAGACCAAATGCAGGCATAAAGATCCTTGCTCCCATACCTGCTGATTTCTTCAGATCATATGGATTATAGTTGCTGTATGAACCCCAGTTGTTACCTGCCTCAGCAAAGCCAAGCAAAAAGATGGTCGCTGAAGGGTTAGGGGATACGAGGTACCTTACTTCCATTACATACTTGTTATAGACCACTCCTCCATAGGGTTCTGCACCTTCTTGACCCCTCGTTGCTGCACCCGGTGTGATGGATTGATTTTCATAGCCACGCAGACCGATGATTTCCTGACCCAATGCAAAGTTATTCATCGTCATGCCGTCACCGCCCAATACGAATCTTTCCAGAGGAATTAGACCCAGCTTTGAGCCGTAAGATCCCAAAAAGCCCATATGAGCTCTAGCACTGGCTACCAATTTGTTTGAGCCAAAAAGTGGTGTATATAGAGATGCATCAAACATCCACTTGTGGTATTCCAGCCATTTGTATTTCTCCAAATCTGTGGACTCTGAGTCGATACTCTTGTTCAGAGAGGTATAGGGAGGAGTAAAGGCTGTAGATAGAATAATATTCGAACCCCGCCTTGGATAGGTAGGATTATCTATATTATATCTGGCAATCGTAGTATTCCAGGTAAGACTGTTTGATGTGCCCGTAGGGTAACTCAAACCGAATGAGGTACCAAACCGGTCAAATTCATAGATCTGAAATTGCAGGGAATTACTGATACTGAAGTTATCATCCGGCCAGGTTATCCGCTTGGCAAGACCTAAGGTTAGACCTGTAATTTTGAAATAACCTAATTCATCGCCAAAACTTGCCTGATTGAAGAAATCCACCTGTCGCTGTACCGAATGGTTAAACGAGAAGCTGAGTGCATTTGGCTTTTTGCCTCCAAACCAAGGCTCGGTTAAGGATACGGAGTAGTTCTGGAAAGAACGCCCGTTGGCCTGCACTCTGAGTGAGAGCTTCTGGCCATCTCCCACCGGTAGAGGATCCCATTTTGAGAAATCCCCGATGTTTTTGATCGAGAAGTTATTGAAGGAAAGGCCGACGGTGCCTACGAAGCCGTAGAATCCACCCCAGCCACCTGACAGTTCGATCTGGTCATTTGGTCTTTCTTCCAGTTCAAACGTGATATCTACTGTCGCTGCCTCGAAGTTTGGACGTAAATCAGGATTGATTTTTTCAGGATCAAAATAGCCTAAAGTAGAAAGTTCACGAATCGTACGTACTAAGAGTTCACGGTTGAATTTTTGTCCGGGAAGAATTCGTATTTCCCGCATGACCACATGATCGGATGTTCTTTCGTTTCCTTTGATGCTGACACTGTTTACAGTCACTTGAGGGCCTTCAAATATCCTCATTTCCAAGTCAATGGAGTCTCCCGCTACATTGACCTCTACCGGGTTAATGTCGAAAAAGAGGTAACCGTCATTTTGATACAGGGAACTCACATCATCGCCTCTGGTAGGGTCGTAATTAAGTCTTTTGCCCAGTTTTTCTTTATCGTATACATCTCCTTTTTCAATCCCAAGCAGAGCCCTTAGGACTTGGTCCGGGTGTATAAAGTTTCCGTTGAAGGTGATATTTCTGTAATAGTACTTTCTGCCTTCTTCCAGTGCTATGTCTATATTGATTTTGTCCTGGCCAAAGTTGTAAACGGAGTCAGCGACGATTTTAGCGTCACGAAAGCCCTTACTTTGGTAGAAGTTAATCACATTTTCTTTGTCATTCCGGTATTCCTTTGGAATGTACTTGGATCCGTTGAAAAAGTTTAGTTTGAAGTTTTTGTTGATGTAGTCTTTTACCTCTGCATTCGACACTGAGTCAGTGTATAAGATGGAGTTTTTGATATCCTCGCCGGTAGCACCCGTCAGTCTGGAGTAGCCGTCTTTGAATATACTTACCCTGGCATGTTCCTTGGTTTTCTTTAGCTTCTTTTTCAGTTTGGCATCACTGATCTCTTCATTGCCATAGAAGTCAATGGCATTGATTCTGACTTTGTCATTTTGCTCTACCTCGAATATCAGTTTTACTGAATTTGGAAGAGTGGTGTCTCTTTCCTGCTTGATTTTCACATCAGCATTCATGAACCCTTTGTCCAAGTAATATTTTTCAATATTTCTTTTGGCGTTATTCAGTACATCATCCCGTACTACACGGCCTCTGATGTTTACTTTGTCACGAAGTTCGCCTTCTTGGGTTTTATTCATTCCGGTAAATTCCACTCGGGAGAATCTAGGTCTCTCAGTCAGATCCAGAAGGAGAGAGATATCTTCACCTTCTATTTTGGTTACCAGAATTTTCACATCTCCGATGATCCCTTGTCCCCATAGCTTTTTCAAAGCATTGGAAATATCGTCTCCCGGTACCTCGATTTTATCATCCACTTTCAATCCAGACAGGGAAAGAATGGCGATTTCATCCAAGGTAGTGAGACCCACAGCTTTTATCTCTGCGATTCTATAGGTTTGGGGCTTAGCGTAGTTCAGCTCCAAAATATCGATTGGCTTGCTTGTGGCATAGCGACTTTGACCCAAACGTATTTGCGCCATTGCTGAACTTGCCCAAACCAGACAAAACAGAATCAATAAACTTTTTTTCATTAATTACTTAAGATTTAACTTGCTCACCCGTCTTGCCAAATCTCCTTTCCCGTGATTGGTAGTCAGAAATTGCAGCAAAGAGGTGCTCTCTTCTAAAATCCGGCCATAATACAGGTGTGAAATACATCTCTGTATAGGCCAGTTGCCAAAGCAGGAAATTGCTAATCCGGTATTCACCACTAGTTCTGACCATAAGTTCAGGGTCAGGGTAGTTGGCTGTTTCCAGATGTGACGCCATTACTTTTTCCGTAATATCTGCCACGTTTAATTTTCCTTCTGAGACTTTTTGAGCAATGTGCTTAGCTGCGTTGGTGAGCTCCCAGTGACCGCTATAGCTTAGTGCCAAGATCACTTTGAGGCCGGTATTTTTAGAGGTTGTTTTTTCCACCCGCTTCAGTGTTTCGTATGCTGAAGGGGGCAGGCTTTCTACATTTCCTATACTTTCCAATTTGTAATTGCCGTCCATTAGCATGGGGAGCTCATCAGACATAGTCCTCACGAATAGCTCCATTAGTGCGTCAACTTCCGCCTTTGGTCTTGACCAATTCTCTGTTGAGAACGAAAATAAGGTCAGGTATTTAACTCCTAGACTGTTTGCGCCTTCTATGGCTTCCCTAACTGCCTTTGTGGCATTTCTATGCCCAAATATTCTCATAGCGCCTTTCTTCGTGGCCCAGCGACCGTTGCCGTCCATGATTATAGCGATATGCTTGGGGATGTTTTTATTTTCAGATACTTCCTTCATTCCAGCCGTCACCGGTTCCTTACTTTTTTAGAGGTACAAAAGTGCCATTTCTTTTCCAAATATTGGTCCTTGGGCTTGATTTATTAATACACATAGCATTTGGTAGACATGAGCGTATAACTAATTGTCACCCCCAGAAAGTAATACCAATCTTTGTCGTAGGCATTCCCGAAGTTGATTCCAAAAGGGATGCTGGGATCATTAGGATCCTCATGTCTTGGTATCACCGGCCCTTTGCTGTCTATTTTGTCCAAATAATCTGTAAAGGTCGGCCGAAAGCCCAATTCAGCTGCCAATGTCCACCTTCGATCAAGTTGATACTTTATACCTGCTCCGAAAGGGACTACCACTGTTCCCAGATTATATCTCGAGGAGACAAGATACCTGTACGTATTCCCTTTTGCGAAAATAAAGGAGTAGCCTAAACCAAAGAATGCATAGGGTGAAAACCGGAATTCAGAATTAGGTGCCAGATAATCAAGGAAATTAAATTCCATAACTGCTGATAATTCCAATACCCCTGCTCTAAACCGTCCATCTCTAATGTGGGCATTTTTGTCGATAGGTTTGACACTATCTGCTCCATATAGAAATGCTCCGGTCACGCCTCCTCTTAGCGACCACACATTGTCAAAATTTCTCTTGCCAAACAACGTGACTTGAAGGCCTAACTGGCCCGGATCAATTTTCCTGATTATATCACCTGTATAGGCGGCTGCTCCTATGCCTCCACCTATTTCATATTTTTGTGCCTGAATTTCTCCCGAAATACCGAAGAAAAGCATTGAGAACACAAGTAAGTAGTTGGAAATCTGAAAATTGACCTTTTTCAAGACGATGCAAGATATGAAGTACCTAACGTTAAAAAAACGCATCACAGTATTTAGCGGGTTAATAATTGTTAAGCTCAAATTGGCTATGTCTTAAGAGATTAATTCAGTTTCTCATGTCAAAACCCCAGTTGAGCTTTTGTCTTAATGTATCAAAGAAATGATAATGAGGCAACTTTACCAATTTTGCTGAAAAATTTTCTTTCTTAACACTAAGCTTCACCTCTGAGGAAATTGATGTGGATCGTGAGTCCAAAGATATTAAGAATTTCTCTGTCCGCCCCTCTATTTCAAAACTGATCTCACTTTCGTCCGAAACAATAATGGGTCTTACATTTAAATTATGTGGACTTACCGGTGTGATCACGAGGTTTTTAGCCTCCGGGGAGATTAAAGGGCCACCACAACTTAACGAGTACCCCGTGGATCCTGTAGGAGTAGAGACAATTAATCCGTCTGCCCAATAGCTGTTCAGATATTTTCCGTCTATATAGGTGTGGACAGTGATCATCGATGAAGTATCCCGCTTGTGTATAGTGAAGTCGTTTAACCCGAAATTCAACCCGTTGAATAACTTACGTTGACTATGGACAGAGATCAGAGATCTTGTTTCTACTTGGTAATTATTGTTAGCCAAGTCTGCGACGGCTTCAGCAATTTTTTCGGTCGCCACCGTAGCCAAAAAACCAAGCCTGCCGGTATTGAGACCCAAAATTGGAACTTCGAGGTCTCCGACTTGGCAGACAGCATCAAGTAAGGTGCCGTCTCCTCCTATGGATATGACAAAATCCATGGAAGCCATCTCTTCCCTGTTTTCCAGTACCCAATAGTTTAGAGCTTTATTTCCATGCATTCGCAATTGCCGGTCAAATTGATCGGTGACAAAAATTTCAAATTCATGTTTGGTGAGTTCGTTGAATAGTGACTGAACGTCTGAAAACAATTCTGCTTTCAGCGCTAAGCCATGAAGTGCGACTTTCATGTCCTAAATATCTAAAAATCTTAGCAAGTTACCGATCCTCTCTTCTTCACTTCCCACGCCACTTTCTTCCTGATAGTGATCTATAATTTTATATCCAAACCGCTCCAGTGTGGCTTTGATGTGTCGTAGTTCAGGTTTATCCAGTTTCAATGTCACCTTGATCTTATTATCGTCCAGAGGATCTGTGGTGAGGAACGAACTGAGGACTTTGGTGTTTTCGGATTCTATGATTCTGGCAATCTCTGACAAACTGTAGTCTGTCATGCTAAGTGAGAGGATCAACACGCTTCCTTGAGATTGGATAGAAAGACTATCTGCGAAAGCGGAAATAGAATCCTCCATCGTCACGATACCCATGTAATTTAGCTCTCTGTCCAACACTGCGACAATGTTCGAATTTTGCTCTGAACTTACTCGAAGTACATCGTAAATATGCTTGTCTGAAAAAACCCAACAGTCAGGATTATCGGGTTCTATATCGGCAATTAGGCTATCCGGATTGTTTGCCTCAAATATCCTTTCCTCTTTTATCAGTCCCAAAAAAATACCCTTGTCAACAACGGGAAGTACATCAGTCCTGATTTCTTCCATCCACGACAATGCCATTCCGGTTTTATCGGAAAGCTTCAGTGGGGGGATCAGGTTATTGATGTATTCGTAGGCGTGCATAGATGAAAGATAGGGAATGAATTTAGATTATAAAACGTGAAAAGGCCTATTCTTGTTCCTTTTGAGGGAAATAAACAGGTGTTCCGGCTTTACAAAAATAAATTATTGTAAATAATGCCCAGAATCACCCCCCCGGCGATGATTACAGGTGAAGATATCTTAGTGAACTGAAGTAAGACATACGTGGCCATAATAAATAGAATATTTATGCCATTTGCCTCCAGTGGCTCAAAAAGCAAATAAGCTGCCGCAATTAGCATTCCACAGGATACCGCATTGATTCCTTCCAGAGCAGCCCTTACGGGCCTGTATTTCTTCAGCTGATCCCAAAATCTGATCACAAAGAATATGAGAAAAATCCCCGGCAGGAAAATGCCCGCTGCGGCTATAAATCCACCTATGAAAAAGCCCACCGTCCCAAATTCTTTCATGGATAATGCTCCCACAAATGAGGAAATACTGAAAGTGGGACCTGGGATGCCTTGGGAAATAGCGTAGCCTGTAAGGAATTCCTCGGAGCTTAGGTAGTGCTTGAAGTCGACAAACTCAGTATACAAATAAGGGACTAGCACTTGGCCTCCACCGAAAATCAAACTTCCGTTTCGGTAGAAATTTTCGAAAAGAATAATCGGTTGGTATTTGGTAATACCACCCAAAACTGCTGCCAAAACCAGCACGCCGCCCCAAAGATAAAAATTGGCCCATTCGATTTTTAGCGGCGCCTCTTTCTCCAGCTCGGGTTGCTGTTTGTACTTGATAGAGGTGCTCAATCCTCCTATAAACAACAATACAGGGAAGATATAAGGTGAACTGTAGAAGAAGGAAACAAAAGCAGAAATCAAGACCAGTACCATAGCTTCGGTTGTTTTGACGGTCTTTCCGATTATTTTTTGAGCAGCAAAGATGATAAACCCTATAGCCATTGGCTGAATAAACCGCGCGAAATCCAATGCTCCGGGAGTGCTCTCCTGAAGAAAATGAATCAGCATGGCCGCTAAAATCATAAGGAGTGTAGCGGGCAATATCCAGACTAGAAGGGCGAGATAGGCTAGGTTGGGTCCTCCTACCCGATAGGCAATCGCACAAACGAGTTGCGTGGAAGACGGACCCGGAAGCATATTGCAAAGTGCGTTAAGCTCCCAGAGCTCATCTTCCTGTATATAACTTCGCCTCTTCACCATACGCTCCAGAAGCATCGCAAGAAATGCCTGTGGGCCTCCAAATGCGGTAAGGGAAAGTGTAATAGTATCTTTCAAAAATAAATAGTATCGGACTTGCTTTACCGACATGCCTATTTTCTCAAGCCAAGTTCGCGAAGCCGCTCCTCCAAAAATTCTCCCGCAGTGGCATCTTCGAATTGTTTTGGATGCTCAGCGTCAATACAGCTTTCCAGACATGTGAGATCCATCTCAGAACGCGGATGCATAAAGAAAGGAATAGAATATCTGCTGGTATTCATTTTTTCCCGTGGAGGATTCACTACGCGATGGATTGTGGATTTTAATTTTTTATTTGTCAATCTCTCCAGCATATCGCCCACGTTTACCACCAATTGGTCGGGAAGTGCGGTAATAGGGATCCATTTGCCGTCTTTTCTCAAAACCTGAAGCCCGTCTGCACTGGCACCCATCAATAAGGTGATCAAATTGATGTCTCCATGCTCTGCAGCTCTTACAGCATCGGCAGGGACTTCGTCCGGGTTTTCGATCGGGAAATAGTGAATTTGTCTGAGAATGGAATTACCATGGGCTACTTTGTCCTCAAAATAATACTCGTCAAGATTCAAGGATAGTGCAATAGCCTGAAGCATCGCTTTGCCTGCACTCTCCAAGGTGCGGTATGCTTCGTTGGCATCGTTTTGAAATTCGGGCAACTCCGATGGCCAGATGTTTGAAGGATATTCACTTTTGATAGGATCGGCATCGGGAATTCGGCTGAGTTCTTGGCCTACATGATAAAATTCCTTTAAATCCCCTGTATTTCTGCCTTTGGCATGCTCTTTTCCCTTGCCCGTGTAGCCTCGTTGAAATCCGATTTCAGGTTTTTCGTACTTTGTTTTGATGTCGTCGGATAAGGAGAAAAAATCTTTGATAGATCCGTATAGTCTATCTTGGAGATCTTGTGACAGGCCATGGTTCTTGATGGCCACAAATCCGATATTTTGGTAAGCTTCTCCAAGCTTTTGTACGAATGTTGCCTTTTGTGCCGGAGTACCGGAAGTGAAATCAGCCAAATCTAAACTCGGGATCTCATCAAATAGGATTTCCATAGGGGATGTATTATGGTTCGGGGTCTAATTTATCTTTAAAATTAAATATCTTTAATCTCAATTTACGTGCAGTATGAATAAAATCCTGACTTTACTATTTCTGATTTGTCTTTTCTCAGCCTGTTCATCCGAAAAACAGCGAGTGAATGAGGAAGTAATAGAAATGCCTCCACACATTGATGCAGCGAAGTCTGATGCCCCGAAGGTAAAATTCTTCCAATATGAAGATCAAGCAGCCTATCCGGATGCTATGCTTGAGTTGTACACTCCTCTGGGCAATCAGGTCTTCAAACCGGGGAAAGTGCCTTTTGAGTTCAATGTCAAGAATTTTCCTTTTGACTTGAACGCAACGAAAGAATTCAAACTGTTCAATATCTTAAATGGAGGTGATCCGGTAGGATTTTATTCGCCTATTTTTCAAAGGGACCTTCCTGTAGGGAGTTATCGTGTAGTCGCATATTTGGTGGATGAAGAAGGACTGGCTCTGAAGAACTTCGGGAATTATGTAGACAGGGATTTTCAGGTGGGAGAGTCTAGACCTTTCCCATATTCAGGCGAACCCTACCTTGCATTGAATTTTCCTCACTCGGATCAGGTCTATGAGGTAGGCTCTGAGGTGATTGTCGATTTTTTGGTAATAGGGGGAGATATGAAATTGGATGGATTGAAAGTGGCAATAGAGGTAAATGAGCTGCGCTATGAAATTGACCACATGGCTCCTGTCAGGGTGGAAAATCTTCCTCAGGGAAAATACATGGTTAAAGTGCGGTTGCTTGGAGAAAATGGAAAAGAGCTGGACGGACCATTTTCAAGTGTAAGTAGAGACATCATTGTTCGCTAACATGCTTATCTTTGAAGCTTCAATTTCAAAGATTTTAAGATGCTTTTAGTCAATCAAATTCGAGAAAACTATGCCGGTGTACTTGCCGGACTTCAAAAGAGGAATTTCCCAAATGCAGAAGCTGTACTGAATCAGGCTGTTGAGCTGGATGAACTGAGAAAATCCACTCAGGTAGAACGTGATCAGATACAAAACGAGGCCAATACTATTTCGAAACAGATTGGAGCATTGATGCGCGAGGGGAAAGCTGAAGAAGCAGTTTTAATCCGTGAGAAAACGGCCGAGCTTAAGCTTCAGGTCAAAGATCTTGAAGATCAAAACTCGAAAGCTGAAGAAGAGTTGAAAGCTTTGCTTTATACCATTCCCAATGTGCCCCATACTTCTGTCCCTGCCGGTAAGTCAGCGGAAGACAATGAGGTTGTATTGGAGCATGGAATCATTCCCACACTTCATGCAGAGAAACTTCCGCATTGGGATTTGATCAAAAAATATGACATTATTGACTTTGAACTTGGGGCGAAGATCACGGGAGCCGGTTTCCCTGTTTATAAAGGAAAAGGGGCGAGGTTGCAGCGTGCATTGATTAATTTCTTTTTGGATGAGGCATTGGCACAGGGATACTATGAGATTCAGCCCCCGATCTTGGTCAATGAGGATTCGGGGTATGGAACCGGGCAGCTTCCGGACAAGGAGGGACAAATGTATTATGCGGATGCTGATAACTTGTACTTGATCCCCACTGGAGAAGTGCCGATTACCAATATTTATCGCGATGTGATTCTTGCGGAAAGTGAGCTGCCAATAAAAAATGTAGGCCACTCTCCATGTTTCCGAAGAGAAGCAGGAAGCTGGGGTGCCCATGTAAGGGGGCTAAACAGGCTACATCAGTTTGACAAAGTAGAGATCGTGCAAATCACCCATCCGGACAAGTCGTACGAGACGCTGGAAAGTATGAGTAGCTATGTACAGCACCTTTTGCAAAAACTCGAACTTCCTTATCGGGTATTGAGACTGTGTGGAGGAGATATGGGTTTTACCTCTGCGCTGACTTACGATATGGAAGTGTTTTCTGCCGCTCAGGAGAGATGGCTGGAGGTAAGTTCTGTTTCCAATTTTGAAACGTATCAGTCCAATAGATTGAAACTTCGCTTCAAAGGAGCGGATAAGAAAACCCATCTAGCACATTCACTGAATGGAAGTGCCCTGGCTTTGCCTAGAATTGTTGCCTCTATTCTGGAAAACAACCAAACACCGGAAGGGATCAACATGCCGAAAGTACTTCACCCTTATTTGGGATTTGACAAGATCTCTTAAGAAGTGAGGATAAAAAAAGCGTGGGAATTTATCTTCACGCTTTTTTTCTGAAAGACGGTTTTAAAAAAGAGTGTATCCAAAAATTAAATTAAGTGACTGATAATTGGAGTTCCAAAAATGGTAACCTCCTATAATTTCCCGGTTGGTATGATACCTTAATTCCATGTGTAATTTATTGTTGTACTGAAAACCGGTTCCTAATCCAAAACTTCCTCCCGTTTTGATACTTAGATTTGGCCCCTGGGCTCCATCTGACCTTTCAAACCCAATCGTTGTTTTGGACGGAAAATCTATGATATAAGAAAGATTGATGAATAATTTAGAATTGGCATTTAAAAACATATAATGTCTGAGTCCAATGGGCAATTCCAGTGATTTATAATCGGCAGTAACATTATAAGTGTTCACTGTCGAATTTTTTGTACTGGCAGTTTTTTCTGACTTGTAACTTTGAAAAGTTGGCTCAATAATTACTCCCCATTTGTTTTTATTGAAAGGCAAAATAAATTCTGCCTCTACTCCGATTCTAAACCCTAAATTGTTTTCAAAATCAACTTTTTCTACAGCTGCCTGTGGATTTTCGATTGTTAGACTTCTTGCACTAATGCCCGGTCTAATAGATAAATGGAATAAATCCGGCCTTTTTGCAACTCCATATGTGGTGTATGAAGAATCAGTACATTCGTTGTATTTAACAAAAATTGATTCTAGCTCCTTTTGCTTGTAGCCTAAGTTTTTGAACTCTTGCGAATTGATTGACCCACATACCAACTGATTGTTCAACTGATTTCTGAATTGTGTATTTTCGCTTATCCTGTTGTCAATTTTATATTTTTTGTAGACTAATTGGGTGATTTCAGAGCCATTAATTGAATAGAAATACCTTTTGGTATTATTACTTTCAAATGAAAAAAGAGAAGCCTGTCCTTCTATGATTGTTTTGAGAAAAACTTCTCTTGTCACAAACTTAGGGCTCCTGTCCTCTCCCAGATTATTGAGGTTTTGACCTGACTCATCAATCTGGACCGTAGCTCGAATAAATTTAGAAAATCCATTAATTTCAAATTCTTTGATCGCTTGGATATCTGCATGTTGTACAGGTCCTCCGGAGGCAAGTTTGTATTCGATGGTTGACGGGTTGTTTTTCCAGTCACTATTCTTTATCAAACATGCGATTTTTTCATTTGAATTAGTGAGAAAATGCCCTTCTTCAAAAAGAATTTGAGCGAAGGAATTGCAGTGAATAATTAGTGCAGCTAAAAGAATTAGAGCTTTTTTCATAGTGAAATCTTAAAATTTTATACCGGCTTTTTGGCGCTTGAATCTAGTGATTTTATTGAGTACTTCATAGTTAGGGCATGCTGAAAAACGCCGGTAATAGATCAAAAGTTATCATTTTGAATGATTAACCCATTTTTGATGCGAACGGTTTTTCAGCAGGTGCAAGCTTATTGACCACAATAGGTCTTTATCCATGCATCAGAAAATCCCAAAATCGGAATTTTCAAGCTAGCCTCAGCCATACCATCTTCTATGTTGGCCTCATTCGAGGTATAAGCATACATCTTCATTCGGCCGCCTTGAAGCTGGCATAACTGAGACTTTTTCAGCAAGCCCTAGTTAAAACCCACTGCTATGAGTGAAAATAATGATACAATAAGTGCTGTAGAATTTCTTCATTGAAGGAAACAGCAGATGTGATCGTAGTAAGATTACCAATCTGCTGAAGTCCGAGTAATTGTAACCGGAGGAATATGGATAAGAAATGCTTCTAGTAAGATAAAATTATTGCCAACGTTCTTATTCGCAAGCTGCTTTTGGCTAGCCTACATTCTCTTCAAAAAGCCTTTGGAGCGTTTGCTGCAAATCCTCGGCATAACCTGAATGTGGTCTGGAAGTTTGGATTATGGAGCTTCTTACAGCGGTAAGCCATCTGAATCTTGATGCAAAATCCATTGAAGCAATATTACCTCCACTGGCCATGCCGGCACATATTTTTTCAAAAGAAGTCAAGTTTAGCTGTATCATTTCTACGTCAGCCAGTGGATCAAGTGCCAGTAGTTTGTCTGTATTCAAGTGGATTTTGCATCCAAGAAAATCTCTTTTCCAATGGCATAACACCACCCCTACATTGATAAATTCTTCCCGCTCCACCCGGGGGACTACCCGGATTACTGCATATTCATATAAGTGCTGTTCTTGCATCTTGAGCTTCTTTTATGAATTGATCTGAATAAGAAAGACGGAGTTCCAGAAAGTTTTGGTAGACCTTCCTGATTTCATTTGCATCCTCTGAGTCACCACCGGCTAGTAGCCACTCTTCCGGAATTGCATTTACGATTGTGTTGATTTTTTCCGTTGTCAGGATTTTCTTGAATTCTTCGTTTACTGAGTCAAGCGCTGAAGCTTGGGGTAGTAGCACATGATTTTTGATTATTGGAAAAGGCCCTTGGGCATTTTTTTGCCAGTTGACCCAAGCGTGCTGAAACAAGAAAGAAGCACCATGATCGATCAGCCAAAGCTCCCGGTTCCAGACAAGCATATTTGTGTTTCTAAACGTACGGTCCACATTGGTGATAAACATGTCCAGCCACACTATTTGAGAAGCTAAGCGTGGATCTGTACTCATGGCTATAGGATCGTAATTGATGGCTCCGGACAGGAAGTGCAAAGCCAAATTGAGCCCCTGACTTGATTTGAGAAGATCTTGGATTTCTTCATCTCCTTCGGATCTTCCAAAAGCCGGATCCAAGCCTGCAAAGACAAGCTCCGGCACTTTCATCCCCAAAATTCTTGCGATCTCTCCTCCCAAAAGCTCAGCTATGAGCGCTTTTTCGCGTTGACCTGCCCCACGGAATTTCAACACGTATTTGAACCCGTCATCCGCATCAGCAAGAGCGGGTAAAGAACCGCCTTCTCTCAGTGGTAAGATATAGCGGGTCACATTTACCCTGCGTAGTGTTAGTGTTTGATCCATTATAATTCTATCTGAGCCTTCCTTGCCTACCAAGAAGAATGCTTAACTAAGATTCCTAAATAAAATACCGAACAAAATCCCAGCTAACAAAATTGTTGAGGAGTTATAGTCTTCATTAGATCAATTCTTCTACATGCTTTTGGATGTTTTCGGATAATTTACCCATCGGCAAGTCATTCGCATTTCTCAGCTATAAGTTGCTGATGAATGCTTAAAACTTGAGGAATCAAAAGCTTGTTGTCCGTATTTTTAATCACAAAATCGGCCAGCTCATTTTTCTGCTCGTCAGGAAGTTGTTGATTAATGATTTGATTCACCTGCTCTTCCGAGCGAAATGGATCTCTCATCAGTGTTCTGGCGATACGGATTTTCAGTGGTGAGCTTACATTGATCACATGGTCGAGTACCTTATTGTTCCCTGTCTCGAAGATCAAAGCGGCTTCTTTTAGTACATAGGGACTGCTTTGTATGGAGGCCCAGTCAGCAAAATCCTTTCCTACAGCAGGATGGACAAGGGAATTGATTGTCTTGACTTTCTCAGGGTCAGAGAATACCTCCTTAGCCAGAAAACTTCGGTTTGGATTTCCGTCGGGGAGATAGGAATCGACTCCAAAAGCAGTTGTAATCCGGTTTTTGAGCTGTATGTTATTTGCCATTAGCCACTTGGCCCGATCATCGGCATAGTAAATCGGAATACCGAGTATGGAAAAAATCTTTGCCACAGTGGATTTTCCTGATCCGATTCCGCCTGTAATGCCAACTAAGAGAGGACCGGACTTACTCATAGTTCAGCTTTAAAATCGGCGGTGAGATCACTACCTTATCCAAGTAATCCGGCATGGGCTTCATCTGGACAGAAATCGTGCTGTCTTCTTTATTTCTCTTATAATAATCCAGTACAGCTTCAAATTCAACATCCTTTAAATCTGTTACTTTTCGCTCATCCACGAGGTAAGAAATCATAATTACGATATCTTCTTCGGCTAACTTGACTGAATTGGGGAAGTTCAGTTTTTTAATTTTAAGCCGCTTATTCCCTTCGAGAAATTCAATAACCTCAAATTTCACCCGGATTGTTTTCTCTTCGATGCGTACTAGGTTCCCCATTTCATCGGGTACTTCCAGAGTGATTTCCTTCTCAATGGATTTGTTTATACGATTTTCATCGAGCGGGATTTTTAAGGTGCTTTCCAAAGTGTCTATAATGGAGCTGGGCCCATTCAGGGTGATCGTTTCAGGGCTAAAAGTAATTTTATCGATTATACGATAGTTTTTAGCCATTGAAAAACTGTTAGAATCAAGAATAGGCTTGACTTGGAGAGATTTTATCTTGTTGATGTTGAATTTAAGCGAATCATCAAGTACCGAGACCAGCTGGGTAGGGGACAGAAATTCACCAAGAGATCTTTTTAGGTCAGCAGTGAGTAGGTAGTTGGTGGAGGCGGGATTGTTAAGCTCTATAGGGAAAGCATCATTGTTGAAGCTGAAGTACTTTCGAAGTAGATCCCAGCCATTTCCCGCGATTTCTATTTCCAGCGTTTTTGGGAGACCGGCTACCGCTATGAACTGGCTTTGATCGTAGATGATCTCGACTGGAAAATCAACAATCGTATTGTAATCGTCCTTATTCAGGGCGTTTAAAATCCAAAAAGTGGTAGCTGCTGCGATGCAGAGAACTACCACTTTCAGATTAGAGAGTTTTTTGGGAGAAATCCTCTGGGAGGATTTTTTAGTTTCCGACAAAATTCAACTTATTTTTTTGTTTCCGGTTTTTTGGAGAAGTCCAGAGAAATGGCTGATTTCTCCACTCTTACTTTAAGCCCGCGATCGAGTTCTAGAAATACGACGTCGCCTTCCACAGAACTTACTTTGCCATGAAGCCCACCAATGGTTACGACTTCATCCCCCTTTTTTATTTCTTCAATGAATTTTTTGCTTTCCTTTTGTTTCTTTTGCTGAGGTCTGATCATGAAGAAATACATGATCAATATGATAGAACCGAATAAGAAAACCTGTCCCGAAATCCCTTGCCATCCACCTCCTGCGGCAGCTTGGGCTAATACTGTAGAAATCATAATTATCGTTTAACCGGGCCTACCGGTGTTGCTGCGCCTGCATTTTTTGGAGCTACTGTACCTTTTAATCTTAATCTGGTAACGTTAGGGTTGGTGTTTGCCTGAATACTTACTGTAGGGGCTTGTGCACCTGACTTACCGGCAGAGTTGAACACTACCTTCACAAAGCCTTCATCACCTGGCTTCACCGGAGTTTTGGTCCAGTCCGGGCTTGTACATCCACAAGATGCTGTGATGTTGGATATTACCAAAGGCGCCTGTCCGTTATTTGTGAACTTAAAGATATGTTCTATGACTTCTCCGTCCTTGATGGCACCAAAGTCATATTCCATTTCAGGAAATCCAAATGCGCCTAAGGTCGCAGGGTCTGCCGCCTGAGTAGACTGGGCATTTACCGGAGTAACAGTGGTATTGCTTGTTTCCAGTTGAGAAATTTTATCTTCCAGCGCCTTAATTTTTGCGTCCTGATCATTTTTTTGGTCACATGAAGTTCCCAAGGCAAGCATGACGGAAAATACCGCCATATTTATAAGGTTGATTTTCATCTGTTTATAATTTGGTTTTTAATGGTCAGATGGAATCTTTGACGATTAAAATAATCATTGCTTTGTGTGTTTTAATGATGATTTTAATCGTGTCGATTTCATCTGTTTATTTTTTGTTTTTCAGTGGTCATAACTTGTATCGCTTGATCGATTATCATTCCTTAGTGGGACGGATACGCCTCACTCGATTTCATATCGATTAATTATTTTCTTGATTGATTTGATCAATTAACTTGTTCACATCGCTAAGCAGATTCTCAGCCTTGTTTTTCGCTTCGGATATAACGCGCTTTCCTTCGGTCTTTGCCTCATTTAAGTGCATCTCCTTGCCATCCACCAAATCGTCAATCAGCTCTTCTAAATCCTTCTTGTACTTTGAAAGTTTGAAAGTAAGCCGATCACGGGTGTTGGTTCCCGTATCGGGTGCAAAAAGTACTCCAAGTGCCGCGCCCGCGCCTGCACCAATTAGGAATGCGATGAGTGAATTACTGCTCTTGCTCATAGTTATATTATTTATTGTCTAATAGTCCTCTACCGCTCTTACGGATTTCTCCGCTATCGGTTAGCTCTTTTGCCATCACATCCAACAAACCATTGACAAATTGCTTGCTTTTCGGGGTGCTGTAGGTCTTAGAAATATCTATATACTCATTAATACTTACTTTGACAGGGATGCTCGGGAAATTTTTCATTTCTGCAATTGCCATCGAGATGATCACTTTGTCAGTAAATGCAAGCCTGTCAATGTCCCAGTTTTTGGTTTTTTGAGTGATAAGAGACTTGCTACTGGCATCATTTTCAATGGTGAAGTTAAAGATATTTTGAAAAAACTCCTTATCCTCATCCCAGTTCATGGCAATCTCAGGCATTTCACTTTCATTTTCTTCATTGAGATTAGCCGCATTTTTCAAAACCTTGGATGCCAAGCTCCTTACCACTGATTTGTCTTCTGTCCAGTTGAGGTCTTTTTCAGAAAAGAAATTCAAGATCACGTCATTTTTGAAAAGCACCTTTTTCAGCAAATTATCCACCAAGTCAAAATCCTGCTCGGCTGTGGGACTTTCCAGTTCAAGATACGCCTGATAGTGTTCTGATGGTTTTATATAGTCTCTAAACCATTCCCTGATTTCCAGTTCCACATCATCTAAATTGACATTGTTTCTGGCAAGGGCGGCCCTGTATGAATCTGACTCCCGGAGAGAGGCCAATACTTGATTGTTGGGGAAGTTCAATTCATTCCCAAAGCCTGCAGGATTATTGCCTGCAAATTTTTTCTTCTTCTCAATTTCTTTCTCTACATGCTTTGCAAATGCCTGCAGCAGCTCAATTGCCAATAAGTACAACTGAGGGATTCGCTCGGCAGATACTACCATATTCCTTAACAGAAACTGGTGGTCTTTTTCGTTTGCCTCATGATACCTTTTCAAAGCATCCAATACTGTTTGTTTGACTTTACGGCTTGCGTCACTTGACTTGAGTAAGTCTTTTGTGGTAAGGTTTTGTTCAAAGAGCTTGATTGCCTCCGCAGCTTCTTTGTTGAGTGCGGATTTATCCTGCACTTCCATGCTATTCAAATCAGGTAAAAAGGTGGTTCTGATAAAATCTTTTGCAAGGTTGAGGTTGGAACCTTTGCACTGCTCATATGCATATAGGTTTTGGAAAGCCTTTACTCGTAGTATTCTTCTGTTTAGCATGTCTTCGAAATGAGTTGCAAATATAGGTAATTTGGTGTGGCTATCATCTAGTTGGACGAGACAAAAAAACCACCGGAAGTCATTCCCGGTGGTTTTGATAAGGATGTTTGCTTACTTAGAAGGAAAGCTTCACTCTTCCGATAGCTTCAATTCTTGCTTTTGCTGTTTCGATAGCTGCTTGCTGGGCGGGAATGTTTTCCTTTTCGGATTTATTCAAAATATCCAGACAGGTATCGTATATTTTCTCAGTTTGCCGATAAACGGTATCTCTGTTGTATCCGCCAAAGTACTCTGCTCCTACATTGATAACGCCGCCTGCGTTGATAAGGAAGTCCGGAGCGTATACTATTCCCTTCTCGATCAGAATCCGTCCATGCTTAGCTTCATCCTTCAGCTGGTTATTGGCCCCTCCTGCGATCACGGCACATTTCAGACGGTCTATGGTCTGATCATTGATCGTAGCACCTAGTGCGCAAGGAGAATAAATGTCCATTTCCAAGTCGTATATGACATTGGGGTCGACTGGCTGAGCTCCTGTTGCTTTCGCCACAGCCATAAGTTTTTCTTCGAAAATATCAGTTACCAATACATTGGCTCCTTCTTTCACCAAGTGTTCGATCAAGTATTTGCCCACTTGACCCACGCCCTGCACACCAATTCGCTTTCCATGCAATGATTCTGAGCCAAAAGCTTTTTTGGCAGCGGCTTTGATGCCCATGTATACACCGTATGCAGTGACCGGGGAAGGGTCTCCGCCTCCGCCTTTGACCTCCGGCAGTCCCGTGACATGGCGGGTTTCCATCCCTATGAATTCCATGTCCGAGGTGTTCATGTTCACGTCCTCGGCGGTCACATATCTACCGCCAAGACTCTGGACAAATCTGCCGAAACGTCTGAGGAAAGCTTCGTTTTTCAGTTTTGGATCACCCAAAATCACTGCCTTGCCACCGCCGAGATTCAATCCGGCCAGGGCATTCTTAAATGTCATTCCTCTGGAGAGACGAAGGACATCTGTAATTGCTTCCTCTTCGGAAGCATACGGCCACATACGGGTTCCGCCCAATGCCGGGCCCAAGGTGGTGTTGTGAATTCCGATCAATGCCTTTAGGCCGGTAGCTTCATCATTACAGATCACGAGTTGCTCGTGATCCATCGTGCTGATCTGGCCAAAGATTGAACCTTCACGTACTGTTTCAGTAGCTTTAATCTCTAACATGTGAACTTAGCTTTTTAGAATGTGTTATATTTGGGTACTCCTTTGTGAAAATAGCCGATACAAAATTAAATGCTTTTATCGGCCTTCAAAGGATTAATATACCCAGTTTTCCTAATCTATTTCCTTCATTTTAAAATTTTTATTTGGTGAAACCACTTTGGAGACTCAATAAGTATTTATATAAATACAAGGGCTTGATCCTTTTGGGGATAGTTTTTACGCTGATATCAAATATTTTCGTAATTATACCTGCACAACTGGTCAGACTTGCAATAGATTATGTGGTAGAAAGTTTTTCTATTTACAGGCCTCTGGCTCAGGGTGGAATGGGCAGTCAGGCACAGGATGTTTTTTTAAAATTCGTAGTTGTCTTCGGGGTTTTGATCTTAGTGATGGCCTTGCTGCGGGGGATTTTCTTGTTTTTTATCCGGCAGACACTCATCATCATGTCCAGAAAGGTGGAGTATGACATGAAAAATGAGATTTACGATCATTACCAAAAACTCCCGCTAAGTTTCTATAGAAAGAACAGCACGGGAGATCTGATGGCAAGGATCACCGAAGATGTAAGCCGGGTCCGCATGTATCTGGGACCTGCAATCATGTATGGCTTGAATCTGTTGATTCTTTTTCCGATGGTGATTTCTTATATGATTACCGTCAACCCATTACTCACGCTCTATGTGCTGTTGCCTCTTCCCATACTTTCTCTGAGTATATATTATGTGAATAATATGATCAATGAGCGCTCTGAGAAGATTCAGCGTAGTCTAAGTGAACTAAGTACATTCGTCCAGGAGGCTTTTTCGGGAATCCGTGTGCTAAAAGCTTTCGTCAGAGAAAGTGACAGTGCAAACGATTTTGCCACCGCAAGTGAAGACTATAAGGTAAAGTCTATAAACTTGACACGGGTAAATGCGTTGTTCTTTCCCATAATAATGGCTTTGGTAGGAATCTCTACCATCATTACTGTTTACGCTGGCGGTCTTCAGGTGATCAGCGGAGAAATAGGTTATGGGGTAATTGCGGAATTTATCCTTTATGTGAATATCCTGACTTGGCCGGTGACGTCTTTGGGATGGGTGACAAGTATTGTGCAGCGTGCGGCAGCTTCCCAGACTAGGATCAATGAATTTTTGGATGAAAAGAATGACATTATTAGTACAAATAAGATTCAGGCAGATATTCACGGGACAGTGGACGTAGAAAATGTATCTTTTGTATACCCTGATTCCGGTATCCAGACTCTGAAGGATGTCAGCTTTCAGATCAAAGAAGGACAAACGCTCGGCATTATAGGAACTACAGGATCGGGAAAATCCACTATAGCCAATCTATTGATGCGCATGTACGATCCTACAAGCGGGGTAATCAAAATTGACGGTCATGCGATAGATGCATTTTCCATTTCCGATCTGCGCAGGCAGATAGGCTATGTGCCTCAGGATGTATTCTTATTCTCTGACAGCATAGGAAATAATATTGCTTTTGGAATAGAGCAGTCGGATCCAAAGATCATTGAACAGGCTGCAAAGGATGCTGATGTCTATCAAAACATCGTGGAATTCCCCAAAGGATTTGAAACTATGTTGGGAGAGCGGGGAATTACACTTTCCGGAGGGCAAAAGCAGCGGGTTTCCATTGCTAGAGCAATTGCCAAAGAACCGAAGATTCTCATTTTGGATGACTGCCTTTCTGCAGTGGACACCAAGACGGAGAATGTGATCCTGACGGCACTTAAAAATATTATGCAGAACCGGACTTCCATCATTATTTCCCACCGGGTATCCTCTGCCAAGCTGGCTGATCAGATTATTGTATTGGACGATGGTAAGATCATAGAGCGGGGAAACCATGCCTCACTGATGAAGCAGAAAGGCGTGTATGCTGAGCTTTACGAAAAGCAAACCAGAGGTGAATCTGTTGATAATTAGGCTTTTTGATTCATAGTTAACCGCAAGTAATAAGCATTCAAGAAAAAGTATTTAACTTGATGTGCATCAGTTCATCAAACCGGCATTAGTCATGGAAGAAAAGAAATCCACCAGTCAAGATATAGAAAAAGTACTTAAGGAAATTGGCGACAAAATCGAAGAACTTGTTCAAAAAGGAGCAAATGCGGGATCGGATGCCAAGGATGAGATAGAAAAGAAGATCAAGGAGCTGAAGGAGAATAAGACTTCCCTAGAGGCAGAATTTAAAAAAGGCAAGGAGATTTTGGAACGTGAGTTTAAAGAACGCTCCAGTGATTTCAAACCCAAATTTGAAGAGTCCAAAGGCTTGTTCAAAGAAGGATTGAAGCAAATTGGATTGGCTATCAAGACGCTTTTTGAAAAGAGATAAAAAAAATGCCCGAGTCATTTCTCGGGCATTTTTTGTGAAAGGCTATTTTGACCTAGGTGAGCACAGCTTTGTGAAGTTCTGGGTATATTTTTCCCTGAGTTTTTATTTTGCTCCCAGTGCGTTGCACTTATCGTAGGCAGGGTCCAGATCAATGAAAATATCTTCTTTGGCTGTAATAAACCATTTGCTAAGAAGATCATCTTCTTTTTTGCGAAGGGCAGCAGCTTTTAGCTTTTCGTAGTCATCCTCCATATTTGCCCGGTGTGCAGGGTACTTCGCTTTATAGTAGAGTATTCGGACTTTTGTTCCTTCTCTTGGATCTTCAAAAAGCATAGGCTTGGTAATGGCTCCTACCTTCATGGTATCTATAGTAAAGAAAAGTAATGGGTCTTCCAGTGTCCTAAGGGAAAGGCGGTTTGAATTAGTGGCGGGATCGGTAAAAAAACCGCCGTTATCGGAGGTGCTCCTATCATTCGAGAAATCTTTTGCAGCTTTGGCAAAATCCAGCCTTCCTGCTTCTATCTCGGTTTTGAGACTGTCAAGCTGTCTTTCTGCTTTTTCAATGTCTGCTGTTGTTGCCTTAGGTGATATTAATATGTGTCTGGTATTAAAGGAGTTGTTTTTGATTTCCAATAATTGAATCAAGTGAAACCCATAATCACTTTCTATGGGATCCGAAATCTCCCCTTGTTTTAGTCCAAAAGCGGCACTTTCATATTCAGGAACCATTTGTCCTTTGGAGGCGAAACCTAGATCCCCTCCATTACTGGCAGATCCGGGATCTTCGGAATACTTCTTAGCCAAATCTGCAAAATCAGCCTTACCTTCCCCGATATCCTTTTTGAATTGAAGCATCTGATCATAAATATCCTGTCTCGTTTGGGGATTTACTTTAGGCTTTATCACGATTTGGCCTACTGTAGCCTCTGAGGTAAATAGCGGTAAAGAGTCTCTGGGAATACTGTTGAAAAACTGCCTCACGTCATTAGGAGAAACAGTCAATCCTTCGGTGATACGACCTCTCATGCGTTGTACGATCAGTTGCTCTTTGATCACGTCCTCGATCTCTGCCTTGAGCTGGTCTGATGTTTTTCCGTATGCTTGTACCAGTGTCTCTTCATCTCCGCCAAACTGCTGCATGACCATACTGAAGCGCTGTTCTGTCTGAAGCATAACTTCCGCATCGGTAACCATTACCGAATCGACTTCTGCTTTGGCTACCATCAGTTTGTTGATCATCAAGGATTCAAATACTTCACATCTGGTGGGAGCTGTCTGAGCAGGCTGATTTTGGGAAACAGCCTCTATGTAAGATTTTTGTACGTCTGATTCGAGCAGGATATAATTATCAACTTTAGCCACAATTTTGTCAAGAACCTGGCCTGTAGGAGGAGTTTCTTGTGCGAATGATGCGGTAATCAGCAAGCTGGCGATCAGAGTGAATGTGAGTCGGTTTAGCAATTTCATGGATGTTTTTCCATCTCTTGATACTTACGAGACGGTTTTCTTAGGTGAATTATTATTGATTCAATGCTATGAAAGTTTCCTCTTTAGCTTTGGTGTTGATTTTAATCGGGTACTTCTTTCGGAGCGATTCGACGAGGGTATTGTCCAAGTATTCCTGATAATCCCGAATAACCGGCCCGCGTGTTTCTTCGAATTTCTTAGGGCCGGGTTTGATTCTGTCCCCAAAGACCACAATATGGAGGTGTCCGTTTACTTCAAGTTCTTGATAATCTTTATTCAAATCGGCTTTAGACAAGACGGGATGCTCACTGTATTCAATGGTTCCGGTTTCTGTCTGGTAAGCTAATGAATTGGAGCTTTCATAGCTACTCTCAAAAGTAGTTATGAGTTCATCCGAAAGGGATTTCCCTTGAAGCAGTTTTCTGGCAGCATCCAGTTGGGTCATGTCAAGAACTTTGACGATGAAGGCATTTACCCGACCTTTCCACTGGTATTTTGTAATGTTCTTTTCATAAAACGCTTTCTGGGCCACAGAATCAAGAAGGCCTTTTTGCCAGACTTCTTCATTCATGAGCGAAAAGAGTAGAATGCCATCTCTATACTCTTTCAACAGCATTCGGTATTCTTTATTGTTGGCAGCCAAATCTGCCTCTTCGGCTTTATTTAATTCTGAGGCAGTAAAGCGCTCATACCATGCATCAAATGTGCTTGTTTTGTTCTTTATGCTGATTTCCTCGGCGGCCATAAAATCAGCCAAATCCTGTGCTATATAGCTTTTCCCTTTAAGAGTAAAGAGTTGAATACCGGATAGATTCTTCTCGGACATGGCCAAGGCAAAGCCATTTTTGGTGGTATTGTTTAATTCTGTCCTCAGCTTGGCTACATTTGCCTCATTCTCGTCAAAATTGTACCGGGACTTCTGAATCGCCATCACCTGAGACTGAATCATGGTGGAGCGGGAATCTCTTAAAATACTAGAGCGTATACTTTCTTCCATGGATTCGAAACTTTCCAGCGGCTTTTTGCCCTCCAGCCTCAAGATATGATATCCATATCTGGTTCGGACTGGGGCAGATACTTCGCCTATTTCTGTCAATGAAAATGCGGCCATTTCAAACTCCGGAATCATCGATCCAACACTAAACCATGGCAGCATCCCGCCTTTTTGACTGCTGGCAGGATCTTCAGAATAGTTTTTTACAATATCCTCCCAGATGGTGCTTTCTTTCTGTATCTCATTATAGATGTCGGCTACCTTACGTTTGGCGAGATCTTCCCCATTAGGCGAACTGTCCTCTATTCTAACCAAGATATGCGAAACGCGCACTTGCCCGGGATTGGGTTGGCGATCTTTTACATTAATGATATGGTAGCCAAAGCTTGTCAATACTGGGTCAGAAACCTGTCCCGGCTGTAGGGAGAAAGCAGCGTCTTCGAACGGCTGCACCATCTGAAGGGCTGTGAAATAACCAAGATCTCCTTTGTTGACCTGAGCAGACGGATCGTCCGAATATTCTACAGCAAGATCATTCAGGCTACCTCCGTTTTTTACTTCTTCTTTAATTTTCAAAGCCATGCGAAGGACAATCAGACTGTCTTCCTTACCGGCGTTTGGCGGAAATTTGAGGAGAATGTGACTGGCACGGATAATCTCCTGCATTCTTGAGTAAGCCTTTCGCAATTCCCCTTCTTCCAGAGAGTTGCGGATAAGGAATGGAGCTTTGATGTTTTCCCGAAAGGATTCAAACTCTCTGCGAAATTCTTCAGACTGATCAAGCTCTTGAGCTTCCGCCTCTCTTACTTTTAGTTTATAATTGATGAAAAGTTCAAGATTCTCATCAAACTCGTCTCTAGACATACCAAGAGTGCCAGGCTCAGATTTGTTGCCCTTAGACAGTAAGTAGATCAACTCATCCTTGTCCACAGGCTTGCCGCCTATCGTCAATAGGGGATCATCCTGCACCGATGCTTGAACAAAAGCCATCGCTGTTAGGGAAGACTCAAATGTTAGGAGGAGGGTGAATATAATTGCCGAAATGGTTCGGTTTGTCATGTGTTAAATGGCAGAATTTGAATGCAATTTTACAAATTTATTACGATTTCAAGTCAAATGTCCCGAATACTAAGCATTTAACAAGAATTAGGACTGAAACCATTTGATGAGCCTGCAGGTATTAGTGCCTTTGCTGGATTCGAATTCGATTTCATCCATTATTTTCTTGACCAAAATTATGCCTAAACCACCTTTTCGCTTTTCACCTTTTACTTTGTCCAGATCCGGGAC
This sequence comes from Algoriphagus sp. 4150, assembly GCF_031457395.1. Classification (NCBI taxonomy): domain Bacteria; kingdom Pseudomonadati; phylum Bacteroidota; class Cytophagia; order Cytophagales; family Cyclobacteriaceae; genus Algoriphagus; species Algoriphagus sp. 4150. The sequence continues at coordinate 616,024 of NZ_JAVDWS010000002.1, forward strand.
CTCGTAATCAAGCATATTAAAGGCTTGTCCTTCATCGGTGATTTCAAAAATCAATTTGCCGGGATTTTGCTTGATTTTTAGCTGGATATAGTCAAGTGCATTACACTTGTGGGAGTGGATAATCAGATTGGCGCATACCTCTTCCACCGCCAGTGTGATCTGGTGTCGGTCGATGTCAGACATATGCAGTTCTCCCAGGGTCTTTTTCAAAAAGACCCGCAGCTCCGAGAGTGCGGTAGTTTGACAGGATATTTTCATCTGATGCTTCATTTCAGGTAAGTAGCGCTGTTTTTTTGTCGGGATAGATGCGGATCAGCTGGTCTAAACCCAAAATCTTAAATACTTCAAAAACACGGTCGGAAAGGGAATAGATTTTCAGTTCAATTTCTTTTTCCTGAAAATCTTCCAGATAGGACATAAACACACCCAGACCCGCCGAGGAAATATATTCCAGTCCTGTACCGTCAACTAGGATAGAACTGCTGCCGTCAGTGACCATTTTGGTGATTGCCTCATCCAGTATTACAGAGTTGCTGGCATCCACTTCGCCTTTGAGCAGCAAAATGTCGTGTCCGTTTTCGTGTTGGGTTTCTATCGTTAGCATTTTCTAGCTTTCATTATTTTGTTCGGTAAATTTCACCACCATAATAGAATAATCATCATCAATCAATCCGTCGCCACCAACAAAGGCATGCAAGGAATCTATCATTTTTGTCTGAATTTCCAGTGGATTAAGTCCGTGATAAACTTCTAATAGGTTTCTGATGCGGTCGTAACCGAATTGATGGGATTTTTCATTTTTTGCTTCTACTATACCATCTGTAAGCAATACCAGTACATCGCCTGACTTATAAGTGAATGTCTTTTCCACAACGTGTTTTTCATACTGCATGTTTCTTAAAATACCCAAACCCAAACCATCAATCTCCAAATATTCGGATTTGTTCCGTTCTTTCTGATGAAAGAGGGTTGGCACATGCCCTGCACGTGAGTGGCAGATGGTTTGTTGCGCAGTATTAATGATGAAAATTGATGCGGTGATGAAATGGTTTTTTTCCAGACATTTGCTCAAAGCGGAATTGGCCTTGATCATAAAATCAGAAGGGCTGAGATTCAACTGAATAAGACTCTGGAAAATGCCTTTCATCTGAGACATATGAAAAGCCGCAGAAGTTCCCTTTCCTGACACATCTCCAATAATCAGCACATAGCGGTCTTCGTCCAGTTTGAACGTGTCGTAATAATCACCTCCTACTTCATCTGCCGCATTGGAGTAGGCGCAAATATCAAAGAACTGATTGTGATCCAGTTTGGTGGGGAGCAACGCTTTTTGTACACGCTGGGCTATCTTCAATTCCTCTTGATAGCGTTCGTTCAATATAGCCTGGTTGAGCAATCTGTGGTTTTCTACCGCAATACAGGCTTGCCTGGCAAATGTGCTGATGATGTTCAGCATTTCTTTATTAAATCCGTCCCGGACTTCTTTGCACAGGACTATTTTTCCTATTACGGATTTATTGATTACCAAAGGGACCAACAGTACGGATTCAAATTTCGGATGGGCTAACCTGAGGGTTATAGGACTTAGATTATCCGGAAGTTTTTCGGAAGCCCATTCCCGTGCGGATTTCTGCTGCTGGATCAGATCCGTGATTTCCTCTCTGGTTTTGCGGTCAATAAAGCGTTCCTGGAAAATGCCGTCGGGAAATTCTTCACTGGTCATAGCCAGCCAAGCAGCATCTGCATATGCCGCACTCATGCAGGAGTCCATTAGGATATCCAGCACTTGTTCTTCATTCTCTTCCGGCTGTATAGACTGACTCAAGCGTTGGAAATTGATTGCCTCTGTCAGCTTTTGCTCGAATACCGATGAAGTAGGAAGATTAAAAAGGGTGACAAGAAAGCTGAGAACCGCATAGATCAAAACGAACCAAAACAAGGAGATCAGAAATAAATTCCAAGTAAGATTGACAGGGTAAATCCGCTCACTTTCATGTGAAAAGGTGTACCATAGCAAATATCCTATAGATGCGATAATTGTGCCCAGAAAAAGCAGGGATTTCCATTTCTCCTTGAAGGTCAAATATGGAATCCATTTCAAATTAGTGGAGAGAATCACTGCCAATATCCCCAGCAGGACCAAGCCAAAGAAGAAAGGGTATTCATTTGCCCCACGATCAAAAAACACCAGAAACATGGCTATTAGCAATGCTATTTCATATGCCTGCCATTGTTTGACTACACGCTTGGTTTTCTGATAAAGAATAAGGTGCTGCCAGAGAAGAGAGGTGGATATCAAAAATATCGTCACCAGACCGAAGCGGACATGGTAGAAGAAGGTTTGGAGAAACGGCTCTGAGGCAAGCTTGCTTTCGCCCAAAGAACTATAAAACAATTCAATGATTATATAAACTGCCACCGCGAAAATACCGGTGGAAACACCTCTCCAAATAAGATTCAGAAAATCACTTTGAGTGCTTTTTACGATGGAATACTTGTAAAAACCATAGACGGTTAAATAAAAAAGTGTTTGCAAAATCCAGGTGAATTCTACGGCAATTCCCGAATCCAATTGGTTGAGAACCCCAAAAAGTCTAACCAAATTCACAAACAGCAAAGCAAGCCATACCAGGATGGCGAGCAACAAGCTTAGCTTTCCGATATGGATTGGTGGTAGTTTGATCATGAATGTGCTTCCACAATAATACTCATTCGGATTGGAAAATTGTGAAGGTGGATAACTTACTCAGTATGGGGAGGTGTTAAAAAGTCTAAATTCACTAGACCGCAAAGAATCCCTAAGCTACATACAGACCAAATCTTCGATCACTCCGGTGCCATACCGCTCATCGATAAGCACAAGTACTTTGCTTTTGTTCATCAATAACTCCTTCTTAATTGGTCCTGAGCTTAATTTTACAAAGAGCTTTTTGTCCCGGACAAACACAGAAGTGGTACGGTCTGCGATGGTTTTTCCCACCAGATCCGGCCAATCGTGCACTAAAGATTTCTCCCTGAATTTACCTTCCAATCGGTAAGCTTTAAGTAGATCATTGAAAGCTGACTCTAGTGGAGCCACTTCCTTTTTTCTACTGAAATATCCGTCCTTGCTCATATCGTTGCTGATGTCAAACGAAAAGTGCTGCTGCAATACTATCTGCAAGAAGTTTTCCGCTTTTGCTCAAAGATAGGTTTTTATCCTTCCAAATGAGCCAACCCTCGGCATCCATCTTGGTCAAAAGGTCTTTTTTGGAAAAGAGAAGGTCTTTTCCGAAATCCCGGTGGATAACTCCGAAATCTATCCCCCACAGTGTCCTCAATCCGGTAAGGATGTATTCATTCAATCGCTCTTCATCTGAAAGGTTATCCACAGTAAATGGGATAGCGCTGCCCTTCATGCTGTTCAGATATCGGGAGTTGCTTGAAGGATTTGCTCCTCTGTTTTTTCCGTCAAAAGAATGAGCGCTGGGACCTACACCCAAATAGGGGACACCTTTCCAGTAGTTGGTGTTGTGCAATGCGAATTGTCCCGGCTTGCCGAAGTTGGATACTTCGTATTGAATGTAGCCTGCTTTGTTGGTTTGTTCTTGTAGTATTTCAAACTGCTCAGCCACAAAATCCTCCTCAGCGGGCTGGAATTTCCCTTTTTTCGTCCAGTTGCCCAGCGCGGTTTTAGGTTCTACAGTGAGTGCATAACTGGAAATATGTCCAGGATCCTGAGAGATAGCTTCGGATAAATCACGCTTCCACAACTCGTGGTTTGGCTGTGGATAACCATAGATCAAATCCAGACTGAATTTCTCAAAACCCATTTTCCTAGCTTTTGAAATAGCAAATTTCGACTCTTCGGCAGTGTGGGCCCGATGGTAAAATTTCAAAACATCTTCATCGAAACTTTGAATACCCAGACTTAGCCGGTCTATGCCCAGACTTTTCCACGAATTCAAATTATCCACATTCAAATCGTCGGGGTTTGCCTCCAGAGTAACCTCCTGCCAATCCGAGTTGTACGTTATTGAAATTTGGTTTAGGATTTTTTCAATCAATAGCGGTTGCAAAAGAGAGGGTGTTCCCCCTCCAAAGTAGATAGTCTCTATTGGGGTTTTTTGAAAGTAACTTGCTCTTAATTCTAATTCACGACATATCATTTCAGCCATCTGATCCATGTTGTCCAGATTAGTACTGAAGTGAAAATCGCAATAATGGCAAGCCTGCCTACAAAAAGGAATGTGAATGTATATGCCCGCCAAAGTGAATTATATTATTTTGCAAATATAACCAATCCGATCCAGTCCTTTGAAAACCTCCATTTTGGCATGTGTCCTTTTTTTTCTTGCCGGAGGATTGATTTGCGAAGCGCAAAATAGCTATTGGGTAAAGATGCTGAGTAATGATACACAGCCCAGTACTGATTGGAAGGCTTTTTCTTCTAAAGCAGCAGGCGATAAATACACCGATTCTATTCAAAATTCTTTTCAAAATGAGGGATATCTGGAGCTTTATATCGAGAGAGAAATGATAGGGCCTGATTCTTTACTGATGAAACTCGTACCGGGAGAGAAATATTTTTGGGAATCAATTGCCCAAGGAAATGTTCCGGAAGAATTTTTCAAGAATAGTGATCCACTAACCCGGGAATATTCCTCCGCTTCACGGCTGATGCGGCATGTGATTATAGAATCTGAGAATAGCGGCTACCCTTTTGCCCAGGTAAAACTGGATAGTATTCAGCGAAATGGCAATGCACTTACGGCGGTTTTCGCCTATGATGCCGGTCCGCTTATACTTTGGGACAGTGTGAAAATAGAAGGCAAAACCAAAACTCAGGGAAACTATGTGCAGAATATAACCCGGATTCGGCCCGGTCAGCCTTTTTCCCAAAAGCAATTGGATGAGGCTAGTCAAGTGCTTAGCCGCTCTCCTTACTTTCGGCAGACCCAGCCTCCCGGAGTCAATTTTCAAATCAAAAAGGCTCAGGCACTAATTACTTTAAGCGACAGAAACACCAATGTGCTGGATGGAATAATTGGCTTGCTGCCCAATGCAAACGAGCCTGGAAAATTGCTAATTACGGGGCAGCTTGACTTGGAATTATTTCATTTGGGAGGCAAGGGAAGAGACGTGACATTGCATTGGCAGCGTCTGAATATAGAAACCCAGTCTTTGGACATTTCTGCCAAAGAATCATTTTTGTTTAATTCACCACTGGACGTTCGGGTAGGATTTAATCTGCTGAAGCAAGATTCCTCTTTTTTAAGCAGGTATTTAAGTTTGGACTTTGGCTATCACTTGAGCACGAAAAGCTACCTGCGGTTTTTTACCAAAAGGCAATCGAGTGATGTCCTCAACACGGAAGCTTTTCGTGACGTGACCGAGCTTCCGGATATAGCAGATTATCGATGGAATCAGTATGGGGTAGGTTGGATTTGGGATAAACTGGATTCTCCCTATTTTCCAAGGCGGGGATTTTTTCTTAGTGGTGAATTTGCCATGGGAAACAAAAAGATTCTTGAAAACACGGGATTTCCACGGGAGGTGTATGCAAATCTAAATTTGAACAGCCCTCAGTACATGGGGAAGGGAGTGATAGAAAAGTATATTTTCATCAAAAAAACTTGGGGAATGTGGTTAAAGGGAAGTGGGGGCTTTACCGAAAATCAAAATTTGTTGCTAAATGATTTATTCCGTCTGGGTGGATTGAAGAGTGTTCGCGGATTCAATGAGAATTTCTTTTTTGCGAGATCTTATGGCTACATAAACATGGAGCAGAGACTTTTTTTTGGGGAAAACTCATTTCTTATGGTTTTCACTGACTTTGGGATTCTGGAAAACCCGTACTTTGCACCTGCGCTGGACAAACCCGTCTCTTTCGGCGCCGGTATCAATCTTGATACCGGCGCCGGTGTCTTTCGATTTATTTACGGAGTCGGAAAATCTAATTTACAACCCTTACAATTCTCCTATTCCAGGATACACTTTGGCTACCTAGCCAGATTTTGAGTATGAAAAAAATGATCAGCAAGTCGCTAGTTATCCTGTCACTACTAGTTGTGGCAGGGCAGCATGCATTTTCACAGGTTTTGGAAGATTACAATCCTCAATGGAAAGAAGGCGAGCGCGAGACTTGGTTTAGTTCTAATGATAGATTGATGTTGGATCTGGATTTGGAGACTTTTCCTTTAGCCTATTTTTCTTTTGAGTTTCCGGATCACTCCGTGGTTTTTGTGGGGGAGAAACTTTGGTTTTTCACGGAGCAGGATACCGCATTTACAACCCAAGTGGGAGAGTTCAAAGAGGAATTTTCGGGAGACAGAGCAAACCTTACTGTTTTTAAAAACGGGATTTCTTCTGAGCAGGCAAGTGTAAGGAAAATATTAAAATTTCAGACTGCTGAATCGGGCACAGAAGAAATGGAGATGCGGATAAGCAAGAGAGATTTTGACCGGCAGAGTATCCGTGATTTTTTTTGTGTAGGATTGCTGGTTTGCTTACTGCTGATCACGCTTTATAAACTGGCTTATCCGTTTATTTTTGCGATAATGATCAAACCTATTTCTTTGCTGAATGCCGAAGATTTTTCTGAAAGCGGGAGCTTGCAAAAGTTTTTTTCAGTAGATATTTTGTTTTATGTCTTTATAGTAAATATGCTTTTGTCCCTCGCGATGGTGACAGGACTGGTCGTCTTCCGTCAAGAATGGCTGGAAGCGAGAATCGAACTTGGTTTTGGGGTGCTGATGATAGTATGGATCGGAGGGGCTTTTTTTCTTTTACTACTTACTATTCTCAAGTTTACAGCCATCAAAATGTTGTCTTTTTTGTTTGATTTGGGAAAATTGGAATTCCCTCATTTCTTTTATTTGCTACGGTTGGTGGCAATTACAACGATAGGGTTGATTCTAGTGTGTGCGTTTTTCCTGTTAAATGAATTTTCAGCGATCAAAACGGCTTTGGAACTCTTGTTTACGGGGTTTTTCTGGATGTATATATTAGGTCTCCTAGGATTGTTCTTAATTATGGTGAATAGACTGGGCTTTAAGAAATATCATTTATTTACTTACCTTTGCATCGCAGAATTAGTGCCCTTTTTAATCTTGGCCAAATTGGTGCTTGATTTGGGTCATTGATTCCGGTAATCACAAAAGGAATAATAGAAGCATGAGCGCAGTTACCAAAGACAGGTTTAGACCGGTAAAAAGTATTCTAGTATCTCAGCCGGCCCCGGCGGATGTAAATTCTCCCTACTTGCAATTGGCTGAGAAATATAATCTGAAAATTGACTTTCGTCAGTTTATCAAGGTTGAGCCGGTTGTGCCGAAAGAATTCCGAAAGCAAAAGATTGATATTTTAAAGCATACAGCGGTAATCTTTACAAGCCGCAATGCGATTGATCATTTCTTTGCAATCTGTAAGGATTTCAAGATTGAGATGCCTGCAGATATGAAATATTTTTGTATTTCTGATCAAACGGCACATTATCTCCAGAAATATATCGTAATCCGAAAACGTAAATTGTTCGTAGGTCAAAAGACAGCACAGGATTTATTTGATTATTTCAAAAAGCATAAATCGGAGAAGTATTTATTCCCGTGCTCTGACATCCGAAAGGATGATATTCCCGAATACATGGAAAAGAATGGGATTGCATTTACGGAAGCTATAATCTACCACACATTGGAGGCGGATCTGTCGGATTTGGCTGATGTGAAGTACGATATCTTGGCGTTTTTCAGTCCATCGGGGATAAAATCCCTAAAAATTAATTTCCCTAATTTTGAGCAGGGGGATACAAGAATTGCTGCTTTTGGTCCTACCACGGCACAGGCTGTGAGAGATGTGGATTTGATTTTGGATATTGAAGCTCCTATGCCAAATGCCCCAAGTATGACCGGCGCATTGGAACTTTATATTAAAAAGGTGAATAATTTGTAAAACATAGAATCTAAATCTGTGGTTTTTCAGTTAAAATTCTTAGAATAGTTCTTACGTTGGACGAAACCACTATACAATGATTCAAAAAGGCCATTCAAAATACTTTTTGAGATATTCCATTCTCTTGTTATTCTTTTTTGAGATTTCTTCGCTGATGGCCCAGCAGGATCCTCAATTTACTCAGTACATGTATAACGGCATGTACTATAATCCGGCTTTTGCGGGTAAAGAAGGTGGGTTTAGATTCTCTGCTCTTCATCGGTCACAGTGGTTGAATTATACTACAAATTCCGGACAGGGAGGAGCGCCTGTTACCCAATTGATAACAGCCCAAGGGAGAGTTCAGGGGAAAAATATTGGATACGGGCTTACCCTTGTCAATGATCAGATAGGAGCTGTGGGAAACCTGGAAATTAATCTCCAAGGCGCTTATCACAAAAAGCTCAATAGAGCTACATTGAGTTTTGGTGCGTATGCAGGGATGTATTCCAGTTCAATAGATTATGGGGAGCTTATAGTGGTGAACCCTGAGCCAAACCTCCCGAATTCGGGAAAGGAGAGTCAGATTAATTTCAATGTGGGTGCCGGGTTGCTGTTTGATGCCCGTGACTATTATATAGGGTTGAGCAGCAGACACATTAATGAGCCAAACTTTGATTTTGGTGATGGTTCTTATGCGAATCAGTTGAAGAATCATTCCTATTTGTTGCTGGGATATAGGTTCAGACCGGTGGGGCAGTTGGCTATTGAGCCGAGTTTGTTTTTAAAAACAGTCTCTTTTAATAATTTTTCTTATGAAGTGAGCGTTATTGCTACGCATCAAAATAAGATAAGTGGAGGGCTTGGTTTTAGAGGGGAGGAATCGATTTCTTTTATTCTTGGGTACAGCCTCCTGCGAGACAATTCACTCAAATTGGGATATGCATTTGACCTTGTATTTAGTGGTGTTGAAGCCAAAACGCCTACTAGTCATGAGCTGATGCTTCGGTATGCATTGTCTGATATGAGTAGGGAAGTGCAACGTGTAATCCAAAGAACTCCTAGGTTTAGATTTTGAAATTGTCTGAATATAGTAGAGTTTTGTATAGGGTGAGTTTTAACTAGGTATTATCATTGTCCCATATTTTGGCAGGTTATTTGCATTATTGTGCCAAATTCAGCTAAATTTCGAATCTTGAAAATATTTTACACAGCGTAATTATTTGATGAACGAAAAAACGTCATTTATGTATAGAAAAAATAATGTTCGCTTAATGTCCGTTACCTTAGGGTTGGCATTGGTGACGCTTTTGCCGGGGTGCGGTCTTTTTGGTAAAAGAGGTTCTGCCAGCGAAAAGCTAAACAGAAGAGGAGAGGTGACGGGAGTTCCAAAGCGTACCAACTGGCAACAGAATCTTCCTTACGACATGGTTCCCGTTAAAGCAGGAACTTTTTGGATGGGACAGGCTGATGAAGATATTGCATACACGCAATCCGCGCTCAACAAACAAATTACCATTTCGGAATTTTTCATGGACAAATACGAAGTGTCCAACAACAAGTACCGTCAATTTTTAGAAACTGTGAAAAGTGGAACCTATGAGACCGGTACACCAACCACCTTGAAAGATCCTCCTCAGTTGAATTATGAAGAGCTTAAGCCGGACACTACTGTCTGGTCTACAAGCTTTGCTTACCATTACGGAGATCCTTTGATGGAGTTTTATTTTGATCATCCGGCTTTTGATAATTATCCTGTAGTAGGAGTTTCATGGGATCAAGCCAAAAAATATTGTGAATGGAAAACCTATCATATGCGGGCAAACGATGACAGCGACTTTGACGGTCCTGCATTTCAGCTTCCGTCCGAGGCAGAGTGGGAGTATGCTGCCAAAGGAGGCAAAGACATAGCCAAGTATCCTTGGGGTGGTCCTTATTTGAAAAATAAAAGAGGTTGCTTGCTGGCTAACTTCAAACCGGGACGGGGTAATTACATAGATGATGGATTTGCTTACACAGCTCCTGTAGATGTATTCTCTCCAAATGGCTATGGTCTGTATAATATGGCCGGTAATGTGGCCGAATGGGTACTTGATGCTTATGCTACTACTTCAAGCTCCATTATGTGGGATTTGAATCCTGTGTACGAAGATCCAAATGAACCGAGAAAAGTGGTAAGAGGCGGAAGCTGGAAAGATATTGCACACTACTTGGAGACGAGTACAAGAACCTATGAATACGAAGATGTAGCTCAGGCACACATTGGATTCAGAACAAAAATGACATTCATTGGCCGTTCAGGCGCGATGGACATAAAAAGTTCTTCACGAAGAAGAAGATAACCTTTATCCTATAACAAAAACAACTACCTAACAACTTATTACTTCATTTCACATGGCTAGTAACAGCAACTCGTTTTCAGCAAAATTTTATTCCAGCATAATGCCAAAGATTTATGGTATTGGTGCTGCTGTGGTTATTCTCGGTGCTATGTTCAAGATTTTGGATTGGGCTGGAGCCAATTGGATGATTGGTATTGGACTAAGTACTGAGGCATTTATATTTTTCCTATCCGCATTTGAGCCACAACATCAAGATGTAGATTGGTCTAAAGTTTATCCTGAGCTAGCAGGTGATGCACCAGGCGCACCAAGAGTTCAAAGAGTAGTAGCCGGTGGAGGCGATCAAGTTTCTCAAAAGCTTGACGAAATGCTTGCGAATGCCAAAGTAGGTCCTGAATTAATCGAAAGTCTGGGTAAAGGAATGCAGAATCTTGCTGTTTCTGCTGAGAAGATGGGGAATCTCTCCGACGCTGCCGTGGCTACCAATGAGTATGCTACAAATGTAAAATCCGCGGCCAAGACTTTGGTGGACATGAATGCTTCATATAGCAAAACTGCAGCTGCACTTACTGAAATGTCTTCCGCGTCTCAGGATGCCAAAGCGTATCATACACAAGTGGTGACTGTCACCAAAAATCTTTCAGCCTTGAATTCTGTCTATGAAATGGAACTTCAGGATGCAAATAGTCATGTAAAGACATTGAATAAATTCTATGCGAATATGACTGCTGCGATGGAGGGTCTTTCTGAGGCAGGTAAAGAGACACAAGCATTTAAGACTGAATTATCAAAATTGAATCAGAACGTAAGTTCTTTGAATAAAATCTATGGTGGAATGCTATCCGCTATGAAAGGTTAATTTCTCTTCAATTCATTTAAAATCCATTAAAACTTAACAATGGCAGGAGCTAAAGAGACACCTAGACAGCGGATGATTGGTATGATGTACCTGGTTTTGACGGCCTTATTGGCCCTCCAGGTAAGCAACCAGATCCTCCAGAAATTTGTGTTGATTAACGATGGGATGGAAAGAACCTCCCGAAACTTTATCAATAAAAATGAGAATGCTGTAGAATCAATTAAATATACAGTAGATCAGCAGGGAAATAACGAGAAGGATGTTCCTAAGGTTGCGGCTTCTGAGAAGATTAGAGAATCTACGGCAGAGGTTTACAACTACCTTGAAGATTTGAAACAGCAATTAATTTCCCAGTCCAATGCGAAGGGGGATGATGGTGTATATCAGAATTCAAGTTTGAAGAACACAGAAATTGCAGGTAATATATTTGCCAATCAAGGTAAAGGTGAGGAAATGAAGGCTAGGCTAAATTCCTATCCACAGGAGATTACTGAAATTTTGGCCAGTGCCGGAGTTCCTGAGCTGAGTTTTTCTCCTATTGCAAAGGATGCAAAAGATATTCCTCTTTTTGCAAACAATAATGAAACGAAAAATAAGGATTTTGTCGCTTTAAATTTTGTGAAATCTCCTGTAGGGGCAGTAATGGCCTTGATCTCCCAATATCAAAATGAGGTTTTGAATATAGAAAGTGAAGCACTTACTGCTTTAGCTAATACAATAGGTTCATTCTTCTTCAAGGCAGATGTGACTGAGGCGAGAATTGCAGCTTCATCCAATGTGGTAGCAGCAGGTACCAAATTTGAAGCTGATATGTTTATCGCTTCCAGTTCTTCTACTGCGCTTCCTACGATGACTTATGATGGGAAATCAGTTCCTGTCGATGCAAAAGGTTTTGGCAAGATTGAATTTACCGCTGCTCCCGCTTCAAGTTATGATGATAGAGGATTGGCAGAAAGAGTACTGAAAGGTGAAATTATTACCAATGTAGGTGGTGAAGACAAGGTTCTTCCTGTAGAGTACAAGTACTTTGTCGCTCAGCCTGTGATCAAAGTTTCATCGGAAGTAGTGCAACAGCTTTATGCTGATTGTGCCAATGAGCTTCTGATAGAAGTGCCTGCATTGGGTAATACGTATTCTCCGGAGTTTGCGGTGAGCAATGGACAGTCTATCAAAGGAAGTAAGCCTGGACAGCTGACGGTAATTCCGGGAGGATCCGGAAAAGTAAACATTGGGGTTAGCAGTGGAGGAAATAAAATCGGTGCAGTTGATTACGATATCAGGCCGGTTCCTACCCCTTCTCTAGTTCCTGTCACTGCCAATGGATCGGAGCTTGATCTAAGCCAGGCTCAAGCCATCAGTTCTTTGATGGGCCTTAAGCTTCAGGCCAAGGCAGAACCTACATTTGCAAGAACAATGGCTAAAGATGCCAATTTCGAAGTGACCGGCGGTGAAATGAGACTGTTGAGAAATGAAGTTCCAAGACAAACAGTTCAGATCTCAAGCGGTAATAATTTGGCAATGCGCTCGTTATTGGAAAGCGCCAGAGCCGGTGATGTTGTTGTATTTGAAATCAGACAAGTGACCAGGACAAACTTCAGAGGAAATAAGATTCCTTCAGAATTAAGACAAGTTGTTCCTATTCGCGTTAAGTAAGACGTAATTAGGGATTAAGATAAACGAATGATTATGAAAAAGTTTCTTCCAAAATTAATCTTGTCCCTGCTTGTAGCAGCAGGCATTGCACCTCTTACAAGTGAGGCGCAGATTGCCCCTACAAGCGTAAGTCCTTCGGGATATGGAGATCGTCAGTTCAAGATGGATACAGTCTACTCTGCCAAGAGAATGAGAGAAGACGATAAAATGTACCAAATTGGTGTATGGAGAAGGATTGATCTTCGGGAGAAGTACAATAAGTCTCTTTACGGATCAGGAGATACCAAATCCAATGGGATAGTAAATCAAATCTATAAGGCTATTGTAGAGGAGAATGCTTTGGAAGTTTTTGCTGACGAAGAATTTACACGTCCGTTGTCTATCGCTGAATTTCAGGACAATTTCTGGTTAAATGCTACAGGAGACAGTATCTTCTCCAAGCAGCTGTATTACATCGATTTTAGAGAAGATTTTGTTTTTGACAAGCATCACTCAACTTTGGTATTTGATATCAAGCACCTAGAATTGGTTATGCCTTCTGAAACAAATTCCAACGCAGGGCAAAAATCCATCGGTTTCATTCGCTACAAGGATTTCTATGATTATTTCAAAGATCATCCTGAGGCAAGATGGCTTAATTTCCAAAACCTATCAAAGAGCTTAACTTATGATGAAGCTTTTGAGACTAGATTGTTTAGGTCTGTGGTCAGGAAATTCACTAATTCGGAGGAGGCACTGATTGCTGATCTTGTCTCAGTGGATCATCCGAATCCCGAGATGCAGGCTTATATAGATGCGTTATCATTTGAATACAAGTTATTGGAATACGAAAACTCCCTTTGGGAGTGGTAATATAAAAAGGGGCTTTTTTTAAGCCCCTTCATTTTTTTCTTTCCATTCTATCAGCATCTTCGCCCTACTGGCCCCAATGACCTTAGCTATTTCCTCTTCACTGGCTTCACTGATTTTTTTTACCGACTTGAAGTGACTCAATAGATTGTCAGCTGTGCTTTGTCCGATTCCCGGAATAGCAGTCAATTGAGTACCAAAGGCATTTCTGCTTCTTGTGCTTCTGTGGAAGGTAATGGCAAATCTATGGGCCTCATCGCGGATTCTTTGCAGCAGCCTTAGACTTTCGGATTTCTTGTCGATATGAATAGGATAGGAGTCTCCCGGAAAGTAGATTTCTTCCAGTCTCTTGGCAATACCTATGATGGGCATCTGGCCATATACGCCTAGTTCTTTTAGCGCTTCTACAGCTGAGGATAGTTGTCCTTTCCCACCGTCGATTACTACCAGCTTGGGCATGGGTTTACCTTCTTCCAGCAAGCGTTTGTATCTTCTGCCTACGACTTCTTTCATGCTGGCGAAATCATCCGGTCCCACTACAGTTTTGATATGGTATTTTCGATATTCTTTTACCGCAGGTTTGCCATTGAGGAAGCAGACCATGCTGGCGACGGGATTCGTTCCTTGGATATTTGAGTTATCAAAACATTCAATATGATCAGGGATTTCAGGCAGACTCAAATCCTGCTGAAGTTGCCGGATCACACGGTCTTTTTTGTCTTGATTGAGACCAAGAAGTAATGCTTTTTCCTTTTTATAGTAGAGAGCATTCTTCAGCGAGAGTTCGATTAGTTTTTTCTTATCCCCGATTTTAGGCATGAATACATTCAAACCTTCTATAGGCTCAGTCAATTCTATGTTCAACAAGACTTCTTCAGCATCACTTTGGAATTGATCCTGAAGTCGGATTAATGCCGTTAAAAGCAACTGCTCATCGGGCTCATCCAGTTTCTTTTTAAGCTCTACGTTTTTAGAGGTGATCAAAGCACCGTTTTTCACTCTCATGAAATTCACATATGCACTCTTCTCGTCGGAGACAATTGTGCATACATCCAGATTGTTAATTGAAGGACTTGCTATAAGTGATTTTGCCTGATATTTTTCTAATGATTCGAGCTTTTCCTTCATTTTCTGAGCTTTTTCAAATTGCAAGCTCTCTGCATGATGCTGCATTTCCTGCTTGAAATAAGTTTTTGCTACACTCAGATTCCCTTTCAAAATATGTTTAACCTGCTCTAATTCCCTTTGGTAGTCAGCTTCTTTTTGAAGCCCTACACAAGGCCCCAGGCAATTTCCGATGTGATACTCCAGACATACTTTATATTTCTCCTCGGCTATTTTATAAGGCGATAGATCCAGCTTGCAAGTTCGGATGGTAAATACGTTTCGGACCAAATCCAGCACAGTATTCATAGCCTTGACACTTGCAAAGGGACCATAATAGCTGCCTTTGCCGGGAATCATTTTTCGGGTGGGGAAAAGTCTCGGAAAATTTTCTTTAGTGAGCAGTAGATAGGGATAGGTTTTATCATCCCTTAGGAGGATGTTATACTTGGGATGAGTCTTTTTTATGAGGTTATTTTCAAGTAAAAGCGCGTCAAATTCACTGTTTACTATGGTGATCTCTATCCTTCTTATTTCTTTGACCATTTTTCTGGTCTTGAGATTTACTCCTGCGTTTTTATTAAAATAACTCCCAACCCTTTTTTTAAGACTTTTGGCTTTGCCTACGTAGATCAATTCATTTTCCTCATTGAAATACTTATACACACCTGGATGGTCTGGGAGTGTCAAATGCTCAGTAGGTAAAAAGGAGGAAGATTGCATGGTCTAAAATTAAAAAAACAGCCTTGGATTAAGGCTGTTTTTCTAGGAGGATTTATGTTTTTCTAGAAATCATTTTTCTGAGAGTCGTAATCAAAATCAGCAAATCGTTGGCTTTCTTTCTCGTACGCATCACAGTCAATCTCTATGCTTAGCGGTCTGTCAGGTCTTGGAAAAGGCCCCTTAGTATATCCTAAGCTTTTATCTTCATATACTTTTGTCATATAATTCACCCATATAGGTCTGGCGGTTCTGCCGCCTTGACCGGCTGTCCAGCTTCTAAAGTGAATAGCGCGATCATCTCCTCCTACCCATGTTCCACTGACTAAATCTTTGCTGATACCCATATACCATCCATCGGAAGCATTTTGGGTGGTCCCTGTTTTTCCTCCAAGTTCATTGCCTTCCCGTAATGAATAAGGTACTCCTTGGCTGGTTCCTCCTCCTTCTTCAAAACCACCCCTTAGCATGTAGGTCATGAGGTAGGCATGCTCTTCACTCATAGCAGGTCTCTTTTTGGCAGTGAATTGCTGAATTACATTTCCATTTTTGTCTTCAATTCTGTCTATGTAGAATGGAGTTGTATGCTCGCCTTTGTTGACAAATGTCCCAAAGGCTCCTACCATCTCGAAAATAGACACATCGTTTACTCCTAGGGCCAAAGAGGGTACTTCCTCTAAATCACTGGTGACGCCCAATCTTCTTGCAGTTTCGACCACTATTTTAGGGCTTAGTTTCTTCATCATATAGGCAGTAATGGAATTGACCGACTGCGCCATTGCCTTACGAATTGTCATTTTCTGGTAAGTGAACTTCCCGTCGGCATTGGAAGGACTCCAAGCAGGCTGCCCAGGGATATATACTTCCACAGGTTGATCGATTACGCTGTAGCAAGGGCTGTATCCATTCTCAATAGCCGCCGCATATACGAAGGGCTTGAAGGTAGAGCCCGGCTGTCGCTTGCCTCGTTTTACGTGGTCAAACTTGAAATACTTATGGTCCAATCCGCCAACCCAAGCTTTGATCTGGCCGGTATGTGGATCCATGCTCATAAATCCTGCCTGAAGTAGCTTCTTATAATACCTAAGCGAATCCATGGAACTCATAAGGGTATCCACTTCTCCTTTTTCCCACGAAAAGACTTTCATTTTCTTCTTTTCATTCAGCTTAAGGTTGATTGAATCAGTTTCGTCTCCATACCGTACTTTAAGCAAACGATAAGCCTCTGTCCGCCGTACTGCATCTTCGATGAAATTTGGGATCACACGGTTGCTTCCATCTACCCATGGGTCTCTAGTGCCCATCTCTTTGTAGAAAAGAGTTTGAAGAGATTTCATGTGATCTGCTACGGCCTCCTCTGCATATCGCTGCATTCTGCTATCAATGGTGGCATACACCCTGAGACCGTCCCCATAGAGATCATATGCACTGCCATCGGATTTTAAGTTTTCTTTAGTCCATTTGATTAGATCAGCCTTTACAATTTCCCGGAAATAGGTAGCCAAGCCCTTGTTTTGGTTCGCCACACTGTAGTTCAATTCTATGGGTAACTTGGACAAAGAATCAAATTCCTCTCTTGTGAGGTTATTGTTTTTCATCATTTGGGCAAGCACGGTGTTTCTTCTTCTCAAGGAATTTTCAGGATTGTAAACGGGGCTGTAGTACGATGGCGCTTTGAAAAGGCCTACTAATACCGCTGCTTCCTGGGTGGATAGTTCTGAAGGCTTTTTGTTGAAAAAAGTCTCTGATGCTGTTTTGATTCCAAAAGCATTGGAACCATAATCGGAAGTGTTGAGATAAAGTGTCAGAATCTCATTTTTGGTGTACGCTTTTTCCAATTGAGTCGCAACAATCCACTCCTTGGTTTTAATAATGAGCATACGAAGAACCGGGACAGAGCTAAGTAGCCCATTGCTTGCGTCCGTTCTTGTCTTGAAAAGATTTTTGGCTGTTTGCTGGCTTAAGGTAGAACCTCCTCCCGTAGCCTGTCCCAGCAGAATAGACTTGAATAGAACCCTCATCATTGCCTTCGAATCGATTCCCGAGTGCTCTTCAAACCGAACATCCTCAGTGGCTATCAATGCTTCAACCAGTTTGGGAGAAAGCTCATCATAGGTGACCGGACTTCTGTTTTCACGAATATATCTTCCCAGAAGCAATCCATCGGAAGAGTATAATTCTGACGCTATCTGCGAGTCAGGATTTTCCAAGGCTTTAAAGTCAGGAAGTGTTCCAAACAGCCCCAGAAAATTGATACTAATCATCCATACAAATAGAATGAAACCTAAAAACCCTGCTGTAAAGGCGATCCAAAGGAACTTAATAGTCTTGGGCACCCAAGAGGAAGATTGAGGTTTTGCTTTGTTACTCATAGTTTACTTATATGCGGACTTGAAAAAAGTCCTATATTCTTCTAAATTTTTGCTTTTGTTCAATGCCTGAAAGTTTTCAATTGAAATCACAAATGAATTGGACTTTACCTCATCAGGCAGTCCATCGGATTTGAATTCTTTTTGAAACTTGCTATAGTAATTCTTTGCTTTTGCAGCGTTTGAAAATGGGCTGATGATGAAAATTGCATTTTCCCTATTCATATTCATATTTCCGGTTCTTAATCTTTCCTTGGAGAAATTGGTAGAATGAAAACTCTCTAAGTCTGCCAAAAGACTTTTAGCACCTTCAGCCTGGCCCGGATCCATCGCAATCACAAAGATATGTGTTGTGGTTTCACTGTATTTATACCCTGTCGAGACCTCATTTTTCCCATTTTCCGCCACCTTTCCATTTTCGACTTTTGTGGAATCCGCTTCCTCTATTTCTTTAGGATTCAGTTCTGCCAGTTCAGACTGCGATAGCATTGGTTTTAGCATATTTCTTGCCAATTCTACCAGATTTGTATCTTGAGCGTTCTGAATATAATTTTCAAGCCGTTCTCTGTACCTGATGCGGGTATCCATTTTGCCGGTGACCATGATGTCAAGCAGCAGCAGCCGCTCAGTGTTTCGGGTAAGGGGGTACTCTTCCAATGCGGATTTTATAATGGCTTTACTGATCTGATATTGCCCATCATAGAATGCATCATATGCTTGTTCATACCTTTTTG
The DNA here is from genome assembly GCF_031457395.1 of Algoriphagus sp. 4150. Lineage (NCBI taxonomy): Bacteria > Pseudomonadati > Bacteroidota > Cytophagia > Cytophagales > Cyclobacteriaceae > Algoriphagus > Algoriphagus sp. 4150. The sequence goes on from NZ_JAVDWS010000002.1 coordinate 634,562, forward strand.
AAGATTCCACATACGCCAGATTGCCTGATGCTGCATCGGGATTATTTACAGAATACGTGTACTGGGATTCGGGGAATTCCCGGTTGAGACGGCCGACATATTGCTGTGAATTACCTCCCAAATCTTTTTGTGCCAAATACAATAAATAATATGCTTCCGGCTTTCGGGAAGAATTGGGATAGTCGCGAACCAAGGTTTCTAGGTTTTCAATACTTTGCTCAATTTCTTTTAGATCAAAATATAAAAGTTTGCCCAATTCAAAATAGGATTCCTCCAATTCAAGATTCAAGGTTTCTATTTGTTCGGGAGAATTGGGGATCTTGGCCAGTAAGTCTTCTATAGTGGGTAGTTGGCTCACAAGACTTTCTTCTTCTACAGCTGTATAATCTTCTTCGGAAGGCTCTCTCAGCGGTGGAGGTGGGCTTTGGAAGCTTGCAGCACTTCTTCTCCAATTGTCCTGTAAAGTCCTATTGCCCCAAGTTCTCCTGAAGTCTATTGCTCCCTGCTGCATAGCCACGCTATTGTGGAAGTAAAATGATGACCCGGAACCTCTGTCGCTGAATGCTAAAAGATTGTCAAAAATACTTGTGCTTTGTGGCTTTTGGAGTGCCTTTGCTTCACGCAAAAGGCGTTCCTCTTCGGATTTGATGTAGTTTTCCGCGACTAGTTTTTGCTCGTCAGAAGTCAATTCTGCTAAAGTTAATAAGCTGTCATTGCCGTTGATCCGTTCGTAGTGGAATACATACTGATCTAGAGACTCTTTTTGATTTGTGATTGCAACAGCGATTGGATCGCTTTCATTAATGAATGTGAGTGCAGAATCCAGATAATATTTGGTCGCCCGATAATTTTTGAATTCGGTAAGATTTATTTCTGCGAGTTTCTGGTAGATATAGCCTTTCACCCTTGGATTGCTCCCCGGTTCCTTTGCAGCTTGGTGAAGTAAATCAAGAGTGAGTACGGTGTCTCCCTGCTTTTCCTCAAAAAGAGCCCTTTCATAGATTACTACATCTTTCAAATCTCTGTTTTTTGGATCTTCGTAGAGATCGTTGTAGTACTTTCTCACTTTCCTCACGTCCTTAGAAGCATTTAATTCTGCTACCTGTTGGGCATAAAGTTGGGCATAGAAGCTACGTTCATACGGGGGATTTCCTGCCAGGGATTTTTCATAATATTCATAGGCCAAGGCATCGAAACCTTCCCGTTGATAACGCTGAGCCAAGATGAAATTAATTCTGGATTTCTCTTTTTTGCTTTGGGAGTACTCTATAGCCTTGTCCAATGCCCCGATCACACCGCTCTTATCACCTCTTTTTTCATAATAATAGGCAAGCGTTCTATAGAGGTCGTATCGGTTTTTTTCTGAAATTCCTTTCTCTTTAGAGAGGTAATCAATGGTGAAGTTAGCATTTTCGAATTCCCCCTGATCTACATAGAGTCGAAGCAAGGTGATCAGTGTCTGATGCCGTAGGTCAGCATTTTTGGAATTCACATTGACATACTTGAAGGTGTTCTGGGCATCATCAAAGTGAGACTGGTAATAATCAAGCTTGCCGAGAATATAATAACTGTCATCTACCCAATTACTGATTCTGTGCCATTCGATTGCTTTGGAAGCCAACTCACGGGAAGATTGAAGCTTCTCGGAGTTAGCCTGGATAGTAGCGGAATCAAATGGGATAAAAACAGGAAGTATCTGGGTGTAGTCTTCTTTGTAGTTTTGAAAAACTTCACTTTCAACTTCTTTCAATTTCACATCGGCAAGGTAATATGCGTTATAATGCGCAGTCACATTATGGAATGTCCTGTTAACAAAGGTGTTGCGCTCTGAAGAGCACGCCCCGGTAAAAAGTAAAATGGCTATCGCTAGCCCGGAAAATTTCCTCATGCGTTGTTTTGCCCAATTCAAGCAGCAAAATAGGATTTTTGGTTTACTTAGTGAACGAATTTGATGGTCTATTATTTGTGAAACAAGAAGTGAATAGCTGCATGCCAACGAATAGTAGTAAATTGGGGTATTCACAGCCTATTTTATGAGTAAAAAATCCGAAGAGACCCAATCAAAAAGCACACCTGTATATGTCAAATATATTGGGCTTTCTTTTCAGTTGTTTGGAGTAATAGGAGCAGGAACTTGGTTTGGCTGGTGGCTACAGCAAAAAAGTAATATGAAATTCCCCGTGTGGTTGCTTCTTTTTTGTTTTCTCTCCATTGGGATAGCTTTTTATCAGCTGTGGCTTTCGATTCGATCGGATAAGTAGTCGGCAAAAGAAAATTTGGGATAAATTTGCAAAAAATGATTTCCATGGCGTTTAAAACTAACTATCATTTAAAATTTTTCCTACTGACAGGAATTGTTTGTTTACTGATACTTATACTTGGATGGCTGCTGCCTTTTACGATCCATGAAGACATTTGGAAAATCTTGGTGTTTTTGGCCATAACCTCCTATTTAGTGGGAGTTACGAGTATTTTTTTGCTGAAGGGTTCTACGGAAAACCTACTTCAGATAAAATTATTGGGAATGGTAATAAGGATAATTGCCTCCTTATCTTTCATAGGAATCATGGTTTTTATAGGCACAGAGAATATTCTTTTGTTTGTGGTGAATTTCTTTATTCTTTTTTTGTTCTATCTGGTTTTTGATATCTACACCTTTCTGGCTAACTTGCGCCCGATTTCGAAGTAGCCCTCAAAAAAAGAGTAGATGACGCGCAAATTTCTTTACCTAAGTATTTTATTGTCAGCGTTTTTGCTGAGTTTCTCCAGTATGTCTTTTGCGTCTGGAGCAGATTATGAAGATGGAGGTGAAGATCCGACCGGCTTCATCATGCATCACATCAAGGATTCACACGAGTGGCATTTTTTCAATGTTGGCCATACTCACGTGACACTTTCTTTACCTGTGATCGTGTATTCTGCGGATAGAGGGTTGGAGTTTTTCAGCTCTTCTGACTTTCAGGATCATGAGACTCATGCGTTCGGCGAGGGACATGCCCACGAAGGTTATTTCATCGATTCTCATGACCATATGGGTCGGGTAGACGGTGCCGCTTTTACAGATCTGTCTATTACGAAGAACGTTGCAATGATGTTTTTAGTGATAGCGGTGGTGATGATTTTGTCACTTTCTGCCGCTGGACATTATAAGAAAAACGGAGCTGTTGCACCTAAAGGAGCTGCGGCTATAGTGGAGCCAATTGTGATTTTCGTAAGAGATGAGATTGCGCATAAAGCAATAGGTCCCAAGTATAAGAAGTTCGTTCCTTACCTACTTACCTTATTCTTTTTTATCTGGGTGGGTAACTTGATCGGTTTGTTGCCGGGTGCGGCTAACCTTACCGGTAATATTGCTGTGACAGCTACATTGGCTATTTTGACGTTCATCCTTGTCAATGTGAATGGAAATAAGGACTATTGGAAGCACGTTTTCATGACTCCCGGAGTTCCTGTTCCATTATTGTTGGTGATTGTTCCGGTAGAGATTATTGGTTTGTTCACTAAGCCTTTTGCCTTGATGGTTCGTCTTTTTGTGGCGATCACTGCCGGTCACATTGTGATTCTGGCGTTCATTGCGTTGGTATTTATTTTTGAGTCTTATACCATAGGGGTGGTGAGTACCTTGATGGTTACTTTCATCAATATGATCGAATTGTTGGTGGCTACGATCCAGGCCTATGTATTTACGCTGTTTACAGCGATGTACATCGGTTCGGCGGTAGCAGAGCATGATCATGACATTGCTCATTAATTAGAATTTCTTTGTTCAATTTATAAAAAAAAAAGTATGTTAACTTCAATCTTATTATCAGCTGGAATGGCTCTTATGGGTGCTGGTATCGGTGCAGGTATTGTTGCGATTGGCGCAGGACTTGGTATCGGTCGTATTGGCGGACAGGCTATGGAATCTATTGCCCGTCAGCCTGAAGCTGCTGGTAAAATCCAAACTGCTATGTTGATCATCGCAGCTTTGATCGAGGTGGTTTCCCTGTTTGCAGTAGTAGTATGTCTACTTATTGCTTTGAATGCAGGCGGTATCGTCTTCTAAGAACAAATGAATCGGGATTGGTCTTTATGGCCAATCCTTCTTTTTGAACAATAACGAAATTAACTATATCTCATGGATCTGATTTTACCTAGTTCCGGACTGATCTTCTGGCAGTTGTTTGGCTTTTTGGCACTCTTGTTTATCCTTATCAAGTTTGCATGGAAGCCTATGCTTGCAGCCATTGAAGAAAGAGAAACCAGTATCAACAACGCCCTGAAAGCAGCAGAGACAGCCAGAAACGAAATGGCTAACCTGAAGGCTGAGAATGAAAAACTTCTTGCGGAAGCCAGATTGGAAAGAGATACTATTCTGAAGAAAGCGCAGGATGTTTCTGTGAAAATGATCGATGAGGCCAAAGCGGAAGCTGTAAAGGTGGGCGCTCAGATGATCGAGAATGCTAAAGCAGTCATAGAAACTGAGAAGAAAGCTGCTTTGGCAGACGTAAGAACTCAAGTTGCAGCACTTTCTCTGGAGGTAACGGAGAAATTATTGAGAAAAAATCTATCTGATGACAAATCACAAAAAGATTTGGTAGACGGATTTATCAAAGAACTTAAGCTTAACTAATACACCTCCATGTCAAACCAGAGAGTAGCATCCCGCTATGCGAAGTCAATCATGGAACTTTCTTTGGAAAAAGGAAGACTAGAGGAGGTGCATACAGATTTCCAACGTCTTACAGCGTTGGCAGCAAGCAACAATGAATTGGCTTTGGTTCTTAGGAACCCAGTAGTCACTTCAGACAAAAAACTGAACATCCTCAAAGCGCTTTTTGCCAAAGGTGCTGATGCGCTTACGATGACTTTCTTTGAGATTGTTTCCCGTAAGAATAGAGAAGAGATTCTTCTCGACGTAGCCAGGGAGTTTGAAAACCAGTACAATCTTCATAAGTCTATTCAGGTAGCAGAAGTGACCACCACATTCCCTATCGATGATACTCTTCGCAGCGAGTTTGCCGAAGTGGTGAAAGAGATTTCAGGAAAGAAGTCAGTACAGTTGGTAGAGAAAATAAATCCAGACTTGATAGGCGGATATATTTTGACAGTAAATGATCGTCAGATTGATGAATCATTGAGTAGCAAACTGAGACAATTGAAGACTCAGTTTACCCAAAATCATTACGAAAGTAAAATCTAACAAAAAGCATTTAATCTATATATCATGGCAGAAGTAAGACCTGATGAAGTTTCGGCAATTTTAAGAGAACAACTCTCTGGTGCAAGAACCGAAGCTGAACTCGAAGAAGTGGGTACAGTCCTTCAAGTGGGGGATGGTGTAGCTCGTATCTATGGACTTTCTAAGGCTCAGTCCGGTGAATTGCTCGAATTCGACAATGGTCTGAAAGCAATGGTACTTAACCTGGAAGAAGACAATGTCGGAGCAGTACTTTTCGGCGATTCCAAATCTGTAAAAGAAGGTGATACCGTAAAAAGAACCAAAAGAATTGCCTCTATACAAGTAGGTGAAGGAATGCTTGGCCGCGTAGTGGATACCTTGGGTAATCCTATCGACGGAAAGGGACCTATAGCCGGTGATTTGTACGAAATGCCTTTGGAACGTAAAGCTCCGGGTGTAATCTATCGTCAACCGGTAACAGAGCCTCTTCAGACAGGTATCAAGTCTATCGATGCGATGATTCCAATCGGTAGAGGTCAAAGAGAATTGGTAATCGGTGACCGTCAGACAGGTAAGACTGCGGTAGTGATCGATGCTATCTTGAACCAAAAAGAATTTTACGATAAAGGAGAACCCGTTTTCTGTATCTACGTTGCAATCGGACAGAAAGCTTCTACCGTTGCAGGTGTAGTAGCAGCGTTGGAAAAAGGCGGAGCCCTTCCATATACAGTGATCGTAGCAGCTCCTGCTTCTGATCCTGCCCCGATGCAGTTCTTTGCGCCATTTACAGGTGCATCTATCGGTGAATTTTTCCGCGATACAGGCCGTCCTGCCTTGGTAGTATATGATGATCTTTCCAAGCAAGCAGTAGCTTACCGTGAAGTTTCTCTCCTATTGAGAAGACCTCCGGGACGTGAAGCGTATCCGGGTGACGTATTCTACCTTCACTCAAGATTGCTTGAAAGAGCTGCGAAAATCAATAAGTCTGACAAAATCGCTCAGGAAATGAACGATTTGCCGGATTCTATCAAGCATTTGGTAAAAGGTGGAGGGTCTTTGACTGCACTTCCGATTATCGAAACTCAAGCCGGTGACGTTTCTGCCTATATCCCGACTAACGTAATCTCGATTACTGATGGTCAGATCTTCCTTGAAACCAATCTTTTCAACTCAGGTATCCGTCCTGCGATTAACGTAGGTATCTCGGTATCCAGAGTAGGTGGTAACGCACAGATCAAATCGATGAAGAAAATTGCCGGTACCTTGAAATTGGATCAGGCAGCTTTCCGTGAATTGGAAGCATTCTCCAAGTTTGGTTCTGATCTGGATGCAACTACCAAGCGTACTATTGAAAGAGGTAGAAGAAACCAAGAGATCTTGAAGCAGCCACAGTATTCTCCTGTTTCGGTAGCTCATCAGGTAGCGATTATCTATGCTTCTACCAAAGGATTGATGGACACTGTTCCTGTTGAAAAAGCAAGAGCTTTTGAGAAGGAATTCTACACACTGTTAGATACTTCATATCCTGAAGCCCTTGAGTTGATCCTTAAAGGTGACGTGGATGGAGCAGGAAAAGTTCTTTCCAAGGCAGCTGCCGAATTGGCTCCTAAGTACGCAAAATAACTGATTTGAATTCCGGAGGATACTAGTCCTCCGGTTATTTATACCCTAGCACAACGCAAGCAAGATGGCTAACCTTAAGGAAGTAAAGGAACGGATAACCTCAGTAGTCTCTACCCAGCAGATTACCAAGGCCATGAAAATGGTATCCGCCGCCAAACTTAGAAGAGCGCAGGACAAAATCGTACAGATGCGTCCTTACTCTCAGAAGTTGACCCAAATCCTGAACAATGTATCAGCTGCTTCTGATGGAGCTGCAGATATCGTATTTGCCGAGAAAAGAGAGGTGAGAAATGTATTGATCATCCCTGTTACTTCCGACAAAGGACTTTGTGGTGCTTTTAATTCAAATATCATCAAAGCAGTGAATCTTGCTGTTACGAGACAGTTTGTAGGTAAGAATATCACGATCCTACCTGTAGGGAAAAAGGCATTTGAGGCATTTAAAAAGCAGGATTTCAATATGGTATCTGATTATTATCAGGTATTTCAGGATCTTACTTTCGACAATGTGAGAAATGCGGCAGAATATGCGATGAATTCATTTGTAGCCGGAGAATACGATCAGGTAGTTTTGGTATTCAATGAATTCAAAAACGTAGCTACTCAAGAGGTTCGTGTAGAGCAATTCCTGCCAATGGCAAAGGAAGATTCTGCTGAGGAGAAAACTCCTGATACAGATTATATTTTAGAGCCGTCTAGAGCATATATTATTGAGGAATTGGTTCCTACTTCATTGAAGATCCAATTTTACAAGGCTGTACTGGAGAGCAATGCTTCCGAGCACGGCGCTAGAATGACCGCAATGGACAAAGCTACTGAGAATGCCGGTGAGCTGCTCAAAGAGCTACGGTTGATGTACAACAGAACCCGTCAGGCAGCTATTACCAATGAGATACTTGAAATTGTCTCCGGAGCCAATGCGCTTGGGGGTAAGTAATAAACGATAGACCTACTTTCCAAAACCACAGCTCGCAAGGGTTGTGGTTTTTCTTTTTTCGACTGTATTCAATTGATAGCCAATCAATTTTTTGTCTTCGATTCTTGGTGAAGATGCCGCTTGTATAGTCTAGGTCGAGCAGATTATTATCTGCAGGGACCAGTTATATGCTTTTATCCATTTTTTGTTCCGATTGTGTAAAGTTTATTAACGTCCAATGACTATCGCAATTGCCGGATTAATAGATTTTTCTAAGTCATTAACCCTGATTTAACCAAGAATTTAACCTTACCACTTCTATTTTTCCTCTGCGTCAAGTTGTGGAATTGTACTGCGTTTCACATAGTTGGCGATTAATTATTTTATCAAACCCATAATAGCCAACAGAATGAGTAAAAATTTACGTGCGATTATTTACGTAGCGTTGCTGAGTACTTTTATTGCATCTGCCAGCTCCTGCGTCGAGGAAGATGAGCCAATTGAAGAAAATCAAGGCACTATAACAGGCATGGTTATAGATGGCGAAGGCCGTCCGATCCCCGAGGTAAGTGTCACACTTGCCGGTATGGGAGAAGAAGAATTGTCTGTGACCACCGGTGGAGACGGGAAATATTCCTTCGAGAATGTAACCTTGAAAACCAAGGCTGTGAAATTTTCCAAATCCGGGTGGCTCACAGTTAGTGTTACCGTAAATCCTGAGAAATTTGATGCTAACCGGGTCGCTATAGCAAATATGACATTGGTGTTTGCATCTGCCAAAATAACGGGTGTGATCACAGATGCACAGAACGACAATACTGGTCTCGAAGGTGTAACTGTTAGTGTAGGAGTAGCAGGTACAGTCATTAGTGGAAGTGATGGTCGATTTGTTTTGGAGAATTTGATCGAGGACAATTACACCGTAACATTCACCAAAGCCAATTATAAAACCGTAACACGAACGATAAGTGAATCGGATTTTGTCAGCGGTGTCGCAAGCATAGAAGTAGGAATGGGGAGCGGTGAAATTCTCCGAGGCCTTACTACCGCTGATCTATTAACTGCTGACAAATGGTATTACAACGAATACCGCGGAGGTCGTAATGCGGATGCTTACCCACGCTGGGATTGGGCTTGCAATTATATGTCGGCACTAGACTTTCAGGGGGCATGGCAGGAGCAAAATGAAGGCACCACTTTACAAATCCGAAACAATGAAGAAGATCGCAGCAATCCTGCGGATCTCAACGTTTTTGATTCCTATGTGTACGGGAGCAAGCTGATTACTGAAGAAAATAAGATTTTGTCATTGAGGCTAAGTACGCATAATGCGGACGAGGCAAACCCTGCATTTTTTGGAGTTCAGGTGATCGATCTTTCGGCGGCACAACCTTCTGCAGTGAAAATTGGGGAGAATAAAACCTACGGATCGGGGAGTTATGCTGACTTTGAGTTTGACCTTGGAGAATATGTAGGCAAAGAAGTAGTGATCGCCATAGGTATTTACCGCCAATCTACAGGAGATTATTGGAAACAGCTGGTACTTCGTGCTATTCGCTTTGCTGATAGCAAGGTAGAAAACTGGGACTGGCTGCCGGGAACTGAAGTTCTTGAGGGGTGGAAATTGACACAGGAAACAGCTCGCTCAATCATGCCACATACAAAGAAATCCTTCACGGGTATCAGCCCAGTGGACGGCAATCGGGATAATTATGTGGATGCGTACCGTGCTTGGCGTCAGGTTGACCATGTGGCAGCAGAATGGTTCTTTGTCCCGCTGAAGAAGGATCCGGAGGTATTTCCCTCTGAAGGATATCTGATGAAAACCCGCAATACTCCTGAGGTTGATACCAAAGTGCCTGAAGCCTATCTATACTCAAAATTCTCCATAAATGGTGGAAGTAACCAATTAACGCTGAGTACGCGCAATTTTGGTAACAATTTCACCTACTTCAAACTTACAGCCATAGCCGATGACGGGACAGTGATCCACATGGATCCTCAGTCCAATACTGCCGATGAGGCCAGTGCTGCAGAAGACGGTTGCTGGAAGTTTAAGCATGGCAACGGAGGTGCCGGAAATCCTGAAGGCTATGCCTCATTCATGTATGACTTATCACAGTTTAACGGCACAAATGTAACGCTCGCATTGGGCGTGTATAATGGTGAAGCCGAATCTGGAGAAAACAAACTGGTCATCCACCGGATTGATTTGAACTAAAACAATAAACCTTACTATGACAATATTTCGCTCTATGATCTCTATCTATAGTCTACTGTTGCTGCTCCTTACAGCATGTGCTGAAAATGTATCTGACACTAACCCCACGGATCCTCCAGTGGAGGAGGTCAATCTTTCAGAACAAAACCTTCTTCGTGCGATGGAACTCACAGACAAAGCAGTTTCAGCCCACTTCACCGGAGCAGGAATGGCGATGGCTAGGTATTATAATCCTTATACCGATGTTCGTTCCGATGAAATCGGAAGCGTTTGGATGTACTCTGCGGCCATCGAAGCTGTAAATGCAGTATTACACGGACTTCACGCTCAAAAAGAAAATGGAAATGCCGCAATTCATGATGAGCATTTCGATAGGTATTCCGAATTGCTGGGTAAACTATATGACAATGCGGATTATTATTTGGGGACTTTCGAACTGGTATCCTATACGCAGACTAAAGAATGGTCGGTGTACGGAGTAAATAGAGGTAATGCTAAAGGTACTGCCAAGGTTGAAGGCATCGAAAATGTTTATGATGATCAAATGTGGCTTATTCGGGAGCTGCTCGAATCTTATAAGGTCACCGGCAACAGCGTCTATTTGCAAAAAGCAGAGTATTTAACAGAATATGTATTGGACGGCTGGGACAGTACCCGCAATCCTGATGGTACGGAGCGTGGTGGAATACCTTGGGGGCCTGGCTATGTGTCCAAACATGCTTGTAGCAATGGGCCGATGGTCAGTCCGCTGGTATGGCTACATGAACTGTACAAAGACAAAAATGACGAAATAGCCTATCGATACATTGATGGGGAGGATAAAGAATCCCGCAAGGCGATTGAGGTCAAGAAAAGTGACTATTATGCTGATTTTGCCAAGAAAGTATATGATTGGCAAAAAAGTCAATTGTTACGCGCTGACGGTGTGTATGATGATATGAGAGGCGGATGCTCTCCAGGCAGTCCCCAAACTGAAACCATTGACGGAATTGTGTATCGCAGAGGGATCACGTGCCAGGATCGTGTAGGCCCTGCGATTTCTTACAACAGTGGCACCATGCTTTCCGGCGCAGCTGATTTATACAGAATCACAGGAGACAATAAGTTTCTTGAAGATGCCAAGAAATTGTCTGACGCTAGCTTTCAGTATTTCGCAAAACTGGGGCAGACGACTCCGGGATATTATACCTATGATATAAGTGGTTTCAGGAACTGGTTTAATGGTGTCCTGATGCGTGGCTATGTAGATGTTCATCCTTCTTATGGAAATGTTGCCGATTACATTGATTCATTTCAAAAGAACCTTGACTATGGATATGATAATTTTCTATACGAAGGTTTTCTTCCTACAAACTTGCTTGTAGGGTGGAGTTTGGACAATAATAACAACAGGACGGAAGGCATGTTCAATTTCACTTTTGCAGCCGAATATGCTGTGTTGTCACGATATGAGCAGGAAAAGTGATTTTAAGCAATTGTATAAGTATCCGAATAATAGGGATGTCCTTGTTTTTAAGCAGGATAATCCCCCGCAGAAGTAATGTTCAAAAAAAATATTCTTAAGCATATGCACTATATATACAAGCAGTTTTCCAGAGGTCTGATAAAATATTCAATGTTCGGGATAGTTCTGAAGTGCTTTGTTTTTGCTTCCGTTTTTGACGCAAAAGCAAGTAATGAGATAAATAGCGGCAGTTATCATTCTATCAGAGATGATATACAGCAAGAGGAGATGACGGTCACAGGTACGGTGACATTCTCAGAAGATGGGACAGCAATGCCTGGCGTGAACGTAGTAATAAAGGGTACAAATCGAGGTACCACCACAGATATAAATGGTAAGTATAGGCTGACGATTCCTGATTCCAATACCATTTTGACTTTTTCATTTATTGGATATATACAACAAGAAATTGAAGTGGGTGTACAATCAGTAATTGATGTGGTGATGGAACCCGATACTCAGCAGCTTGGTGAAGTCGTGGTGGTGGGTTATGGTATGCAGGAAAAAGTCACCTTAACGGGTGCCGTGTCAAGTATTAAGGGTGATGAGATGCTTCGGACGAAGAATGAGAACCCACAGAATATGCTTACCGGTAGAGTTGCCGGGGTTAGGGTATGGCAGAGAAGTGCCGAGCCGGGCACATTCAACAATAGTTTTGACATCCGGGGTCTGGGAGCTCCATTGGTGATCATCGATGGGATTCAGCGTACAATGGCAGATTTTCAGCGGTTGAACCCGAGTGATATTGATGATCTATCTGTATTGAAAGATGCTTCGGCTGCTATATATGGGGCTCGCGCAGCAAATGGTGTCTTGCTGGTAACCACCAAAAAAGGCAAGAACACCGGAAAAGCAACAGTAGTTTACAATGGCTCATACACCTTGCAGAGTCCTTCGGGATTTCCGGAGCTTGCGGACCCGTATCAGACCATGACGCTGTACAATGAAATGGCCATGAACAATATCAATGGCGGTAATTTAATCTACCAAGAAGATGCCTTTGAGGCCTTCCGTACGGGACAACGCCGCACGACAGACTGGAATTCATTACTGATCAACGAATATTCTCCCCAAAGTCAACACGATATAAGCATTTCCGGAGGGACGGAAAAAACACAATATTACGTGGCAGGCGGATATCTCTATCAGGAAGGTTTCTTCAAATCCGGGGATATGAACTACAACAAGGTTAACCTGAGATCCAACATCACCACAGAACTGGCACGTGGCTTAAAATTCAATTTGAATTTGAGTGGAGTAGCCGATCAGCGCAATTCTCCTTATTCAAGTGCAGTGGAGATTATTCGAAATTATTGGAGGCAAGGCGTATTGTTCCCGGCATATGCTGATCCTGAAAACACCATGCTTAATTACGAGGGGTTGGATTTGGAGCAGAATACAGTGGCAATGATGGACTCTGATGTATCGGGATATAGAAAATACAATCAAAAATACTTTCAGTCCTCTGCAGAACTAGAATTTGACTTTGGGACGGTATCACATATTTTGGAAGGCTTATCAGCAAAAGGATTGATTAGCTACGATTACCGTGGGGATGACAATAACATTTATCGTAGAGAATATTACCAATATATGTATGATCCGTTAACGGATTCTTATGCATCGAAATTGTACAATAATAGTTCTCCAAATCAAATCAGACGTGAAATTTACAGTAAACAGCAGGTCTTAGGTCAATTTCTTCTTAATTACAAACGCACTTTCGGCACAAATCATGGATTGATCGGACTCTTGGGTTTTGAAACTCAAAACCGAAAGGGGGATAATCTCTATGCCCAGAGAGATCTTGCTTTTGCCATGGAATATCTGGTGGGAGGAATGAATGAAAACCAGCAAGGAGGAATGCAGGGTGGATCAGGGGATCTTTATGAGATTGCCAACTCCGCCATGTTTGGCAGGTTGAATTATTCTTTTTCCGATCGCTACATAGCGGAAGTACAGTTTCGCTATGATGGATCCTCTAAATTTGTCAAAGATAATCGCTGGGGGCTTTTTCCCTCCGCATCCCTAGGATGGCGTATTTCAGAGGAACCTTTTTTTAAATCTATTTCAGCTCTTTCTTTTATCGATCAGCTAAAATTCAGGGCAAGTTATGGTATGACCGCAGACGATGGGTCACTGCAATATGACTGGTATCCAGGCTATATCTATCCCGCCACAAGCGGAAATGCTCAGCAAGGATATTATAACCAATACGCACCGGGATACATGCTCGGAGGGGAGTTTGTATATGGGACCTCGTTAGTTGTTCCAAATGAGCGGATTAGCTGGTGGACAGCAAAAACGTTTAACGTTGGGGTAGATTTTGAAGCTTCGAATGGGTTGTTTGGTTTCTCAATGGACTATTTCGACCGCCGCAGGGATGGTCTTTTTTCCAGTCGTTCAGGAGAAATACCTACAGTAGTCGGTACGGGAGCACCCAGAGAGAATACCAATAGTGACCGCCAATTTGGGATTGATCTTGAAGTATCTCATCGAAACACCATAGGCTCGTTTTCTTACGGAGTAAAAGGGATAGGTACAATTACGCGTCGACAGCATCTGATCGCTGCAGAAAAAGGGCCTTATGGCAATTCTTATGACCGCTGGCGCAATGACAACCTGACTGACCGCTATCAAGGTGTCCAATTCGGATATAAATCCGCCGGACGATATGAGAACTGGGAGGATATTTGGTCATTTCCCATATACAAAGACCGGGGGATTTTGCCGGGCAACTATAAATATGAGGATTGGAATGGTGATGGGGAAATCAATGGATTGGACCAGCACCCATTTGCCTACGATCAAACACCTTGGGTGAATTTCAGTTTGGCATTTGATGCTTCCTACGAAAATTTTGATTTAAGCCTACTATTCCAAGGATCGGCACTTGGCTCCATGGAATACCAAGAGCCCCTGTATTCGATATGGGGCAGCAATGGTGGCGGGGCCTTGGAACAGTACCTAGACCGATGGCACCCTGTAGATCCGCTGGCAGATCCTTACGATCCAGCCACTGAATGGGTAAGTGGCTATTATGGTTACACGGGGAATTACCCCCTCGGGAATTCGGATTTCAACCGTGTGAGCACTGACTATCTCCGTCTCAAGAGTATTGAGCTCGGCTATACCTTGAAACCAAGGAATAGCCCTTCCACGAGCATTCGTTTCTTTGCCAACGCTTATAACCTGTTGACTTTTACGGGGGTAAAATTCGTCGATCCAGAACATCCGGGAGATGAGTTGGGCAGATTATACCCTCTTACCAAAACCTATACAGTGGGTGTAACTGCACAATTCTAAAAAGAGCTGGTTGAGAATCAGAAAATTTAAAATGAATGATACCATGAAATCGAGCATGTCGAAACCGACACACAGAGAAATGATTATAAAACCTGCGAGATTCTCCCGAATCAAGTTCGGGACAGGCTATCTGACCATTAAAAATCAAAATATAAACAGATGAAATCGACACGATTAAAATTATCATTAAAACACTCAGTGCAATGATTATTTTAATCGTCAAAGATTCCATCTGACCTCTAAAAGCAAATTATAAACAGATGAAATCGAGCATGTCGAAGACGACACACAGAGGGATGATTATTCGCATGGCGAGATTCCATCTGACCTCTTAAAACAAAATATAAACAGATGAAATATCCATGACGGGAGCGCGACACACAGGGGCATGATTATAAATCCCGGCATCCACCATTTTCGTAGAAATCAACC